>CAZCXK010000095.1:0-21772 GCA_964502605.1 uncultured bacterium
ATCCCCTTGGTTGGTTCGCTCATTGTGGCTTATTCATCTGAAAACCGCTGTAAGATGCGAAAGCCGATATCCTGTCCATCTTCATTTCGCCATTTGCGCCCTGAGAGGATCACGACTTCATTGGGATTAGCAACCACTAAAAATGACCGCAGAAACCAAACGCCAAGGATAGCCGCGACGACTCCCAACGCAAGCAATCCACCTCCTTGAACAAACTCTTGTCGATTCGGTAGCCTCACCAATGTACTTTGCAGAGGTGGGGAAATTGTTTCAGCCTGCACTAGCTCGATATAAACCTGCCGCTGGAATCTGCTGTCTAATTGATGACTAGAGTGCATAAGTAGCTCCCATTATATGGATTAAAAGACCAATGACCAACTGACTAGCAAGTGACCGTCGAAGACTATGTTCACGGTTTTATAGGGAGTTGAAGAATTGAGGAGATAGTTGCAAGCTAGCTCCTTTATACTCTCTATCATCTACTTTTATTTCTTACAAACTCTGAGAGTTCTATACTATGGCTCTTCATCAAAGATATTGCCTGGAATCACCCAAGCCTGTGTATTTTTGATTTGCACAATTAATACTGAATCGCCTTGCTGGAAGGAATAAGGATAGTCGGTAACGGCAACTACTTCATTGATGGAGTTGTTGATGTAAAGTCTAACCTTACCCTTTGAGCGGTAATCAAACGGAATTTGGACGGTGCCGATGCGTCCAGCCAGGCTATCGTTATGGGTCAGACTGTTGGCCAAAATCTTTTTACGGTTCGTAAATAGTAAAAAGACAATGAATCCACCACCCAACAGCCCAATGAGTACAGAGATAATAGCCACTAGGGTCAGAAAGTTGTTCATATACTCATGCGCCTGGATCGTGGGACGTGATGGCTAATAGAGTAAAGGACAGGGGATCAAATTGACGAGCTCCTAGGAACTTGAAATCGAAGAATAATTTGACTACTTAAAACCTGACTAATAGTTGAATAAATCCTATTTTAGGCGGCATCAAATGTCAAGGATTGAATGGTTAAGGAATAGTTATGCAGATTTTTAGGGGTAATACGCGGGATGTGAATATAGCTCCTGAGTAAGGCTAGAGTAATTTATGGATAAGGTCTAGCTGATTCCAGGGTAAGACTGTATGATCATGAAACCAGCATCGTTTCGATTGCATTATGGCTAAGCCGTCCCTCACCGCTTCTCAACTTGGTGTCCAGATTGCTCAACAGAGGTTGAGGAAAACTGGACAGACGAAGGAGGAGTTAAGGACACTCGTAGGGTGCAGTCGCCAGCCCATTACCAATTTCTTTCAAGGGAAGGCGATCGCCCAATCGATTTTCATGCACATTTGCGATCGCCTTGACTTAAACTGGCAAGAGATTGCAGGACTATCTCAACTCACCCTTGAATCAGCTACTCCGGTCATGGGTCTGCAACAGACTAATGCCTCTATTGCGATAGATGATCAGATTCGAGGGCTGCGCCAGGAAACGTATCCTAGCATTCGAGAACGCTGCGGTACTATCCGGGTGTTGGATATGTCACATCCGATTGAAGTTAACGATATTTACATCAGTGTCAATGTTCTAGAACAAATCACTGGACGCCAGCACAGGCGCATTGATGAACTACTGCGAGATTGTGATTCTGAAGACTTTGATCGGGTGGGGTTGGGACAACCGACAGAGGAGTATATGCCTGCACTAGACGCAGTGCAAACCTATCAGAAGCTGATTGTCTTGGGGAAGCCGGGAGCCGGAAAGACGACATTTCTCAAACATCTGGCGATTCAGTGTAATGAAGGCCATTTCGAGCCAGGATGCTTGCCTGTTTTTATTACCTTAAAGAATTTTGCTGAAGCGGATGATCAACCTAATCTATTGCAATATATCAGTCTGCGAGATTTGAACCCCAGCGTTCCAGTGCATTTGGCCAAATCTCAAGACCATCTAGTTGCTGGCTTTCATCAAGTCTTTCATGCTGGGAGAGCCTTGATTCTGTTAGATGGCTTGGATGAGGTTAGACCCGAAGACTATCATCGAGTCATGACTAAGATTCGCAGTTTCTCTGAGCAGTATTGGCAGTGTCAGTTTGTCATTACCTGTCGCATTGCAGCCTGGGACTATCTGTTTGAAAAGTTTACCGAAGTTGAAGTGGCTGACTTTGGTGAAGCTCAGATTGCAGCCTTTGCAATGAGCTGGTTTAAGGATAAGCCGGTTAAACCTGAAACGTTTCTGAAACACCTGGATCAAAATCCTCGGATTAAGCAACTGACGGTTAGTCCTTTGCTGCTAACGCTGGTATGTTTGGCCTTTGAAGAATCTGGAGACTGCCCCAGCAATCGGTCTGAACTCTATAAGGAAGGCATTGATGCGTTGCTGAAGAAGTGGGATGCCAAACGCGGAATTCAACGAGATCAAGTATATAAAAATCTGTCTCATCAACGCAAGGAAGATTTACTCAGCTATGTTGCTCTAATTACGTTTAAACAAAAAGACTATTTCTTTAAACAAACGCTGGTTGAGCAATACATTGCTGACTATATTCGCAACTTTTCTAGAACAACTGCCCTTGCAGACGAACTCCAGCTTGATAGTGAGGCGATTCTACGCTCGATCGAAGCCCAACATGGGCTGTTGATCGAACGGGCAAAGCGCATTTACTCATTTTCTCACCTTACCTTTCATGAATACTTTGCAGCCAGGGAGATTGCGTTTCATAGTTCCTCATTAGCCATGACCTGTCAAGAATTGGTGGCTCATGTGACTGAGAAACGATGGCGAGAAGTCTTTTTGCTCATCTCAGAAATGCTGCGGGATGCATCGCTGCTATTGGTGCCGATGAAACAGGCCGTTGATCAGGTGCTGGCAGCGTCAACTCGGTTGCAGGATTTCTTACAGTATGTGGGCGATCGCGCCAATGCTCCAGAATTTTATGGGTTTGCCCCAGCGGCTGTGCGAGCCTTTTACTTTGATATTGACTTTGATATTGATGAGAACCGCGCTGTAGCCTTGCAGCTTGATCGCACGGTTAATTTGCTAGTCTGTGCGAGTTTCTTAGCTCGCATGTTAGATGGGGTATCGTTGCAAAAAGCGATCGCCATTGCCTGCAACTATGATCAAACCTGCATCAATCCATCTGCAAGAATTGTAGCAGCTCAGTCTGCCAACACAGTTATGCTGATAGCCATTAAGATTGCTCTGGAGTCTCGACAGCTAGAAACTGATGAGCGCAAAACCCTGAAAATGCTGCTCCAGCGACTCAAAGATCAGAGAGCTGACGATGAAGCCGTCAAACAGGTGGCAGATGAAGCCCGAACTGTCGCCAAGACCCGCCACCAGATTGGTCAAGAGTGGCATTTCTCACCCTCAGAAAAGGCGTTACTCCGGCAGTATTACTATGCCACTCAGGTCTTAGTCGAATGCTTGCATAGCGACGGGTGTTTGCTGTCTCCTGAGCTACGCCATACCATCACCAATGAGTTGTTTCTACCCTTCAGTCACAAGAGTCTTAACCCAATCCTATGACCTTAACCCATTACTCACTACAGCAGGCGATTAGTGACGATTTGAGTCAGGATGTATTTCCAGCACGGGTCAGCACCTGGCATGAACGGGCGCTTGATCTACCCGACAGTGGCACTCACTTTGGGTTTGTTGCTCAAGGACGTGCCTCTCTTTGGCGGCAAGAATACAGCACAGAGTATGGTTTGGTGGCTGGTATGTATTTTTGCTTGCCCAGAGGAGGCTACCTTGACGGCACCCAGTCAACAGGCATAGTGATTACTTGTCTCAACTATCGAGGGATGTTTAGCCTGGGTGGGCCAATTGAGTCGAGAGGCCGACTTGCTTACATTGATGGTGGCATGAGCACCGTACTGATTCCGCCAATGCAGCGCGGTGAGCCGTGTTTAAATGCAATGTATTTCCCATCTGGAGTAGAGCAAACCTTGCATTCTCACCCCAGCTATCGGGTGGGGTTGGCGATCGCTGGCACCTGTGAGATTATCACCCCAACGACCATCATCGACATCGAGCCAAATACTGTATTCGTAATTCCGGCTCACAGTTTGCACCGTTTTCGCACCTATGACCAGAACCTGACAATAGTGGTGTTTCACCCTAGCAGTAGCATTGGCCTTACTCACCAACAAAATCCGATGCTAGAGCAAACCATTGTCGATGGAGTAAGTGCTGCACAGCGACCCGACATTCAGACTCGGATGGTAGACGGATAGGGGCGATCGCTCCTTCAGGATCACCCTAACGCACTAACCAGGCTTGCGATCGCCGTCTAAGTCCTAATGTCAGCCCCCAGTAAGCCAATCGGACACCCAAGCTAGTACAGACAATCAGCGTAGACATTGCAGCGGCTGCCGCTACATCACCAGCATCATCCATATTGACAATAGCAACTGCTGCCAAAGGAATCGACGGTGGATAGAGGAAAATCACTGCCGAAACCGTCACCATCGCGTTAATGAAATAGTAGATGCCAATTTCAAGAATGGCGGGCAAACACAGCGGCACAGTCACGCGCCAGAAGGTTTTGTAGAATGGAACTGACAAAGATGCAGACACCGCTTCAAATTCGGGGTCAAGCTGCTTTAGTGCAGTATTTGCAGTTAGAAAACAGACGGTGTAAAAGTGAATCACTGTACATACGACAAGAATGCCCATCGTGCCATAAAGCCCGCCCAGCGGATTGACTAGCGCATAGTCGGTTCCTGGAATGGCAAAGGTGGGTTTGTTAAAGAAAAACACATAGGCCAACCCCAACACCAGACCGGGCAGTGCCAGGGGAATCGTTGACAGAAAATAAGTGATGGTGCGCAGAGCTTTCAATCCTCGACCCTTCTCAACCAGATAGGCACTGATAAATACAGCAATGGTGCCGAAAACTGCTGTATAGAAAGACATGCGGATACTATTCCAGTAGGCGCTATAGCCGCCTCCACCCACTTGGCCAAACTGGTAGTTGCGAAGGCTGAGGCTAAAGTCGTAGGGCCATACCTTCACCAGCGACGCCACAATGATAGTGCCAAACACAATCAAGGCAGCCAGGGCGATCGCCGTGCAAAATGCAAACAGGCTCCAGTCGAGCAGTGGATTGGGCTTGGGTTGCAAGGGGACAGCTTTGGCACTCACAAGAGCCGTTTGGCGGCGCTGAATGATGCGATCGACCACAAAGGCAATCACCGTGGGAATCAGCAAAAATACACTAATCGTGGCTCCCATGGAAAAATTTTGCTGACCAATGACTTGCTTATAGATATCAGTGGCTAGCACATTGAAATTGCCACCTACCACTTTGGGTACGCCGAAGTCAGTAAACGCTAGGGTGAAACAGACAAAAATAGTGCTGATTAATCCGTATTTGACACTGGGCAGGGTGATGGTCAAAAACGTCCGCAGGGGCGGAGTGCGTAGCGCCTGAGCCGCTTCATAGAGACGCGCATCCGTCAGGCTCAGCGCTGTCGTCAGAATAATCACAGCTTGAGGAAAGCAATACAGCACTTCACCCAAGATGATGCCGTTGGCCCCATAGAGGTGGATATCCCAACCGGGAAATAGGCCAAAGATGCCGCGAGTCACCAATCCCTGGTTGCCAAACAGATAGATGAGGCCAATGGCGTGGGCCAAGGGTGGAATGTAGAGAGGAAGGACGCTGAGCGTCCGAAAGATGGCTTTGCCGCGCATGGTGGTGCGAGTGAGGGCATAGGCGTAGACAAAGCCGAGAATCACTGAAATTACCGTGCTGGCGATCGCCACATAGATGCTATTGGCAAACGATGTCACCAGCGAGGGCGTGCTCAGATAGCGGAGATAGTTGGCAAGACCGATCCAGGTGCCGCTCTCATCATGAAGGCTGCGGGTCAGCATGGGCACTAGCGGCAGCACCACTCCCACCAGCAGCCAGAGCGCTACCATCAACAAGAGCATTCTCATGATCCAGTCTTCGCGGGTGGCCACATGCTGAATGGGCTTGGCGCTGAGGCGAGTGGCGGACGAGCTAGGCGATGTCATGGCGTTCGGCAGGAAATGTACGGATATGCTGGGGTGGCAAGTGCAACGTCAGGGTTGCATCCATGCTGAGATCCAAGGTCTGAGCAACATAGATAGAAATCTCGACCAACATGGGCGTCTTGGCGTTACCGTCTGGGCGCAGGGTGACGAGATAGCACGCCCCCAGAAACTCTAAGCTCTCGACAACAGCGGTCAGCACATTGGGTTGGCTGCGATCAGAGGAGTCAGGAGGGACAACGCGAATGTCTTCAGGGCGAATGGCGATCGCCACGAATGTCCCCGGATCACTATCAGTAGCTGCTACCTCCAGCAATAGATTACCGCAGCGCACTTGGTTGGGCGCAACAACCGTCCCCTGTAGGAAATTCATCACCCCAATAAAGTTGGCTACAAAGGGCGTCTGCGGTCGCTGGTAGATGGCCTGAGCTGTGCCCACCTGAGCAATATAGCCCCGATCCATCACGACGATGCGATCGCCCATGGCCAGCGCTTCCGCCTGATCGTGAGTCACCATCACTGTGGTAATGCCCAGCCGCTTTTGCAGTTGAGCGATTTCAGTACGCAGGCGCACCCGCACTTTGGCATCCAGAGCGGATAGAGGCTCATCCAACAGCAGCAACCCTGGTGATAGCGCCAACGCCCGCGCCAGAGCGACTCGCTGCTGCTGACCACCTGACATCTGCGCCGGATATTGATGCTCAAGGCCATCTAAGCCCACCAGATCGAGCAGTTCGTTGACGCGCTCGTCTATCTTTGCTTTGGGTAAGCGAGCGTTTTCGAGGCCGTAGGCAATATTCTTGGCGGCAGTCAAATTGGGAAACAGCGCATAAGACTGAAACACAATGCCAAAGTCTCGATTGGTCGGCGGCAGGCGAGAAATATCCATCCCCGCCTGGATAACGCGACCGCTGGTCTGCATTTCTAGCCCCGCGACAATGCGCAGTAAGGTCGTCTTGCCGCAGCCGCTTGGCCCCAATAAACAGACAAATTCACCAGGGTACACATCCAGATAAATCTGACGCAGCGCGGTGTAGGCACCAAACTGCTTGTGGATGTTCTCTAACCGCAGATAGGGATGACGTTCAATCGGCTGTCCCGTCGTTGAAACAGTCGGTGGCAAGACGTCGATAGGACGATATGCCGAGTCAGAAGGGGCGATCGCCTGCTGGTCTGAAGGATTAACCATGACTCCATTCCTGAAACATCAACGGGTGGCATGGCTGCACACCCGTTTTTTGAGCGAGCTATTCTTTAGGCTCTGATTTGGCGTCGTAGCGCGTTGTCCATTCTTCAAGAATGCGATCGCGGTTGGCGGCAGCCCAGTTGAAGTCATTGGGGGCAAGCTGAGCCACTGGATCAACCGAATAGCCTTCGGGTAAGGGCACGTCAGTTTTGACAGCTGTAATGGCAAAGCTTTGGGCGTAAAGTCTGGAAATATCAGGACTAATGGCCCAGTCTAAAAATATCTGAGACGCTGGGTTAATGCTGTCTTTAGCGATCAGCGCATTGGCTTCAATGTCCCAACCCGAGCCTTCTTCGGGGAAAACTGGCTGAATAGGTTCCCCATCATTCATCTGCTTCACCGCGCGGTAGTCAAACGAAATCCCAATCGGATATTCGCCTGCGCCCGCAGCTTTGCAGGGCTTGGAGCCAGAGTGCATATACTGGGCAATATTGGTATGCAGTGCATCGAGATAGGCCCAGCCGTCTTCTTCGCCTTTCATTTGCAGCATTGCTGATACGGAGAGGAATCCGGTTCCTGATGACGCCGGGTTCGACATCACAATTTGGTCTTTGTAAACCGGATCAGCCAGATCGGCCCAAGACGTGGGCATGGGCAATCCCTTGGCGTCTAACTCGATCGTATTGACACAAAATGCGGACATCCAGGCGTCAATGCCAACCCAGTGCGGCGGATTTTGGCTGTCTCGAAATTCAGATTGAACTGCGTCTAGACCCGCTGGGGCATAGGGCTCTAGCAACCCTTGCTGGTCTGCTAGGAGCAAACTCGACGCAGCTAACCCCCAGACGACATCCGCTTGCGGATTGTCTTTTTCCGCCAACAGTTTGGCAGTAACGATTCCTGTGGAGTCGCGCACAATATTGACTTTGATATCCGGATGCTGTTCTTCAAACAGCGGCAAGTATTCCGCAATCTGGTCATCTTCTAGTGCTGTGTAAACAGTAATTTCTGACACGACTGCATCAGCAGAGGGCAATGTCGTCGAGTCAGTCGTGCTTGACTGCTCCACCACACAGGCAGCAACCGATACTGTCAGTGTCAGCGCCACGATTGACCGTGTCCCCAGCTTTAAAAGTTTTCGTCTAGTAAACATGTCTGACCCCTCAAATATTAGGATAAGTGGTTGTATAGACATCTAGACGAACAATAGGGTAGAACCCGACTGATGGAGTTAACTCCGCGTTAAACCTGAGTATAGGTTGGGTTAACGTTAGAGATACTCGGATTTTTGCCAGTGCGGGCGGTTCGCCAGGGTATCCCTTCATCCTAAGAGCTTTTCTACAGCGCTGCTAAATGTATCTAGGAGATCCCCGGCTTCTCAGACGATGTGATTCAGAACTGATCGAGGTTTGACAGAAGAAGTCAGAGATCTATTGGGGATCTGTCCGGCCTCTAATCCGCTGCTCCACGCTCAAATGTTTCCAGCACAAGTTCCATGCTGTCTCCTCGAAACCGGGTGACGCCATATTCAATGGGCTGCTCATGCTGATCAACGTTCACCGATTCCACCAGTAGAATCGGCTGATTGAGGGAAAGCTTTAGCAGCCGAGCATCGTGATGCCGAACTAGCCGAGCCGACACATAAGTACAGCGACGAATGTGGTCACAGTCGTAGGCCTCGCGCATCAGCTTTGAGATGGACTGAGTATCTTGAAATTGCACCACCAGATCCGGAAAGCGATGGGCTGGGAAATAGCTGGTTGTCAAAATTAGCGGTTGACTGTCAGCAAAGCCCAGTAAATTGATCTGGACAACCGGCTCGCCTTGAGCCATCTGCAAACGCTCAGCCACCTTGGTCGTCGCCGGAACTTCGAGCGCATGCAGGGTTTCGTAACGCCCTTTGCGGCCTTGAGCCTCCAATGTCTCGTTGTAGCGTACCCGCTTACCAATTGGATAGCGAATCGGCTGATCGGCTACAAAAATACCTCGGCCTCGATCAACGCGCACCAGACCTTCTTGCTTGAGTAGGGCGATCGCCTGTCGTAGGGTATGGCGGTTAACCCCAAATTGTTGACTGAGGCTCGCTTCACTGGGGAGTTTCTTTTCAACCCCATACACCCCTTGCTGAATATTGTGTCTGAGTTTGTCAGCAATCTGGACGTAGACGGGCATCGCAGCGTTATTCATAAGAGCAGAAGGCGGAAGGAGGAGGGAGGAAGGAGGAGGGAGGAAGGAGGAGGGAGGAAGGAGGAGGGAGGAAGGAGGAAGGAGGAAGGAGGAAGGAGGAAAGTTGTGGCGCACGCCTGATGTACGCCTAGATTAAGACATTTGGAAAAGCATAGCTGATAGGACGCACGAAAGATAAGACACGTCGGAAGTATCCACGCATAAGACGCTTAGCACGCCCGTCTCGGTCGCGTCTTCTGTTCGGTCATCTGCCGAGTCAACGGGTAAGTTACTGGGTAAGCTTTCTGTTTGGTCAAAACTCATTGTCAATTGTGGCAATCTTCGCTAGGGTGAGTCTAGTTGTCTAGACATATAGACAACTAAAGTAATCCACGCGGATGGCAGGGGTGGGGCTATGGGGTTGATTCGGCTTGTCGTCTTTGACATGGCAGGTACGACTGTTCAAGATCAGGGCGAGGTGCTGCGCTGCTTCTTAGCGGCTGCGGAGGCGACAGGGCTAGTGGTGGAGTCGTCCCGCATTACGGCCATGATGGGATGGTCAAAGCGCTATGTGTTTGAAACGCTCTGGCAGGAGCAGATTGGGGCAAAGCATCTGGATTATGGCGATCGCGTTGAAGCATCCTTCTCTAAGTTCAAATTCATCCTGGAAGACTACTATCGCACCCAGCCAGTTGCGCCGACTGCGGGCTGTCTCGACCTATTTGACTGGTTAAACGCCCAGGGCATTCAGATTGCGCTGAATACAGGATTCTATCGTGACGTGACCAACATCATTCTGCATCGGCTGGGTTGGGATCAGGGACTAAATGCAGGGCATGTCGGATCGGCGGAGTCAATCATTCAAGCATCGGTGACGCCCTCAGAAATCTATAACCAGGAAGGTCGTCCGGCTCCGTTCATGATCCAAAAGGCGATGTATTGGCTAGGCATCAGCAACCCACAGGAAGTAGTCACGATTGGTGATACGCCGTCGGATATGGCTGCTGGGATCAATGCAGGCTGTCGTCTCTCTCTGGGAATCACCAGTGGGAGCCATTGCCGCGACGAACTGGCGGCCTATCCTCATGATGGCTTGCTTGATTCTCTCTTAGAACTCAAAGGGGCGATCGCCCAATTAGAGCACAGAGCCTAGATAGGGAGACAGGGAGATTTCTATCATGAATCGCGATTCTATCGCTGCTAAGCATGCTGACGTAGCCATTGTCGGGGCTGGCATCGTGGGGCTGGCTCATGCGCTAGCCGCCGCCAAGCGGGGGCATCGGGTGGCTGTATTTGACCGTCATCCCCAAGTTATCGGCGCGTCAATTCGCAACTTTGGCATGATCTGGCCCATTGGCCAACCTGCCGGAGCCTTATATGAACGGGCACTCAGATCACGTCACATCTGGAAAGAGCTGGCAGGTCAGGCAGGCTTTGCCCTCACCCCCAGCGGGTCGCTGCATCTGGCCTATCGACACGATGAACTGGCCGTGCTGCAAGAATTTGCAGATGAGGCTAGCCGCAGCGATCGCCCCGTTAAGCTGCTGACCGCAGATGAGGTAGCAGCCAAAAGCCCAGCCGTAATTACCGACGGCCTGCTAGCCGCCCTCTGGAGCCCCCTGGAAATGGTGGTTGACCCCCGCGAAGCCATCCGCACATTGCCTGAGTTGTTATCTGCACAGTATGGGGTCGAGTTTTGCTGGAGTCACACTGTCACGGCGATCGCCCATCCCTACCTAATCGTCAATGGCCAATCCTGGACAGCTGACCAGATTTGGGTGTGCAGCGGAGCCGACTTTGAGACGCTCTACCCACATCTCTATGCTGAGAGCGGGCTCATCAAAGTCAAGCTGCAAATGATGCGCACCGGGCCGCAACCCCAGAACTGGCGCTTGGGGCCTTCTCTCTGTGGCGGGCTAACGCTGACCCACTATGAGGCATTTGCCAACTGTCCGTCACTCTCAATACTCAAAGCCCGCATTGCCAGGGAGACGCCCCACTTTCCCCGGTGGGGTATTCATGTGATGATGTCGCAGAATGCCTTGGGCGAGCTGATCATCGGCGATTCCCATGAATATGGACTAAATCCTGACCCGTTTGATCAGCAGCTGCTCAACAACTATATTCTCAACTACCTGAAGACGTTTGCTAATGTGTCTGATGGGGCGATCGCCGCCACCTGGCACGGGGTCTATGCCAAACGCCCCGGCTACACGGAGTGGGTCGTTCATCCAGAACCAGGAGTAACCGTTGTTAATGCTCTCAGCGGCGCTGGGATGACGCTGTCGTTTGGCTTGGCAGAGGAGTGGCTGGCTGGGGGAATGCATGGGCAATCGGACTAGACTCCCTCTCAGAGAGAATCCCGCATTTGCCAGCCTTAATTTTATGTTCAAGTGGTTTTAATTCAGAATTAACCCGCAAACTCGCATCCTGCCGTACCGTTTATCTAGATGTCTAGACATTTATATCCTGCTTGGGCGATCGCCCTCTTGCTAGGAACACATGTTTAGAGCCTATTGAGGACTGATTTCGAGGGCTGGTGTGTCAAATCGAGTTATTTTGGTGATTTTAGATGGGTTGCGATTAGATGTGGCTCAATCGTCGATGGGGTTTTTGAGCCACCTGATCGAAACACAGTGTGTCAGTTTTTACCCAGTTAGAGCAGAATTGCCGACCCTGTCACGTCCGCTCTATGAAGTGCTGTTGACTGGCACATCAGCCTCAGTCAGTGGGATCACATCCAACGATGAGGTGCGGCTGTCGAATCAAACGAGTGTGTTTCATCTGGCGCGTCAGGCAGGTTTAACCACCGCTGCTGCTGCGTACTCCTGGTTTAGTGAACTGTATAACTGCGTGCCGTTTGATTGGCAGCGCGATCGCCATCAGCATGACCCCCAGTTGCCGATTCAGCATGGGAGTTTTTACTGGGTTGATACCTATCCCGACTCTCACCTGTTTGCCGATGCCGAAATGCTGCGCCAGCAGTGGCACCCTGATTTTTTACTGGTTCATCCGATGGGCATTGATGACGTCGGTCATCGGTTTGGCGGCAACTCAAAAGACTATCGAGGACGGGCGATCGCCACTGATAGCTTGCTGGCACAGCTCTTACCCCAATGGCGCGATGCTGGCTACACCATTTTGATTACCTCTGACCACGGCATGAATGCAGATGGTCAGCATGGAGGCCCGTTGTCAGATGTGCGCGACGTACCGCTGTTCTGCCTGGGGTCTGAGTTTCGCCCTGGTGTTTATCCTGGGGTAATTTCTCAGTTGGCGATCGCCCCTCTTATCTGCCAACTCTTGAGCATTCCATTGGCTGAAGCAATGACTGCTCAGCCGATTCCTGGTTTTCAACAGACTTCATGCCGACCTGAGTTCAATGTGGGGTTCAATGACACCCCTCCATCCGATTCTGATTCATCACCTAAATTTCCAATGAGGATAGTTCAATGAACACTCGTCGTTCGTTTATGGCTGGATTAATTTGGGCATTCGTGATCTTGCTGGCCGCATGCAGCGGTTCTGCCCCAACCGATTCGACATCATCTGAAAGTGCTGCTGAGGAGCCATCAGCCAGTGATATTAGCGGGACACTGCGTATCCTCACCTGGGAAGGCTATGCCCCCGACGAGCTGATCAACAAGTTTGAGGCCGAAACTGGCGTCGAGGTAGAAGTCACCTACATTGCAGACAATGGTGAAATCATCAGCAAGCTAAGAGCGACAGGCGGTGAAGGCTATGATCTCGCCTTTCCATCGGTTGACAATGTCAGATTGGCGCAAGAGCAGTTTGATATCTACCAGCCGCTGGATTTGAGCCGAGTTGAAAACCCGGATGTATTGGTCAAGTCGCTCGCTGACAAAGTAGCCAACTATTCAACCGTGGGGGGTGCGGTCTATTCTCTACCTGCGGTTTGGGGCACCTCTGGCCTAGTTGTGAACACTGCCAAGGTTGCTCCAGGCGAGATCGATTCTTACAGCGACTTGTGCGATTCGCAATATGCTGGGCAGGTCACCTATCGCTCTCGGTTCCCGACGTTTGCAGGCGCGATGTATGCCCTGGGCTATGACCCCTTCCAATTTGCCCTCGACGAACCCGAAAACGTTGAAGGCTGGGAAGAAATGGTCGAAGCCGCCTATACCTATTTGGCCGACTGCAAAGGCAATGTCAAAGCCTATTGGACGAGCCGCCAGGAGCACATCGACTTCATGCTCAGCGAAGAAACTATTCTCTCGCAAGGGTGGGATGGCACGGGGTGGGTGCTGAGCCAGGAAAACCCGGATATTAAATTTGTGGCTCCAGCAGAAGGCGCACTCGGCTGGGTGGACACCTTTACCTTGCCCGCTGGCGCTGAAAACATTGATGCAGCCTATGCCTTCATCAACTTCATGTATGACCCCGAAAATGCGGGCGAACTCACCAAGGGTGGGGGCTTTCTTTCTCCGGTGCAAGGAGCTACTGAGTTCTGGTCTCCAGAGCTGAAAGCCTTAGTTGATGAGAGCTTTCCTCCTGAGGCGATTGACAATATTAAGTGGTATCCACCGCGTTCGGCTGAGTTTGAAGACGTAGTCAACAGCTATATTGAGAAACTACAAGTTGCAGGTGGGTAGCTGGGTGTCGTTAAAGGGCAAGTCGTTAAACGACAATCCGAAAAGTAGGATGAGCAAAACATCGAGTGCTCACCAGATCCCATGGGTGGGTGATGGGCATGGGCTGAGGTTCTTTGTTCATCTTGCTATATCTGCGTGTCATGAAAGATAGCTGGAGGACTAAATGACTGATCCCATTGATGTCCAGTTGAGCAACGTCACCAAGCACTTTGGCACGTTCACAGCCGTGCAAAATGTTTCATTGAGCGTGCCACGGGGAGCTTTCTTTTCGATTTTGGGGCCTAGTGGCTGCGGCAAAACCACTCTGCTCAAGCTGATTTCGGGCTTTGAAGAACCCACTGCGGGCGACATCTTCATTGCGGGCAAGCACATGAACGGAGTGCCGCCCAATCGCCGCAAAGCCAACATGGTATTTCAACGGCTGGCACTCTTTCCGCTAATGTCAGTGTTTGACAACGTGGCCTTTGGGCTAAAGATGGCCAGAGTACCCAAAGCACAGATCAATGTTCAAGTCGAGCAGATTCTAGAAACGGTGGGGTTGAGCGGGTTTGGTCAGCGGATGCCGGGGCAGCTTTCGGGAGGGCAACAGCAACGGGTGGCGATCGCCCGTTGTCTCGTCCTTGAACCTGAAGTGGTTCTGCTAGATGAACCCCTCTCCGCTCTGGATCTAAAGCTGCGAGAACAGATGAAACTCCAGCTCAAACACTTACAAAATCAAATTGGCACTACCTTTGTTTATATTACCCATGACCAAAGTGAAGCCATGGTCATGAGCGATCGCATTGCGGTGATGCATGAGGGGCAGGTGCTGCAAGTCGGTCAGCCCGATGAAATTTATAGCCGACCCACTAACCCCTTTGTCGCGAGCTTTGTGGGTGAAAGTAACTCGTTTCAGGGGGTGGTGACAGATAGGATAGACTCCTATGCGTATCTACAAGCCGAAGGGTTGAGTCTACGTGTCACTCCACGTCCTGATATGCAAGTGGGCAGATCCTATCTCCAGTTTCTGCGACCTGAGAAAGTCTACATTCTGCCGCTATCTGGCGAATCAAACCTCGACAATTTGCATCCAGGCATTGTCAATGATGTCATCTTTGATGGAGCGATCGTTCGCTGCCTGGTTGATATTGGCTATAGCAAATCAATTACTGTCTTGCTGACGCGAGGAGCCTACACAGCATTGCCTTACAAGGGTGAACCCGTGCAAATTGGCTGGCACGCAACTGATGTGATTTGCTTTCCGGCGCTGCATAGTGAGCAGATGCGCCAGTTGCAGCACGCTCAGCTAGCTGAAGTTTGACAGTTGCTGTGTTTGGTGCGATTAGGCATCGAGCCTGTCATTTTACGAATTGGCAAACATCTTCATCCTTCATCTTCTCTGATTCTGTTTCGTTCGGATCGACTTGGCGTCTATCTTAATGTGCTATGCAGACTTACCCTGTCTCCCCCAAACGCTCTATAAACTGGAAGGCGATCGCCGCTGCCAGTCCATTATTTATCTGGATCATCGTACTAGTGGTTTTGCCGCAGTTGGGGCTGTTTGTACAGTCGCTGTATACCTTAGGAGATGACCATCTGACCTTTGCCAACTACCTGTCTATTTTTCAGGATGGCGATTTGATATTTATTCGGGTCTTTGCCAAGACTCTGCTCTACACCCTGATCGTGGCATTGCTAACCCTGATTGTGACCTACCCACTTGCCTTTATGCTAGCTAAAGTGCTGCAAGGGCGACAAAAACTGCTGTTTATTCTGCTGCTGGCAACGCCGTTTTGGGTGAATGAGCTGATTCGAGTCTATGCCTGGATTGGCATTTTGCGAGAAACAGGATTTCTCAACTATTTGCTGGTGAATGTGCTTGGCATCTTGAATCAGCCCATCGAATTTCTCTACAACGACATTGCCATGTTTGTGGTGTTTGTCTATTCATTTGTGTTGCTGATGCTGTTGCCGGTTTACAGCAGTTTAGAGGGGTTAGATGATTCATTGATTCAAGCAGCACAGAATTTGGGGGCAGGTTGGTTTGCTATTTTCCGCTATATTGTATTTCCGGCTAGCCTGCCTGGTGTTACATCTGGCATCATTCTGGTGTTTACGCTCAGCCTCAGCAACTACCTGATTCCAGCACTCGTGGGAGGCAAGCAAAGTCTTTGGGTGACGCAGCTGATCTACAACCGCTTTGTCGTAGCCACCAACTGGAACCTTGGCGCAGCCTATAGCTTTATGCTGCTGGCGATCGCCTGTTTTATGATCTGGCTGTTGCTGCGCCTGACCGGGCAATCGTTGCAAAAGGTCTTTGGCAATTAATTCATACTCAATTTCATATTCAGCTCGCGCCCGTGCCAGATGGCAACCGTCTTACATCTAAAACTGGGATCATCATGAGCCAAGTAACCCGATTGCCTCAAGCGTCTACCCAGCCCCAGCAGACTGAGCGCCTCCGCAAAACTCTCTCAAAAGCCCTGAAATGGGCGTATATGCTCATCTTTGTGATCTACCTCTATGCTCCGTTGGCAGTTGTTGCGGTTTTGGCATTTAACAACAGCACGATTCCATCATTTCCCTGGCAAGGCGTTACGCTCGATTGGTTTTATGACCCGACTGGAGCACGCATGGGCGTGTTTAACGACGTCAATATGCTAAGGGCGATCGCCACAAGTCTTTGGGTGGCGATCGGCGTCACAGCTTTGAGCCTGACCGTGGGCACTGCTGCTGCGTTTTTGTTTGAACGCAATCGCTTCTGGGGTGATGCAGCACTCTACTTCATTATGCTGAGTACGATTGTGATTCCGGGGGTCATTTTAGGGGTTGCATTACTCTCGTTTGGTGATGTCGTGATTAACCTACTGCGTGACCTGCTAGGCCGACCGCTTGTGCGTGAGTTGGGGTTCAACAGCCTATTGCGCCCTAGCTTATTTCTAGTGATTTTAGGCCAGTTCAGCTTTATCGGGGCGCTCTCGACCCTGATTATTTCGGGTCGCCTCCGCCACTTTCCCATCGAACAGGAACAAGCTGCCATGGACTTGGGCGCGAGTCGGGTGCAGGCGATCATGCAGGTGACGATTCCCTATCTCACGCCTGCCCTCGTCAGCGGCGGCGTGGTGGCATTCTTGACCTCCTTTGAGAATTTCAATACCACCCTATTTCTGGTCGGCACTCAACCTACATTGCCGGTTCTATTCTTCTCGCGCCTGCGGTTTGAAACAACACCCCAAATTAATGCTGTCAGTGTGTTGTTGATGGTGGGTGCGGTGACACTAGGACTGCTGGCGATGGCTCTAGGACGCCGTGACGAATAGCCCACACAGATTCATGGGTTTGGTTGGCAAGACATGACCAAGTAGGAGAGGCTCTAAACCAAACGTTAACCTTGAGCCCGTAATCTCTGAGTAGCTACTATTTCGCTATCAATGGTACAGGATCTGCGCATGACAATAATGTCACAGTCATTATCACAGCCAGCGTCACAGCTTCCTCAGACTGTTCATGCTTTGCCGCGATCGCCTGTTGCAGAGCAGGTTTATACCAACTATCGCCTCCTGCTGCCCGATCAAGAATTATTGGGCACTCTGGTCGTGCGCGAGGGGCTCATTGCCGACATTCAGCCTGGAATTACTGCGACCGGGCAGGATGGCGGTGGCGATTATTTGCTGCCCGGTTTAGTTGAGCTGCATACCGACAATCTAGAACGCTGTTTGTTTCCACGGCCAGGGGTGCGCTGGGCCGCTGAAACGGCAGTCTTGGCTCATGATCGTGATTTGGTGGCTGCTGGTATCACTACGGTCTGTGATGCGATCGCCATTGGGGATATCCATCCGGGGTCACCGCGCCTGACCCATTTTGCCCCCATGATTGACACGGTATTGCATGGGTGTGCTGCTCATCGATTTGTCGCAGATCATCGACTTCATTTGCGCTGCGAACTCAGCTATCGCGCTGTCGTTGAAGTAGTAGAACAATATATCCATCATCCGCGTCTCACCCTACTGTCTTTGATGGATCACGCCCCTGGACAGCGACAGTTTGGCTGTTTGGATCAGTTCACTACTTATTACAGTGGCAAGCATGGTGTCAGGCCGCGTCAGATTCCGACGCTCATTCAGTCGTGGCAGCACGAACGGCATCAGTATGGAGCAGCCAATCGGCGGGCACTGGTGCGACTGGCGCAGCGCTACGGTGTTTGCTTGGCCAGCCATGATGATACAACCTGCGCTCATGTGCGTCAGGCGGCTCAAGACCAAGTAGCGATCGCCGAATTTCCCACCACACTCGATGCTGCCCGCATGGCGAGACAGTTTGGTATGCGTCTTGTAGTTGGAGCGCCTAACATCGTCTTAGGCGGTTCTCAATCGGGTAATGTATCGGCACTGACGCTCTATCAACAAGACCTTGTCGATATACTATCGTCAGATTATGCACCTCAGAGTCTACTGCAAGCCGCATTTGCGATAGCGCGAGAAACGGGACATCCGCTTTATCAAGTGATCGCGTTAATGACACTCAACCCAGCACGAGCACTCGGTTTAGAGAGCGATCGCGGCAGTTTGGCCATTGGCAAGCAAGCTGATTTGGTGATGGTGCATGATGATGCTTGGGGTCCTCAGATTACCGCTGTGCTGCGGCAGGGGCGTCGAGTTGCCTAAGTGTTTCACAGATAAGTGTTTCACAGAGCCGCTTAATATTTCATAGACTAGTGTTTCATAGACTAGTGTTTCATAGACTAGTGTTTCACAGAGGGTCGCTTAGTGTTTAGTGTTTCACAGAATAGTGTTTAGTGTTTCATGGAATAAATCTAATCGGCTATGAATCCTCACCTGGAGTCAATTCTGCACATTCTAGAACATTCTGGACGTCGGCAATATGGGGCAAAAGCCGTGACTCAGCTTGACCATGCACTGCAATGTGCCATGCTGGCTGAGTTGGCCGATGCTAGTTCTGAGCTGATTGCTGCTAGCCTACTGCATGATTTGGGACACTTGATGCCATCGGCTCACGATGAGAGCCATTTAAGGGGCGATCGCCATGCAGAAAGAGCCATCCCCCTACTCACACCAGTTTTTAGCAAAGCTGTCACCGAACCTGTGCGGTTGCATGTCGCGGCTAAACGTTATCTTTGCGCGGTCAATGGAGCCTATTGGAATACTCTTTCCCCAGCGTCTCAGCACAGCTTAGAGCTTCAGTGCGGGGTCTTTTCGCTCGATGCGGCTGCTCTGTTTATACAGCAGCCCTACGCCGCTGCGGCTGTGCAGTTACGTCACTGGGACGATAGTGCCAAAGTGCCTCAGTTAGCCACCCCAGACTTGCTGCATTTTGCCTCGATTGTGCATCACGTTGCCTCTTAACGGTTCGTCGCAAAGATGGCAAGTTCCACAGGCTGAATATGACCCCCAACAGCCTCAATGCCATGAGATCGAAACAGACCGATTGGCTACTGGGTTGAGTAATTACCTGCTTTCTTGTAGCATTAGTTTCCGGATTTCATTTCAGCCAGTTCACGTTTCATCACCTCCCATGAGCCGCACCGTTATTCGTACTGATCACGCCCCAGCCCCCGTTGGCCCTTATAGTCAGGCGATCGCCGCCACTGGGCAATTCGTCTTTGTCGCTGGACAGATTGCCCTCGACCCGCACACAGGAACGATTGTGGGGGAGGGAGATGTGACCCAGCAGACCAAACAAGTGATGACCAACCTCACGGCTGTGCTGGAGGCCGCAGGTGCAACCCCACAGGACATCGTGAAAACCACGGTCTTTCTGACCGATATGAACGACTTTGCCGCCATGAATGCGGTGTATGCTCAGTATTTTAACGAAGCGACTGCGCCTGCCCGCGCCTGTGTCGAAGTGGCTCGACTGCCCAAAGACGTGCGGGTTGAAATTGAATGCATTGCGGTGATTGCTTAGTCGCCATGTCACAGCTTAAGGCACTCATTTTTGATATTGATGGCACTCTAGCTGAAACCGAGCCCTATGGACATCGCATTGCCTTTAACCGAGCGTTTGCTACGGCAGGATTGCCCTGGAACTGGTCTATTGCTGACTATGGCAAGCTGCTGGCAGTGGCTGGCGGCAAAGAGAGAATTCGTGCCTATATTGAACAATGCTACCCAGAGTTACTTGCGCTGCCGAATCTAACCCAGCAGATTGCCGACCTCCATGCGGCTAAGACAACCTATTTTAAGCAGCTTCTTCATGAAGAAGGAATCCCTCCTCGTTTAGGGGTGTTGCGTTTGCTGCACTCTGCTAAAGTTTATGGCCTGCGGTTGGCGATCGCCACAACCAGCGCCCCAGACAATGCGATCGCCTTACTAAAAACAGCTCTGGCTCCTGACAGCCCAGACTGGTTTGACGTGATTGCGGCAGGTGACATCGTCGTCGCCAAGAAGCCTGCCCCTGATATCTATCAGTATGTGCTGCATAACCTGCAGCTTGCTGCCGATTGCTGCCTGGTGTTTGAAGACTCAGAACAGGGATTAACAGCAGCAACCTACGCCGGGTTGAAGACGGTGATTACGGTCAACCCCTATACTCAGGCTCAAGATTTCTCTAAAGCAGCGCTGGTGCTTAATCATTTAGGAGAACCGACCCACCCGTTTGAGGCGATCGCCGGAGAGGTTGGTCATGCGACCTATTTTGATGTGAATTTAGCTCATCAGATATTGGGGCATCCCTAAGCACCTATGCAACATGGGCTCAGCAAAATTGTGGATAGTGACACCTATCAAAGTTAAACATCCTGAGGTTTCAATGCACCCAACAATCAAGTTCTCACATTGCCAAATCTGAGCCGATAGCTAACGTTATCCGACCGAAAACTAGAGTTCTACCGCTGGCTGGCTGACAAAACTCGTGAAAGGCTGATTCTCCCGTACCTTAGGCAGAGCGCAGTCAAAGCCTAAGGTATCTACAACAACGTGGATTAAGTGCAGCCAAAATTCACACTCCCAAGATCTGTCAGGCAACCAGGTTCTGCCGATGAGCAAACTCTAGATCTTGAGATGATTAAAATAGATATCTAATATTGAAATAGATATCTAATAACGTTATGCTCTGCTCTGCGGCCTTTTGAATCAGCGCATCCATCAGACCTCAGCCTCAACCGCTTCTTCGGCCTCCTTCTTCGGATCAACTTTAATCGTGAGATAGCGAATAACTTCCTCACTCAGGCGCATCGTGCGCTCCAATACGCTGATCGCCTTGCCATCACAGTCATAATTCATCTGCACATAAATGCCTTCACGATGGCGCAAAATTTCGTAGGCTAAGCGTCGCCGTCCACGATGTTGAGTATCAATATTCTCAGCACCGTTCTCGCTTAGCAGCGTTTGATACTTTTCAATAGCCTGATCAGTTTGCTCGTCACCCAAGTCTGGGCGCAAAATATACATCGTTTCGTAGGCATTCATGGATATCATCTCCTTGTGGACAAACGGCTTTTAAGACACAATTCACCTGACTGGACATAATTAAACCCACGGGCATAACTCGCGCAGGTCAACTAACCCATCATGAATATTGCGCTAAAAGCAAGGAATTACCATCATATAACACTAGACCCTAGTTGCGCCTTAGCAGGCTAGATCTCCTCGAATTTCTGTAAATTCATAGCATCTGTGAACTCATAGCAATTGTTCAGACAGGTAAGCCACAGGTAGAAGCCGATTTTCCGTCGGAATCGCCATGCGTTTCGCACAATCCACAAAAAACGCAACCTGTCAACGCGACAAACGCGCTCGCCGTCTACAGAGATTTGTGGTCTTGCAAGAGAAACTCGCTGTAAGA
>CAZCXK010000096.1:0-21374 GCA_964502605.1 uncultured bacterium
TTAATCGGACAATGTATTTCTTCTGCATAAAGCATCCTCGCGCTTTATACAATTTCGCCGATCTACACGAACTTGCCAATCCTAACTTTTAATCGTGACGCAGTACTAGCCAAGAGTCGTCTGCAATATGACCTCTAGTATCGAGTTGAGCTTTGTCTGACCTAATTTCCGAGGGAAGTATTTGTAAGTTAATCCATCAAGTGTCACTACTTAACGTACTCGATTTTGATTGAGTAGTGCCAGTCTTAGCAGTAGATTTAGGGGTCTGAGTTGACTTGGCAGATGTTGACTTCGTCGATTTCGCTGCTGACTTCGTAGTCGGTTTTGCTGTCGCAGTCGATGAGGTTGATTTCTTTGTTGATGTTGTTGACTTCTTCGCTGTAGAACCTTTGGCAGTGGATTTCTTCGCTGTTGACTTAGCAGACGTTGACTTCTTAGTAGTCGATCGCCCGCCCTTACTCGACTTTGATTTTGACCCAGCTTTGGCTGCTAATGCAGTTAGCGCTTTTTCTAAAGTCATCGACTCTGCTGTTTCTGCTTCTGGCAAAGATGCATTGGTTTTTCCGTGTTTCACATATAGCCCATAGGGACCGTCATAAATATTAACCGGATCATTGTCATCTGGGTGAGTACCTAATTCACGTAAAGGCTTGGAGGCTGCTTTGCCGCGTCCGCGACCTCGTTTGGGTTCCGCTAACAGTTCGAGAGCGCGATCTAAATCAACTGTGAGAACATCATCATCTTTCTTCAAAGAGCGATAGTCTTTCCCTTCTTTGCCCTGATCATGCACGATGTAAGGCCCAAATCGGCCTAGCCCAGCCTGCACCTTAGCTTCAGTCTCAGGATGATATCCCAAGATGCGGGGTAATGAGAGTAAACCAACGGCCATCTCCAAGTTGACATCGTCCATGCTGACGCCCTTAGGCAGAGAGGCTCGCTTGGGCTTCGGGTTGTCGTCTGTCGCATCACCCATCTGCACATAAGGGCCATAGGCTCCAATCAGAAGATAAATTGGCTCACCTGTCTCAGGATGAAAGCCGACCTTGTCAGGACCTTCCGTTTTTTGGCGCAACAGCTTTTCAACTTGCGCTGCATCTAGGTCAGCCGGAGTCAAGTCTTGAGGAATCGAGGCTTTTACTGGTCCATTGTCTTCGTCTGCTTCGACATAGGCTCCATAGCGACCGATCCGCACTTTAACGGACAGACCTTCGAGATCAATAGCACGAGCTTCATTGGGATCAATTTGATCTTCGCGCTGCTTGACTTGACCTGCAAGCCCAGTATCTCCCAGATAAAAATCTTGTAGGTAAGGCAGCCAGTCAGCTTCACCCGTTGAAATTTCATCTAGGGTGCGCTCCATACGAGCTGTGAAACTCGTATCAACTAAATCAGGGAAATGTTTTTCTAATAGGGATGTGACCGCAAACGCTGTAAATGTTGGGATGAGACTGTTTGCCACCATATGAGCATAGCCGCGATCGATAATGGTTCCAATAATGCTGGCATAGGTACTCGGGCGACCGATTCCTTCGCTTTCTAGCATCTTGACAAGAGATGCTTCCGTATAGCGAGCGGGGGGTTGCGTTTCATGACCGATCGCCGCAAGTTCTCGGCAATCAGGAGTGTCACCTGCTTGTAACGTTGGTAGAATAACTTCTCGATCTTCGATTGCCGCGTCAGGATCGTCTGATCCTTCGACGTAGGCACGGAAGAAGCCAGGAAAATCGATACGCTTACCTGTGGCTCGAAATCCAGCGTCACCCACCTGAATCTGAACTGTGACATGGGTTTGGCGCGCCTCAGCCATTTGAGTCGCCACGGTACGCTTCCAGATCAGATCATACAGGTTAAGATCACGGCCACTCAGCCCAGTCTGTTGAGGAGTTCGAAAGGTGCTACCTGCAGGTCGAATTGCCTCATGCGCTTCCTGAGCGCCTTTAGATTTTGTGGCATACTGTCGGGACTTGGGGCTGAGATAATTGCTGCCATACATCTGTTCTACACATGAACGAGCTGCCGCGATCGCCTGCTGAGATAAATGCACTGAGTCAGTTCTCATGTAGGTGATATAGCCCTGTTCATAGAGGCTTTGAGCAGTTCTCATGGTCTCTCGTGCAGACAAGCGCAGCTTACGGTTTGCTTCTTGCTGCAAGGTTGATGTCGTAAACGGAGCCGACGGTTTACGTGTTGATGAGCGCTCCTCTAGGTTTGTGACAGTCCATGTTTCTTGCTGCAGCCGCTCTTGGAGCGATCGCGCTTGAGCTTCATTGAGCAAAACCACATGTCGATTAGCCGCAATTTGCCCAGTGGCCTCATCAAAATCGCTCCCCGTTGCCAGTCGTTCTCCCCCTAGGCTGACCAGCCGAGCCTCAAACGGAGTGTCATCTTTGGCAAGAGTCGCCTTCAGATCCCAATAGGAACCTTTCCGAAAGGCACGGCGCTGGCGCTCACGCGCCACCAAAAGACGAACCGAAACTGACTGCACGCGACCAGCTGATAATCCCCAAGCGATCTTTTTCCAAAGCAGGGGCGAGAGCGTGTAGCCCACAAGCCGGTCTAAAATGCGTCGAGTTTCTTGAGCATGAACCAACTGATCGTCAATGTTGCGGCAATTTGTCAGGGCTTGCTGAATCGCTTCTTCCGTAATCTCATGGAAAACCATGCGTTTGATTGGCACAGTAGGCTTGAGCAACTGCAACAGGTGCCAGCTGATACTTTCACCTTCCCGATCTTCGTCAGTTGCTAGCACTAGCTCATCAGCGTCTTTGAGTGCATCTTTGAGCGCCTTAACGATCTTCTTCTTATCTTTAGGAACGACATAAAGCGGCTCGAAATCAGCATTGACATTGACGCCGATCTTTGCCCAGTCTTCGCCCTTGACCGATGCTGGAATCTCACTCGCAGACTGAGGCAAGTCACGAACATGCCCCATAGATGCCTCAACCCGGTAGCCAGACGGCAGATAGTTGCGGATTGTCCGCGCCTTAGTTGGAGATTCAACAATGACAAGAGTTGACATGGAATTTAATGTCTCTCCGAAACACGATATCAGCGAGCTCGACTTAGCCAGTCTTGTGAGTTTTGGACATGCCTACTAAACATGATTAACTAACAAGAAGATGGTTTTACATGAAAGTTTGAGTTCCAACCTAGCTAAAGGTGTTGTCAAAATGCAATAGTACAGGGTCAGGAATTTTTCGACTAGGAATTTAGGTGTGCTCCTTTGGGCGAACCGCGACCTCTCTCTACTTATAGCTGATATCAGTAAAAATCAAGGCCAATATTTATCTCGATTGCACTTAGACTCCAGGAATTCCCACGATATGATCCTTTATGAAGGATCTTTACGACCTTGCAACCGAAGTGGCAAAGTTGTAAGCGTGTGCTTTGTCGTTTATTTAGCGATGCTACTGCTGTCATCATCACCAAATACATCGGGACGCTATGGATGTTGTTTCTCTCTCAGCCCAGCTAAATGCCGGTACGATCGTACCCGAGGCCATTGTGCTAGCGACTCTTCTTATTGTGCTCGTGGGCGATCTGATTGTTGGACGATCCTCTTCGCGCTGGACTCCTTACTTGGCGATCGCCGGATTATTGGCGTCCGTTGCGGCCCTCTATTTTCAATGGGATGTTGCTGATCCTGTTGCATTCTTGGGTGGGTTTAATGGCGATGCAATGAGTGTTGTATTTCGCGGCATGATTGCTCTGTCTGCAGCGTTTACAGTGCTCATGTCGGTTCGCTACATTGAGCAGTCGGGTACATCTCTGGCAGAGTTCATTACGATTTTGCTCACGGCGACCCTAGGCGGCATGTTTCTCTCAGGGGCTAGTGAGCTAGTTATGATTTTTGTCTCACTAGAGGCATTGAGTATTGCCTCTTACCTGCTGACAGGCTACATGAAGCGAGATCCACGCTCCAACGAGGCCGCACTAAAATATCTGCTAATTGGAGCGGCTAGTTCGGCTATTTTCCTGTATGGTTCATCGCTGCTGTATGGGTTGTCAGGTGGGGAAACTCAGCTTGGGTTAATTGCGGCTGCGGTAGAAGCCGGGGGCAGCAAGTCGCTGGGGTTGGTTATTGCCCTTGTATTTGTGATCGCGGGGATCGCCTTTAAGATTGCGGCGGTGCCCTTCCACCAATGGACTCCAGATGTCTACGAAGGTTCTCCTACACCTGTTGTGGCCTTCCTGTCGGTTGGTTCTAAGGCCGCCGGGTTTGCACTGGCAATTCGACTTCTGGTAACAGCATTTCCGTTAGTGGCCGACCAGTGGCAGTTTGTATTGGGCGCACTCGCAATTTTAAGCATGATCTTGGGGAATGTGGTTGCCTTAGCTCAAACCAGTATGAAGCGGATGTTGGCCTATTCATCGATTGGGCAAGCTGGTTTTGTCATGATTGGTTTAGTGATCGGCACCGATGCTGGGTACGCCAGCATGATCTTTTACCTGCTGATCTATTTGTTTATGAATTTGGGCGGGTTTACGTGCGTAATTTTGTTTAGCCTGCGTACCGGAACCGATGAAATCTCTGAATACAGCGGCTTATACCAAAAAGACCCGCTGTTGACGCTGGCGCTGAGTGTGTGCTTGCTGTCGCTGGGCGGAATTCCACCATTATCTGGATTTTTTGGCAAGATTTATCTGTTTTGGGCGGGTTGGCAGGCAGGCGCATATGGTCTGGTCTTAGTCGGTTTGATTACGAGTGTAGTTTCAATTTATTACTACATCCGAGTCGTGAAAATGATGGTCGTCAAAGAACCGGATGAGATGTCAGACTCAATCAAAAACTATCCTGAAATCCGCTGGAATTTGCCCGGTATGCGCCCCATTCAGGTGGGGATCGTGTTTACGTTGGTAACGACATCACTAGCAGGAATCCTCTCGAATCCGCTGTTTGCACTTGCTAACAACTCGGTGCTGTTGACTCCAATGCTGCATCCGGTTGAAGCCTTGGTAGATCTGCCCCAGCCTGAGTCGTCTGAGGGGATGGATGTGTCGATGCAATTGTCTTACTCTCAGATGGAGAGCTAGGAGGTAGAGTGCTAGGATGCTGAATTCTGTGGTCTAACGCTTGGTAATAATTGGTCTTGCACGGCGATCGCCCAACCTGAAACACGATCAAGGGGGCGATCGCCATTTTGATGAATCATCGGCTTAATGGCAGATCCATAACCTCATCATGATTAGAAAGTGTATTTAACTACAAATAACTAAGAAGAGAAGGTTATACTCTGGAGCCAAATTCTTAAGTGTAGAAAGAAATTTATTTCGGATTGTTTACTTCATGCCAAAGGTAGTCTCAATCCACTCGTATCGGGGTGGGACTGGCAAATCAAACTTCACCGCCAACTTGGCAGCGACTTTCGCGCTGCAAGGCTATCGAGTTGGCGTTATTGATACTGACGTTCCCTCTCCTGGCATTCACAATCTTTTAGGTCTAGAACCTGAAACTGTGACTCATACACTCAATAGCTTCCTCTGGGGAGAAGCTCCTATTGAAGCAGCGACCTATGATGTCACCGCTAATGTGGGCATTGCAGGAGATGGGAAAATCCTCTTTGTGCCATCAAGTATCAAAGCTGACGATATCGCCCGGATTTTAAAAGAAGGGTATGACGTCAAATTGCTGAATGATGGGTTTCGCAAGCTTGTACGCGGATTAGAGCTCGATTATTTATTCATCGACACCCATCCCGGCCTATCGAAAGAAACGTTTCTCTCGATTGCGATTTCCCATGTGTTGATTCTGATTCTCCGTCCCGACAAGCAAGACTACCAGGGCACAGCTGTGACGGTTGATGTCGCTAAACAGCTTAAAGTTCGGCGGATATTGCTTGCCATCAATAAAGTGCTGCAGGAGTTGAGCATTCCTGCTTTACAACAAAAGGTTGAAGAAGCCTATCACCTACCAGTGGCGGGCATTTTCCCGTTGTCAGAAGACATTGTGCGCTTGGCCAGCGAGGGGGTGTTTTGCTCAAAGTATCCTGATCATCCTGTGAGTCAAGAATTTAGGAAGGTTGCTCAGCAAATTGCTAGTGAGTAAATCTGCTAGAGCCTGCTATTGTTCAAGCTATTTAAAGGCAGATGAGTAGGCTCTTGTTACTAGTCATCGTTGCCCCATCACCTGTTCTCAACTGCATTCGCATGTCGGAGCTTAGTCCATGGCCAACAACGATTTAGCCTCTCTAGCCAGTTCGATTCAGGCTGTGGCGTCGCCGTTTCGGAGTTATCTCAGTGATTTGCATGATCGATACCAGTCCGTGGCTGATGGCAAAGTTGCTGACTATATTCCAGAACTGGCTCTGGCTGATCCCAATTGGTTTGGTATTTGTGCAGTAACAACAGGCGGCCAAATTTTTGATGTAGGCGATTGCGACAAGCTGTTTACGATCCAATCGATTTCAAAAGCTTTTGTCTATGGCTTAGCGTTGGAAGATCATGGCAGAGACTATGTCAACAGCAAGGTGAGCGTCGAGCCTACAGGAGAGGCGTTTAATGCGATTGTGCTCGATGAAGCAACCAATCGCCCGTATAACCCGATGGTGAATGCCGGGGCGATCGCCACGACGGATCAAATTAAAGGCGCAGGATCCACTGATCGCCTCAAGCGCATTCTGGAAATGTTTCGTCGCTATACTGGGCGAGAACTGGAGATTAACGTCCCTGTATTTCTCTCAGAAAAGTCAACGGGTAACCGTAACCGGGCGATGGCTTATCTTATGCTCAATTTTGGCATGGTGAGCGATCGCATTGACGAAACCCTCGATTTATACTTTCAGCAGTGTTCTATTCTTGTAAATGCCCATGATTTGGCGATGATGGCCGCGACCTTGGCCAATGGGGGCGTCAATCCAGTGACAGGGGAGCGTGCGATCGATGCCCGCTACGTTCAAGATGTGATTAGCGTTATGCTCACCTGCGGCATGTATGACTATTCGGGCGAATGGACCTATCGCGTCGGCATACCAGCTAAGAGTGGCGTCGGTGGTGGCATTTTGGCAACTGTCCCTGGGAAACTAGGCATTGGCACCTTCTCGCCCCTTCTTGATGCTAAAGGCAACAGCTTGCGAGGCATTAAAGTCTGTGAAAGCCTCTCGCAAGACTTTGGACTGCACCTCTTTAACGCTGCTGCAGCTAATAAAAACTTAGACGACTGGATCGCTGGCAATGATGGGCTGGATTCTTGGTAAGGAAGCAGGACGGGGCACAGGGTTTACAGAGAGAGCTTTAACCCGATTGACACCCACCTCTACCCCATTGCTGAAATCGTCTAAAGCAGCTATGGTCTAAGACTGCAGACTATCAAGTTTAGTCTGCAATGGGATGATAAAAATTTTTAATGGTTTGGAATTACCCTACTCAGCCCCTCGTGGCGATCGCCACCACACCCGCTGCCGTTCAGACGCTCCAACGCGTATGTTTACCGCATCATCTGCCGTTGTGGGTGCCGCCATCCTTGCAACACCTACCCAATACCCAAGCCTACTCGGGATCACTGCGTCAGCATGTGGCTCATCTGTGGCAATCTCAGCACGGCCTCATCTTTGCACTCGCCACAGGAGCCGTGGTCAGACTGATTGCACCACTGTTACAAGATAAAGCGTCTGACCCTCCTGTTATTGTGATTGATGAAGCCGGACGTTTTGTCATTAGCTTATGCAGCGGCCATCAAGGCAAAGCTGATCAACTGGCTGAATGGGTCGCACTACATCTGGGTGCAACGCCTATCCTGACGGGTTCAGCAACTGCTCAGCAGGTACCCGCAGTTGACACACTGGGGCTTCCCTTTGGCTGGCGCAAAGGAGTCGGAGATTGGACAGGGGTGAGTGCTGCGATCGCCCGTTGTGAAACAGTTGAGGTGATTCAATCTGCCGGATCGAGACTCTGGCAAGCTCACCTATCTGAACCTCATCCGTTTAGGTTCTTAGACGTTGCCGGGTCAGCAGCTACCGCCACTGCCCGCATCTGGATCAGCGCTACCGTTCAACCTGCAGCCACTGAGACCAGTCCTGCATTGCCGCCATGGGTGCAGTGGCATCCTCGTGTGCTTTGGGTGGGAGTAGGCTGCGAGCGCCATACCCCTCGCACGGTGATTGAGGCGGCTATTGATCATGTGGTTCACCAGCATCATCTGGCAGAAGCCGCCATTGCCGGGGTCGCCACCCTTGACTTGAAAGCCGATGAACCTGGAATTCTCGAACTTTGTGGCGATCGCCTCTGGATGTTGCGCTGCTTTTCTGCAGCAGAATTGCAGCATATTCCTGTGCCGACGCCATCGGCTATCGTAGAAACTGAAGTTGGCACACCTAGCGTCGCGGAGGCCGCTGCTAGTTTAGCAGCCATATTAGATCAGAATGACATAAATCCGCCAAGGAAGCCTATCCCTCACCAAGAGGAGGGTCACGTTGGCGATCGCCTACTTGTGGCAAAGCAAATTTTTCGGCTGGAGGGGCAACCCGGAGCTGTGACTGTGGCGATCGCCCAAGCAGAGCAAGAACTGACAGGTCGCCTCGGGCAACTCTGGCTGGTTGGCACTGGGCCAGGATCGCTGGATCAGATCACACCAGCAGCTCAAGCCGCGATCGTCCAAGCGGATGCCATCATTGGCTATGGGCTTTATGTTGATCTCGTTGCGCCATTGCTGCGTCCGGGGCAAATTGTTGAAGCTCTCCCCATTACTCAAGAACGGCAGCGAGCTGAACGAGCGATTCAACTCGCCCAATGGGGTCTGACAGTGGCGGTCATTTCCTCCGGAGATTGCGGCATTTATGGCATGGCGGGGCTCGTCATGGAACAGCTGCAAGCATGTAGTTGGGATGGAAACATGCCCAACGTTCAGGTATTTCCCGGGATCACGGCATTACAGGCAGTAGCGTCGCGGGTCGGCACTCCCCTAATGCATGACTTCTGTGCAATTAGCCTAAGTGATTTGCTGACGCCATGGTCAGTAATTGAAGCTCGGCTTGTTGCTGCGGCCCAAGCAGACTTCGTGATAGCGCTCTACAACCCTAAATCGCAAACACGTACCCAGCAAGTGGCGATCGCCCAAGCAATTTTGCTTCAGTATCGTGATCCTCAAACACCTGTTGCTGTAGTGCATTCTGCCTATCGAGTTGATGAAGTGATTACGCTGACAACGCTGGCTCAGTTTCTGAATGAACCCATCGACATGCTAACTACAGTGCTGATTGGCAACTCAGCCACCCGCCGCCATCACCAGTGGATGGTCACTCCGCGTGGCTACCCAATATCAGGGATGGATCAAATCTAATTCTGAAAATCCATTGGGCCGCTATAACCAGAAAGCTGGGCTAGATCTTCAAGCGGTGCTCGTCCAGAATAGACCTGTCCGTTGATTTCCCAGCTTGGATAGCCCCTCACTCCAGCAGCTTGACACGCATCTGGCTGGGCATTAAGCCCTTCAGGATCGCATTCGATGTAATTGACGATCTCAAATGCCTCCCGACCAAACATAGCCTCTTGATCATGACAATGAGGGCACCAAAACGCACCATACATCTTAGCTCCAATCGCAGTCAAGTGACGGGCTAGTGCTAATTCAGACTCCCCAGAGGTCGTTTGAATAGGGGGGGGAGCCTGACCGCTGCCCGTTTCAACAGGAGACGCTGGCGGACTCGAACTCCCAACCGTCGAATATATGCCAAGTGTTCCGACGAGGGTCACAATCGCCACCAAAAAACCCGTGAACAGGAGCTGACCAACATCATCCCAAGCTCGACCTAATAAGGTCAGCACTAGCATACTAAGACTCAAAATAGCGGAGGTGACACAGTAGATGCAGGTTGCCCTAATTTCTGTAACCAGCAAATACATCAGATAGCCGCTGAAGATGGTCATCGCAGAGGCTCCGATAAATAGAAGCAGCCAGCTCCAGTTGTCTAGCTTGAGCTTCAAATCTTTATGGGTTTCAGGATTAACTCCCAAGGGCCCCAATGCCAACATGCCCATGCTGCTATAGGCCAAAAAACCAAAGAGTGTCAAAGGTAGCCCAAATACGGTCGCGTAGGGGCTAGAAAGCACTTGGGCACATCCTTGAGAGGGGCAAGCTGCATCGCCTCCCATCAGCTTGATAATTGTGAGATAGGCTGTGCCCAAGGCTCCAACGGTAGCGATCGCCCCGATAATATATCGAGACCGTTGATGAATCCAGGGAGTTTTTTGACGTCGGCGACTCATAGGATTTCTCTCAAGAATACGCAATCTAGATTAACGAACTCGGGCATTATTTTTCCCATTGTGCCTTACCTTGCTCTCGTTGTGCTGATAATTCTCATCCAACCCAAATCGACAGTACAGACATCTCAGACTCCCTCTGTCAAGCGCGATACAATGGCAGAGCTGATCTGCAGTGTTTGATCTGAGTCTATGGCTCAGAGTAGCTGGGCACTGCGCTGGGCGATCGCTTTTCTGCCTGATCTTGATCCGCCAGACTGCGCCGCATCGCCTCCACAAATTGACTCACCCGAATCGGATCAATGGGCTGCTCGATCTTTCCTCGGCGCTTGAGTGAGCTAGAAACAATAACGCCATCAGCCGCCTGAATTAGCATAGGAATATTTTCCCAAGTTGCACCACTACCGATGAAGACGGGAGTGCCTTTAGCGGCTGCAGTTGCTAACTCCAAATCCTCACGATTAGGCGGACTACCTGTAGCCCAGCCCGACAAAATGACGCCATCGGCTAAGCCCCGCTCGATAGTTTCTTGAACAGCAGTCGTTAGATTGGGAGCCCCTAACGGTCGAGCATGCTTGACTAATACATCAGCCAAAATCTTAACATCGCTGCCCAATTCGCGACGATATCGCAATAGCCGATGAGCCTGACCCTCAATCAAGCCCTGATCAGTAGCCATCACACCTGTAAGCACATTGACCCGGATAAACTGAGCATTGACACAGCTGGCGATCGCCATCGCACTACAGGCATCATTTCGCAGCACATTAATCCCGATCGGCAATGTTACCAGATTCATCAAGCGCTGGACGACCAAGCTCATCGTGCTCACAATGGCTGGATCAACCTGATCTTTCACAAATGGCGCATCAAAAAAATTTTCAACAATAATGGCATCAACTCCGCCAGAGGCCAGCGCAGTCGCCTCTTGTTCGGCGCGGTCAATAATCACTTTCAGGCTGCCACCCCAACGGGGTGAAGTCGGCAGGGGCAGCAAGTGAACAACCCCAATAATTGGATTGGCGGTTTTGAAAATTTGAATCAAGTCCACATATTCTCGCAGTCAGATCCGCTAGTCGCAATTAACACTATGGTAAGTCTTTAGACCTACTTTAACAGCAATAGGTGCAGAACTTTTGCATTCTCGACCCTAGAGCGACCCAGTGACAAATGTGTAATTATGTTATGCAATTCTGCGCTACCATATCAACGTGATCGAAGATAAGTGGTTGTAGATTAACGGTCTTTGCTAGAATCTTCACGGAATGATGCGTTGATTTAAGGTTAAACCGTTGATGAGCGATCGCTTCAAGGTAATGATTGTGCTCCCTCATCTGTCGAGTTAGCGGGTTAAGCCTTATTCACATCCTGTCCGTCTACGAAGGGTTTCATGGAGTCTAAGCCAACAATTGCGATTTCTCACTTGGGCTGTGAGAAAAATCGAGTTGATACCGAACATATGCTAGGGCTGCTCGTGGCTGCGGGTCATTCAGTCGATAGCAATGAAGAACTAGCAGACTACGTCATCGTTAACACATGTAGCTTTATTCAGGCTGCTCGGGAAGAATCTGTTCGGACGTTAGTTGAGCTAGCGGAAGCGAACAAAAAAGTTGTCATCACTGGCTGTATGGCCCAACATTTTCAGCAAGAACTGTTAGACGAGATTCCTGAAGCGGTCGCTCTTGTAGGTACAGGTGATTACCACAAGATTGTAGAGGTCATTCAGCGCGCAGAATCTGGGGAGCGAGTCAAAGAAATTTCAGCTCAGCCCACCTATATTGCCGATGAAACTGTGCCTCGCTATCGCACAACCACGGAAGGAGTTGCCTATTTACGTGTAGCTGAAGGGTGTGACTATCGATGTGCTTTCTGCATCATCCCGCACTTGCGGGGCAAGCAGCGATCGCGATCGATCGAATCAATTGTGACCGAAGCTCAGCAGCTTGCGGCTGAAGGGGTTCAAGAAATTGCTCTGATTTCTCAGATCACAACCAACTACGGGCTGGATCTCTATGGAGAGCCCAAGCTCGCTGAGCTGTTGATGGCTCTCGGCAAGGTAGACGTTCCCTGGATTCGGATTCACTATGCCTACCCTACGGGATTAACACCCGCTGTCATTGAAGCCATTCGGACAACACCCAATGTCTTGCCTTACCTCGATTTGCCATTGCAGCACTCCCATCCGGATATCCTGCGAGCAATGAATCGCCCCTGGCAAGGTCAGGTCAATGACCGCATTATTGAATCCATTAAGCAAGCGTTACCCAATGCTGTGTTGCGAACCACATTTATTGTGGGGTTTCCTGGAGAAGCCGACGATCACTTTGAGCATTTGTTAAAATTTGTCAAACGACACGAGTTCGATCATGTCGGTGTGTTCACATTCTCCCCTGAGGAAGAAACCCCGGCCTATGCGATGCCTCATCAGGTGCCTCAATCGGTAATGGAAGTGCGCCGGGATCTGCTTATGCAAGTCCAGCAGCCCATTTCATTGCGAAAAAACCAGTCTGAGATTGGAGCCGTTGTTGATGTACTGGTCGAACAAGAGCATCCAGAGACGGGAGCGTTGATTGGGCGTTCTGCTCGCTTTGCCCCTGATGTGGATGGCTTGGTTTATGTTGAGGGTTTGGCACGGTTGGGATCGATGGTTCCTGTGATGATTACCGATGCCGATGTTTACGACCTTTATGGTCATGTTGCAAATCATCAAACGCAGTTAAGAGGCGCGCTCAGCCGTGTCTCTTCAAGTCGGCGCTAATACTAATACGCGATCAGTAGTACGCGATAAGGAGACACGATGACGCTTTCATTTAATAGTCTAGGTTTGTCAGATGCCAGAGTTCGCATCTTAGAAGATTTAGGGTTTGAAACACCAACCGAAATTCAGGCTCGAGCTATTCCACATTTGCTTTCAGGCCGAGATGTTGTCGGCTTGGCTCAAACAGGCACAGGTAAAACAGCGGCCTTCTCTCTGCCGATGCTAGAGCAAATTGATTCCAAGAATCGGGCCGTACAAGCATTGATTTTGACACCGACGCGTGAACTGGCACTGCAGGTTTATCAAGCCATTCGCACCTTTAATGAAGATAAGCGGCTTTTCATCCTATCAGTGTATGGCGGGCAGGCAATTGATCGTCAGATTCAACGACTTCAGAAAGGAGTCCAAGTGGTTGTCGGCACACCGGGACGAGTGCTAGATTTGCTCTCTCGAGGTGATCTGAAGCTTGATCAAGTCAATTGGCTGGTTTTGGATGAAGCCGATGAAATGCTGAATATGGGATTTATTCAAGATGTTGAAGATATTCTGAGTCAGGCTCCATCAGAGCGGCAAACGGCATTTTTCTCCGCCACAATGGAGCCGTCAATTCGTGAGCTAGCCACTAAATTTTTGCGATCGCCTGTGACGGTTGCCATCGAACAGCCCAAAGCTGCGCCCAGCCGGATTAATCAAGTTGCTTACATGATCCCCAGAGGTTGGACAAAGGCTCGTGCCCTTCAGCCCATTTTGGAGCTTGAAGATCCAGAGTCCGCGCTGATTTTTGTCCGCACTCGCCGTTCGGCAGCCGAACTGACACGCCAGCTCCAAGCAGCTGGACATAGTGTTGATGAATACCATGGTGACCTCAGCCAATCTCAGCGAGAGCGTCTGTTGCTGAGGTTTCGGCAACGTCAGGTACGTTGGGTTGTGGCAACAGACATCGCGGCTCGAGGGTTACACGTTGATGACTTGACCCATGTTATTAACTACGATCTGCCCGATAACGCTGATGGCTACGTCCACCGGATTGGCCGCACAGGTCGAGCGGGTAAGGAAGGCATGGCAATTTCACTGATTCATCCGCTCGACAAGCATAAGCTGCGTGATATTGAGCGGCATATTCGTCAGCAGCTCAGCTGGAGCAAAATCCCAACGCGGGCAGAAATTGAAGCGCGCCATCTCCAAAAGCTGCAAGGCCAAATTCGAGAAGCTCTAGCAAGTGAGCGGATTGCGTCATTCTTGCCGATTGTGGCTCAGCTCAGTGAAGACTATGAACCGCATACGATTGCGGCAGCAGCTTTGCAGATGGCCTATGATCAAATTCGCCCTACCTGGATGCGAGAGCAAAGCGTGGTTGATGAGTCTCCGGTACGTAAGTCGCGCTCCTCAGCACGACCCAAGTCTGTCAAGCGCGATCGCCCTTCGATTCCGTCTAAAAATTAGGCACCACAGGTGTAGGAGGAATGCCGCCCTATTGCCGCATTCTTTGCGAACATCAGTGCGGTTCACAAGCCATCTGAGGCGAATCATATGAGGGCTCAGCCCTGTCTCCTCTAGAAGACAGGGTTGCGTTAGCCAGATGTGTTATTGTCTCCTATCACGTCTCAAGTTGACAGTACCAGAGTGAGCATCTGATTCTGGCACTTCAGAATGTTTTCTACAGAGCGTTGCATGAGGGCACCGGGGTGCTGCTGTCCACAGAATTAATCAACTACTATCGACATATCAGTACTCAAGTGTTGACTGTTATCGATGTTGAGACTACAGGCCATCGCGCCTATAAAAGTCGTGTGATGGAATTATCGGTGCTACAAGCAACGCTTAGTGACGGCATTCTGCACCAACAGACGCATCTGATTAATCCTCAGATGCCGATCCCCCTTAAGATCAGTGAGGTGACGGGCATCTCGGAGGCCATGGTGGCAACCGCCCCGTTAGCAGGGGAAGTGTTCCCAAATTATTTAACCTGGCTTAGTCAGGGAATTCTGACTGCGCACAATATTGATTTTGATTATCCATTTCTGCAAGCCGAATATAAGCGTTTGGGCATTCCCTTCTCACGCCCCAAACCAGAACGGCTCTGCACAGTGATCCTTTCTCGGCTGATGCTGGCAGATCTACCATCCCGCAGTTTGCCTAACTTGGTGCGCCATTTTCAGTTTGATGTGGACACATCGCATCGGGCAGAGGCGGATACTCAGGCCTGCTGGTTATTAGCAAAACATTTATTAACCGAGATCCAAACTCGATCTGAAGATGAGTTGACGACCCAGTTTGCCCAGCAATGGCTGGTACTACGGGAGGCCGCAAAACTGTTGGGCTGTTCTCAAAAGCAATGCCGCAAGCTGTTGACTCAAGCTGGGTCTAAACCACGCAATGCTGACTCTGAGCGCACGGGGCCCTTAATGTATCGTCGGGGTGATATTGAGGCTATATATTATCAGCAGCAAGAAGGACAACAGCTCTCGTTTGAGGGCCTCGACACGCTGGGCTTTCCGCTAATCTAAGTCTAAGACTGCAGGTGCATTGCTAGGGCGATCGCCCTGCAGTTCATTATGCAAGGTTAAGCATTAACAAAGCTATTCTTTCCGAGTTCATCGGCATCAACACCCATAAGCACGGCCCAGAGATCTCCTCCTGAACTAACTAGAGTATTTCTACCTCGCTGTAAGAGATCTAGTCGATCAAACCTCAGGCGGTTTGATAGCCCTAATTTATCCTGCCTTGGCTTAAAATCGAGAATTTTGTTGCGGCCAAGACCACGCTCTAGCACAAAGATATCGCGCCCACCTCCACCTCGCAAAACATCATTTCCTGGGCCACCAAATAGCTTATCTTTGCCACCCTGACCCAAGAGTTTATCTTTTCCCGAACCGCCATTAAGAATATCATTACCACTACCACCGAGCAGTTGATCATTGCCAGATTTACCCAGGAGGCGATCATTGCCACCGAGCCCGAGTAATCTGTCATTCCCAGCCAGACCATTGAGCTGATCGCGACCAGGTGATCCTTGAAGAACATCGTCTCCTGCAGTCGCGACTGACAGGGATGGCCCTCCAGATGTAGAGGAGGGTGGTGTAACTGGCGTTCCGTAAAGACGTAGTTGCCAAGAGGTCCACAGTCCAGAAATAAGGGCAGTTTCATCGGACACTTGCAGCGTCCAGCCACCTTTGGATGATTCTCCCCAGTGACGCGCCGACGTAAAGAGCCAGTTGTTATAGTCACCTTGCTCAAATGCATGAGACTCAGCGAGCACTGATTGTGTACCACCTGGAGACGTAAGCACTATTCTCAAGTCTTCGCTAAATGAATGACTAGCATCAAACACAATTTCAACCCACTCAACGCTAATACTTTGACTGATTGTAACCGCTGAAGAAATACCAACTCGATTATTGTCAGGGATTAGTCGATTAATGGAATGAACGCCTGATATGAGAGATACCTCAGGAGCGACAGATACCCAAGTGCGCGCAGCATTGACCGAAGCTGCGGCATCTACTGCGCCAAATCCATACTTGTGGTTAATATCATATCCAGCACGGTTGACGCGCCAATCAGAATCAAGCGGATCGTTCTTAGTCGCGGTATTAACAAGAATGTGCTGTACATCTCGCCAACTCAGATTTGGGTTGGCATCTAGCATTAATGCAACTACCCCAGATGCCATAGGAGCTGCTGCGGACGTGCCACGAAAGTCATTGGTAAAATCGAGGTTGGTGTAGTTGGAACCAAAGACACCTACACTGGTTTGGTTATAACCATCAACACCAAGCAGATCAGTTGAAGTAATGCCAGTTAGAGCATTGTTAGAATAGGCCGATACCAAAATTGGGGCACCTGGCTCGCTAAAACTAGTTTGTTTGCCGAGATGGTCGATTGCCGCTGTAGCGATTGTGTAACGCGAATTAGCATAGCCATCGTAGTTAACATTATCTTTGGCTTGTAAACCATTCCCTGCAGCCCAAACATAGATATTCCCCAGGCCGCCACGTCCTGCTCTAACTCCATTTTCTAGGGCTAAACGAGCTGATGGAAGTAGAGGTTCAAGACCCTGACCATCGCGCCCTAGACTGATATTGTAGATATCGATCTCCTGATTTTTATAACTTAGCGCTCTAGAAATACGTGTTTCAACTGCAAAGCTATTGCCAGCATCAAGAACCTGCAAACCAGCGATAGATGAACGCGGAGCGATACCTATTAGCCCAATGTTGTTGTTATCTTGAGCTGCAATAATACCTGCGATCGCCGTACCGTGAGCATCTGATATAAATACAGGTAACGGGTCAAAATCATTTCTAATGAAGTCGAAGCTTAAATCTGGTCGATAGTTGGGCTGTAAGTCAGGGTGCAAATATTCAATACCATCATCAATGACTCCAATGACGATACCTGCACCCAAAAATCCTTGCTGCCAAACAGGTAGCACATTAATGTCAAACCCAGGACTACCTCCAGGTTGTCCAGTGGAAAGCGGCTGTCCCCGATTTTGCACATACCATTGGTCATGAAAGAGGGGATCGTTGAGAGCGAAGTTCATAGTTGTTTCTTCGTTACGTTTGATGGCAGCAGGTGAAAGCTTTATTTTTGTAGCGACTTTAACTTATCGTGACAAGCTTGCTACTAAAGCTTCCTAACCAATAGCCAAGCCAACCCCGCAGGAACCCGCTATTGTGATTTCTATCTAGTCATGGGTTGATATTTGCACGTATATCGTAGCTAACATATAGTCAGAGAAATTAAGAACGGCTTAGCTTCGAATTAAATTTAGTCTGTCCATTGGATAAGATACATCCGATCTGGAATCTGTCTGGCAAAGTCGCACAACGTCAAGATCTCTGCATAAGAGCGCGATCGTATCTGCTTATAGCAATTGCCAGATGGGTAAGCCATAGGTGGGCCGCTTCTCCATAAACATGCTACGAATTGGCAAAGCCTGTCGATACAACAACCAATGCGAACGGCTCCTGTAAAGATTTGTGGTTTACACCAGGGAACCTGTCATAAGTTAGGCTGCGCTAATGCTCGGTTCGGTATCCTCTTCTACCACCAGATCTCGATAGAACTCTATTTGCTTATTGACAAACTCGCTGCAGCATTGTGGTGAAATCTGGATAGGAAATTGCTACTGCCTCCGCTCGATGAATCGTGGTTGTACCAGTTGCTAAGAGAGCTGCGATCGCCAAACTCATCGCAATGCGGTGGTCTGTATAGCTATCGACTTCAGCCCCATGGAGTAATGTGCCACCCGTAATTTCTAATCCATCAGGCAGCTCAACAACCTGCGCGCCCATCCGGTTGAGTTGCGAAGCCATCACTGCAAGGCGATCGCTCTCTTTGACCCGCAGCTCAGCCGCATCTCGAATCACCGTTGTCCCCTTGGCAAACACCGCCGCCACTGCCAGGATGGGAATTTCGTCAATCAGCCGAGGAATCAGCGATCCAGAAAGGGTACATGCCTTGAGAGTGCTATGCCGAACCCGCACATCAGCCACTGGTTCTCCCGCGACCTCACGGAGATGTTCGAGCGTGACATCTGCATTCATTAGCGTGAGGGCTTCCAGAATGCCAGTCCGAGTTGGGTTGACACCAACATTTTGCACTAGCAGATTTGAACCGGGCACAACTGCACCCGCAACCAGCCAAAAAGCTGCCGAACTAATATCCCCTGGAACCACAACCGTTTGACCGCGCAATTGGGCAGGCCCTACTACGCTAGCACTGTGAGTCTCAGGATCAACGACCACTTTAGCCCCAAAGGCCCGGAGCATCCGCTCACTATGATCTCGCGACTGAGCCGGTTCTGAGACCCTCGTTTGGCCATCTAACATCAGCCCTGCCAGCAAAATACAGGATTTTACTTGAGCAGAGGCGACAGGCGATTGATAGTGCATAGGTTGGAGGCGCTGGCCTTGAATTGCAAGCGGGGCATACCCATCTGTGCGCGCCCAGATTTGCGCCCCCATGCGTTGCAAGGGCTGAATAACGCGACCCATCGGACGCGATCGCAACGAGGCGTCTCCAGTTACAGTGAAGAATCGCTCAGGTTGAGCAGCGAGCAGACCAAGCATGAGGCGAATGGTCGTGCCAGAATTGCCAGCATCTAAAACATCGATCGGTTCCTGCAAGTTGCCTAACCCAATGCCGCGCACGGTGACTTGTTTAGAATTTAAGCTTGAAATCTCAGCGCCCATCGCTCGGAAACAATTTGCAGTGCGATGAGGGTCTTCACCCAGTAGTAGCCCTTGAATTGTCGTTTCACCCTGGGCGATCGCCCCCAGCATCAACGCTCGATGAGAAATAGACTTGTCTCCCGGCACTAAAATTTCGCCGCTCAGACTCAGCCCCGATGACGGTGGGGCGATCGTCAGTGAATGGTGAGATTCCGTAATATTGAGGGTTATCGTCTCAGTGGCCATTAGGCTAAACTAACGCTGGGAAACACAGAAACCAGCTAACCTAGCAATCCTATCGTTTTACGGTTCTCGTGGCGATCGCCACCTTAATATATAGGCCCAATCTCTATGCTCAATCAGCAGCGCAAGCCCGTCTCCCTTTCATTGATGTCATTTGATTTACCCCTGTGGTCAATCGTTGAGACCTCGGCCACGGTCTATCAAAAAGATAGCAACCGTTTTCATATCTTGCTGACTGAGCCTGTAGTTCAGAGCAATGTGATTGACGTTGCCAGTGATTCCACTGACTCAGACATTGCGACGTTGCCATCAGTTCAAACTCCGCGCCTGGTTTGGTTAGAAGTGTCATCCTCTCGCGTCATCATGACCATGCAAGGAAATGGCCGTCTTAGCTATCGTCACTTTTGGGAGCGGGGTGTCTATGGCTTAAATCGCTACTGGCTGCAAGATCATGCCCATGGTCATGAGCAGATCCGTTTGCGAAACTTTACCCGCAGCCTCGATCTCTCTGGCACGCCCTTACCTCAGAGCTTGCGCCTGGAATACGAGCTATGGTCTAGCCAATTGCAGCTGGGGCACTATGTGTTGAACCTGGAAATTTACTAGGGTAACCGTCTGAAATAGATAACTTAAGTTCAGGTGCATTGAGTTTAGTTCGGTTCATGGGTTGAGTCAGCCGTAGACTAGAACAGCGGTTGTCACATGCAGGAGTGCTTGTCACGATGAATCGGCATCAGAGGAAGAAGATCAAACAGGTGGTGCTGGGTGCTGTGTTATGGGCGGTAACAGGGATGATTGCCCCCAGTCTGTGGAACGGCTCTGCAGTGCTATTAGCGCAAACTGCGCCTAACCCACAAACGGCTGAAGGGCAGATGAACATTGGCATCCAGTTTGTGCAGCAAGGGCAACTCTCACAGGCGATCGCCGCATTTCGTCGAGCCACAGAGTTAAATCCACAATTGGCGGCTGCCCATTACAATCTTGGGTTGGCATTGCGCCAAGCAGGCGAGCTGCAACCTGCCGCAAATGCTTTTTATCAGGCAATCCTGGCTGATCCTCAGTTTGCAGTGGCCTATGCCAACTTGGGCGCAGCACTCCTGGAAGGCAATAATTTTGACCTCTCTCGACAATATTTAGAACGCTCAACGCAGCTTGATCCGGATCTCGGTTTGGCTCACTATAATTTAGGGTTGGTGAGAAGCCAACAGGGTGATTTAGAGGGGGCGATCGCCTCTCTGCAACAGGCAATCCAGCTAAGCCCCAATGCACCAGAGCCGTCCTATCATTTGGGGCAGGTCTATTTGCAGCAAGGTCGTCTCAACGAGGCACAGCAAGCGCTCCAGCAAGCCACCGAACTAAATCCGGCTTACCCAGAAGCACATTACAGCTTAGGCACAATTTTGTTTAATCAAGGCAATCTCAATCGTGCCCTGGATGCATTTCGTAGCTCAGCAGAGGCAAATCCAAATTATCCGAATGCTTACTACGGCGCGGGGTTGGTGTTTATACAGCAGCAGCAATATGGGGATGCGCAACAGGTGTTGCAATACGCTCGGGATTTATTTACGGCTCAGGGAAATGCTCAGTGGGCAGCTCAGTCTGAGCAGCTGATGCAGCAGGCACAGCAACAGCAGACAAGTAACTGATTTGGCTCAGGCAGTATGTGACGTTAGCCTCAGCGTAACCCTGCAACCTGCTTGACTGACAAAAGATCTTGAGTTGGGCGCGACAACCACGCCCTTATAGAATTTCACATGGTGTAAGGGCAGGTCTCTTGCCTCTATGTGGGACAGGAATTTCAGCAGTTTTGTCAGGCAATCAGGAAGAATGACTGAACGTTGCCTCATCGTTGGTCTTCCCCAACCAGCTCAATGAGGACTCAGGGATGCCAAATTTTTAATGCTCTGAGTGATGATCAAGACACTCAAAGAGCTAAATTAAGCACTCAAAGAGCTAAATTAAGCACTCGAAGTGATAATCAAGACACTTTTAGTGAT
>CAZCXK010000097.1:0-21066 GCA_964502605.1 uncultured bacterium
CGATTAAATCTTATGGCACTCCTCCTGTTTTAACTGCGTGTCGTGTAACAGGGGATACTCCCCCAAGCGGAGATGCATTGACACGGTAGGTTTGTCAGGCAATTTCTATGCATTACAGATGCTGAAACCAGACATCCGTAAAAAACTGTATTTTTCTCTGTTGAAATGGCAATGTCCGGAAATCTTAACCTCGAGATGATGCACCCCCCATCATCAGACGAATGCGCTCCCAAGCTCTGACATAGCGAACAAACATCATGGCGATCGCAAATTGAATCCGTTGCCGGGTATTTTTTAGATCGTCATACGACCAGATATAGTAGTACATTCGCAAGGGTGGCAGTACATCTTTGATCGATGATGCAAATACATCAAGGGCAAGCCTCATCTGTGAATGGCCGCGCGTGCGCTTCAGGTCTTGATGCCCCCCAATAAGGCGAGTTACTTTCTTTCTCAAATCGCCCCACGAATGTCGGGCGGGGTGAGCGATGCAAACGTCTTCAGCATAGACTTGCTGATAGCCTGCGGCAAAGACGCGCTGTCCCCAGTCGCGATCGCCACTCGATTTGAGGGTTTCACTGAAGGCTCCCACCGCATCGATCACCTGCTTAAACGTAAACAGATTGGCCGTTGCACCATAGTGAGATTCTTCAACAAAGACCCGCTGATCAAGTGCCAGCTTAATGTGATCATAGAGTTCAACAGCGGTGGGCTGGGCTGGGTCGCGGTAGAAAAATGTGATGCGCCCAGCAACCAAGCCGCAGTTGGGCGTGTTGAGCAATTGGTGGACGCCCCTCTCAACCCAGTCAGACGCAGGGATACAGTCAGCATCTGTAAAGGCAATCACCTCCCCTTGGGCGATCGCAATACCTCGGTTGCGAGCCACATAGGAACCGGGTCGAGCTTCATAGGCCGCGATCGCCTGCTGAAATAAACTAACAACGCCTCGGATATCCTCATCCGAGGCGTTGTCTACCACAATCACTTCATAGCGATCGCGATCATAGGTCTGCTGATCGAGGGCGGCCAAGCAGCGTTTAAGACGCTCGGCGTCGTTAAATACCGGAATGATGACAGAAACAAAGGGTACAGGTGAAGAAGTCATGGGAGTTTCAGCCATATTCATCATCAGAGGGAGAGTGTGAAATCATCGCTGATGTAGACAACTGCGATAGACATTCAGGGTCATTTCAGCGATTCGATGCCAGCTCCACGCTTCCACTCGTTGGCGATTGTGGTGCCCCATTTCAGCCAGTTGTGCTTGCTGGTGAATGGCGTCTTTGAGGGCATCAAACAACCCTGTTTGAGACTGGGGATCATAGAGCACAGAGCCCAAGTCATCCAGGGTTTCGGTAATGCATCCTTGTCGGGGTGCAATGCAGGCGCGGCCAAACGACATTGCCAGCAGCACCGAGCCTGACGTCAGAATGTCACGATAGGGAAATACCGCCACATCACAGGCATTCATATAAACCTGAATGCTTTCATCAGGAACAAATCCCGGAATAAATTTAATATTGCTGTGTCCGGCGATCGCCTGGTTGATTTGATCAGGAGTATCTTGGTCAAACGGCTTGCCAGCAATAATTAGCCGCGCTTCTGGCTCGTTGATTTGTTTGAAGGCGTCAATCAGTTCGAGCACGCCTTTATAGGGTCGAATTGCTCCCAAAAATAGAAAGACAATGTTGGAGTCAGAAAGTCCGAGTTGCTGTCGAGCATCAGTTGCTGAAACGGTGTTTTCATAGCATTCGATATAGTTGCCGTGGGGCACTACAAAAATTTTGTTGCGATTCCAAAGAGGAAACGTGCGAATAATTTCTTGCTTAGCCGTTTCGCCATGGGCAATGATGCCATGAGCCAGATGCACAACTACGCTTGTACAAATCCGATCCATGAGCAAATGATGATTGTCATGGTTTTTGAGATTGTGAGCGGTCCACACGATACGGGTGCCCAACAAACGCAGTGCCACTAACCCCACAATAAATTTTGCCAGATTGGCGATCGCATCAAAACCGCTGCGTGCAATAAAGATCGGATGCAGCCAGTGTAAATGCACAACATCTGGACGATGCACAAAACTCATCTCAGCCCAGCGACTGATGCTGTCTACGCGGACTCCCAAGGTTGTTAGATGATCGGCAAGAAGCATTTGGTAAGGATTGTCGTCCCACCACGGTCGAAACACTAGCTTGAGTCTCCTCATGTGTCATACTCTCTCGTAGTTTTCCTGGCTGGTGATGCTCAGTGGGTCATAATCGACGACCGACACGTGTTCGAGGATGTACCGTCGCTGTTGCTCATTGAAGAGTCTATAAAACTTCTCGGCATTGCCGCTCTTGATGGCATTTGAAACTGATGCTTTCCAGTGCTCAGTTTGCAAAACGACAGCCTGTGAAGCAGCTTGATAGTTGTCCAGCATTGCTGGCTCAAAAGACACCCCAATAAAATCACAAAGACCTTCAAGAGCTAGTTGTGGTTGAGCAACTAGGTGCTCGTAATACACGATTTGATGGCGAGAATCATGTCGATATTGCAAACTAACTTGGGCGTCTTGAATCCAACGTTCGACGCATTGGTCAACAGTGCGAGCACCATGCCAAAGATGAGGATGGCGGTGTGTAACCTCGTATAATGACGCAACTACGTCTGCACCGTTCCGCAAAATGTGGATAAATCGCGCCTCTCGAACATGGGCCGCAATGAACGGAATATAGTGGAGATGCCCAGGGGTCTTCTCAATCCAGATGGGTTTTCCGGCTTCACGGGTCAAGGTGTCTAGCAGATGAATGAACGCGCGATTATAGTGCTGTGCAAATAGGGCGAGCCGAGGGATCCACTGCTGGGTGTCTGTCTGGCCAATTTCATGGAGAAATTCTTCCAGCCGGGGTTTGGCTCCACGAGAGGCCAAACCCAGCCACTGCCGCAATGGAGTCCGTCGCTCAAGCAAGTGGCGATAAAAGTGCGATTCTGGAAAGGAAATAATGTCAGGATGGGCTGCCAACAGGCTCTGAAGCAGCGTGGTGCCTGAGCGTGGGCAGCCGACGATAAAAATTCGCGCGGGTGAACTCATAGTTGGGGCATGCCCTCCGTATCATAGCCCAACTCTTGCAGAAGCGAGCTGGCTTCGGTTTCAACGCACTGTATTTGTTCGACAGAAAGCTCTCGCCGCCACTGCCCGATAGAGTCGGGGCGGGCTTGGGCGATCGCCTCTTGCAAACACCTGCGAGACAGAGGAGCAGAAATACCGAGAAAATCAAGCAGGCGATTGGCTTCGAGGGTTGGATGTGTTACCAAATGCTCATAGCGCAGCTCATGATAGCGAGTCGGAGATAACTGAGCAGCCGCGTTGAGAGCACTGGCCGTAAACTGCCGCCACGCCCAGATGCAGCGATGCAGATCACTCGTTGTTTCAAACTCAGAAATGCGATCGCCCTCCACCCAAAATCGGGCATAGGGGCCATAGGGATAGCCCCCTGGTTCTCGCCTGCCTGACATGGCGGATGCCGCCTGTAGCCAGGGTTTCTTGCTGTAGGATAGAGCCGCATCACGTCCATCACGAATGATATGGATAAACTGTGCGTCGGGAAACGCATCGGCCAAAAACGGCATGATGAAACAGTTGCGAGGTGTTTTCTCTGCAAATCGCAAATCACTATCCCAGTGCAGGCGCATCAACCAGGCATAGACCGCACGATAAAACCAGCGTGCTTGCACCTGTGACCAGTTTCCAGCGTAGATCCGCTGGGCGGCGGCCTTAGTTGCAACAGGTTCAAAATGATATGACAGCTCTGGCAGGGCTCCCAGGCAAGCACCCAAGAAGGTCGTGCCTGATCGGGGTGCCCCCACAATAAAAATTGGGCACTTGAGATTGGGCCTCACAGCAGAGATAGCCTGCCCGACCGAAAACGGTCGAGGGTGGCGAATGTAGGTGCGTCGATCCGCGATCGCGGTTTCTCGAGCCCAGCCCCATAGTCTGAAACCGCTTAACGGTTCTATTGTTGCAGTTTGTTTCACGTGTTCTGCCTCACTTATGTTCTAGATTTAGATCCCATCGGCATGACCATCTGCACTAGGCTCAATAGCTGTCGAAACAGTTTGGGAGTAAGTAGAAAGATTGCGGCAGCATAGACCCCAATTCCCAAGACGATATACAGCACTAAGGCCAATAATGGGGTCAGTGTTTCACTACTCAACTGCATAGCGCCCCAAATCACCCCACACATCACCAATGAGGCGGCAACCGGGCCTGTATATTGCCGCAGATACGTCAGCAAGTCGATATGAATCAGTTTGTGAATCGCCCATACACTGACGGGGAAAAGCACATAGCCAACCACAACCAAGGCAGAGGCGACGCCAACGGCTCCCCAGCCCCGGTGCAGCACAAACATGAACCCCATTACCGTTACAGCTGTATTTAGCACCTTAATCTGCAAACTCCAGGAGGGTTTGCCCATCGCCATCATCACGGCTCCGTTAAAATAGCCGATAGAGTAAAGCATGCCAATGGTCGCCAGAATTTGCATCACTGGAATGCTCTCCATCCACTGACGGCCAAAGACAGTTGGCACAATCATCGGAGCTAAAACTGCAATCCCCAAAAATGATGGAAAGGCGATGAGGCTACTGAGTTGAGTCGCCTGATAAAAGGCGTGGCGCATTTTCTCTAAGTTGTCTTGCATTCGAGAAAACGCAGGTAACGCCACCTGAACGGTCGTTTTTGTCAGCAAGTCTGTGAGCACCATCAACACCCGGTAGGCGATCGCGTAATAGCCCAGTGCTTCAGCCCCCAAAAAGTAGCCAATGAGTAGGTTGTCAGAATAGCGATTGAGAAAGGTGAGCCCGTTCATGCCCATGACATTGATGCCAAATGATAGCAGGTCATGGAGATGTTTCCAGGAAAACCGAAATGCAGGTCGCCAATCACTCACCGACCACAGCACAACGATCTCAATCAGACCAATGGCCAACTGTTGCCCAACTAGGCTCCAAACACCGTAGCCCATCACGGCCATGCCGATGCCGATGACACCCCCAGCAATCATGGCAATCAGCGATCGCACTGCTAGCGATTTAAAGTGGAAATCCCGGCTGAGAATGGCCGTTTGCACACTGTTGAAAGCTTTGAATAGAAAGTTGATCGAGAGCACCTGAATCACCGCAGCCAACTGAGGTTCTCGATAAACGTTGGCAATCTCAGTGGCGGTGCTCACCGTGATGATAAATAATCCTAAACTGCTGGCCAGACTAAACCAGAAGGCCGTATCCAGGTGCTCGGTCTCTAACTCTTTGCGCTGGATAATGGCCGAAGCAAAGCCCTGATCGAGAAACACCTTCATAAAGGCGATGAAAACCCCTGCCATGGCCACCAAACCAAAGTCTGTGGGGTCAAGTAGCCGCGCTAACAGAGTGAATGTGCCAAATGAAACAATATGGCCTCCCCACTTTTGAGCAAATGACCAAATCAAGCCCTTAGCGGTTTTCTGTTTAAGACTCATGCAGTGCCTACAACCTCTTCGTAGAACTTGACGTAATTCATGGCCACAGCCGGAGGATGAAAATAAGTGCGAGCAAAGGCCTGGGCTTGCTGTGACCAATGCTGAACTTGGGTAGGCTGGTCAAGGGCGACCGCAAGCTGGGCTGCGGCTTCTTGGGGCTCCTCTGAGAGCACCAACCCCAGATCATAGTGCTGAAATAGTTCGGCAAAGTTGATAGTGCTGGCGATCGCACAGGGAGTGCCGAGATACATGGCTTCGGCAATTGAAATACCAAATACTTCCCACCGTGCCGTGTGAATATAGAGGCTAGCCTCTGTCAGCACTCGAAACTTTTCAGCCCCAAACACTGGGTGGCGAAATTCGACGTTAGGAGGTAAATCCGCTTTGAGTCGATTGAGCCAGTCTTTGGTGTTGGCATCTTCAGCGCCATACAGATGAAACTCGACCTCAGGCAAATGACGGGCGATCGCCACCAAAATATCAATCCCCTTATGCAACACATCAAAGCGCCCGAGATAGACTACCCGCTTTTTAGTGCCAATGCCTTGCCAGCTCTTGCCCGTTGGGCAATCCACATCAACCGGATTTGACAACCACCGAATCACCCCCTTATACCCAGGGACAAACGCCCGCACATCCTGCTCTTCATTGGGCGTAACCACAGCCACCCCGGCAGCATGGCGAAATCGAGGCTTTTCAATCAGCCAGCTATACAGGCTTTTTTGTAGCCGACCTCGCTGCAACACAGGTGGCAGCAGCCCTCCCGCCGGATTAATCACATAGGGAATGTGATGACGCTTGAGCTGTCTAGCCAAGGAGGCATGTTTCGGCTGAAACACTGAATGCATGTGCACCACATCAGGAGGGCGATCGCGCAAGAGCGGCAGCAGCACCCCTGGTTGATAGCGCCAGGTGCTACTGGGAATATGCACCAGCTCAAACCCATGTTCTTTAGCCAATTCCAACCCAGCCTGATCAGGGCGCGAATGTACCACAATTGACACATCATGCCCTTGCTGTGCCTGTTCTCGTGCTAAAACCCAGACCGCAATGTTGAGACCGCTTACCCGGCGAGGTGATGCGGATGCCCCAATATGCCAGATTTTCATGCCAACCTCCATAGAGTTTTAGGGGGACAAGGATGTGAGTCGGTAGTGGAAGGGTGTGACAGTGGACAAGGTGAGCGTGGACGGGCAGAAAAGTCACCCCATCACCCCGTCACCCCATCCCTCTGCTCTAAGCCACTTGCCGCATTTCTAGAGCTGACTTGAGAAATTGAGTCACGAGATACTCGTTTTCAAAAGCCTGCTCTCGAATGTCATGCCACTGTGCATCCTGGATGCTTTCACGCTGGTGTGCCGCCTGGAGTACTCGCTCCATCTTGCGGTTGGCGATTACCGGGTCGATGTCGCGCAACAAGATCGATTGTGAGTCGCGCCCTACCTGCCGATAGAAGCGTAATACCTTGGGATGAACGGCAAATGATTCAGGATAGACGTTCATGGCATAGGCGACGATGCCGACGTGCAGCTTGGTAGTGACGACCGCAGACAGTTTGGAAATGAGGCCGATCGTTTCCCAAAGCCCCTTGAATGGAATCGATAGGCAGGGGCGACCTGTGGCATTGCGAATCATCTCCGCTAGGCGATCGCACGGTTCTGAAAATTTGCTGTTGCCATCATCAGCAAAGACCACTGGCACGACATCGGGGGCAGCCGCTAGGGCTGGCAAGATGCTAGCCCTGAGTATCTCTGCGGGTGAGGTGTCAGCCAAAATATATCGGGCATGATGGATGCCGAGCAGTGGCTGATCGATGTAGTCGCCTAAAACCTGTATGGCAGTTGCCATCGCCTGCTCAGGAATATCGGTTTTAGACAACGTTAGCGCCACATCCGGAATCATCTTGACGGTGTCTATGCCCAGCGTCTCGCGCACAAATTTCTCTGATTCCACATCGCGCACTGAAACGATTTCAGCATGGGAAAACATGCGCCGCACTTCTTGGCGCACAAAGGGGTTAGACAGTGGGCCAGCCCCGACTCCGGCGATCGCATAGGGAATCTGGTTGCGAATGCACAGCTCCGCAGGCAGCACATGCCGCATAAAAAACCGGATATTGGCGACGCGATATCCTTTGTAGCCTTTCTGAGAACTGCGGTCAGGCTCTCCAAAATGGCCGCCGCCTGCATAGATCAATGCCTTCCAGGCTTTATTTTGCTTAATGCCGTAGTGAGAATTGGGAAATAATTTGCCATAGCGACCTTGTTCTTTCTCGGGCACATGAGGATATACCACAGGTAAATCAGCAACTGATTTGGCCCAGTTCTCGAAAATTTTGATCAGTAATAAATCGCCGAAATTGTTGTCGAAATAGCCGCCATGAATTGCCAGCATAGTTGAATGAACTCCATTGATGCCTCTGCATCCTCATCAACAGGCGATGTGCATTAAAGTAAGACGGTGTTTGATCCCGTCAATTCCAACCCTGATGGTCGAAAGCCTAATTAAACGATGTCCAAGGCCAAAACTGGCATGCTGTTGATCAAAAAGCTCCAGTTATAAAAAAGCTCCAGATCTCGACCTGGATTGAGACTCGGTGCTCATGGCCAGTGCTTCTTGAGAACTGGACACGGGCTGCTGCAAAATTTCGTCGTAAAACTGAGAGATTTTTTGAATCTTTTGCGGCCAGGTTTGGGTCTTGGCATATTCAAACCCAACGCGCCCCATCTCAATGCGCTCCTCGGGGTGGTGATACATAAAGGCGATCGCCTCTGTCAGCGCATTAACCGTGTCTTCTGGGTAGGTGACGCGCACCTTGATGCCCGCCCGATTGGGGATATGGTCGCCTGCCCCATGATGGTTGAGCGCAATGATGGGCATGGCCTGTGCCATTGCCTCTAGCAGTTGGGCTCCGCCCGTGTCTCGCAAGCTGGTGAACAGCATGACATCGTTCTTGAGATACTGCTCTTTGACAGCATCCCATGAGAGAAACCCAAGACATTCGACTTTCTTCTCTAAGCCATACTCGGCCAGCCACTTGGGTAAGTCGCGCTCTTGGGCTCCCCCACCGGCAATGGTGAGTTTCAGAGGAATCGATGGATGCACCTGAGACATTGCCTCTAGGGCTAGCTTCAAGGCTTTGCGCGGAAACATGCGAGCGACCCAAAACAGGCGTAATTCCTCTGAGGGCGATCGCCTTGGAGGTTCATCTGGGAAGTAATCCTCTGGCAACCCGGCATCAAAAAATAGCTCAGCCCGCTGGGCACCTAAGTGTTTGGCAAACTCGACTGTGTCAGTATTGGCGGCTAGCACCAGCTTTGTATGCCGATATGATTCGGTCAAAACTGGATTCAGCGGGATCAATCGCTGAATCATCAAGGTGCGAATAGCCTCAAAGTGCCACTCTCCTGGAAAGTAGCTTTTGAAAGCTGGAGGTGTCACCTGCCCGCCCCCTCCTGGCCCAAACACAAACGGTTTACCCAAGCGCCAGAGGTTAGAGCTACCGGTCAGGCTGCCCATGGTTACATGGTGAACTAAATCAAAGTTGTGAACTTGATCGAGCTGTTGTGCCACCTGATAGGCTTGTCGTTGCCAGACAAAATAGCGCACAATCGTCCCTTTCTTATCTTTGAGATAGCGACGAATCAAGTCTGAATCTTGAATGTAGATGAACTGCAGCCCAGGCACTGGATTGGCAGCCAGCACCGGAGCAATAAATTCTTGATTGCGAGTGGGCGTTAAAGCCCAAACTTCATGACCTAGCTTGGCAAGTTCGACGGCACAATTCCAGCCTCGCCCTTGTTCTCGACCTCGGTTGGGTTCGCATTCATAGACGCAGAGCAGCAATTTCATGCTCAATGATTTCCTTGAACTAGGGGACACTGCGATCGCCACTCGATTCAATTGACGAATGCATTTAACGGTTCAACTATCGTTCACTGATAATTTGATGCCCCTGAGTCAGCCCCGAAAAATCTGATTTCGAGTGTTAATATCGGTTAGAAAATCTATACTTTAGGCTCTACACCAGACCCATAACTCTATCCCTCTATTTAAGACTCTAAACTAATAATCTGAGTTGAGAATCTAGGCTATGTTAAGAACCTACGCTGAAAGACCGATCCGATCTTAAAAAGTTCCAAATCCTCCTGGATGCAAGATTTACAGAAGTCGTCATACTATTCATCATCAATAGATGAATCATCCGGACATCCTGTATCAAGTTTTGATGAAACAGAGTTTAACCGCGCCTATTAACCCTAAAAAAAGGTGGGCTGATGGCAATTAATTACCAGTCACCCACCCGCTACTATCGAGAGGAAATCAAGCTAGAACCATCATTAAAATCGACCGAAAATATTAAGCAAAGCTCCTAATGGGCTGAGCACACGTCCGGCGACATCTAAGACTCTAAATGACGTTCTCTGGGGCACATAAATGACATCGCCTTCTTGCACCTGAAAGTCATCTGTGAGGTTGCGGAGGTCAACCTGTTCTTGGGTAATGGTGCCATCTTCACGCAACCGGACAAATTCAACCCGGCGCAGGTTGGCATCTGAGGTGGGGCCTCCCGCGATCGCCACGGCACTTGATAATGAGCTGTCGGGAGGCACAGGCACCTCACCCGGAGCTGTGACCTCGCCCACCACGCGCACGCGCACCGTTTCGGGAGACAAACTCGACCGAGCCAATAGTCTGCGATCGAGTGCATCCCCTTCTGGCAGTGAGGGCACAAAGATCGAATCACCCGCCTGCAAAATCGCATCTTCGGGCTGGTTTTCAGACCAGATGGCATCCCACAGATTGAGCGTAAACGTGCTAGATTCCCCACTGGGGAGCGATCGCCGCACCACAATCTCTCGAATATCGGCATTGCGAGTGACACCGCCCGCCTCCATTAAGGCCGAGCTGACGGTTGGAGTCGCTTCTAATGCGCCTGATGGGGCCACGGTGCCTTCGCGGTTGGCAGCGGTCAGGCTGCGTAGCTGAACCGGCCCCGGACGCTGCACCTCTCCAGCCACATTGACCACAACGGGTCTGAGGGTGGTTAAGTTAATTGTCACCACCGGATCAACCAAATAGGCTTGTAGGCGAGCAGTAATGTCTCGGGTCAGAGAATCCGGAGTTTGCCCCGCCGCTCGTACTGGGCCAATAATGGGCAGCGTAATGGTGCCATCGGGGAGCACGACTTTTGCCCCAGTAAACTCTTCGTATCCAAAGACTGTGATGTCAAGCTCGTCTCCTGCACCCAACAGATACGAGGGCTGTGAGATTTCAAGCTGAAGATTGGTTTCTGCTGCTGATGAGGCCTGTGCCAGCGCCGGAGTCTGAGTCAACGACAGGATGGCAGATAGAGCTAAAAGAGAATAGCTGGCCTGGTGAAACTGCTTGAACATAAGAGGTTGACCGTTTTAACGAATGCTGGATGAAGTTAGGATTGGCGCTTGGTGATCGGGTGGCGTTTGGTGGTGGGTTGGCGATCGCCCGCCCAATTGCCGCCCGCGCCCGCTTCTTGCTGATAGTAGAAGTAGCTATCCGGTTCGCTGGTTGCTAAGACGCCGTTGGCGACCAAGCCTAAGACATTTAAGTCTGAACGGCTGAGAAATTCTCTAGCATTTTTGGCTTGGGTGGCATTGACCACTCCAGGGCGCACCACTAGTAGAGTGCCGTCCACGAGCTTACTGAGGCCGGGGGCATCGGCAGCCCCTGCCAACGCTGGAGTGTCGAAGATGACCACGTCGTAGCGCTGTGTAAATTCGTTGATCAGGTCGGCCATCCGTTTGGAGTCAAGCAGTGCCACTGGATTGGGCGGAATCGCGCCTGCCATCAACACATCGAGGTTAGCTAGCGGATGTTCGACCGCGTCCTCAAATGCGGTTTGGCCGACGATAATGTTGCTCAGGCCAACAACGTTGTTTAAATCCCAAATGTGATGCTGAGCAGGGTGGCGGAAATTCGCATCTACGAGTAAGACGCGCCGCCCGACTTGGGCAACTGCGGCAGCGAGGTTAGCCGCAACTTCAGTTTTTCCTTCCTTGGGCACTGAGCTGGTAATTACGACGCTCTTAAGCGGGCCATCGGTTTTGAGAAACTTGAGGTTGGCTTGCAGCATCTGATAGGCCGCGCCCACTGGTGAATGGGGTGCAGCTTTGACGACAAGGCGATCGCTAGAGAGATAGTCGCTCGACTGCTTCAACCGCTTGGGGTCAGATTTACCAAACGCTGGAATGATGCCCAAAATTGCGTGCTCGAACAACTCTCTGGCTTCGCGCACAGTCTTCACCGACTGGTCAACCAGATCAATCAGGAAGGCCATGGCGATCGCCATTAGCACTCCGACAATCACACCTGCGGCCAAGTTTAATTTCTTGTTGGGGGCGATCGGAGCTGTTGGCACTAGCGCTTCTGACACCACTTGGGCATTGCCCACAACCTGATTTTCAGCAACTCGAATTTCTTCTAGTCGGTTGAGCAATGTCTCATAAGTAATCTGAGCCGCCGCCAGCTGGCGCTCAAGTTCTCGCTGCGTTTTCTCTAGATTGGGCAAAACGCTTTTCCGAGCCTGAATCGTGTTCTGAGAACTCGAGAGTTGATTGAGGCGGCGCACCAAGCCAATCCGCTCGATCTCTGTCTGCACGAAATCAGAAACCAAGCCTTGCTCTAACTCACCCATTTGCAAGTTGCCAACTGCAACGGATTCATTACGCCCCAGCACCTGGCTGACGCGATTTTGCAGCAAGTTTGTGGCCTCTTGTTCCTGGCGAATCAGTTGCGCCACTGCCGGGTGGTTATCTCGATAGAGTGCTCGCTGAGAGGCGAGTTCGCCTTGCACCTCTTGCATCTGCAGCAGGGCTTCTTGAACACCCACCGACTGACTCAGTGAGCCCATCTCGATCGATTCGCGCGTACCCATGCCCACTTTGCCTCGAAGCTCCGCCGAACGAGCACTCACCTGCGCGAGTTCAGCCTGTATCTGGGTGATCTCCTGATCGAGTCCGGCGAGCTGAGTCACGGCTGCTGTTGCTTCTTCCGAGAGGACGATAATGCCGTTGGCTTCTTTGAAATCACGTAGTTTTTCTTCTGCCAGACTGACGGCAGCTTCCGTCTCGGGCAACTGTTCTGCAATAAATTCTCCGGCAGCCGCTGCTTCGGCTCGGTTCATGAGAATATTTTTCTGCTTATATTCCTCCATGACCTGATTAACCACAGCAGCAGCGAGTTCGGGGTCATTGGCCGAATAAAAAATTTGCAGCACGTCTGTGCCAGGCACAGGTTTGACCTCCAAGGCTCCAGCGAGGACTTGGGGCTCGATATATTCGCCATCTTCGCCCCGCAAGTCAAGTGACTCGATCGTGGCTTGCGCCACTGGCAATGATTTGATAATTTCGGCCTGGGTGACGAGGGGCTCGCTCTGAGGCGTCAACCCCGCAAGTTCGCCACGTCCGAGCTGGCTTTCGAGTCCTGTGAGGGCTGTCGCTTTGTCAGATTCAAACAGCAGCTTTGCGTTTGCTTTATAGAGGGGTTCTTGCATGGCCGTTAGCAAGGCCGCAATCACGACCGTAATGCCCAGCACACCTGACGCTGGAAACCAGCGCCGCTTTAGAATCAGCCAATATTTTTGCAAATCGACTTCGTCGGAATACTCTTGGGGTCGCATAGGGGTTGGGGTCGCAACGTCAGTAGCTCATTTGGTAGATGGCCACCCCCTATCTGAACGTTGATATCATCAACGTAAATCACGTCTAGATCTGGTGCTTCCTGGATGGAAGGCGTCAGATTTGAGCTAGATGTGATGGCATCGGTTAAACCTTTCAAACACCCTCAGAGACAAGCGTTACGGGGCATCGAGATCACGACTCGGATTTGGGCTCTTCGCTGTCAGAGGTATCCAGAATCACACATACTGGCATGGACGTGGGCTCATTTTGGAAAGTTCCGACAGCCCTGCTTGCTTAAACGCTACAGAAATCAAGGAGAAAATCCGGATTGTCATACCAACTTCATCGGTTGCACATAAGAGTGACAAATGGGGTTGATAGAGTCTATTCACAGGTGAATGAATGCGTGTAAAGGAGGCGATCGCCCATTTGACACTACCGCCTTGGCAGCGAAAGTGTTGTGATCGCCCCCTTTTTTTTGCTGATCCGCCCGCGAGAGATTAGCTCTTTTCTCTTGTGACACCAAATTCGTTTTCAAAAGTCCTTATTCACAACGAGTATCGCGTCAAGGCCGGACGGTCGTATGCCTAAAGGCAGGCTTCGCCAACGTCCGTACAAATCATTGTTATCTTGCTTTAGTCTTGGGTTGGGGCAGCGCCTTGAGCACCTGATCCAAAGTGAAGAGTCCCTACGATCGCCCCTGTCCCTTTCGCTAGAACGATCGCCCCTCACACGCCTACCACTCGCTACGTCCATTCCACCCTACAAAGAGCTTGATTTAGCGGCATCTGGGGCAGTGACTATAATCGAGGGCAGATGTTTGATTCTCAGTGCCCTTTATGACCCCTTACCCAAATCATTCGTCAGGCAAGCACAAGGCGAGGGTCTTTGCTTCAGTCTTAGGAATCACGGTGGAGAATGCAGATCATTTGCGAGAATTGATTGCGAAAGCAGCCTTTGAAGGGGAGGTGATTCAACAAAACAGCACTGAGTTTGGTCAACTTTACATACCCGTTGACTGGGCAATTTCCGACCAAGAATCAATAATTCTTCGTACTCTTTGGGAAATTACCTCTGCTCAACCCAACCCTCGGCTAGTTTCTGCATTTATTAGGTAAGGATTATGGTAGCTCTAGCAACTCTTGACACGATCGCCAACATAAAAGCGATCGCCCGCGATCGCCTCACGCTGGTTGAACCCGAATACCAGTCCATCCAACAGCTACCCATTGGGCAAGTTGGCACCATTCTTGAGATTTACCCCGGTGAGTTACCCCGTTACCTAGTGGAGTTTGCCGATTTGCAAGGATGTGAGTATGCAATGGCAGTTTTGCAATCCAACGAAATCCTAGTTCTTCACTACGAATTAACGCTAGCCAGTTAAATTTTCAATCCTTATTTCTCATACCGTTTGCGCTAACTATGACCCAGCAACCCGCCTACGGCCCCCACAACCCGCACCCGCTCTCCACGCTACGCACAGAACTGGTGTGGGAGGGCAAGTATGACGAATATGGGCAGCGGCGCGAGGTGGATATTGTCGGGTGTGCCATGCCGTTCGCGATAGATCTGATTTATATTGACCCACCGTTTGATGTGGGTGCAGATTTTTCGATGAGTGTGGCGATCGGGGAAGTAATTAATGCAGAATGATTTGCCCTCTAACTCTGAAATTTTGTTTGAGGTCGCTACACCGATCGGCTTTTCCGTTCGCACAACGATTGAGTATTGGCAATTCATTATCACAATAAAGCACCCGATCATGCTCAACCGTCTAGCCGATGTCCAAGCTACCTTAAGCAATCCAGACGAAATTCGTCTGAGCAAAACCGATTCTCAGGTTTACTTGTTTTATCGTGATGATGGTGCGAAGCGGTGGGTTTGTGCCGTGGCCAGACGTTTAGATAGAGAAGGTTTTTTGATCACAGCCTATCGAACGAGTGCAATTAAAGAAGGAGATTTAGTATGGCAGAAGTAAAAGTGTTTTATGACCGCACAGGCAATACGCTGGTGGTTTGGTTTGGTAATCCTCAAGATGAGGTAGAAGCAGAAGAAACAGGCGATGAAGTGATTCTGATGAAAGATCAGCATGGTCAGGTGATCGGCTTTGAAAAACTCAACTTCTTGCCTCCTTCTGATAGCCCTGTCCGCATTGCCTTTGAAACAGTAGCTCTCTAAGTTCGTAGTGTTCACTTCAGCGAGCATTAGCAACAACTAAAGTCGTCACTACCAGCCTTGTTACTTTTTACTTTTGCCTTAATCATGTCCCAGCAACCCACCTACGGCCCCCACAACCCTCACCCGCTCTCCCAACTCCGCACAGAACTGGTGTGGGAGGGCAAGTATGACGAGTATGGGAGCGGCGGGAGGTGGATATTGCCGGATAGGCCATGCTGATGCAGCAGGTTTATCAGCGGTTGAACACAACATCTGAACAAATTATTGAGTTTTGTGAAAAATGGCACCTTGCTGAGTTGGCTTTATTTGGCTCGGTACTGCGAGACGATTTTCGGATCGATGGAGAGCGTCCTAGCGATGTGGATATATTGTTTACTTACGGAGAGAATGCGCGTAAAAATTTAATCCTGCAAGCTCGCATGAAGTTTGAACTTGAGAATTTATTCCACCGCAATGTTGAACTGCTCAGCAAAACGGCAATCTTAGCCGATCCAAACTATATCCGTCGCCGAAATATCTTAGAGTCTGCCAGAGTCGTTTATGTCGAGAGATAAGGAACCTACGTTAAGAGATCAGGAATCAGTGCTAGACATTGTTGAGGCAGTGAAGAAAATTCTTGGTTACACAGCAGGAGTGACATTCGCTGAGTTTTTGACGAACGACGAGAAACAAGACGCTGTCTTGAGACGCATTCTGGTTATTGGTGAGGCAACCAAACGATTGTCGCCAGAGTTTAGACAACGGTATCCAGACGTTCCTTGGCGAGATATTGCTGGCATCCGAGACATTATTGTGAATGATTACAATCGGATAGATGCTGAAACCATTTGGGATGTCGTGCAAAATGATTTACCCGGTCTGATAGCATTTCTCACCTCATTGGATCAATAACTTCTATGTCTCAGCCACCCACCTATGGTCCCCACAACCCGCACCCGCTATCGACGCTACGCACGGAACTGGTGTGGGAGGGCAAGTATGACGAGTATGGGCAGCGACGCGAGGTGGATATTGCGGGTTGTGCCATGCCCATGCAGAAGATTGAAAGCATTGATGAACCCAGGCGGGCAGCGGCGGCAACGGGGCAGTTGGAGCTGTTTGAACAGCAAAACCCGAAGCAGGATGACTTTAGAAATCGGCTGATTTGGGGCGACAACAAGCTGGTAATGGCTTCGCTGTTGCAGGAGTTTAAGGGCAAGGTGGATCTGATTTATATTGATCCACCGTTTGATGTGGGTGCAGATTTTTCGATGAGTGTGGCAATCGGGGATGAGAAAGAATCTGTTCCAAAAGATCAATCTACACTCGAAATGGTTGCCTATCGAGATACTTGGGGTAAAGGCAAAGATTCTTACCTGCACATGATGTATGAAAGATTTGCCCTATTCAAAGAGCTACTAAGTCAAACAGGCAGTATTTATGTGCATCTTGATTCTCGAATGTCTCACTATATAAAAGCTGTATTACTCGATGTTTACCCGCGCAGAGGCAAAACTGGTGGCTCAAGCAACCGCGCAGGCGGGCGGGCGGGAGTGCTATTGCCTTGCCTGGGAGTTTGAGATGGATTTGCATCTGCTGGTGAATGCCCTGGCGCAGGAGTTGGGCGTCAAGCTGAAGCTGGTGCAGATTCCCCGCGAAATTATGGAGAAGAATCGCAAGGCACCGCCGCCGTTTTTAGAGGTCGCCGTTCTCACCGCCGAACCCATCTACCGCAAACCCGGCTTCTCCCCATCTCCCCATCCCCCCATCTCCCCATCCCCTCTCCCCACCGTAGACATCAAGCTCACCCAATTCCTTCCCTCCCTCGCCGAAGTGCCCACCAAAGAACTGGAAGCCATCAAAGAACGGGCGATTCGCAGCGGCTTTGACTTTATTGACTTTTGGGCGATCGACTTTAACTGGCAACCGGGCAAACCCTTCACCCACGACTGGCAAGATTATCGCACCCGGAAGGATCGATCGCTCAAAACCATAAGCGATGCGGGCTACACCTACCCCGCTCCGGGCAAATACACTGCCTGCGTCAAGGTAGTAGACACCTTCGGCTGCGATACCTCCATTACCGTAGAGGTGGAGGTGTAAGACATGAGCAATCCCTACCGCGTCTACCTCGATGTCTGTTGCCTCAACCGCCCCTTTGATGATTCGTCCCAGGATCGAATTCGACTGGAGGCAGAGGCAGTCTTGTCCATTTACCGAAAATGCCGATTAGGAGAATGGACATTGCTGACCAGCGAGGTAATCGAGTCTGAATTACGGCAAACTCCCGACACTCAACGGATGGAATTAATTATGGCAGCATTGGCGATCGCCGCCGAAAAAGCCCAATTAGATAGTGCCTTAAAACACCGAGCGGTCGAACTGGTTAAGCTGGGACTAAAACCCTTTGATGCTGCCCACATTGCCAGTGCAGAAGCGATCGCAGCCGATGTGTTTCTTACCACAGACGATCGCCTCATTCGCAGAGCGACCCGCTATCAAACCAGTTTGAACGTTTTAGTCAGCAACCCAGTAACCTGGCTGCTCAGCCTCACCCCCTATGAAGGAGACAACACCGATGATGACACCCCTTGAACTCAATCGCCTTGGCTATCGAGCATTAATGGATGCTCTCGGATTCGATGGCATGATCCGTTTTTTGCGACAGTTTGAACCAGGTCAGGGTGACTACACGGCTGAACGTCAGCAACGCCTACAAAACGTTTCGTTAGACGATATTTTTGATGAAATTGAACATCACAAAGAGTCCTAAAATTTGCCTCTATTTTTAACCCATGAACCCAAAAAGATAAATCCTATGGCAGAGCGAGTAAAGGTTTGGTTTGATTCCGAAGCTGATTTTCTAGAGGTCACATTCTCTGACGCTCCGGGCTATATGCGGGAAACAGAAAATGATGCGGTGATGGAGCGTGTCGATTTAGAGGGCAACCTTCTCGGTTTCTCTATTCTGGCAGTTAGTCAACTTGCTAAATCTAAGCCATTGATTGCTGAATTGTTATCAGGAAAAGGAAGTGCAGCTTAGAAGATCAGCATCACTTGAATAAGGAGACTATTGATGTCTACGGCAACTGAATTAAAAACTGATAAAAAGGTTTGGACAGATGAAGAGTTTATGGCACTGCCCAAAGATGGGCATCGCTATGAAATCGTGAACGGAGAATTGGTTGACATGGGAAATTCAGGGGCATTGCATGGCAATCTTGCTATCATTCTAAGCTCCGCTCTTTTTGCTATTGTTAATGCTCAAAAACTAGGATCGTTGTTTGATTCTAGTAACGCCTTCAAGATGAAAAATGGCAATAAACGCTCTCCTGATATTTCCTTCTTTGCCAAAGAGCGTTTGCAAGGCATAACCGAATTACCAACTGGCTTTCTAGAAGGCGCACCCGATCTTGCGGTAGAAATTTTATCCCCTGGCAACACAGTAGAGGAAATAGAAACGAAAATTACTGAGTATTTTGACAATGGTGCTCGCTTAGTTTGGGTGATTAGTCCAACTCAGCACTATATCCTTGTCTACCGCTGTGCCCAAGAACCCGATCGCCTATTGAAATCAGTTGATGCTCTAGACGGGGAAGAAGTGCTTCCCAGATTTACGTTCCCCGTGGCTGATCTATTTCAAAAGCTCTCATTCTGATTTTCATGACCTCCTCCACCCTCAATCCCACGATTCTCGAACCCCTGTTTGCCCCCTGGCAGGAACCCACCGCCCACCGCGTCCGGGCAGAAAAATCTGGCGACCCCGCCGTGGTCAAGCAAGGACGCAGAGCCTCCCCGATCGATCTGGTGAATAACCTGCGGGCAGCGGTGCGAGAGTGGCGAGAAGCCTTCTACATCGGCGCTAGCGACACCACGATTCAACTCCTGAATCACTGGTTTAACCGCGCTCACCGCAAAATCACGCCCGATGGTGAAGAATTTGAGTTTCGCTACTACTTCTGTCAGCGAGAGGCAGTGGAAACCCTGATTTATCTTAAGGAAGAGCAAGAACTCAAAATCTGGATCGAGGCACTGCGTCTGAATTGCATATGATTGGAAAGTAAACGAAATGTACTTGCCAAGCGAGATAACAAATCGTTGGCACAGCTTCTCCGCAGGAGGTTGGAGCCGACCGTTGATTTGTTGTCTGTGGGCATCAAAAGTAATCTGCGGCGGCTCATCTCAATCGGTATTCAAGCAGGATTCAGTATGAAATCTAGCAGAGCGGCACTGAGATCTGGCAGGGAAGCACTGAGAACTGGCGGGGAAGCACTCAGATCTGGCAGAGCGGCACCGAGATCTGGCGGGGAAGCACTGAGAACTGGCGGGGAAGCACTGCAAAGTCGAATCACCGCATGGGGGAATCATGTAACCGCATGGGGGAAGCGCTTAACCACGCTCAGCCCAAAGTGACATCGAGCGTCATCATAATCACAAACCCGACCATCAAACCTGCGGTCGCGGCTTTTTCATAGCCTGGGCTATCTGATCCCAGGCGATTCGATTCAGGAATAATTTCGTCGCTGATAACAAACAGCATTGCGCCCGCTGCAAACCCCATCGCCATGGGTAAAACGGGTCGAGAAATGGTGACAGCCGCTGCCCCGATTAGTCCACCGATGGGCTCAACCAGGCCAGTCATTAAGCCAATCAAGATCGCATCGAGTTTGGTGTAGCGTTCGGCTACCAGGGAGAGTGCAACCACTAACCCTTCAGGAATGTTTTGGAGGGCAATGCCGATGGTGAGTGCCGTGCCTCCGGCAATGTTGCCGCCGCCAAAGCCAACCCCGACCGCTAGCCCCTCTGGAAAGTTGTGAATGGCGATCGCAATGATAAAAAGCCAGACACGGCGCAGATTGGCAAGATTGACGCCCTCATACCCCTTAAAGAAGTGCTCATGGGGAAAATATTGATTGCTCAGCCACAGAAAAACGCCGCCTAGCAAAATGCCGAAGGCAACGCTAAACGCCGCGTAAAGACTGCTACCCGTTTGCTCAACGGCAGCTTCAATCCCTGGAATGATTAGCGAAAATGACGTTGCTGCCAGCATCACCCCGGCTCCAAATCCCATCATGATGCCCTGAACATTAGCTGTCACCCGTTTGACAAACAAAATCGGCAAGCCGCCGATGCCTGTGGCAATACCTGCAACAGTGCTGCCAAGTAGACCAAGATAGACAACTGGAATATCTTCAATCAGAGTTTGCATGGTAATAGATGCGAGACGCTAGAGCGAAAATTGGGTCGAGGTCTTAACCAGATGTGGTTGCAACCCATTGAGAACCTCAGACTCTGAGAGCGCATTAGACCCTAGAGCGAATAGGTGCGCCCGCGCCACTGGGTTGGCGTTTGGGCAGACGATATGATGATTCGCCAGACTGCAATCGGGTCGGCGAGTGGAGACAGCCAAAACGCCCATGATGCATTGCTTTGGCTCCAATCATAGGACGGGGCGATCGCCCCTAGCAGCCCCAGCCGAATCGCCAGCAGCAGACCATTGAGCAGCAGTGCCGCGTGAATCATGGGCGTGTGAACTCCTAAACCAGTGGCGATCGCCAGCCCTAGAGTCAATACCAGTGGGCTGCCCTGCACCGCTAGCAAGTAAGCACTATCCCAGGCGATCTGAGCCGCAGGAGCTGCATCTTTAAGGTCAAGCGATCGCCCCCATTCGCGCCAGGTTTCGGCCATACCTTCATACATTCTCACCTTGATTACCTGAGAGCCGTCTAAGAAGCCCACCCGCAGCCCTC
>CAZCXK010000098.1:0-20838 GCA_964502605.1 uncultured bacterium
CTAGGCTGGCCTACTTGCATGGGTAAGCTGGCTCGCCTTTGATCTAGGCTGGCCTGCCTGCTATGGCCATCAATCTGGCTATCAATCTGGTTGTCTGACGGATAATTCTGCATGGGGCGAGGTCTCCTCGCCCCTACGGTGGTTTGACAATCTGGTTGTCTGATTGGTTGTTTGATTGGTTGTCTGACGGACAATTCTGCATTGGGCGAGGAGACCTCGCCCCTACGGTGGTTTGTCTGATGTCGGGGTCAGGTCTTCCTGACCCGATTCAGGGTGTGGGCTGTAAACCGTGTTGTCAGTCAATTAGGGCTATCAATACATGCCATGCCGTCAATACATGCCATACCATCAATACATGAATACATGACAATATAGAGTGCCGTTAGGCATAGCCCCAACGCAAGGTTTGATGCGCTGCGATCGCTCTAGAGAAGCCATTCCAAAGGCGATGCACATCCTTCGAGACTATTAAGATGTCCACTTAGCAATCTCGGAACCATCCATAGCATAAAACTCAATGATGCGTTGAACTTAACTAGAATAGTAATAACCAGGCAGCATATTAAAAAATCGTTCAGCCCTTAGAGTGTCGATCTAAATTGAGCTACTAAGAGTCATATACCCCCACCAATATTTATGATCGAGATCCTTGCCGCACTCTCTGCGTCAGCGGCGGCAGGTATGAGAATTGCATTACCGCTGTTGCTCATTGGGTTACTGCGAAGCGACAGCCTATGGTCTGATGTGCCGATTTTATCCCATATTCCGCCGCCTATTATTATTGGGGTTTTAGTCAGTTGGGCGATCGCCGAGCTGCTGTTTTCAAAAGAATTTTTAGGGCAGCGCGTCCTACAGGCCATCCAGCTTTTTTGCAGCCCTATTGTTGGAGCCATGATTGGGATCACACTGGCTCGCGTTGCAGACCTGGAACCTTGGCTGAGTGGATTAATCGGTGTGGTAGGGGGGCTGCTGGCCTTGGTGCTCCAACTCGTGCAAGTGGGCTGGTTTTATCGGTTAAGGGGGTTGCCGATTTGGTTTACGTTTGTTCAAGATTTCTTATGTGTGGTGCTGGTTTTACTCGCCTTTGATGCACCCACTCAAGGCGGAATCATTGCCTTACTATTGCTTTGGTTATCCATTCGGAGTTCAACGGCGTGGCGACAGTGGCATCACCAAACCTCAAGCTCTGACAAACAATCCATCAGGCAGAGATAGGCAGAGCCCCCTTCCGACGCTGACTCCAGATTAGATTCATAACCTGATTGATAGACGAAACTATTTACAACCCATATCCTGCATTGGCTCAGGTCTCCTGACCCTTACATCAGGCAAACACCGTAGCGAGGTCTCCTCGCCCAATGCAGAATTGTTTGTCAGATCAACATACAAGTCAACCAGGATTCATGACGCTCATTTCTGATAAATGTGAGCAGCTTTAAGCATGTGATAGGTAATCAAGAGCTGAGTGAGCGCTAATGGGTAGCTTTGTAAAATCTCCCCGGTCGTGCCTACAACTTTGCCGATATCTTGGTTGCCCTCTAAACTGCAAAACGGCCCCAAATGAGGCACTTCGCCACATAAAACTCGTTCCAGTTCACGAACTTGATCACTGGTTGCGTGACCATCAACTTCTAAAACGTCAACGGGTCTCCCCATATCTCGATCCAGGCCCAGTCGGATAGCAGACCCCAAACGTCCACCTTTAGGATCTAGAAGCTCTGCAAATTCGGGGTGAGGAATCGTTGGCCGCAAGACTAGACGAACGTTAAGCACAACTTCGCTTTCTTCTGAACCAGAATCAGGTGGATAAAAGCTAACAACTACATCAGCCCATTGGCGTTGGGGGCGAATAAACGCTTCCGAGTCAGCTTCGCGCTTGTGCAGTTGTTCTAAGACTTGCTCTTCGGTGTAGCCCCGCTTGCGGGTGTCACGTTTGATTTTCCAGTTTGCGCGTAGCTTTTCTGGTGGTGCCAAATATACTTTGACGTCATAGCTGTCACGCATGCCCCGAGTCGAGTAGCCCAATAAGCCTTCAACAATAACGAACTTGCTCGGCTTAATGTATTCTGGTGGATCAAACGCCCCCGTTGAGTGGTTATAGATCGGTTTAAGAATCGGCTGACCAGTTCTTAAAAGGGCTAAATGCTGTTGGATCATATCAAGGTAGTTACAATCGGGGTGCAGAGCTGAAATCCCCATCTCAGCACGCTGCTGGCGATCGTAGCGATGATAATCATCTGTGCAAATCACTGTGACATCGTCTTCTCCGAGAATCTTGGCTACGCCTTTGGTTAGCGTTGTCTTACCTGCCGCGCTGTCACCAACAATACCGAGAATGATAGGGCGTGTAGACATATGAAAGTCCTCGAAGCTAGACGTTAGGTGAGCTGATATCAGATTCCCTAATTCTAGAGAGGAAGGGGAACCAACTCAAGGATTCGGTTTTTCGCTGACAGGTTATTTAGGATGTCACGCTAGTCTGGCCTATCTTCTGACCTATCTCTGGCCTACCTCTGCCCTAATCTCTGGCCTACCTCTGACCTACCTTGGTAAATTACAGTAAGCCTACGAAATGAAGTGGCCCATGGCCACTAATAAGCTCTACTAGAAGTGCAATGAACCCAAGCATGGCCAATCTGCCATTCCACACTTCGGCAGCCGTTGTCAGACCCCATTCCCACTTTTCTTGAGGATACATTTTGACTTGCTTCTTCATTCGAGCGACATCACTCAGCTGAACGCTAGGAGCATCTAGCGCTTCGAGCACCATATCTGCCAGCGCTCCAATAAACACTGGATGAGTATTGAGTGCAGGAACTCGATGAAAGTTTTGAATCCCAACTTCTTCGGCTAATTCTCGATATTCAATATCAATTTCTTGGAGTGTTTCAATGTGCTCAGAGACAAAGCTGATTGGCACGACAACGAGCGTCTGCGTCTTTTTTTCACCCAATTCGGCGATCGCATCTTCGGTGTAGGGCTTGAGCCACTCTACAGGCCCCACCCGGCTCTGATAGGCCAAGGTATGCTCATTGGGGCGATCGAGGGTTTGCATGATCAGCGTAGTGCAGTCTTCGATCTCTTGCTGATAGGGGTCTCCAGCTTCTTCAACATAGCTCAGCGGCACACCGTGGGCACTAAAGAATATGTGTGCTTGATCCGGTTGATCGAGCTGATCGAGCTCATTTGCAATCAGCTCTGTCATCGCATTGAGATATCCTGGCTGACTATACCAAGATGTGATCACCGTGTGTTCGATGGGATTTAGTGCAAATTCTTCATGCCAAATCTGCTCTAGTAGTCGAAAACTAGACCCACTGGTGCTGATCGAAAACTGAGGATAGAGCGGTAGGATCACGAGCCGCTCAATTTGGTCGCGCTTAATCCGGGCGATCGCTTCTTCTGTAAACGGATACCAGTAGCGCATCCCGATATACACTTGAGCATTTTGCCCGCGCTCTTGCAGTGCATTTTGGAGCGCACTCCCCTGCTCTTCTGTAATGCGCCGCAGTGGAGATCCGCCGCCGATTTGCTTGTAGTTTTCTTTCGATTTGCGGGCACGACTAGTTGAAATGAACCAGGCGAGAGGACGCTGGAGCCAAGGAAACGGCAACCGAATAATCTCTGGATCAGAGAAGAGATTAAATAAAAATGGGCGAACATCTTCAAGGTGATCAGGCCCACCCAGATTCAGCAATAAGACACCGACAGATCCTGTAGCAGTCACAGCTTTCCTTCCGTTATTATCTATTACTAATTTTAACGATAGATTCCTCTCAAACCTGGCACCAGTAATTTAGGTAAGGTGTCTGAAATGCTAAACGATCAGCAAATCAAGCAGAAATCGGCAGGCTTTAAGCTTCCTTCAAGTTCCTTCATTAAAAACCAAGCAGGGATGTCTCTGCAAGAAAAAGGTGGGTATGCGAAATCAGCAGACACTCGATCAGAAACTTTCGCAGGTTAATCAACGGCTGAAAATGGCTCAACTTGGGCTACAAATTGAGCGCCGAGGGCAAAAATTGAGCCTGCGAGGGACGCTTCCACCTCGACCGAATAGTGGCCGATTGCGCCCCTATCAACAGCGCCTCAGCTTAGGTGTGCCTGCAACACCTGAGGGGCTAAAGCACGCTGAGCAACAGGCCAAGATTGTTGCAGCGCAGCTGATTCAAGCGACGTTTGATTGGGCCGATTATCGCTTTGTTGGAGACGGTGGCAGGCTTTACCAGATGAATCTTGTTGAAAAACTAGAGTCGTTTAAGGTTCACTTCTTTACCAAAAATCAGACTCAAACCCATCGCTCTTCTGCAAAATCAACCTGGGAGACGGCCTACGCCCCTTACCTGAGAAAGCTGGAGGCGATCGCCCAATCCCATCCCAAACTGAGCTTGACCGAAGCGATTTATAGAACTGTTCAAGCCACAGAGCCTAACTCCCGCAGCCGTCAGGTCTGCTGCACAGCCATGAGCAGCTTGGCTACATTTCTCAACGTAGAATTACCCCCTGAATGGAAATCTCTTTGGGGAAACTACAGCTCTAGTCAAACTAAAATGCGCCGATTGCCCTCGGATGAGGAAATTATTGCGACCTATCAGCAAATTCCTAATCCATCTTGGCGTTTTGTTTATGCTGTTATGGCAACCTATGGCTTGAGGAACCACGAAGTCTTCTTTTGTGACTACTCCACACTAAAACAAGGGGAAACTCCGGCAACAATCGAGATCCTAGAAACTACGAAGACTGGAAACCATATGGTGTGGCCATTCTTTCCTGAATGGGTTGAAGAATTCAGCCTCCATGAAATCAACCTCCCCTCAATTACGACTGACTTACGCCAGACAACTCTGCAGCGCATTGGGCAACAGGTTAGCAGTCAGTTTCGTCGCTATCAGGTGCCCTTTTCGCCCTACGACCTGCGTCATGCATGGGCTGTACGAACAATTCATATTGGTCTGCCTGACACCATTGCTGCCCGGATGATGGGTCATTCAGTTGCTGTTCATACGCGCACATACCACCGATGGCTCGCTCACCGCGATCAACAGCATGCTGTCGATGCAGCTCTACAGCGCTATGCACTCACTGAAACGCCCAAGCCAACAATGAGTCAAACCCACAGAAATGCGTCATCGCCACATTAAAACGATTGATTTATTGCCTTGAAACCTCTAGAAACCTATCGCTGTTGTTCAGCTCGATAGGTAAAAAATCTCTGGAACACTCCGACTGTTTCAAACTGATAGGCCGGGAGAGGCCCCTCTAACCAGTTAGCAGACAAGAGTTGGTTTGCAGATAAATCAGTTCGATAAATACTAAACACGACAAAATTTTGGCGCTCTGTATTTTGGGCAACAATCATGCGAATTCGTTCTTGATTGTCATTTACCAAAGAGCCACAGGCATTGCCCAGAAGCCCCCCCACAATGCCAGGAGCTTGAGGACAAACATTCTCTTTTAGATGCGTGCTCAATCGGGCTGTAGCATAGTCATCATAGGCGGTTGGAGTTGGATTCGTTAAACCCAAAGCAACTCCGCCTCCAATCACCGTGACTCCAATGAGATAAACACAAATTTGGAAGGGTTTCATTACACTTGAAGGATGACTCTGATATCGACTCAGTTATTAAGTACATGGTCATAAATAAAGCCAGTGGGGTGCGCTTTCAGGCGGGGCGCACCCCACCATAGCTTCGTTTATTTATGGCTACCCACTTATCAGCTATTAATTGACAGACTTAATCACCTGAATTAAAGCCTAACAAAATGTTTGATTCTTGAGTTTGAACAAGCATCTTCGATACCCCTTGGAGCGAACAGCTCACTCAAGGAAACTGACAAACTTTACGTTCTTGTTCTAGCTCAGGAGTTTGCCATGAAAACGCAAAATGACTAACAGAACTAACCTGAGGCGTCGCACGCTGAAGGGCTGTCATTTGGGCTTCTAACGATGGGCGATTGCTGATAGGGCGACCCCAAACTCCTGCAAGAACGGGTTTAACTCGTGTTTCGCTAGATGCTGACGCTAGCACCCGCTGCACTTGATTAACAATACATCCCCCGTGGCCACAGGTTCCATATGCCATCGGATGCCATTCTAAACTCGACGGGAAACGCTCCCAGGGTTGCAGCCGCGAATCATAGCCGCGCCCCACAGTTGCATTCGCTTCTGGAAAGAACACTGCACCAGCAGGAATGTTTTGCTGTTGGGCTGGCAGCGTAGCGACATTCAGAAAATCGAGGACGCCCTGAAACGCGTGAGCAATGCTCAACTGCCAAAGCTCAGCTTGCAATAAAGGCTGGAGTTCTGCTGGGGGTCTTGGCTCCGATGATGAGCTTGTTCGCCCTTGCCAGGTCGGCTCTCCCTCTTGCGGATAACGAGAGTTAACATCCGCTACATCCCCTGCTGTGATGTATCCACGACTCAAAAAGCGCTGAATTAAGTCACGACCCTTTTGGTTCAAGGCGCGATTGAGGAGTGCCTGACGTGCTGATGGCCCATAAATCCATAAATCCTGGACTTGGCTGACGACCGATGCACTACCTGACCCTCTAGGGTAGCGAATATAGTCGAACAACATACCATCAGGATTACGTTGCAAAATGGCTTGAGCCATCAGGTAATAGTCTTGTTTTGCTTGTTGGCTATATGGGTCAATGAAGGCTTCTTCAGATGGATTAATCGCCGCACCGTTCAGGCTGGCTGACATGTTAACACTTAATGTTGTTTGATTCTGCCCATTTACTGCCAAGGCCTCCTGACGATCTGGGCGCTGCGTGTAGGAATACCCAAAATTCATAGAAAATAGCCAAGCATAGACATCAAGCCCACGTTCGCGGCCCTTACTGATGGCTTGTGCTAACAGATCAGCGTTTTCATAGCCAGGCTGTCGGATGACAGAGGGCCAGGGCGTTCTATTCTCGGCCTGTGGCAAAAGAACCTGACCATTATAAAAGGCCTCGACATAGACTCGGTTGTATCCCTTATTGACAATTTCATCAAAAACTTGATCCAGCTTTCCATCACGAATGTCACATGGGTATAAACGGAGCCAGATTGCCTGTTCGCGAGGCCAAGTTTGGTTGCGGCAGCGATCGAGCTGTGCTGCATGTTGCTCTAAAAGCGCCTTATATTGATTTTGAGCATTGCGATCGCCTTGAAGGGCCTGCTCTCGCAACTGCCGTTTTTGAGCTACTGCATCATTTGTTAACTGGCAGTATGCAGTGGTTTGAGCGTAGACAGGCTGTTGCTCTAAAAGAGGCGTCAAAAGACTGGATGCGATCGCAACTCCTATGCCACCACTGTATATCGCCTTCAACCACCGTTTTTTAACCAAAATACTCAAGCTTTTCATATGTGATGTATGGCTGGATGAGTAGCTATGATAGCCCTAGATTAAACAACTAAATTAAATACGATCTTCGTAGGAAATACTTGGTTTTTGGTCAATTCCATGCTTACTGGCAGAGTATAAAAAATGTGAGTCTAAATTCTAAAGCCATAAGGAGACGCTTCTAATCAGCTAATTTAACCAACCAAACTAACAGACAACGACTGATTTTAACCAGCTAGAAAAAACTTAACCTGTATCTAGACGCGCTTACATACAGCTATTGAGAGCATTCCACATTTGCAAATGTATCAATGTTTGTAGTGCGGGCTGGGCTGGCTGACAAAACTCGTGAAAGGCTGATTCTCCTGTACCGTAAGCTTCGACTGCGCTCTGTGCCTAAGGTATCTACAACGGCGTGGATTTCGGCTGCGCTCAATTCACACTCCGAAGATCTGTCAGGCAGTCAGAGTGCAGGCATCTTGCCCGCGAGCGGGACGCTAATGCTGTGCATCGCCAAAGGGAACGGACTACATACACAAAACTGGGATGCACCCCAAATGTTTATTCATCTCTTCGCTAAGTGAATGATTTTATCCGGTAAATTTTGCACAGCCAACTTCACTCGCTAACGGCAGCTTCTGTCGCTAGCCCTCGTTGACTGACAAAACTTTTGAAAGCCTGATTCTGTCGTAGGATGAAGCGAAGCGGAAAGCGGAGGAGGAGAAAAGGCGGAAAGCGGAAGGCGGAGAGCGGAGGAAAAGAGAGAAAAAGGCGATCGCCCCATCCGCGATCTTTCACTTCCTTCTTCCTCCTTCCTTCTTCCTTTCTTTTTTCCGTCCTCCATACTCTGTCCCCCGTCCTTCAAAGTGTTTCCATTAATTCAACTTCCGAAGAAGTTTGTTCCCCTCCAGCAAATCTGACACCTTTTTGCGGCGTTTATCACTCTGTTTCTCAACCGGCGATATATCTAAACTCAGCCATCTACCTCATCTGGTTGGCAACCTAAATTTTTTGAAGAGGTGATTGGTAGTTGGGAGGGTGAAAAACTTGTCCGGGAGGCCCAACCAGATGATGAGCAGTGAGAGGAACTACTTTTGAAATACTAGAGATTCCTCCATGAGAGCGATCGCCTTCTGCTATGACCCGACTTTAAAGAGTGCGGCACTGGTCAGGGAGGCGATCGCCTCCTGAAAAGAGGCGTCAACAACAATATCGATTTTCAGGTAGTTTGCGAGGCCCGAGACCTCCAAATTTCCCTGTTCTCTTTTCCTCTTCCGATGAGCGCAGCAAGCCGTTCAATTTTTTTTAGCAATTTACTAGACCATGAATCTGGGTCAACTGACAAAAGCAGTCTTATGGGCAACCGTTGGGGATGAGCCGGGGGGGGTAAGAATAGTTACAAGTCAAAGTGTTATTGACAGTTTAACTTGTAAGTGACTATCATAAGCCCATGAGCATGTTGCAACAAATTGCCCAGCAGCAGCCCGAGATGATGTTAGATCGCTTCGTTGCGGTGACAAACGACCTGCTGCCCCAGTTTTTGCCTGACCAGAGTTCTGGCAGTCGCGGGCAAGAGCCGATCAACCCTCGGCTGGTGCGCTACTACACCACGCAGGGATGGTTAGACAAGCCTCTCAAGCAGGGGCGCGAAGCCCGATATACCTATCGGCATCTACTGCAATTGCTGGTACTACGCCGTCTGCTGGCGGAAGGCTATAGCGCCAGCTCCATTGGCAGTTTGATCGGCGGTCAGGCTGACACGGCGTTGGAAGACATTCTGCAAGGCGGCGTTCAACTGACGGTGGAGGCGGCGAACCCAGCGCTGGCGTTTTTGTCTCAGATTCGCGATCGCAGGGAATCTTCTCCATCAGACCGCTCGCATAAGCGATCTGCCAGCCCAGCTTTTCAGGCTCCACTGGCGGCACCTGTTCCAACCCCCGCCGCTCCGTCTGCATCTATACCTCAAGCCTGGACTCGTCTGGAGATTCTCGACGGTCTAGAACTCCACATCCGGCAAGACTTTGTGGCTCCCGCCACCGCCCACGAACGGGATAGCCTGCTGCAACTGATTGCCGACCATCTTGCCCACCTTAAATCCACTCAGAGGCCACCATGACCCAAGCTCAACCCGCTCTCCCTACCCTCGAACTGATGCCACTCCACGGGGCGATCGTCACCCAGCAGCCCATGACCCTCGATGTGCTGGTGCGGATCACGCCCCCAGCCGCCACCCTCGACGCCGATCGCGTGCCGCTCAACCTCAGCTTGGTGATCGATCGCTCCGGCTCCATGCGTGGGCAAAAGATGCACTACGCCCGCGCGGCTGCCCGCTTTGCGGTGGAGAATTTGCTGCCCTGTGACCGAATCAGCATTGTGCTCTTTGACGACCGCATTGAAACCCTCGTCCCCAGCACCCTGGCCACCGACAAAAATACCCTGCTAGAAAAGCTGCGCCATGTCCACTCGCGGGGTTCCACCGCTCTCCATGCCGGGTGGGTCGAGGGCGGGGTGCAGGTGAGCCAGTACTTCAACCCCGCCCAGCTCAACCGGGTAATTGTGCTCTCCGATGGGCTGGCCAATGTGGGGGAGACCAGGCCAGATGCGATCGCCAATGATGTCCATGGGCTGGCTCAGCGGGGTGTCAGCACTACCACCTTGGGCATTGGCGACGACTACAGCGAAGACCTGCTGGCGGCGATGGCACGCAGCGGCGACGGCAACTTCTTCCATATCGAATCTGCTGAGCAGTTACCAACTATTTTTGAAACTGAGCTGTCGGGTCTAGCGGCCACCCTGGGTCAACGGGTCAGCCTGGGCGTTAAGCCAGGCAACGGCGTCACGGTTATGGACATGCTGAATGACTTTGAAATGACCGACACCCGGCGCTACAAACTCCCCAACCTGATGGTGGATGCGCCGATTCAGGTGGTAGTGCGCTTGCAGGTGCCCGCCCTGAGCCAGAGCTGCGAACTAATGCAGGTGCGGCTAGCCTGGGATGACGCGGAACAGCCCGGTCGGCAGGTGCTACGGGCTGGGCTGGAGTTGCCCCTGGTGAGTGCTGAGCAGTTTAGTGATTTTCCCGCCAACTCAGCGGTGCAAGAGCAGGTGGCTTTGCTGATGGCGGCCCGCGCCCGTCGCGAGACTATCCAGTTTTCTGACCGGGGCGACTTTGCATCAGCTCGACAATCCCTCGCCAATGCCCGCATGGCGATGGCTTCCATAGCCCCCAGCCCAATGCTGATGGAGGAAGAAGCGATTCTGGAGGATCTAGAGGCTGACTACCAGAGGGGCAATGTGGCCAGCGCTCGCAAAAAGGCGTTTTCGCAGTCCTTCAACCTGTCACGCACGGGTAAATCTAAGCCCCGGCGATCGATGGATTCTAAATAGGCAGGTGGCATGCTGCAGGTAGACGGTAAAGGACAAAATTACTCATCTGTAGATATCTCTTATCAGTGGTGCAAAACATGCAACTAGGTGGAGCCGGGTGGAAGACTTGGCAAGACTTTAAGGCTGACCAGCAAGAACTGGTGTTGTCTGCTGGTGCCGCAGCCCATATTCCAGTGACGATTCGCTATCTTGATCGGGGTGAAGCGCGGCAGGGTACTGTGCTGCTCATGCACGGCATCCCGACTTGGGGATACCTCTACCATGCGGTGATTCCACCCCTGGTGCAGGCGGGCTATCGGGTGCTGGCTCCCGATTTTTTGGGCCATGGCTGGTCAGACCGGCGCGATCGCTTTGACCGCTCCTTTCAAGACCAGGCGCGCATGATCATGGCCTTGCTGGCAGCCTTAAACCTCCAGCGGGTGGATGTGGTGGGCCACGATACTGGCGGTGCGGTGGCATTGATTTTGGCCATTGAGCACCCTGCCATGGTGCATCGTCTGGTGATCACCAACTCGGTCTGCTACGACCGCTTTGACGATGACATGCTCGATTTTGGCCATCCGCTGCGGTGGAAGCCGCGCCCGATCAGCGATCTGGTGGCGGCGCTAGAGGAAAGTTTGGCGGCGGGGTTGTCAAACCCTGACCGCCTCACCCCTGAATTTCGGGCAGGCATGATTGCGCCCTGGGCTAGCGCAGAGGGCAAGCTGAGTCTGCTACGCAATGCCTCAGCCCTCAACGCCAACCAGACCATGGCCCTGGTCGATCGCCACGGCGATATTGCTGCCCCCACGCTGGTGCTCTGGGGTCTGGATGACCCCTGGCAAAAAGCGGCAGACGGCAGACAACTGGCCAGCGAAATTCCAGGAGCACGATTTCAGTCGATTGAGGGAGCCTCTCACTGGATACAGCAGGATGCTCCAGAGCAGTTTTCTCAAGCATTGCTGGAGTTTTTTGCCAGCATGTAGAGATGCGGCCTCTGTTCTTTGATAGCTAAACGATTCCCGTTAGGAGTCAAGATACTCCGTTTAGGAATCCTTTTAGGGCGGGCGAGTCGGTAAGCTGTAGGCTAGGTTATTTGCGAGGTAGGCTCGCTATGGGGGCAGCGACACCGGGGTATCGAACAATTTTGGCGACGTATCTGAAACCGCAGCGGGAGCAGTTTTTGGGGTTGGCGGTTGCCCTACTGGGGGGGATTGGCTTGCAGCTGCTGAATCCTCAGATTTTGCGCTACTTCATCGATACTGCGATCGCGGGTGGGCAGCAGCGATCGCTGCTGTTGGCGGCGGGAGCGTTTATTGCAATCGCGCTGTTGCAGCAGGGGCTAGCGATCGCCACCACCTATTTCAGCGAAACCATTGCGTGGCGGGCTACCAACACCCTGCGCCTAGATCTGGCCCACCACGCTCTGAGCCTTGACCTGGCCTTTCACAAAGCCCACACCCCTGGCGAACTGGTGGAGCGGGTCGATGGCGATATGGATGCCCTCTCCCGATTTTTCTCGCAGTTTGTGTTGCAGGTAGTGGGCAACGGCTTGTTGGTAGTGGGCGTCTTGCTCATGGTGTGGCGCGAAGACTGGCATGCCGGGGTGAGTCTGAGCCTGTTTGCCTTGATGGCCTTTAGCCTGCTGGGCAGTTTACAAACCCTGGCCGTTGGCCCCTGGAGCACCTACCGCCAGATCAGCGCCGAATTTTATGGCTTTGTGGCCGAGCACCTCAGCGGACTGGAAGACATTCGCGCCAACGGGGCCGTCGGCTACGTGATGGACAGGTTTTACAAAATTCTGCGGCGGTGGCTGGCCGCCTTTCACCAGGCCCGCTTCACCAGCACCCTGCTGTGGGGCAGCACCGTGGGGTTGTTTACGGTGGGCAATGCGATCGCCCTCGCCCTAGGTGCCTACCTTTGGAACCGCAACGCCATCACCATCGGCACCGTCTACCTGCTGTTTTACTACGCCACCCTGCTGCAAGACCCCATCGAGCGCATCCGCGAAGAACTTGAACAGCTCCAGCAAGCCCAGGCCAGCATCCATCGCATTCAGAATTTATTGGGGTACCAGACTCAGGTGAGCCCCGGTGGTCATGGGGTTTTACCCACGGGCGCGCTGTCGGTGGAGTTTGAGGAGGTGTGGTTTGGGTATGGGGAGTGGGGGGGTGGGGAAGTGGATGGGTGGATGAGTGGATGGAGAGAGGGAGAAGGATTAGATGAGAAAGAGATAGCAAGCAGTGCAGAGAAATTAAAAGCAGAGGATCAAGCGAGCAGGGGCTCAAATGAGTCAGCAAAAACAAACACTCTGTATCCCTCCAACCCCCCAACCTCCCAACCCCCCAACTCCCCAACCACCCTCCAAAACCTCACCCTCTACCTTCCATCCGGCCATACCCTCGGCCTGCTGGGTCGCACGGGCAGCGGCAAGAGCACCCTGGCCCGACTGCTGGTGCGGCTGTACGACATTCAGAGGGGACAGATTCGCCTAGGGGGGGTGGATATCGCCCAGGTGCCGCTGCGAGAGTTGCCCCAGCATGTGGGGTTTGTTACCCAGGATGTGCAGTTGTTTCAGGCCTCGGTGCGGAACAATCTGACGTTTTTTAATCCGTACATTAGCGATCGCGCCATTCGGCAAACCCTGGATGACCTAGGCCTAATGCCCTGGCTAGAGGCACTACCAGCGGGGCTGGATACGGAACTGGGAGCCGATAGCGGCGGGCTGTCGGCAGGGCAGGCGCAGCTGCTAGCCTTTGCGCGGGTGTTTCTCAAAGATCCAGGGCTGGTGGTGCTAGATGAAGCCTCGTCGCGGCTCGATCCGCTGACGGAGCAGCTGATTGAGCAGGCCGTAGACCGGCTGCTGGAGAATCGCACCGGCATTATCATTGCCCATCGGCTGCAGACAGTGAAACGGGCCGATCAGATTTTAATTTTGGAACAGGGGCAGGCGGTGGAGTATGGCGATCGCGCCGAGTTAGCCCACAATTCCCAGTCTCGTTTTGCAGCATTGCTCAGGGCTGGCGCTTTGATCCCTCTTGGGTAGAACGCCTAAAGGGTATCGGGGTCGATGCCTAGCTGTTTTAATTTTTCAGCCAGGCGATCGGCTCGCTGGCGTTCTGTTTCGGCTCGCTGGCGTTCTGTTTCGGCTCGCTGGCGCTCTGCGGCCTGCCCTTCTGCCCCGGTGGAGAAAATTTGCCCCTGCGGGTCGCACCATCTCAGCCAGAGTCTAGAGATCTCTTCTTCAAAGGGGCCTTGCCACAGGGTCAGCCCTAGACCAATACCATCTAACCAGACGGATTCCCCCGTGGTCGCAATGCCTGGGGGTGGGGTTAGTTCGGCATAGCCAGTGGGAGAGATAGTCCACACGCGCAGCAGAGCGCCCTGCATGTCTAGCTCCCCTTGGATCTGCCGCAGAGGGTCAAACACCACGTAGTAGGGCACCCCAATTTGAGCATAGATGTCTTTTTTGCCCCGCGCTTTGCCCCGGCGCTGAGATCTTTGGCTCAAGGAGAGTTCGTCGCCTTCCTGATTAGACACAATCTCGATGCAAACATCGGGAACTTTGCCAAATTGCCAAACAAAATAGGTACGGTTGTCTCGTTGGGAGAAGTCAGCGGCCCGCTTAACTCCCAAGCTGAGCAGCACATCAGGAACGATCGGGTCACCCTTGAGTTGGTAAAAAACGCCAACATCGGCTTCGGCAATAAAGGGCAACGGGATGGCCTGAGCATTATAGAGTGCGTCAATGAGCAGCCGTTGTTGCTGGGCCGATTGGAAATTATCCACGGGAGTATCGTCTTCAATCACAAGATGGCTGGTATCGAGCGCCATGACGATGCCCTCAGGATGCTCGTCTGAGTACTCAAAGGTATGAGTCGCTGTTTTGATCAGTTCTTGGGTCATGGCTAGCCCTCAACACTAGGTGACCGACTTAGCTGGCTTTAGTATATCCCATGGGCGTGGGGCGACTGGCTGTCCAGTGGGATTGACGGGCGATCGCAAATAAATGAGAATAACTCTCATCTCTTTCCTGCCGAATGACACAGGATTCTTTGGGAACAGACGCCCAATTTCTCCTGGAGTCATTCTTGTCTCAGCACCAGCTACTATGGCTATCACCCTATCGAGTGCAGACTACAAACATCTGTGGCAAGCAGCCAATCCCTCCTGCTCGCAATCTACCCCTCTCCCAGGCTACCGCGAGTGGCAAGATGTCATTCCTGCGCTCCTGGGGCAGGGCTATATTCAGCACATTCAGCTGCGGGAGGTTCATCTGAGTCTGTTCAACTATCGACTGCACGATGACTTAAGTGTGGCCAAACAGGCTGGGGAAGACTCGGATCCAGAGTATGAATTTGGGTTCAACCTCTCGGGCAATCGCAGCGGCAGACGGACAGGGGAAAACTTTCTCTACTGGGGTGCTGTAGAAGGAGAGGAAGATTGGGTCTGGCAGACCTATGCTGACGACCCGGTGCTGAAGGTAGACATTAGCTTGCAATCTGCCACTGGACTGATTCCGCTGATTGCAGACTCGCTAGAGGAACTGCCTGCGGCGATGCGACAGTGCATCGAAGCTGACGATGGGCGATGGTTCAGTGAGGTTAATGTGATTACCCCCGCGATGCGATCGGCTCTAGAGCAAATTTTGCACTGTCCATTTCAAGGTAAAACAAAACAGATTTATTTAGAGGGCAAGTGCCTGGAGCTGATTGCCCTAAAGCTGGCTCAGCTGCAAGCGTCTCAGCCCTGCTCAAATGCCTTGAGCACTCTTAATGGCGATGATATCGATCGCATCCATGCTGCCCAAAAGATTCTTACCCAAAACCCTAGCGACCCGCCTTCGCTGATGCAACTGGCTCGCCAGGTCAGCCTCAACGACTACAAGCTCAAGGTCGGCTTCAAAGCGGTGTTTGGGACGACGGTATTTGGCTATCTCCACCGCCACCGCATGGAGCTGGCGCGGCAGATGCTGAGCGATCGCCGCATGAATGTGGGCGAAGTCGCCCAGGCCGTCGGCTATGCCAACCAAAGCCGCTTTGCCGCTGCCTTTCGCAAGCAGTTTGGCGTCAATCCCAAGGCATATCTGCTGAGCCAAAAACCGAGTTAGGGCGCATGGTGACTAGTTAGTGGGCGATCGCGCAGCTTTTGTTACACGTCTGGGAGGTGGTTGGGGTCAATACCTTGCGATCGCAAATAGTTTTCTAATCGTTCTTTTTGCTGCCGTTCTTGTTCGGCTCGTTGCCGTTCTTGTTCAGCCCGCTGCCGTTCTGCTTCTTCAGGCAAGGGAATCAGCTCTCCTTCTGCCGTAAACCAGCGCAACTGCCGTTCATGAATCCCAAGTGCTAGCCCTAACTGCTCACTGGGTAGGTGATTTTGCTCTGTTGGCTGAATCGCTTCATACCGTCCATTGACAAGATGAAACCCTGCAAATTCTAGCGTTTCTGGATGAAACCAGTAATACTCTGGTAAGCGCCACACGTCCTGGTAGAGCGCCTTCTTTGCTCCTTTATCTACATTTGCGGTGGAACTAGAGAGTAGTTCAATCACGACATTGGGATATTTTCCGCCTTCTTCCCAAATGGCCCAACTGCGACGGTCTTTTTTTTCGGTTCCCAACACGACAAATACATCTGGCCCTCGGAAGTCTCGTGACTTCAACTGCTGTGTGTTGTAATAAACGGTCAGGTTACCGGAAATATAAAAGTCTTGCTGATCGTGCCACCAGAACTTGAGTAAACGAATGAGTAAGTCGATTTGGTTACGATGAAGATCAGTTTCCAAAGGCGGTTCATCACTCTCCAGGTTACTCGGAGGGAACTCAATATTATCAGCAACATTCTCATCAACAGCAGGCGGATTCTCGTTTAGATAAACCATTTCACGATACTCCGATCAGAGGCTTCCAACATAGCTCTCAGTATAGCTTGAGGGAATCAGTAGGTAGACACCATTAAATGCTTTCGTAGGGTGCCGTTAGGCATGGCCGTAACGCACCGCTCCATAGGGCTATTCCTTGAGCGAAGTCATTCACGAAGCGTCCCCGTTGCTTAGCCTTCGATTATTTTGAGGGCAAAAATCCGTTTGGGGCGAAAAATGATCCGGATGAGAGCCATGACACTTCCCTATGTCCGCAGATTCTCCAGTATCTTCTTGAGAATACTTCTTAGCAACAATGAGTTGCGGCTTAATCTCAAGCAGTGTGGGGAAATCAATGGAAATGGGTTTGCAGAGGCGGAATAACGGTAAATTTTGGGGTGGAATGCTGATGCGATCTTTGGCTAGAGGCGCAGCTCGAATGCCCTTGTTGGTGGTTCTTTGGGTGATGGCTGCCCTGGTTGTGATCCCAGAACCCGTGCGGGCAACCGAAGCCGTTGCCGCCCTACCCGCTGAGGCCGAAAATACCGATGAACCGCCCCAGACATTGGCGGCTACCCCAGACGCGATACCTGCCCTGAGTGACCTAGAGCAGCCAGCGACAACGGTGGCAGACTGGATGACTCAAATCGCCCAGTCTGTGGTACAAATTACCGGAGTGCGGATAGAAACCACCGAGGCGGGTTTACAAGTGGTGCTGGAGACGGCGGCGGGAGAACTGTCGGCACCCACAACGCGATCGCTCGGGAATGCCCTGATTGCCGAATTTCCTAATGCGGTGCTGGCTCTGCCTGATGGGGGCGAGTTTGAGCAGTTTAGCCCCGCCGAGGGTATCGCCCTTGTAACAGCGACGAACCTGGCTGGCAACACTGTACAGATCGCCATTACCGGGGTCGGTGCGCCCCCCACCGCTGCGGTGAGTGCTGGGGCGGAGGGATTAGTCTTGAGCGTAGCTCCGGGGATAGCCAGTGCCGATGCCGATGGGGAAGCCATTCAGGTGGTGGTAACGGGGGAGCAGGACGAAGGCTATAACCCCTCTGAGGCCAACACGGCCACCCGTACTGATACACCCCTGCGGGATGTTCCGGCTTCTATTTCGGTGATTCCCCGTCAGGTGCTCGAAGACCAGGGGGCAGTCCGCCTCGATGAAGCCCTACGGAACGTCAGCGGCGTCACCTTTAGCAACTCCGTAGGAAATCGCGGCCAAAATTTTCTAATTCGCGGCTTTACATCGACTCAGTATCGCAATGGTTTACGGGAAGATGCAGGTGGAGGTGGCACGTTCAATACTCGTACCGCCCAAGAGACAGCCAACATCGAACGCATCGAGGTGCTCAGAGGACCGTCTTCAGTTCTCTTTGGACAGGGCGAACCGGGTGGCATTATTAATCTGGTGTCTAAAATGCCGTTAGATACGCCGCTATATGAGGTGCAATTTACCGCAGGCAGCTATGACTTCTATCGCCCTACCCTCGACTTATCTGGCCCACTAACAGATGATGGTGCCTTAGCCTATCGCCTGAATGTAGCCTACGAAGATGCAGGCAGCTTCCGCGATTTTGTGGAATCGAGGCGCTATTTTATTGCCCCCACTTTGGCCTGGACGATCAGCCCCAGAACTCAACTCACCCTGGAGGCGTCTTACCTACAAGACCGCCGCTCTCCAGACACCGGATTGATTGTGCTGAATGGGGATGACCGCCCCGCCGATTTACCCTTTAGCCGAACTCTGGCCGACCCCGACAATTTTGTACAGCTCTACGACGAAACCCGCGCCACTCTTTCTCTCGAACATAATTTTGCTGACAATCTGTCCTTGCGGAGTGCATTTCGCTATACCACCAGTTTTGAGTCTTTCCGAGAAGGGCTGTCGTTCATCAATGCTTTGCTAGATGACAACCGTACAGTGGAGCTGGGCGTCGCCTTTGGTGACCAGTTTTTTGAAACCTACACCTGGCAAAATGATCTGAATTGGCAATTTAATACTGGCCCCATTGCCCATAACTTATTGCTGGGGGTAGAAGTTAGAAATTCCTCAGTTTTCTTTAGCTCCCAGGTGCCTGATGACCAGCAGAATATCTTCGGCGGCTTTCTCGATATCTTTGACCCCAATTTTGATGAGATTACTTACACCAGTGGCTCCCAAGTATTTACGGAGGGCGATCGCACTCTCCAGCGAGTCTTGGGTGTCTATCTGCAAGATCAGATCGACCTGCTAGATAACCTGAAGTTGCTTGTCGGCGGACGCTTCGACACGGTTGAAAACGAAGAGGTGTTTCGAGTCTTTGACTTTGTGCAAGACGGCACCGATAGCGCTTTTTCCCCTCGTGTTGGCTTGGTGTATCAGCCTAACGATGTCTGGCCGCTCTATGCCAACTATGCACGATCCTTTGTGCCCGTTCTTGGCCAAAGTGCAACCAACACACCGTTTGAACCTACCCGGGGCACCCAGTATGAAATTGGAGCCAAAGCTGATTTCCTGGATGGGCGATTGTCCGCTCTGTTATCGGCCTATAACATTACCCGCAGTAACATCACCACTACAGACACCAATAATCCCAACTTCTCCATTCAGGTGGGCGAACAACGGAGCCGAGGCATTGACGTTAATATCGCGGGTGAAATTTTACCAGGCTGGAATGTCATTGCCTCTTATGCGCTAATTGATGCCAGAATCACTGAGGACAATCGTTTTGAGGGGGGGAACCGATTAAATAATGTGCCCAATAATAGCGCTAGCCTGTGGTCAACCTATCAAATTCGGGCGGGTAATTTGCAGGGCTTGGGCTTTGGTCTAGGGGCATTTTTCGTGGGAGAACGATCGGGCGATTTGGATAACACCTTTACCCTGCCAGGGTATACCCGTGTGGATGCCGCAATTTACTACGAACGGGAGCAATTTCAAGCCGGGTTGAATTTTAAGAACCTGTTTGACACCCGGTATTTTTCTGGCTCTCAGGGGCGACTTTCGGTGCTTCCGGGTGCTCCGCTTGAGGTGCAGGGGACTCTTTCATGGCAATTTTAGGAGAGATCTGGATGCTACCAAGAGTGACGATTTCAAAGCTTTGGATCCTGGCATTTATGGTGACAGTAGTGGCGATCGCCTGCCATTCCCCAACCCCTTCGGATGATACCCCCCATTCCTCAGCCGCCACGACTGCCGGTTGCCGGATGATCCGCCATGATGGAGGCGAAACTGAACTGTGCGGGCCGCCTGAAGACATTGTTGTACTCAGTCCACCCCTGCTCGATATTTTGCTATCGCTAGGGATACAGCCAGCGGGCTATGCCGAAGTCGAGCTGTTCAATACCCGGATTTTCGATCATCCCAGTCAGCAGATTCCCTACCTGGGCGATCGCGTCACCACCCAGCCGGTGAACTTGGGCGATCGCAACAACCCATCCATAGAAGCCTTGTTGAAACTTCAGCCTGATTTGATCTTAGGCGAGAAATTTTTTACGGAGGGAAACTATAGGTTGCTCTCCAGCATTGCTCCCACGGCTTTTTTTGAAATGCAAGGAGTCATCGCCTGGCAAACTATCCTACAGGCGATCGCCCCAGCCCTTGACCGCACAGCAGAGGCGCAACAGGTGATGGCAGCCTACAATCAACAGATTGACCAGGCTAAACGTCAACTGGCACCGGCAATATCGGGGCAAACCATTGTTGTTTTAGGCTGGGAGCGCACCTCTAGTCAATCCTTTGTTTCTGATGCCAGCTTCATTACCAACTTGCTAGAAAGCTTGGGGTTTGACGTAATTTTAGGAGAACCCAATAGACCCAGTATTTCAATTGAAGCCCTCACCCAGATTGAAACAGAACATATTTTAGTCATGCCAACTGGAAACAACACCATTGACAATGCTAAAGATCAATGGGAGAAAAATCCAATTCTCCGCTTGATGCCAGCCGTGCAAGCGAAAAAGATTTATTTTATGGACTACCAACTCGCCCGCATTCGCGGCCCGATCGCCGCTGAAACGTTTATTCGCACGTTCACGTCGTTAGTCAACGTAGACCCACAAGATTGATTCATGGAACAGGTTTTCTGCGCCGAACAGTTGCGGTAGGCTGGCATCGATAGTGTTGGCAAGGCTGCCGAACATCAGGTGTATGTGGCGATCGCTAATGACTCAAATGACTCAAAAGAAGTCAGTCAATATTTGCTGGACTTGATATTACTCCGTTCGATATGAACGAATAAGGACGATATCACGATGACATCTCCCGGTTGCAGTTGAGGGACTAAACACTCCGCCAACCACA
>CAZCXK010000099.1:0-7053 GCA_964502605.1 uncultured bacterium
CGATGCCAGGTGTAGCGGTCATCGCGTCCGGGGGAATCTTCCAAGATTTGTACCGCTTCACCGACGCGGCCTTCATACACAATTGATGACCGTGTCGAGGGCTGCGATCGCACATTGATTAGACTATCTCGATAGAGTGCCGCCAATACGGCTCGTCGAGTTGTATTGGCCTGCTGCGCCACCTGAATCGGCGAAGACTGACGTTCAGACTTGTTTTGGGAGCGACTCTCAGGCTGTGCCACTGTTAAGACGGCAGCACTGAGAATTACTGCAGCAGATGCCGTTGCGGCGATCAGAATATTTTTAGCTCTCATACTATCGCTCTCTTGGCTCGAAATGCCGGGATGTTTAGTTGGGCGATCGCCATTTGGCCGTGACCGATACCCGCGTTGCCGTTGGGTAGACTGTTGGTGCATCGATAGACCCTTCCCTCTCATGGTTCCCCGCATTAAGCAACCGACATATTCTGCATCAGCACTACGCTGGGCAGTGCTACCTTAACTCAATCGATACCGACAAGCATAGATAACAGAATAGTCAGCAACGCCATGGAGATAGAGGGTTTGAGTCTTTGTCTATCTGCCCATTGATTGATTGCTAACACTATTCTGTAGCAAGAGCCGAATCAGGTTGTCACCGACAGTACTAGTTTGTAAACCGCACAGCTCAACTAAAACAGTCCGGATTGCCCTAATCGAGCAAACTCCGATATGACAATAATTTCAGGATTAAGACCCACTGCTACAATGGCTTGCAACTTTGAGGCCAAAGGACTCAGTTGACGATCTGGCACATACAGTGGCGCGCTAAAAATTGCACTTGAGTGCTTCCTCAGCATTTCACACGATTTGAGTCTAAATCATGCCCAACATCGTAGCCAACTTAGATAGCCACTATCCTATCATTGAGTGCCTTTGGAGCAACGCTTTCAGGCAAGAATGTAGTAGCAAAAATTGGCACCGGACATCCAGGCATTCATTGAAAAACTGAAATTAAAAATAGGTTTGAATATTGCATAACGACACGTAACACCTACAGGACGCCATGTTGTGTATACACAGTAGATTTGAGAAGAGAAGGTTAACTTAACGCTGAGAACGGAACCAAATTGGGCGATCGCCCCTAATCATCCCCTAATCAGCTCCTAATTACCCCCCAATCGTCTCCATCAAACAATCCACCGTAGCAAAATGCGAAGAATTATTGCACAGCCCCGTCTCTCTGCCGAAGCGTGGCGCAATTGAAGAAGAATCGAACTTCAGTTTAGGGAGTCACTCCACCGTGTTGTTAAACGTTCGAGCCAAGCCTCGATTGACCATCGCCCTCACCACCCCCATCGGCACCCTGTTGGGTATCATATTGGGCATGATGGCGATCGCCTCTCCATTGCCAGCTCTTGCCCGCCCCGCCATCTTGAGCGCCACATCGGCAGATAGCGCCATCAACTTTCGGTCACGCCCTAGCACGAATGGGGTCGTGGCATATCAGGGGCGCACGAACGATCGCATTGAAGTCTTAGAAGATCAAATTGGCGACGATGGCTATATTTGGTATTTCGTCCGTCTAGAAAATTCGGGTGCCGGGGGGTGGGTGCGCGAAGATTTAATTCGCTTTGTCGAGGCTCAACTGCCAACAGCAGCCCCAGAGCCCTTGAATCCAGTGCCCAGCGTTGCCCTAGACACCTGCCGCAATGCAGCCTTTGCTCGACTCGACACCTTTCGGGGCGATGTGAGCATCACTGGAGCACGGACGCTTGACAACGGCACCTACGACGTCTTTTGGCGACAGCAAAGTACGAGTCAAACGGGGCTGTGCTCGGTTAATCGCAGAAATGAGCTGATTAGCATTAGAACGACACCTACATCTGCGTCCGCCAATCCTGGCAATCCAGATCCGACTGGCCCTGAAGAAAACCTCTACCGATTTCGCACTGATGCCTATGTCGTTAGGCTTTATCAGCAAAGCAACCAACTACGGATGAATCTCCGAGAAATTGCATCTGATACAACAGTCTTGAGTGGGGCACTGGTCGAACGGGTAGACGGCGATCGCGTTGACGTATATTTGAGCGCGCAAGACACCTATGAGTACCAGGTGCGCGTGACGCCTCAGCAGGCTTATCAGCTCACCATTTATGAGGGCGATCGCCGCGTCTACCAGCAATCGGGAACTGGCTTTTAACACTTGATACAAGTTTACCAATTCCTCACTCGAGTTCTTAACAAAGCTCCTGCTTCAGCAAAGCAGGCAACACACTTGTTAGACTAAACTTTGGCAACGTTGAGATCCATTGCCTGTCAGCGTGCTTGACACGACTATCTGCCCCATATCCTGTATTTTCACTCCCCTTCACATGCGCGATTTTTTAAAATACACCCTGGCTAGCTTCACCGGAGCCATCGTCTTCTTCGTGGTGCTGATGGCATTTGTGACGGTTGGCTCAATTGGCCTGATTGGTGCGCTAATTGCCGGACTGGGTAGTCGCGATCGCACCATTCCAGTCGATCAAGACTCTGTTTTGGTATATGACTTATCTACGCCCATCAGCGACACCGAGCAAGTTTTGAGCCCGACAGATGCTCTATTTGGCCTCCAGGCAGGTAGTGTTCAAAACCAACTCACCCTGAGAGAGGCCGTCCATGCGATTGAGCACGCCGCCACCGACAATCGGATTGTTGCCCTTTACCTAGCTGGGTCAGACACATCTGTTGCCGCAGGAGGAGCCGTTTTGAGTGAGTTGAGAGGCGCACTTGATACATTTCGTGAGTCGGGGAAGCCCATCTACGCTTACGACACCAGTTGGGATGAGCGTGAATATTTTCTCGTCTCGATTGCAGATACGGTCTTCATGAATCCGTTTGGCGAGGTCGAAATGAACGGCCTATTTGCCGAAGTCATGTATCAAGCTGAAGCCCTACAGAAACTGGGGATTGGCGTTCAGGTGACGCGGGTCGGTCGATATAAGTCTGCTGTTGAGCCGCTGGTAAACACTGAGATGAGCCCCGAAGAACGCGAACAGCTGCAGCGAATTCTTGATGATTTGTGGAGTAATGTGATCGAGACCGCGTCAGAATATCGCTCGATCAATCCTCAACAAATTCAGGCGATCGCTAATGACTCTGGCTTACTATTTGGCGACGAGGCAGAAACAGCAGGATTTGTTGACGAAATTGCCTACCTCGATGAAGTTGTGGTCAAACTCCAAGACCTCACAGGCGAATCTCCCGATGACACCGAAGACGAAAGTTTTCGACAGATCGATCTCAACACCTATGCCGCAGCTAGTCAGCCGTCTGGGCTTGAAGTGAATGACGCAACCCAGCATGTCGCAGTCCTTTATGCCGAAGGGGCGATCGTCACGGGCACCGGAGAAGGTCTAGGCCAAGTCATTGCTAGCGATCGCCTTGCCAAAGACCTGCGTCAGCTCCGTCAAGACGATGCCGTTAAAGCTATTGTGCTACGGGTCAACAGTCCCGGCGGTAGCGCCACCGCGTCTGAGGTAATTTTGCGAGAACTGCAGCTCGCTAGCGCCGAAAAACCCGTAATCGTTTCGATGGGCAATGTTGCCGCGTCAGGCGGCTACTGGATTTCGACGTCTGCAGACAAAATCTATGCCGAGCCGACCACCATTACTGGCTCTATTGGCGTCTTTGGCGCATATATCAACCTGGAAGAGTTAGGCGACAATATCGGCATCAACTGGGACGTCGTCAAAACTGGAGATACGGCAGACATTTTTACCGCAACCCGCCCTAAGACTCAAAAAGAGTTGGATATTTTGCAGCAGGCCGTCGATCGAATCTACGACGAGTTTTTAGAACGTGTTTCAACGGGTCGCGATTTACCGCCAGAAAGAGTAGCTGAAATAGCTCAGGGTCGAGTTTGGTCAGGAGTGGCAGCTCAAGAACTTGGATTAGTCGATGAATTGGGGGGGCTAGAAGATGCCATTCAAGCCGCTGCTGCAATGGCCGAGATGTCTCCCGATTGGCGCGTCAAAGAATACCCAGAAGGAGACAGTTGGCAACGATTTTTTGAGCGCTTTGGCACCCCTCGCAGAGTCACATCTAAAGATGCTCTTACAGAACAGTTTGAGCGCTTCAAAGACGAATTAACCCTCCTGAAAACAATGAATGATCCCCGACATATCTATACTCGGATGCCTTATATCATCGAGATTAGATAGATCAGATTACAGATGTTATTCTCTCAGGACAGATGCGTGGCCTTGTCCTGAGAGCTAGATCACACCATCGCCATCAAACCTGAGCAAACTCAGGGGCGATCGCCTTTGTTTCTACCAAGGAGTCAGCCACTGCACCATAGACCTCACAAGAATTATTGGGGCTTTCAATCAGCTTCACTTTATAGAGACGGGCTCCAGTCTGCCGAATGGGCTCTTCTAGCAAATTACGGATGTGAATCGCGATGTTTTCTGCTGTTGGCACCACGTTTTCAAAGTAGGGAATGTCTTTGTTGAGAAATGTGTGATCAAATGGTTCCACCACATGCGTTTCAATCGCAGCTTGAACATCAACTAAATCAGCAATCATGCCAGTGCGATCGTCGATTTCACCTTTGATGGTGACTTCAAGATGATAGTTGTGCCCATGCCCATGCACACGCGCACACTTACCATAGATTTCGAAATTGTCCTCAAGGCTGAGATGCGGTAATGCCAGCCGATGAGCGGCGCTAAAGTGAGTGCTGATAGTCAGATAAGCGTCCATATCATTTCCTTCGTAATCGGCCCAAAGTTCTGGATGTTCAAATAGCTGAATGCGCACCAGCGGAAGATAAGGAGCGAGTCGCTGCCAAATCACCTTTGCCATATGTTCGGTGGTGGGTAACGTGCGCTGAAAGTCTGGCCACACGTCGTTGAGATAGGAGAAATCAAGCTGACTCGTGACTTCTCGCTTAATTACCTGTTTGACATCTGACAGGTTGAGCACCATGCCATAGGCATCGAGTTCGCCTACCATCGAAACATACAGCACATAGTTGTGGCCATGGCCCGGATCTCGGGCACAAGGGCCGAATTTTTGCGCGTTTTCGTGGTCGTTAAGCTCAGGCAACCAATACCGATGGCTGGCTGAAAACTGAGCCCGACGGTTGATGATGCATTTCATAGTGAGGGGTTTTTGTTAAGAACCGTAAACCTGCTACTAGCATAAACTGAATACGGCGGCGATCGCATCGTTAGGGGGTGTCACTTCGGGGTTGTAAAATCGGCAGTTGACCCAATCGTCTCAACCCCTGTCCAGGCAAAAATAAATTCTACAAAAAATCTCTGGCATTGCCGTCTGGCTAGTCGATGCTTGCATACCGCCTCACTCTACACTGGCAAAGTTGGCTGGATCTTGATCGCGTCGATGGTTTAGAGGAATGGAAACACCCTGGCGATCGCCCACTAGAGCTGCCGTTTTTTCTAGGGATGTTCTCAGGCGCTTGGCTGCATAGATAGACATATCCCGAGGGACACTAATGCGATCGCGCAAATATCGCAGTGCCGCATCCGACTCGGGCGGGGGCACGCAGACATCACCGGTTATCATTTGAGTCAGGGCGCAGCGCAATGCCTGATCCACTAGTGTTTCATCGGCGGGGTTGACGCGAATGATATTAGCACGATGTTTGATCACACGGTGGAGTGCTTCAGCGCGTGAGCTTTCCGGTTCTGGGTAGGTCACATCTGGCAACCCAAACCAAGGGCCATGATCTACCTGTGCCTTATTGCGTTGCATCTGTGGGGTGCCATTTTCATAGCAGCCTCCCATTTGGGGTGGCAAATCATGAGCATGGGTATGAAAGTCGCTCTGAGTGCCGCGATAGGTAGAGCGATGTTCCATGACATCAAACCAGGCGGCGAGGCGAGGGTTGTCTTCGCGCAGAGAGTAGCCCTTGTAGTAGTAAAGGCTGGCATTCATTCGCTCGACATAGGGCGTAAAGACGACGTCGGCAGTGCTAAACTCTTCCAAAAAGTAAGGCCCAGAGGTGGATTCTAAAGCCTCCTCGACCTTGGCAACTACGCTAATAAACTGCTCGCGGGCACGCTGTTCGTCCTGTGGTGATCGGGTTGGATAGCAAAGCCAAGTACACCAAGCCCTGAATAGTACCCGCTCCAACTGCCGCAAAGAGAGCACCCTTGGATTGTTCATCCCCAAAGACAAGGGGCCAAAGGCGTGTTCTAGGGCCATTAAAATGTCGTCGCTTTCTGTAATAATGCGACCATCTAACTCAATTGCAGGCAACATGCCTGATGGCACTTTGCGTTTATACCAGCTTTCTTTTTTTCCATAGCAAAACATCGTCACCTTTTCGATGCGATACGGGATTTGCTTCTCTTCCAGCCATAGCCAAACTTTTTGGCAGTAGGGACACCACGCATGGTGGTCTCGGTATAGTGTGACTCTCACATCGGCGTCAGCATGGCCAAACAAACGCAATCGAGACTGGGCATTGGTGGCTCCATTGATGGGGTCAATGGAGAAATTCGTTAGGGCTTTTAGTTCTGTCCAGCTTAAGGGAGCGATGGTCATGGAGATTCAGAGTAAGGTGAGCTGACTGTTCTTAAGATAACGTAACAGTTGATGCGTGAATGGATGCAGATATCATGCGTCAGCCGCAAACTATCAAAAAAACAGATCGTTTCAACTCTCAGTCTTGCCAGATCAGCAAAGTAGTGCAGCAACATGTGATCCCATGCGTTTGCTGAGCTAACGCAATGTTCATGCTAATTTATACGTTAGTTTCTTGTTTACGATCGCCATGGGTAGCCAATCTACAGTCAAGACTATCTTTCTTCTGGCCTCAATGGTGGGTTGGCTGATGGTCGGTGCAGCGTTGATCTATCTTGCTCCTTTTATGGCCGATCGGGTCGTGGCGTCCGATCTCACTCATACATGGATGCAAACGCTTAGTCGTGGCGGATATCATCCGCTGATGGCTTTATTTGTCGGTAGCATGGCGCTAGCGATTACTGGATCGGCACACATCATCTGGCAGCGGCGATTTGAAGGCAAGATCTAGCAGGATAGGCAAGATCTAGCAAGATAG
>CAZCXK010000099.1:7153-20769 GCA_964502605.1 uncultured bacterium
GATAGGCAAGATCTAGCAAGATAGATGGGAGCGTTGTCATCAGTCTTTCTCAACTGCCATCTTTAGAGCATACATTAATGGCGATCGCCATTAATGTATGGGTTCACTTTAGTTCAGCAGCGCCCAGGTCAGATGTGGTGTCTTGTATCAAAGTACTCTTGCCCCCCAAAGACTTGTAGTAAAATCATCGGACTTGCGTCATTCTGACCAGTGATTATGCCAAATCTGATTCATCCCAATCGCTCGCAAACTGATCTCGAAGCCTTTTGGATGCCGTTTACGGCCAATCGGCAATTTAAGTCAGCGCCTCGTCTGTTGGCCTCAGCCAAAGACATGCACTATACCACTGTTGACGGGCGGCAGGTGCTTGATGGCACAGCAGGTTTATGGTGTGTCAACGCAGGTCACTGTCGTCCTAAAATTGTCGAAGCGATCGCCCAACAAGCTGCGACACTTGACTATGCGCCAACCTTTCAGATGGGTCACCCCTATGTGTTTGAGGTTGCCAATCGCCTCGCTCAACTGCTGCCTTCAGGGTTAGATCATGTGTTTTTCACGAACTCTGGTTCAGAGGCGATCGACACGGCGCTCAAAATTGCCATCTCGTATCATCGGGTTTGTGGTGAAGGGGCTCGTCAGCGCCTGATCGGTCGCGAACGCGGCTACCATGGCGTTGGGTTTGGCGGCATTTCGGTGGGGGGGATCGGGCCAAATCGCAAGGTTTTTGGTAGCTTACTGACGGGGGTCGATCATCTCCCGCACACCCACAATCTCGAACATAATGCCTTTAGCCGCAAACAGCCAGAATGGGGCGCTCACCTGGCAGATGAGCTAGAGCGCATCGTTGCTCTGCATGATGCATCCAACATCGCTGCTGTGATTGTCGAACCTGTTGCGGGTTCGACTGGGGTGCTACTTCCCCCTCAAGGATATTTGGAGCGGCTGCGAGACATTTGCACCACTCATGGCATTCTGCTGATTTTTGATGAAGTGATTACAGGGTTTGGCCGCCTGGGCACCGGCTTTGCGACGGATTATTTTGGTGTGGTGCCTGACATAATCACAGTCGCCAAGGGCATCACAAACGGCACCATTCCGATGGGGGCGGTGTTTGTCCGCAAGGAAATTTATGACGCTTTCATGCATGGGCCTGATCGTGCGATCGAGTTGCCCCATGGGTATACCTATTCAGGGCATCCCATGGCCTGTGCGGCGGCCTTAGCTACCCTAGATGTTTATCAGGAAGAACGCTTGTTTGAACGTGCACACCACCTTTCTGACTATTGGGAAAATGCCGTTCATTCATTGCGAACATTGCCCCATGTGATTGATGTCAGAAACTTAGGGCTTGTAGCTGGCATTGAGCTAGAGCCGCGACCAGAGCAGCCAGCGGCGCGCGCGTTTGAGTGTTTCTTACAGTGTTATGAACGGGGCGTTATGATTCGCACTACAGGAGATATCATCGCGCTCTCCCCGCCTCTGATTATCGAAACGCACCACATTGACCAGATTGTGGAGACGATCGCTGATGTGCTCAAGAGTCTTCCGTAGGATACTTGAGTGTTGAGTGCTCAGGCTTGAGGGTTGAGTCAACACTGAATGCAACGGTATTGAATGCAATGTTCACAACCTGGCGTTGCTAATTCGGGGAATGATGTTTCTAGGGATAGATTTCAGGCGATGCTCCTGCAACAGGAATTTACGGGGTGCAGATCTCCGTATCATGCCCATGCTCAAATTTAGCAAGCTCAGCATTCAGGCTGGGCTCAAGTCTGGCTCTATGGCGATCGCCATAGAGGGTCTACCGTCTTAGAGATTTAACGTTTTATTAAGAAGCTTTGGGGCTCTTGCGACTTTACTCTAAATTTTATGGCGAATTTTTCAAGGGCAATCCAGCACATATATACCGATGGAGCCTGTTCTGGAAATCCGGGGCCGGGTGGCTGGGGCACAGTTATTTACTATGGGGATAGCATTGTGCATGAGCTGGGGGGTGCCGAAGCGCAGACCACCAATAACCGCATGGAGATGCAGGCGGCGATCGCCGCTCTAGAGCATATCTTGCAGAGCCCGCCACAGACCGATCCCATTGTGCTGCACACTGATAGCCAATATGTCAAAAACGGCATTACCCAGTGGCTTAAAGGCTGGAAACGTAAAAACTGGAAAACCTCGGCGGGGAAACCCGTCCTTAATCAAGACCTGTGGCAGCAGCTAGATACGCTGGTGACGCAAGTTAACGCACATCTTGAGGTGCCTCTAGAGTGGCGATATGTGCGCGGACATAGCGGCGACCCTGGCAATGATCGGTGTGATGCGATCGCCCGAGCATTCTCTCTGAGGCGATCACCCCCTCTGAAAACCTTAGATCCGGCTCTCAAAGGCGATCGCCCTTCGATAAAACTGGCAACTCCGACTCTCCCTCCTGACTCAGCAGATTCAATATCAGATTCAGTATTTGATATCTCCACGACTGATGCAATCCAAGCAGAAGCGCTAGACTTTAAGACTTCGACCCATCCACCCCTTCAATCCATCCCTCCTATGGTAGATTCATACTCTTCGCAGGTTGGAGAAGACTCCGACTTGCCCCGCGAGGTACGGGTGTCTCAACTGCGAAATTTAGTTGAGACACTCCACATGGCCGACGAGATTGCCAGTCAGGGCTATCTCATCACCAGTTCTGAGCTTGCCGACCTGATGGATGTCAACGCCAGCGCGGTCACCAGCCGGGGTGATAATTGGGTCTGGCGCAACTGGGTGGTCTCGCGGGTGCGTCGAGAGGGCAATCAAATTTTGTGGCAGCTCGAGCGGGTTGATTGAGGTCAATACGCGGGTTGATTGAGGTCAATACATAGAGGAGCGGTTCTAACCCTGGCGACCCTAGATATAGACGTTCTCAATTTTTTTATGGCATTTTTAGCCCCCTATCTAGTACTCTAGATCAGCGGGTTACCCCAAATAGACTCTATCAATTTGAAGTTCGTTCCAATTGATGGTGTGCTTTAGCGTCGCGTGTTTCCTTGAAGAGAGAATTTAATGATTTATTCTCTGCCGAGCACTTGTAGAGCTTGGTACTCTATACGGAGGGGCACGGTCGATTGTATTTGTCTACCGTTCGCAGTTGAGGTGAAGTAGTGGAAATCGCGTTAGATAGTTTCTGGCATGAAGTGCTAGAACGTCTGCAATTACAGCTAAGCCGTCCTACTTTTGAAACCTGGATCAAAACTGCGACGGTCGAGCGCCTAGACGAGACATTAATGGTGTTGTGTACGCCTAATACATTTGCACGCACATGGATACAGAAATACTATATCAATGCGATCGAAGATGTTGTCAATGATATTTTGGGGCGTCGGGTCGATATTGAGATTCTAGTCAGGGCGGGCGAGGGCGATGAGTCTGATATCTATGAAACCCCTGATCTGTTGCTATCTTTCTCACCCGATAGCGATGAACTGCCTGCTGCGATCGCCCCGTCTGCCAATGGGCATAAAAAAAAGTTGACTGATTTAAATCCGAAGTATGTGTTTTCACGGTTTGTGGTAGGAGCCAATAGCCGCATGGCTCATGCAGCCGCACTAGCCGTAGCTGAATCCCCCGGACGAGAATTTAATCCGCTGTTTCTCTGCGGGGGGGTGGGGCTGGGGAAGACCCATCTGATGCAGGCCATTGGTCACTATCGCAGCGAGATTGATCCGAGTGCTAGGGTGTTTTATGTCTCGACCGAAAAATTTACCAACGATTTGATCGGCGCAATTCGCAAAGACAGCATGCAGACCTTTCGCGATCACTATCGAGCCATGGATGTGCTGCTCGTAGATGATATCCAGTTCATCGAAGGGAAGGAATACACCCAAGAAGAGTTTTTCCACACCTTTAATACGCTCCATGAGGCTGGCAAACAGGTTGTATTGGCAAGCGATCGCCCCCCTAGTCAGATTCCTCGATTACAAGAGCGGTTATGTTCTCGATTCTCGATGGGGCTGATTGCCGACATCCAGCCTCCTGATTTAGAGACGCGCATGGCGATCTTGCAGAAAAAAGCTGAGTATGACAGCTTACGTCTACCGCGAGATGTGATTGAGTTTATTGCCACCCGATATACATCCAACATTCGTGAACTAGAAGGCGCACTAATTCGTGCTGTGGCCTATATTTCAATTTCAGGACTGCCGATGACGGTAGACAATATTGCCTTAGTGCTGGACCCTCCCACTGAGCAGATTGAAGCCACACCTGAAACTGTTTTGGCGACGGTGGCTGATACTCTGCATGTCTCTGTTGAAGACCTCAAAGGCAGCTCTCGTCGCCGAGAAATCAGCAGTGCTCGCCAACTAGGGATGTATCTGATGCGACAGCACACCGACTTGAGCCTGCCCAAGATTGGCGAGGTATTTGGTGGTAAAGACCATACGACCGTGCTCTATAGCTGTGAAAAAATCTCCCATTTGCTGGAGTCTAGTCCCGAGATGGTGAAGACCGTGCGTCAGCTGAGCGATCGCATTAATTTGACCGGCAAAGAATAACTGCATTTGGTAACAGTGCTGTTCTCTTTATCCAATGTCCAGATTGTCAACATCTCCATGGCCGAATCTGATGTCGTGAGGTTACGCTAGCGGGTAATTCGTTCATTCCTGCATCTCAATGTATCTGAGTGCGTCTGAATTATGGCTAAAGAGCTAGCAATCTGCACACGCGGCCTGACCAAGCGCTTTGATCGTAAGTTTGCAGTTAACCAGGTTGACTTGGATATCGCTACGGGAGAGGTCTATGGCCTGATAGGCCCCAACGGTGCTGGGAAGACGACTCTGATCCGCCTGTTGGCTGCTGCGGAAGAACCCACCCTGGGTGAGATTTATATCAACGGAGAACTGCTGTCGGGCGATCGCTCCCAATCCTCCCATCATCGCTATTTGGGCTATCTGCCCGAAGATTTTCCGGTCTACAGCGACCTTACCGTTTGGGATTATCTCGACTACTTTGCTCGCCTCTATCGGTTGCGCCAGCCTCGGCGTGAACGCCGTATGCGCGAGGTGCTCGAAATGGTGCAGTTGACTCACAAGCGCCACAGCCTGATTGCAACTCTGTCGCGCGGCATGAAACAGCGGCTGAGTCTGGCACGCACCATCATTCATGAACCGATTTTACTGCTGCTGGATGAGCCCGTTTCAGGGCTAGACCCGATTGCTCGCATGCAGTTTCGCGAAACAATCAAGACAGTGCAAGAGGCTGGGATGACGGTGTTGATTTCATCTCATGTTTTAAGCGATCTGGCAGAACTCTGTACGTCAATCGGCATTATGGAGCTGGGCTATCTGGTCGAAAGCGCATCCCTGGCGGAACTATATCAGCGGTTGAGTCATCAGCAAATTCTGATTTCGACCTTGGGCAATCTGAAGGCACTGCAAGCTGAGTTGACCCATCATCCCCATATCGAGCGTTGGGAGGTCATGCCAAGGACTGAACATGTCAGAGTTTACTTTTCAGGGACGCCTGACGATGCGGCTAATCTGTTGCGATCGCTGGTTCATCAAGGCATTCCCGTTCACGATTTTCATTGTGTAAAAGAGGATCTAGAACAGATTTTTCTCAACCTCGGCCATCAGCAAGCCTCTTGATCTGTCCATCAGAAGAATGGCCTGAATGCCTCCCAGTTCCAGCAGGATGCTCTACTGAATCGCAGTACTTGGATGTTCGATTTCTGGTCTTAAATAGATAAACCATTAATTTGACCCATTTTGTCTAACTTCCTCTATCTCTAAACTTGCCATGCTAGACAGACTCTTTGACCGGATTGGCGATTGCAACCCTCAGCTCTTGCGAGAGTTGCGAGGTCGGTTGAAATGGCCTGGACTTTTGCTCGGAATGGCGATTTCAATTGTGTTTCAAGGGCTGTTTTGGCTAGTGAGCTACAATCGCTTGCCTCGTGCTAATCCTTACATCCAAAACACGGTGAACAAATATTGCACCGGAGTCTTCGATGGCTATGGGAGCTATTATCCAACCTGCATCACCAACGATATGGGCGGATTTGTGATCAACTGGCGGCTGTGGTGGTTTGATAGCTTTCATGACTTGGGCCTCATCAGCTTTTTTGCGTTGGCGGTGGCGGGAGTTTATTTGCTGATCAATGATCTGCACCGCGAAGAAAAACACGGAACACTTAACTTTATTCGCCTTAGCCCCACATCTGGGCGCGATGTTTTGCGAGGCAAGATGCTAGGAGTACCTGTCTTGCTGTATGGGGTGATTGGGTTGGCTTTGCCACTCCATGTCTGGGCCGGAATTGCCAGCGACATCCCGGTAGTCTTGATAGCCCTGTGGTATGGGGTGGTGGTATTAGCGCTGCGATTGTTTTACAGTGCGGCAGCGCTATTTGCCCTCTCAACCTCTTGGCTCAACGGTATTCAGCCTTGGATCGGGAGTGCGACGACACTGTTTGGCTTGCTCATCGTCGGATCGCTGAAGATGCCCAATAGCGATGTAGCGCTAAGCTTAAATCTGTTTAATCCAGTGGTGATGTTGTCTCACCTAGCGATCGCTGCAGACATAAACGGCTCAATTACGTCGGGGCAGCCTTGGAACACAATGTGGAGCTATCTAACATTGGATGTGCGCTGGTTTTATCTACCGATGGGATTAACCGCTTTGAGCGCTGGCATCTTTATGATGCTCAATTACAGCCTCTGGACGTATTGGGTCTGGCAGGGGCTAGAACGTAATTTTCGCAACCCGAATGCAACGTTATTGAGCAAGCGTCAGAGCTATGGCGTGGTGCTCTGTGTCCAAGGGGTGCTATTAGGGTTTATCAGCCAGGGACGGTTTGTCTCAACGAATGGTGAGAGCTACCCATTCCCAACGATTCAAGAGTTCAGCATGATATTTGGGCTCAATCTGCTACTGCTGTTGGGGTTAGTTGCTGCGCTGTCTCCCCATCGGCAAGCGCTCTACGATTGGGCGCGCTATCGCCATGATCGTAAGAATGTACGACAGCGCGGAGGCCGGAATACAGGACTGATTTGGGATTTAGTTTGGGGAGAAACGAGTCCAGCGTTGGTGGCGATCGCCATTAATATCGGCATGATTGCTGCTGCCATGGTGCCGATAATGCTCTGGCATTTGAGCGACCTGATACCGCTTAGGCGGTTGGTGATTGGGGTCGCTATCAGCGGCATGATGATTTTGATCTATGGGGCGATCGCCCAACTTACCCTGTTGCTGCGATCGCCCCGGCGCATGGTTTGGGGTATGGGCAGCATTGCCACCCTGGTGATCATTCCGTTGATTGCGGTGCCGATCCTGTTGCAGATGCGCTCCATGCCAGCGCTGTGGCTGTTGACCGCGTTCCCGTGGATGGCAATCCCGGTAGCGACAGCGAGTTCACTGGTGTTGGCCTTTGTCGGGCAGGTGCTGGTGCTGGCTGCCCTGACTGCGTATCTGACTCGTCAGCTGCGGCAGGCGGGTGAGTCAGAAACGAAGGCATTGCTAAGCGCTGGGGCGTTGTAGGTATCAAACTGGTCTATAGATGGACTTGTGGAGCTTGGGAACTTTAGCCTAAGCTTCATTCGTCTCAAGAAGCAAATTCAGGAAGACGACCCATGAGTTCCATCTACCCCATCGTCACAGCGGTGGCAGTTTTGGCTGCGATTACCGGAGTCCCTGCTGCTGCCTTAGCCCAACGTCCGGCGCTGATCTTGGCGCAAGCAACTGCCGATGATACCTATGCCGAAGGTCTGGAAGAACTGCAAAAAGGCGACTACGACGACGCCATTGCAGAATTTACCCAGGCGATCGCCCTTGACCCAAATCACGTCCGCGCCTATGAGGGGCGTGGCCTTGCCCGTGCTGCCCTGGGCAATTATCGCAGTGCGCTCGCTGACTATGATCAGGCCATTCAGCTCGGGGCAAGCCATGCTCAAACCTTTCGTAATCGAGGTATTGCCTATTACCAAGTGGGAGAGCCCTCGTCGGCGCTGAGCGACTTAAATCGCGCCCTAGAGCTAGATGCTAATGACGCGACGGCCTATCTCTATCGCGGTATCGTGCAAACCGGGATGAACCAATCGAGTGCGGCGATCGCTGATTTTGATCGGGCCATTCAGCTGCGACCCGGCTATCCGGAAGCCCATGTGCATCGTGGCACAGCCTACTTTAGAGCCGGGCAGTCGAGTCAGGCTATGGCTGACTTTAACCATGCGATCGAGCTAAACCCTGAGTATGCTCCTGCCTACTTAAGTCGGGGCACTGCTCACTATCAGGCTGGTAATTATGAGGCGGCAGTTTCTGATCTTAATCAGGCGATTGATGAAAATGATGACCTGGCGCTGGCCTATCTCAACCGAGGCATTGTTCACTCGGCGATGCGAAATTATGTGGCTGCGGTCGATGATTTTGATGAGGCGATCGCCCTTGACGCCAATAATGCCGAAACCTACTATAGGCGTGGCTTAATTTGGGCCACCGTTGACGAACGACAGCAGGCCCTATCTGACTTTAATCAAGCAATTGTGCTTAATCCTGGGTATGCGCTTGCATACAAAGCCCGAGCGGATCTGCTGGCACGATCAGGTCAAAATCAGGCGGCTGAAGCCGACTACACACAGGCGATTAACTTGCAGGGCGACTATGCGTCAGCCTATCGAGGTCGAGCCGACGTGCGCATGGCATTGGAAAATCCTCAAGGGGCACTGCAAGATTATTCTCAAGCCTTAGCGCTTAATCCAAATGATGCAGAGGCTTATCAAATTCGTGGAGACATGCGTCTGCGAGCAGGAGATACTCAAGGGGCACTCAGCGACTATGAACGCGCCATTGAGCTAGACCCGCAAAATGCCGACGCTCACTTTGGCCGGGGGATTTTGCGGGCTCGGACAGGCGATCGCAATTCAGCCCTCGCTGATTTTCAGCGGGCAGGCGATCTCTATCGCCAACAGGGGCAAGCCCAAGGCTATCGCAATACCCTGAGTCAGATATCCAGTTTGCAGTAATTGACCAGAATAGCGTGTGACAAGGCCAGATCCTCGGCTGCTCTTCTAACAATCTTGAGCAGCGGGGGATCTGTCAATGCTGTTATCCGCTGAGTTATCCGCTGACCAAAACGCCTGGTTCTCGTTGAATAGGCAGCACATTCAGGCAATCGAGCTGGGCGCAATATTTTAGATCGTCGTGGCTGTCAAGGCGCAAGAGGCGCTGGCCGTGGCTGGCATGATGCATCAGCTCCAACAGGCGATCGCTCCATTGAGTATATAGGGCAGTAGCAGCCACCACTTCATCATTGCCCCTCAGCTCGGCGATTGCATGGGGCTGCGTTGTGGCCAGACGCTGACTGAGACTATGGGCGATCGCCCCTGCACAAACAGTGTCTTCAAGAGAATAGCTGCCTTCCCAACCTGAGCCAACAATCCAGACGGTTTCAGGCTGTTGCTGCACCAGATAATCAACGACTGTCTGGCGATTGACGAGTGCGCTCGTGATCACGGTATTCGCGTCACGCACTCGTTCTAAACAGCGCGTGCCATTGGTGGTGCTAATAAACAGATGTCGCTTGCCGACAATTTCAGGGGTGCAGTCTAGAGGAGAATTGCCCAAATCGCAGCCCTCAACTTTTGCCCCACCCCGCTCTCCGGCACGCACTCGCTGCTCAGGAGGCCAGGTTTCACTGACGTGCATTAGGGTGTCTATGGCACTAAACGCATGAACGGCTGCGGCTCCATTGGCCAGAGCCGCAGCAATCGTAGTGGTGGCTCGCAACACGTCAATGGCGATCGCGCAATCTGGAGTTTGCCCCTCAGGTGTCAGCTCAGGCGTATGGAAAACAAATAGTTTCACGAGTTGTTAAAAATTGAGCAACGGTTGTAGCAAGGACTGCCGTCCTACATTGTAGAGTGAGCTGGGTCTTGCCAGATCGATGAATGCCACCAAAATCCTGATAGTTGCCGCAATTCGCGTCTATACCTTTTACCATGAACCTAGACTCGACCGATTTGACTCCATGTGAGCCAGTCTATAATCCGGGTCAAACTTAGATCTTTATTGGGAACGGGTTCATGCTAAAACAACTTTTGATTGTTGGTGTCGCTCTGCTGGTGTTTTTAGGAATGGGTCTACCTGTTTCTGCTCAAGAACAGCCCTCGGAGCTGCCTGCTACTGAAGAGCTGATGCCAGCAGAGTCTGCTGATGCGGCTGATATTAGCGAAGCCGAACTCGATCAGTTTATTAGTGCTGTGATAGAAATGGAGTCTATTCGCGCGGCTGCTCGAGAATCGGCGGTTTCTACAATTGCGACCGAAGGCTTGACGACAGAGCGCTTTAGCGAAATTTTAGAAACTCAACGCAGCCCCGAGGCGGACTCATCCAGTGATATTGATGCCGAAGAGTTGGCCCGGTTTCAGCGGGCTCTAACTCAAATTGCAGATATTCAAGATGCGGCTCGGGCTCAAATGCGACAGGCGATTGAGGCGGAAGGCTTGCCCGTTGAACGGTTTGACCAAATTGTAGAAATCGCTCAAGATGATGTGTCGCTGCAAGAAGAAATTCAGCGGCGTCTAGACAGTCAGAGCTGAGCAACGCGACCTATACCAGAGCGATCGCCCCCTGTCGATGCATCCAGGCCAATCGCTCTATTACTCTTAAGGCGCAACACTCGGTACAATACATCCTGCACAACGACGGTTCTCAGGAGCCTATATGGACTATCGAGACGCTGGGGTTGACATTGAAGCAGGGCGGAGCTTTGTTCAAACAATTCGTCAAATGGTTGACAGCACCCATCGCCCTGAGGTGTTGGGGAAAGTGGGTGGTTTTAGCGGGTTATTTCAGTTGCCGTCTGGCTATGATGAGCCCGTTCTGGTGTCGGGCACCGATGGGGTTGGCACCAAGTTGAAGCTGGCTCACATGCTCGATCGCCATGATACGGTGGGTATTGATTTGGTTGCCATGTGCGTCAATGACGTGCTCACCTGTGGGGCGGAGCCGCTGTTCTTTTTAGACTATATTGCCACTGGCAAGCTGGAACCGAGTCAGCTGGCACAAGTCGTCTCGGGAATTACGGCTGGGTGTCGGCAGGCGGGCTGTGCTCTATTGGGCGGCGAAACGGCTGAAATGCCTGGGTTTTATCAGCTGGGCGAATATGATTTGGCTGGCTTTTGCGTCGGCATTGTCGAAAAACGCCAAATTTTAGACGGCAGCTCGGTCAATGTCGGCGATGTGGTGATTGGCTTAGCGAGTCAAGGCGTTCATAGCAATGGGTTTAGCCTGGTTCGCAAGATCATTGATGCATCAGGGATAGCACTGGGCGATCGCCCTCCGCAACTCCAGGGCAGCTCATTAGGCGAAACGCTGTTGGCCCCCACCCAAATCTATGTCAAACCTATTTTGCAGGCGCGGGCGCATGGGCTTACCCTGCACGGCATGGCGCATATTACAGGCGGTGGCCTGCCCGAAAATATACCCCGATGTTTGGGCGATCGCCAATCAGTGCAACTCAAACTCGGAACCTGGACAATTCCTCCAATTTTCGACTGGATTGCGGCTGCAGGCGATGTTGCTCAACGGGAGTTGTTTAATACATTTAACATGGGCATTGGGTTTGTGCTGATTGTGCCTGGTGAGCAAGCCCAGTCAGCGCTCAATTGGTTTGAGACCGCGCAAATCTCAGCCTATGTCATTGGTGAGGTTGTTTCTGGCAAAGGTGAGTTAATCCTAGAGTGAGTTGGGCAGCAGGGTAAGGGATAATCCCATTGGTGAGAGAGTGGGCAATCGATGGAGCGGCAGACATACTAGAGACGATGCTGCATTCACCTTCTGCTATGTCTCGTACTGCTACCATCCACGACATTCAAACACTAGTGACGTCGTTTCATCCTGTCATTGTGATTGAAACGCTGGAAGAAGAGCGTGTCGAGGCGTTGCTCAAGACTGCTGCTCATGAGATGCAAATGCCGCTATTTGAGTGGACGATTACTCAGGGGCTGGTGCGATCGCCCGGCACATTTGACGCACCCTGGGTCAATGAATATGCCCCTGCTGGCACTTTGAAACCAACCCCGTTTGAAAATACTGAAGACCCCTTAGCGCTGTTGAACTATATCAAAGACATGAGCGTGAAGGCGATTTTTTTGCTCAAAGATTTTGCCAAACATTTCGATGGCCCAGTAGTTGAGCGTTTGTTTCGGGAGGTAATGCAGTTATTTTCACAGAAGTGCTCGACCCTTGTGCTGACTGGAGACTCGATCAAACTGCCCCGTGAGGCTGCTCATGATGCCGTGTTTTATAACCTGAAACTGCCCGATCAAGATGAGCTACAACAGGCAGTCAGTGAGGTGGTGCGATCGCTCAAGGCTAAAAACCGCATCCAGGTGCAGATGACTAAAGATGATGCCCATTTGCTAGTGCAGGCACTGTGCGGGATGACGCTCAAACAGGCGCAGCAAGTTGTTACCTATGCCGCCCTTGAAGATGGTCAGCTCACTAGCCGAGACATTGGGCGCATTTTGCATCGCAAGGCTCAAATTATTCGAGAAGGCGGCTTGCTTGATTATCTGCCGGTTGAAGATAACACCGCTGAGCTGGGTGGCTTTACAGGGCTCAAGCATTGGCTGGCTCGAGCCAAGGTCGGCTATAGCCCTCAGGCTCAAGCTCTGAATCTGCAACCGCCCAAGGGCATTTTATTGGTTGGCATTCAGGGCTGTGGTAAGTCGTTGGCGGCTAAGGCGATCGCCCGTGAATGGCGCATGCCGTTACTCAAACTTGACGCCGGACGACTCTACGACAAGTTTATTGGCGAGTCTGAGAAAAACTTTCGAGAAGCGATCAAACTGTCTGAGTCAATGGCTCCCAGCGTTTTATGGATTGACGAAATTGAAAAAAGTCTGGCAGCAAGCGACACTGATACGGATGGGGGGCTGAGTCGTCGCTTATTTGGCTCGTTTTTGACATGGATGCAAGAAAAATCTCAGCAGGTTTTTGTGGTTGCCACTGCTAACACCATCGGCCAAGTGCCGCCTGAGCTGTTGCGGAAAGGTCGGTTTGACGAAATTTTCTTTGTCGATTTGCCCGATGCTCCAGAGCGAGCCGTTATTCTAACTATTCATCTCACCCTGCGGAAACAAGACCCCACAGCATTTGATCTGGAGGCACTTGTGCAGGCTACCGCAGGATTTAGCGGTGCGGAAATTGAGCAAGTGGTGATCTCGTCGCTTTATCGCGCTCTATATAGTAACCAAGCACTCGACACCGACCTGATCATGGCCGAAATTAAGTCTACGGTGCCGCTCTCGATTTCTCGACGAGAAGATTTGCACCATATGCGGGCGATCGCCACCGAACGATTTGTTAGCGTCAAATAGCGGTGCAGATCAGCCTGTCTCAGACAGAACTGAAGCGCCATCCTTTAACATTGCGATCAAGAATTCTGATCATGGTGCATTTGCACGACTATCCTGCAAAATCTGTAATGACTCCTCCCGCCAACGGAACTGACCATGCAAATCTGGGTTGATGCTGACGCCTGCCCCAATGTGATCAAGGAAATTTTATTTCGAGTCGCCAAACGGGTTGCTCTATATCCCTAGATTAAGCTGCCAGCGGTTGAGCCTGCCGACATCTTGCGGGGC
>CAZCXK010000100.1:0-20539 GCA_964502605.1 uncultured bacterium
GATAGACTTAATTATTTGGAAGATGCGTTAGCGCTAGCGTGACGCCATGAAAGCTTTACGGGATGGTGCGTTACGGCTGCGCCTAACAGCACCCCATAACATGGTTTATTTAGGGTCACCTACTTATGACTCGCTAATTCCTGAAATGCTTCTACCATATAGAAGTATTCGCATAAAAGGCCCATCTGCATTGAGGACACCCATGGACTGGCGAGAAATTTCAGGCAATTGGGTCTTGGTGCCCCCGAGGCCCACGGCAATCTTGCACTTTTTGGGCGGAGCCTTTGTTGCCACTGCGCCTCATCTGACTTATCGGTGGCTACTCGAACATCTGGCCCGACAGGGGTATGCCGTGATTGCCACTCCATTTGTGAACACGCTCGACCATGCTGTGATGGCACGTCAGGCTCTGAATACGTTTGAGCAAGCGTTTGATTATTTGCAAGAGACTACGTTTAAGAAATACTTGCCTGTATATGGGATTGGGCACAGCATGGGTTGCAAGCTACATGTGCTAATTTGTGCAGTGTTTGAACAAGACAGAGCTGGAAATATTCTGATTTCGTTTAACAATTATCCGGCTAAGCGATCGATTCCATTTCTTGAGCAGTTTTCTCAGGCTTCTTCAGCGTTTGAGACTGCACGCCAGTCGTTTCCGCTCGTTGCGGAGCTGACAGATTCACTGGTAAAAGTGGCTCCCATGACCCAGGTTGAATTTGTGCCGTCACCTGATGAAACCAATCAAATCATTGCGTCTACCTATTCTGTGCAGCGTAATTTGCTGGTCAAGTTTAAAAATGACGAGATTGACCAAACTAAATCGCTGGCCGACATTATGCAGCAGCGATTTCCCACGATGACCACGGTTCATGTTCTTAAGGGCAATCATTTGACGCCGCTGGGGCAAGATGTGAACTGGCAAGCCGGAGTCACGTTTTCTCCCGTCGATGCGATCGCCCAAGCCTTTAAGCAAGAAGTCTACAAAGATCTAAACGAACTCAAGCGCACGATCTTGCTATGGCTCAATCCATTGAATCCTGAAAGAATTTGAAACAAGAGGGGCGATCGCCACCTGGTTTAACCGATGACCCTGCCCCTCGTCTCAAATTAGCCTAGACTTTGAGCACCCACTCACTCCGGGTATCTGCATTGACAAATGCGGCTGGGACATAGTGAATATCAACCCCCAGAGAAATAAATGCTGCTCGAATGGCCGTTGCGTGAGACGCTTCCGTTGAGGCAATGCTGGCTCCAGCAGTGATCAGGGCTGGAGTTTTGAGCATGGAGACCTCAGTGGCGTAGGCGATCGCCGCATCTGTTTCGAGCGCCAACGCCAGCTTGGCAATATTAACATCTGAATCGACGTTGCCATCGCCTTGGTCGATGTAGGCCGATAAATCGTAGCTAGACTCTGTCATCACTGGGGTGCCGTCCAGATCTCGAATCACCTGAGATAACGTATCTCGATGAACCATGTGATCGGCACGGTTGGCCAGGGCGATTGTTCTTACGGCATTGCCGACAGCTGTGCTGCTTAGCCGCCCGGCGGCATAACTATAGGCCCAAATCGCCTGATGCTCGTAGTAGAGCGCTGTATTGAGAATTGCAGCATCATTGGCGGCGTCTTCAGATGCATGGCTGGGGCGGGCTCCCAAAACAGACAGACCCACTGCGCCTGACAATCCGGCGATCGCCCCAGTGGTCAACATCCGGCGACGTGATAGTGGCGTTGCCCGTTGCCGACTGCGATTGGGTAGCATCGAGTTATTTTCCATTTAAATTTCTCCTCTCTACGGATCAAAAAACGAATCAGTTCAGCTCAGAGATGAGCTGTAGAGAATACGGGGTACTCGACAAAACGGATTGTCGAACCTGGAGAAATCCAAGAGCTGCGGGCTCACGTATGATAGAAAGAGCGTTCACAACGCGGTGTAACCGTATAACGGTTGGAACGTATGTCCCTTGACGCTCGTACTTCTAATGATGGATCGTCCTCATTGCTGACTGACCGTGACCTGATTGAAGCTATTCGAGCAGGTCAGGCTGATGCCCTGGGGCTTATCTATGATCGCTATGTCCGCCTGGTATATGGATTAGCCCTGAATGTGCTGGCAAGCCCTGAAGAAGCAGAAGACATCACTCATGATGTGTTTCTCACCCTTTGGCAGCGAAATGTCTATAACCCTGATCGAGGTTCGCTGAGCAGCTTTTTGGCGACACTGACCCGATCACGAGCGATCGATAAACTGCGATCGCGTGGCTCTCGCGGGCGAGCGCTGCAGCGACTGCAAGGGGTCGTTGGCGGCGAGTCAGCTACGATGGCTCCATTGGAACATGCCTCTCTAGAGGAGCGATCGCACCGAGTTAAAGATGCCTTGCAAACTCTCTCTAGCACCGAACGCGAGGTGCTGGAGATTGCTTACTTTGAAGGGCTGACTCAGACTAAGATTGCCCAACGGCTCAACATTCCCCTAGGGACGGTGAAAACTCGTTCTCGCCAGGGATTGCTCAAGTTGCGTCAATACTTACACAATCACATTTAGATATCGTTGCGGTATCGTGGGTTTGACTGATGACCTCATCTGCGCTTCCAGGCAATTGGCAAGAACTTCTCGCAGGCTATGTTCTGGGCGATCTCGACCCCGATGAAATCGAGGCGGTCAGCCAATGGCTGGAGGCTTACCCGGATCTGCACGAGGAGGTCTATCAGCTCCAAGAGACCCTGGGGCTTATTCCAGGTGCGCTGACGGGTATTAATCCGCCGGATCAGTTGCGCACGACAATCGTGCAATCGGCTCGAATGACTGCCCAGACTGATCAACGCCATCAGACGGGTAGCGTTGAGTCTGCGATTGCGGCACGAGTAACTCCACAACGATTCCAAAGGCTTTGGATTTGGCAACTGGGAGGGGCAATCGCCGCGATCGCCTTGGTGGCAGTTGCCATTGATAATTATCGGCTGCGCCAGGATTTGCGCCAGTCTCAAACAGTCGTCACCTTACTGCAGCAGCCGGATACGCGTGTCTATGTGCTCAGCGGCACTGCACAAGAACCAGCAGCCTCTGGGACTGTGATCCTCAACCCATCTCAGCAAGACATCTTGATTGTGACGGATAACTTGCCCCCGTTGCCTGCCGGACAAACCTATCGACTCTGGGCGATCGCCGCCAATGCAGCGTCTCCTGCCTACTGCGGCGACTTCAACGTCAGCACAGACGCCGGACTATCTCAATGGACGTTGCCCGCAGTATCCTGTAGCTCGGCGATCGCCCAACTCCTGGTAACGGCTGAGTCTGCTGACGATCCGCCAATCCCCAAGGGGCCGCTGATTTTGCAAAGCAGTGGATAACGATCTGAGATCATGAGAGATCATGATTTGTCTAGATCTGTGACGGTAATCTATGCCGATAAGTAGACAGCCACAAATACGTGATGACAGAGAGTGATGCCAGCGTAGCTTAACGCACTGTTTTCTGAGGGTTGATGCGGTATTGCTATTAATAGGTTTTCCAAAAAATTAAGCTTCTCTACTCATTGAGTTTTTTGGCCAATGAGCGTTGGTTAACAGGGAAAACATAGAGAGAATTAACGTATGGGTCTCATTAATTACTCTCTTCATTTAGATAGATGACAGATGCAGGTGTCTATATTCCTAATAGATAGATAACTCATTGTTTGAGGATGTCATCTTGGTAAAAGATTTGCATCCATTGACCAGTTGAGTCAGGTCTTGTGGCGATCGCCCCTCTTGTTTAATTCATTTTTTCTGCAGGGTTGCTTACAGATCACTGCGTCTCCTCTGCTGTGATTGGCATCAATTTTAATCAGGAACCTCCAGCATCGAATTGCGTCAGTTCACCAGTTGTAGGAGGTGGCTTAGCCCGAATTTGTCTACCTGAATTTGCACCCCTTGATGCGGTTGATTTAACTTGCGTGCTTCCTGAATTAACCAGTTCCTCTTATCGCGATTGCTGCTACAGAAATCAGACATCGTCACTGAATAATCTGAATCTTACTGCCGTTCATCGGGAAGTTTACTGAGCTTTATTTAGCCCATGAGTTTGCACAACAATCTACCCTGTAATGGTTCACCCGTGATTGCAATCGGGCTAGAATCTGCCAGCCTGTCACGCATTGAGCAGTGGATGAAAGACGGCCATCTCCCGACCCTCAGATCCCTACGAGAACAAGGAGCCTATGGCACGCTCGATAACACGGCCTACTATGCCACAGAAACCGAGTGGACGACCTTTTTGACGGGGTGCGTCCCTCATGAAACAGGCTACTGGCGACCTTTAGACTTTAATCCAGAGACCTATGACATTGGCGAACCTGTGCGGTCATATGACTTTGTTGAGCATCACCCATTTTATGCCCATTTGCAGGCAGACCGTCGCGTGGCGCTCTTTGATATGCCTCAAGTACCCTTGATAGACGGCATCAACGGGCTACAAGTCGCCGCGTGGGGAGCCCAAGACCCGCAGGTGCCAAGGGGCTCAATGCCTGCACCGTTGCTCGATGAGATGATTGCAACCCACGGGGAGCATCCGGCCTTCAGGAAATGCTTTGGTGACAACTGGTGGGATCAGCGCTATTTAGAATTTTTGGCCGACGCGCTCAAGGTGGGTATTTCTCGTCGCGCATCAATTTGTCGAGACTTGCTACAGCGAGATGCCTGGAATCTATTCTTAACGGTGTTTAGTGAAACCCACTCCGCTGGACATAATTTTTGGCATTTGAATCAGGCTACCCATCCGCTGCATGCAGTGGCGCAAACCCGATGGAACAGAGCTGACCCACTGCTAGAAACCTTTCAAGCGATTGACCGGGCGATCGCCGATATTTTGACTGCGGTGCCGCAGCATGCCTATGTCATGGTGTTTAGCTGTTTGAGCATGGATGACAACACCAATGAACTGCCGACGATGACGTTCTTGCCCGAATTAATGTATCGTTTCAATTTTCCGGGGCAGATGGCGATCGCTCCAGGACAGACGCATACGCCACCGCCGCCGCCGATCACTCGCACGAGTCGGCGCAATTGGGGGCAAGAGATGTGGCAACTGCGTCAGGGGGCTAGTCCGGTTTGGCGCGTGCTGCAGCGACATCTGCCTAAACGTCTCTACTCTCGCCTCGCTCAGCTCGATGATTTGTGGCATCAGTGGCGGCAGGGCAGCCAGCCGAGTCTGACATCGCCCAAACAGCTCACCGATCAAGGCGTGCGACTCGCGTGGCAGCCTGCAAGCTGGTATCAACCGCTTTGGCCTCAGATGAAAGCATTTGCGCTACCCTGTTTCTCAGATGGGCTGATTCGCATCAATCTCAAAGGTCGCGAAGCGCAGGGTATTGTTGAACCCGATGAGTATGATGCACTGTGCGACCATCTGACTCAGCATTTATATGCGTTGACCGATGCTCGGACTGGTAGGCGCATGGTGGCAGAGGTGGTGCGCACACGAAAAACGCCCACGGCAGACATTGATGACGCCAAACTACCAGATGCTGATTTGATTATTATCTGGCATGATGGCCCGACGGATGTAATGGACAGTCCGACCCTTGGGCGAATTGGCCCAGTGCCTTATCGTCGCAGTGGGGGCCATCAAAACGGCGGCTTTTTGATCACGCGTGGCCCTGGCATTGAGTCGGGGTCGATGTTGCCGAGTGGGCATGTGATCGATTTGGCTCCCACAATTCTAAATTTGATGGGGGCTGCTATTCCCGAGCATCTGAGCGGCACGCCTCTGATTCACGCCGATTGGTCAAAGGTCTATGTTGGCTAGAAGGTCTGTTGGCTAGAGAGTTACTCACGAGGGTTTCTCATGGGAAAGTGAAGGGCTGGGCGCTGGTTTCTGGCTAGATCTAGACCATGTAACTAGACTAGAACGGCGATCGCCGCCACCACCGGCTAGACGACATCTGTTTTAGCTGCCGGAGCTGACGCTGTAGTTGTCTCAAGTTGGGGGCATCATTGCCATAGCGCCAGCAAACATAGGCTCGTGAGATTTCATCAATGATGGCGGCCTGGGGCGGTTGATGGTGACTGCTGATTTGATGGGCATATTCCAGGGGTGTTTGGGTGGGTGCCTTATGAAAGCCCGACTGCGCCAACCAGCTCAGGAGCCTTTGGTAAAGGGCTTCCATGGGATGTAGTTTCATCAATCGGAGGCGATCGCGCCACGACCGCACAACCGCCCAGAGCAACCACCCTAGAAATGCACCTGCTGCTATCAGCACTAGTCCGATTAATGCGCCGACCCAGCCGCGAGTCAATAGGGCTGACACCCAGGCGATCGCCCGACCTGCTGTGGAAACAATCCAGGTGACTAATCCGTTGAGAAATCCAGTGACGGGCGAGGGCAGCCATCCGGCAATCCAGTTCCAGATTTGGCGCAGCACTCCAAAGGTCTCATAGTCTGCGATCGATGGCGGAATGACATCATGGCCTGGGATGGGGTCAAAGGTAAACCAGCCATGCTTGCTGAAAAAAACCTCTGTCATGGCATAGGCATCCGTGTTTCGCACCACATAGAATCCGGTGAAGGGGTTAAACTCACCAGAGCCAAACCCAGCAACTAGCCGCGCTGGAATGCCAATCGAGCGCAGCATGATCGTCAGCACGGTGGAGAAGTGGTCGGGGTAGCCGCCCCCATAACGAAACAGAAAAGCCTCGACTAAGTCGTCCTCTTCACCTAAAAATGGTAGATCTAAATTGATGGCGTAGTTCTGCTTTAGAAACTGGGCCAGATAGAGTGCCTGTTCGTATGGATCAGCCAAGGGATTGGGTGCATCTGCTAGAATTTCGGTCGTGCGCTGTCGAACCCGATCGGCGATCGCCTCAGGCAGTTGCAGATAAAATTCTCGAGTCGTCTCGCTATAGTTAGTATCAGCCTGCCGCAATGCCGTGCGATCGCGGTAGGGCACTTCAGAAATCACAGTATAGGTCAGCCCTTCAGACAAGACTAGGGGCGATCGCAACCCACCTTCGACATCAATCGCAACTTCTTCTGTAGGGAAATAGAGATGCTTGGGCTCATAGAGCACCGGGATCAAATTAGGCAAGGTCGCCACCACTGTATAAGATTGCACCACCTCGCGCGTTCGGTTGAGTGCAATCGACCAGGGCACCAGGAAGCGAAACGTCCAACCGGGGCGCTGCAACACTTGCACATCCTCATCAGTATTGCGCGAAATTTCCCACCCTTTGCCGGTGTAGCGATCAAATGCCAACACCCGCCAAAAGCCTTCGGCTTGCGATCGCACTCGCATCACCACCTTGGGGATCAGCGTGCCGCGCAGGTTTTGATTAATGCGGCTGTTAAAGCCGTAATATGACTCCGTATCTAGGGTTCCTGGCCCATCTCCGGTGCCAGTACCTGTACCATCGCTATCGTCACCCTCACCATCACTGACATAGCCCGGATTGCTAATCGCACTGCCATCAAATTCGCCGCTAAAATCAATCGCTGCACTCACCGGAAAGGTGCGGAGCTGATATCCTGGAAAGCGCGGCAGAACCGCAAATATGGCTAGCCCCAGCCCCAGTGTCATCGCCAGAACGACTACCAGCTTTTTGATTGATACTTCAGCTCCGGGTCGCTTTAGCCCCTTAGGCAACAAACCCAAACGCGCACGATAGTCGAGCATGAGCGTGGGCAGGGCGATCGCCAAAAACAGCAGCAGCAGCGGGGCAAAGATCAGCGTCTGGCTCAACGTAGCGGCAACGCCAATCAAAATTAGCCCGATCATCATCGAATAGCCCAAGTCTTTGCGGCGCGGCAAATCAAAACTATGAAACACCTGCAGCTGAATTAACAGCTCCGCCAATGCCAACCGGGTGTCGTTGCGCTCAGCCACCAATCGGATGAAGAAGATCCCCAATGCCAGCAACATGGCGATCGCAATGCAAAACTTAACAGGAATGTTGCGCCGCCGCCGCCCATAATAACTCCAGGAAGCCCCAATCGCGCTCATGGGCACAGCCCAGAGGCTAATCCATATGCGCGTGGCCACATCCATCGCTGCCACATCAGTGGCCACAATACCAACGGTTACAAGCATCTGTACTAGCAGCCGCAGGGTGATCGAGTCTTCTGGCTCAACGGGTAGGCTTACCCTAATCCGCTGTCGAATCGCGTCTAACATAGGTATACGAGGCGATCGCGGCCATTGAGGAAACCGAACCGACATCCTTCATCACTCCTCAATCTGCCACAGATCTTTAGAATAATCTTCGTCCAGCACTTTCTTAGGGCGCAACACCAAAATTACCCGACCCAACAGCGCGATCGCAGGTTCTTCCTCAAACCACTGCATCTGCAACTGCCCATCCGGCCCAGCAATAAAGTAGGAATCTGGATTCCACTGGCGCTGAGAGCGATCGACCACGACCAGCACCTCCTCCGCCCGCCCTGGCAGTGGGTTAGGAAATTGGTCATTGGTCATCATCAGCACCACTGGGTCATCAGCCACCAAAACCACTTGCCAACCGGGCACCGGCACCCACGCCCCCGTCGCCGAAAACTTGACCATCCGAAACGGGCCGTCATCTTCTACCAGAGGCACCGCTTTCAAATCATCAACCGTAAGCGGCATTCGACCTACGACGGGCAAAATGCGCGGCAGTTCTTCGTCAGAGTCCATACGATAAATGGGTAATCTCGGAGCTGGCCGCGATCGCATCACAGTAAAATCGCTCAGCAATCCTTCTAGCTGCTGCCGCCCGCTGACGCTGTCAACAAACTTAAACCCTAGGGCAATCAGGCGTGATCGCGCCTGTAAATCTCCTTGCTGCCGCGCCAGCTTCCAATAGTGATAGGCCACCGCATCACCCGGACAATCCGCAAATGCTGCAAAGCCCTGGGGCGAAGACACCCGATGAGAATATTCTCGAATGGCCTTTGCCACCTCCCGCGCCGCCTCAGAATCAAACCCCTTTTCGAGGGCTAGCTTCGCCGCCGCTGCCCGCTCATTTTGCGCCAGAATGCGAAACTCATACAGCGTATCACTGCCCCGCTGCTCAAAGTGCGATCGCACCGCATCAGAAACGCCACTGCTCACCATCGACGCATACACCTGCGATGCCACAATAATCTGATTTTGCTGCATGGGCTCGAAGCCCGTTTCCTCAAAAATCTGCTGTGGGCTCAATCCCGACTTTTGCAAAGTCTGACAGGCTCGCCCCCAATCAACCCAAATGCCTTCCTTACGTCGCAGCGATCGCAATAGTTCAGCAGAATCTGGATCTGTAGATTGAGACTTGGGTTGTTCTGGTGGTTCGGCAGTCATAGCGACCGACTGGCTCCAATCTGTTCATACATTATTACTAAAGACTCTAGCGCGATTCCACCGCATGACTGCCGATATCCCTCAATTTACATTCCCCATATTCTATAAAACCTATATTGTTGCTGCCCAGGGGCGATCAAACAGCTCTTGGCAATTTGTTTAGATATCGGAAAAATCTGGATGAGACGATACAAAGCCTTGACGAACGTTGAGCATCAAGGCACTATTAGAAATTGGACTATGGGGCTATAGCTCAGTTGGTAGAGCACCTCAATGGCATTGAGGGGGCCAGCGGTTCGAGTCCGCTTAGCTCCATTAATTTGGCTACAAATATGCTTGGGTCGGCATTGCTGATTCAAAAGGTTTATTTGAGGTCTGTCTGATGAGAATCTTAACGCCGACATTGGCGATCGCCCTTTAAGCCCAAGATGACCACCCACAATATTGGGTATGAGAATGATGGCTCTTGATGAGATAAGGGGCGTTTGAAGGAAATGTACGACGTATCGTTCGAATGGATTAGCACAGCAAACTAAAGAACTAACCCCTCTTTTGTTAATCCCGATAGAGTAAATTAAGGAAAGCACACCCAGAGACGACGTGTGTTAATGGTTCCTCGCCAATCTGCTTAACCCAGCATCACCTTTGTCGATGACTCCTGCCAATACTACTGGCACTTGTTCAGAGAAGTAATAACCTTCAAAGCCTTCAAGTAGTTGCATCATTATGTTGCTAAACAGTACATCGGTCATCTAGGTAAAGCAGCACCCCTTGGTGGACGCAGGAGTGAGCTGGAAGAGTGCGCTCAACAACTTACGTCTAAAATCATTCAACCTTACATCTTCTACTGCTTGCTTGCCCCTTAGTTGGAGGTATTTTCTATTCCACGATTCAAGCGTGGTTTCTTCCGATTGATGATGCACATGAATTATTGGTGCGGTTCTCCAAAGCTTTCTCAAACTGTTGCAGCTTAGTCCTCAGGCAGGGTTTTGCTACTGCCAGATTAACAAAAGAGGGATGACCCTGGTAACTACGGCCTCCCATTATGTGCAGCTTTATATTGAATTGGTATGAGCTCTAAATGAAAAATCCTACGTTTTAGCCTGTTTGCTCTAGTAACACTGAATTATAGGTTTGAAGGCACCGTCAGCTCACTCAAACGGATTTTGAGCCGATCAACTCGACCTAAGAGGCGCTCGACTTCTGCTACGAGTTCGTCGGCTTCCCCGGTGCGCTGCATATCAGCCAGCAAGGCTTGATACCCGTCTAGAGACCGCTTGAGCCAAACTTGCTCACCATCACCATTGCCAAGAGCCCGATAGGCTTGCCCGATGCGCTCAGCAATTTCGACTTGAAACTGCGATCGCTCCAAGTCGCCATAGCCACTAGTTGCCTGTTCAAGCGATTGTTGAGCCTGTTGAGCATCGCCAAGGTTGACATAGATCTTGGCCAACTCAGCCTGAATGAGCACCCGATACTCTAATTCACCTTGAGAGTCGGCTCGTTCAATCGCCTGCAGATATGAGTCTCGGGCTAGCAGGTTGCGCCCCGTGTGGGCATATAGCTCTCCCAGAATTTGATAGACGGCAATAAGATCTGTGTTGGTTTGGGCGCGGGCTTCAAGTGTGGCGATCGCCTCTGCAAACAAATCATTTTGAATGTAGAGATTAGTACGACTCACGGCCTCTGCATCAGCCGTCAAATCAGAAGCGCTGATGCCTTCCAGTTCGCTGTTCACAGAGGTTGCCAGATCAGGGGGTAAAACGCTAAAGCCCACACCCGATCCTTGCTCCGCCTCATATAAAAAGGCTGCGTCATCGCCTAGATATTCCCAGAGCCCATCTACAGGTTCATCAAGCGATGATTGCCCCGTATCGGCTTCAACCACGACCAGATAGGTTTCTCCAGGAGAGAGCAGCGGTTCGCCGGGATAGGTCACCTGAGTGCCCGCGACAGTTGTAGACCAGCTCAACTCAGGCCCGACTAATCGAACCGTATAGCGACTCGCTCCGGCAACAGGGTTCCAGCGTATGGTGGGTTCTCCATCGGTGAGCCACGATCGCCGAGGATAAATAACATAAGGACTTGAAGCATCATCCCCTCCTGGCAGCAGTGATAAACTGACTGAGGTGGGATCGCCCCGCAACCCGGCCAGCGTCGTAAGTGAGGTGCGAGCAGAACAGTAGGTAGCCACGCTCGACACACCATCGGGCAAGCGATGCGACGTTGAATTTTCACAAAGAATTGTGGCCCGTCCGCCGACATTCCTCAAGACATCGCCCAAATGTAGCGTTTGGATTGCTGCAACTGAGCGAAACTGAAACCAAAACCGCCGTCTCAGCTGCACTTCACCTTGTGTTTCTAACAATCGGATCTGGGCAAATGCAGGAGACAGCACACCCGTTGCTGCCACCATCAGCACTAGACTGGCGGCTAGCCAACCCTTGAATCGACTCACTGTGCTTCCTCCCTAGATGCAATGCTTTCTAAGACGAGTCGCGTTAACAAGTCTTGCTGCCAGTAGACACAACACAACTCAGGAGAACTTCGTAAATTTCTTACCAGAATTGCACTATATTACGGCCTATTGTTTGGTTTTGATGCACCGACGAGGGGCGATCGCATATTTTTTGTAGGTGCAATTTATTTGCTAACTCATTATATTAACGGGGTGGTCGTTATTCTGCTGGGCTATTCAGCCGCTGCCGTGCTGCGCGAATCCAGGCATCATGGCCTGGTTCTGATTCTGATGCAAACTGGATGCAACCATTCCATTCGACCATGGCTGCCTCGGCATTGCCTCTACTCTCATACACTTGAGCTAGCAAACATTGAATGCCTGACTGAGTGATTTGATACCGTCGAATGGCTTGACGTTGTTGATTGTCTTGAATATTTTGAGCGCTGTCTTCTTCCTGCTGTAGTAGAGATTCACCCATATCGTAGGCTTGTCGCAGATTGGCTTCTGCATCTGGATAATATTCTTGCTCAACGCGAGCCCAGCCTTTCGTGCGTAATATAAAATAGCGACTGATATCAGGATCAGCTCCAATCTCTCTCATGCGATTTGCTTCGCTGGGGCTCAGCTGATTGAGTCTATTTTCGGCTCGAATGAGCTGTGCAATGGCAGCATCCGGGTTCTTCTCTAGGATATAGAGCCGAGCTAGATTAATCGCCGACAAAACAAACCCACCTTGAGCCGCAACTTCATACTCTTGGCGGGCTTCTTCAAGCTCGTTCAAGCTTTCATACAGTACTCCCAACCAATGATGGGGTTCCAGATAGGCGGGGTTGAGCCGCAACGCCCGCTGAAAGCTGTAGCGCGCTGTTGTGACTTCGCCTTGGTTAAGGTTATCAACTCCCCAAGTGTTATAGGCTATCGCCACCCAAGGAAGCGAGAAGCGAAAGCCCAAGAGACCCGTCACGACGATCAGCGAAAATGCGGCACTGATCTCATGCCAGTAATGTTTTGGAATGTTGAGACTGGTGAGAATACGCTGATTTGCCTCACGTCCGGCTTTGGTCAGGGCACCGCCCCCGGCCAATAATGTCAGCACGCTCTGAGTGCCGATGGCGAACGCACCTAGCGTATCTGGGCCGCCTGTAACAAATCGGGTCGAGATGTCACCGACAAGGCTCAGGGCAATGGTCAAGCAGGTGATGGAGACGGCGCTCCAGAGCCAGTTAAATCGATCCCACAGATGAACGTCTTGGGGGGCTTCAAAATACCACCACCACGAGTCTTGAGCGGGCTTGAAACTGGTGCGCCAGTGTTCTAGATTACCGATGGTGGCGATCGCCACGCGATGCTGTTTGAGCTGCTGATCGAGGTCTGCCAATTTTAGCAGTTCGTGAGTTGGCAGGGATGGACGGTCACTCGTCATCAGGGCGATCGCATCTCGAACGAGCAGCACATTCAACATCATCTCCGCAGTCGGCTGAGGAGACACCTGTTGAATCACCATAAGCTTGGCTTCATAGTGGCTGAGGGCATCAGCAAGTGAGGAAAAATTCATGCTGTTCTGACTGATTTGCACCGCACAAGACCAGGGACGTCACCGCATTGATGACCTTTAGCATACCTAGAAATCTGGTCGGTTTAAGTATCATCGGTCAACCTAGTAGGCAGTTCGTGACACCGTGCCATCTTCAGAAACAACCCTAATGCCAGCGCTCAACCGCAAGACTGGATGATCGTTATATCAGCAGAGTCAACGGCGATCGAATCGCCCCAGCTTAATCACAGCCGTTAAAAGATATAAGACAATCGCAGAACCAATGATAGCAGGTACGATATAAACCCCTTCGAGTTGCCAACGGAGCAGCTGATAATTGATGCCATAGCTGCTCTGCAAAAAGTCAAACCCCCATTGCCCCAGCCAAACACCCGCTAACCCCACAAGAATCAGCCCAATAAACTTACCCGGAATGCGGCGCGGCACTAATACGTTGGCGATCCCAGCGCAGACAATGGCAATCATCAGCTGAACAAACAAACGTGAAATATCCATAATGCCCTCAATCGACGGATGCTTGAGGATGAAATAATGAGGAGATGCTAGGGGCGATTACCCGTCTCGTCTGACTCTATTGCATCCGGTTTACTCCTTGACCACTTCCAACAGGCGAGAAAAATAAAACCGAGTCTTCGTCATCGCATTGCGCCTGACCGTCCACCCTAGTGACTTTAAGCACTGCACAATCTCAGCTTCTCGATGCAGGTAGGCTCGCGTGGCTTTGCTAGGGCCAGGGAAGAAATCACCAATTTTCTTCAAAACCGTATAGGCCAGAGTTTTGGGAGCAAAGCTAAAAATCAACCGCGACTCAGCTAGCGAACTCAGGTGCTTGATCATGTCTTTAGCCTGATCGGGTGGGTAGTGGATCAGCACATCTAGACAAATCACCGTATGATAGCTACCACTCAATGCTTCTAGATCTTGCACCCCAAACTGAGGGTTTTCAGATGAGCCAAAGAGGTCTTCTGTGCGGGCGATCGCTTCTTCGACCATTTTTTCTGAAATATCACTGGCGGCAACTCGCGCCCCTAACTGCGCCAGCGGAATACTGAGGCTACCCACACCACAGCCTGCGTCACAGAAGCTGAGACCCTCTAGATTGCCATCTGCCCGCAACCATGCCAGCACCGTATCAATGGTTTGCTGATGCCCCGTGCGAATGTCAAGTTGAACCGTATTGACCTCGCCATCTCCATAAATTCGCCGCCATCGATCAAACCCGGTGGCATTGAAATAGTTTCTAACAACTGTTTTATCGTCTGGTTTGACTGCGCTCATGAATTCGTTGAATAAGGTGTTAGATTCTGTCGATTAAATCGTATTACGCGCGATTGCTGCACTTGAGGAGTGTAACAGCATTTCTTAACGAAAGTTCAGAATTTTGCCCCCCTTACTCCCTTCTCACAGATCGCCTGAGGCCCCTTAGGCATTCCAAATTCGCAGATTGAGATTCAAATCGTCTACGATGCCAAGCATCATTTGTAATGTCTCAAAGTATTCGTGAGCCGGAGCAAACTCCAACATGCTACGAAACACTCTAGGCTCAAACAGATCCTGGCTAGAACTAATGCCGATATAGATTTGATTGGCGACGAATGCCACAAAGATTTCTTGATTAACTTTCTTTCTCAAGTCAATCAGCCGCTGCATCAAGCTGGTAGAGAGAATATATCGAGCTTCAATCTGGTCGCTACCATACACTGCAAACAGCCGTTCAAATTCAGGGTCTTCGAGCTTAATCAGCTCTCCATGGCGACTCTTTTTAGCTTGTAGTGCCTTGCCAAATCCTCCCAAGAGCCGCTCTGCCAAATCTGGGAATATAAACGTTGTGCCCTTAAATGACTTATTAAAATTGGCCTGGAAAAATAGACCTTGAAACAGCGTCGTATATTTACGATGGCCATCACTATCTTTTGTTTTCCGCTCAGCATGAATCTCTGAAAAGAAAATATGTGTTTGCCCCAGCGTGCCGCTAACACAATCTTCTTCACTAAATCTATCAGGGGGGCGATTAGCATATAATCGGCTGCTGAGAAATGCATTGTAATTTGATTGTTGATTCGGCTTGAATGAGTAAATAAATGAACCATTGGGGTCAACGAATTCAACAATTTTACGAATAACCTTGTGCTTAAATTCATGCCGATAGGGCTTGATAATTTGCCGATAGATCGTGCCACTGGCGATCGCATATCCACCCAATACAAAGCCCCATAACCCTGGAACACCAACAGCAATAATAGAGATCCCAAGGGCAAGAAGCACAACCTGGATAATCGCAACTGTCCACACAATCTGTCGTCGTCGCTGCTCAAATTTAGCAAGGATAGTTTGCAGATCTTGCTGATAATGGCGATGAAACATCGTCAGCGTTTTAAGCTCGACGTTGGAGGTTGGCGTCGCGTCGGAGGTAGAACCAAGCGTAGGAGAAGGCGGCTGCATTGAACCAGAGGGTTGAATCTGAACTCCAGGCAACTCAGAGGCGATCGCCCCAGCCACCCTCAGAGGAGTTTGGGTAGGAGTTAATTGTTGACGCTGCGTCAGATATTGACTCAGATCAGCTACGTTCTCAGCTGTATTCGTAGTAGTAGTAGGGGCAGATGCTGGAGTCAGCTTCGGCAACGTTTGCTTAACCCAGGCCGTTACTTTAGGGTTAGAGCTGTCGCCCAACTGCCGCAAGAGGGCGATCGCCTGCTGGGTTTGCCCCGTTGCATGATAGGCCTTAACCAACCCCATCTGAGCCTGCAAATAATAGACAGACTCACCATCAGGATACAACTGGCAAAACAACTCTAGTTGATCGATCGCCTCTGCATACTGATTCGATTTGAGCACTGCGAGCCCTGGCCGGATTGCCTGATCTGGAGTCAGCATTAGAATATCCTGAATAGAGATTGAACCTCAAGTGTTCACATATTGACAACACAACTGGCACCACACGATTGACACCACAGACTAGCCATCAGATTTATTGGCCAAACAGATCTCTAACATTGACATTACGCCGCTCTGTTTCAGTCGCCTCAAATACTGCCTGCCTGCGATAGCTCATCATGTTGGCAAAGATATTTGTAGGAAACATCTCAACCGCATTGTTGTAATCAGTTACGGCACTGTTATAAAATCGACGCGCCGCCGAAATTTGTTCTTCTACTTCATTAAGAGAGCCTTGCAATTGCAGAAAATTTTGATTGGCTTTCAGGTCTGGGTACGCTTCAACTGCGACCATCAAATTGCCTAACTCGCGTGAGATTTGGTTTTCAACCTCGACCCTTGCCTCTGAGTTCAGCCGACCTGACACGGCTCTCGCCCGCAACCCAGCAATATTGGTCAATGTCTGTTGCTCAAACTGCATGTACTGTTTTGCCGTTGCAACTAGATTAGGAATCAGGTCACACCGCTTTTTGAGCATCACATCAATACTGGCAAAGGCATTGTCAACTTGGTTTTTCTTCCCGACTAGGCTGTTGTAGAGCAGCACAGCCAGCAGGGCGATGATACCGATTAAAATTAGCGGAGCCCATACCATGATTCACAGTCCTCGATTTTTCGCTGAAGAGGGTTAGTGGCTCAATTCTAATCACTCCAACAGGGAACGTCCAAATCCCACAATATTCAGCGATCGCCAAAAATGCACATGCACGGCAGCGCTCGCTGGAGTGGCTTATAGCGTTTTGATGTCTAAACATTAAGTTCTTGCCATTACAATGGTCTAATTCGCGAACTCAATGTCTCTTCAGGAATGGTGTAAGCCATGTGTGGAATTGTCGGCTACATTGGCCCTCAGGCAGCAACGAGTATTTTGCTGGATGGGCTGCAACGGTTGGAATATCGGGGCTACGATTCTGCAGGGATAGCAACGATTTGGGAAGACAAAATTCAGTGTGTGCGGGCGAAGGGCAAGTTGCATAACCTGCAAGCCAAGCTTGTAGATGATGAGAACCCCGCTCGCATTGGCATTGGGCACACTCGCTGGGCGACCCATGGCAAGCCTGAAGAGCATAACGCTCATCCTCATCTAGATACGTCACGCCGCGTTGCAGTCGTGCAAAATGGCATCATTGAGAATTATCGAGAATTGCGCGATCGCCTCAAACAAAAGGGATATGAGTTTGTTACAGAAACAGACACCGAGGTGATTCCCAATCTCATTGTCGAATGTTTGGATGAAATCAAACATGCGGGTGAGTTGAACACCTTTCTTTCTCCTCTAACAGAAGCCGTGCGGCGTGCGGTGCACAGCTTAGAGGGGGCGTTTGCGATCGCCATTCTCTCAACCGAATATCCGGATGAAATTGTGATCGCTCGGCAAGATTCTGCCCCGCTGGTGATTGGGTTTGGCCAAGGCGAATTCTTCTGCGCGTCTGATATTCCGGCTATCATGCCCTATACCCAAACCGTCATTACTCTGGAAAATGGCGAAATGGCAACACTGACGCCGATGGGGGTTCAAGTCTACAACTTTAAGGGCGATCGCCTCCGCAAACACCCCTATTTGCTTACTGGGACGTATGTTGCCACCGAAAAGCAGGGATTCCGTCACTTCATGCTTAAAGAGATTTATGAGCAGCCCACCGTCGTGCAAGCCTGTTTAGACGCATATCTTAGTAGCAACTGGATGACAAACGATGCCAGTAACCCGATGCAGCTCAACCTGTCCGATGAAATATATGCCAATTTGAGTCAGATTCAAATCATTGCCTGTGGCACCAGTTGGCATGCTAGTCTGATTGGCAAATACCTGCTCGAACAACTTGCCGGAGTGCCCACTCAAGTGCACTATGCATCAGAGTTTCGCTATGCCCCCCCACCCCTAACGCCTAATACGCTGACCATTGGCGTGACGCAATCGGGCGAAACCGCAGACACCCTCTCGGCGTTGAGCACCGAACGGCAGCGACGCTTGGAGCAACCACCCGAGCTGCACGCCCGCCTCTTGGGCATCACCAATCGCACTCAAAGCACCCTCACCCGCATGGTTGATTGTGTGATTAATACCCATGCGGGTATTGAAATTGGGGTCGCGGCAACCAAGACCTTTACGGCGCAATTGGTTGCCTTTTATTGTCTGGCTCTAGACATAGCCTATCGTCGGCAAGCCCTAAGTCAAAGTCGCATGGCACAAATCGTAGACGACCTGCGCCAGTTGCCTGCGCTGATTGAGGCTAACCTGGAAGCCCAAGAACATTATGCTGAAGAACTCGCCCATCTGTTTACCGAAACCCATGACTTTATCTTTCTTGGGCGCGGCATCAACTTCCCGATCGCCCTTGAAGGTGCCTTGAAGCTCAAAGAGATTAGCTATATTCATGCAGAAGGCTATCCTGCTGGAGAAATGAAACACGGCCCCATCGCCCTATTAGATGCCAAGGTGCCTGTGGTGGCGATCGCGGTTCCAGGCAATGTTTATGACAAAGTGTTATCCAATGCTCAAGAGGCAAAAGCCCGCGATGCCCAACTCATTGGCGTTGTGGCAACCAATGATATTACAGCCAGTGAAACCTTTGACGCGCTGTTGCCAGTGCCACCTGTAGATGAACTGCTGTCTCCGATTTTGACGGCGGTGCCGCTGCAGCTATTGGCCTATCATATTGCAGCGCGGAAGGGGTTGGATGTCGATCAGCCCAGGAATCTTGCTAAAAGCGTTACGGTGGAATAGAGGATATCGACTTTGAGGGCGTTTTGTAGAAGGCAAATAAAGTTGTACACTAGCAAATAAAGATTTACACTACTTGCTAGAGTTGTACACTAGAGAAAAAAGCTGTACACTGCCAATACAGGTGTACGGTTTTCCCTTTGGTTATCTACAACCCCTTTATTGCTCAATTAATGGTGGCAGTTAGTGGGACGAAGTGAATATTGGCTGAAATTTGATATCTGTAAGTTTGAGGGGTTTGAGCGTTAACCAATACAATCTCGCCGGACTGACATTTCATTAGATCACAGATTGGCAAATGGCTAAACGTCAACGTGCTACTAGCACAACAACTATTGATAGGCGATTAAAAGAAGGGCGTGGTAGTGGCAAGGGATCAAACTATAATCCCTGGTTGCATATTCAAGATGTTCCTTCTCAAGGGCTTTCCAGTCGAATTAAGGGGTGGAAGACGGGGAGAGTTCATCACTTGTTAAGTGAAATGGAAGCTAGTTACTTCTATGTGCTGGAGTGGTCAACCATGGTGCTGGATATCCGTGAGCAATTTCCTCTCCTACCGTTGCAAGAAACATTGGCGATCGCTGATCAGTGGGGGTTTGCTCATCCTGTAGATCCAAAGACTAAAGAGCCAATTGTAATGACTACTGACTTTCGAGTCACAGCTAAGCAAGGAACTAAAACTATTGAGCAAGTAAGAACTATTAAATACGTAAAAGAATTGCAATCGCCGCGTGTTTTACAAAAGCTGGAAATTGAACGATGCTACTGGCAAAAACGGGAGATTGACTGGGGGATTGTGACTGAACGAGATGTTCCAAATACTGTCGTTGAAAATGTTAAGTAGTTACATCCTTCGCTACGCCTTACAGATCTAGCATCTTTGACATCAAAAGATGTCTTGAGAGTTTTCGCAGTCATGACCCCTATGGTGATCCAAGGCAGGGATACTCTAGCAGACATTGCTGCTACCTGTGATGATCAACTCGGATTGACCCCTGGCTTAAGTCTATCGGTAGCTCGGCACTTACTCGCTAATCGCTTTTGGCAGGTAGATATGCATCAACCTATTCACCCTAGCCATAGGCTCGTACTTTTAACTGCTATGCCTATTGAGACTACTCAAACGGGTAGGGGATTGGCATGAAGCTATTTATCAATGTGTTAATAGAGTGGCACGGCAGTACAGAACCACACGTTGAACGTGTACTTTGGATTGATTCATCAGGAACGGATGTCGCCACAATTGACATTATCAATCCCAATGCTTTGCCAGTTTTTCGCAAATATGTCGAGATTGAAGCAGCAATTGCTTCGGGGGATTTACAAGTTTTAGAAGTCGATCCCTACGCTACACTTCTACGTGCAGAGAACGATATTCAAGAAAAACATCGCCAAAAACGAGATACAGCCTGGGAGGTTATCGCACCTCTGATTGAAGATCCTACAGGGCAGATCTTTTATTCACATGGACGAGGTGCATTGCTGAATGCCCACGAAGCAAAGACGGGATGGACAAAAAAGACCATTTACGTCTAATGTGAATTAGACAAAGGAACGGGAGAGAATGAGAATCAAAGTA
>CAZCXK010000101.1:0-16029 GCA_964502605.1 uncultured bacterium
GAGTGGTTAATTTAGCTCTTTGAGTGGTTAATTTAGCTCTTTGAGGGTCTTGATCATCACTCAGAGCATTAAAATTTGGCATCCCTGAGTCCTCATTGAGCTGGTTGGGGAAAAACAACGATAAGGCAACGTTCAGTCATTCTTCCTGATTGACTGACAAAATTGACTGATAAAACTGCTGAAATTCTTGCCCCACCTGGAGGCAAGAGACCTGCCCACTCCACAATGTGAAATTCTGTAAGGGCGTGGTTGCCGCGCCCAACTCAAGATCTTGTGTCAATCAATCAGGTGGGAGTGGCACAGAGAGAACAGATTGCGGCATGATTGGAACTGAAGTGTTTAGAGCAGTGCTTTTCTTTTGTTCTTTTGTTCTAGTTATGTCGTCTTATGTCGTTAACTCGCCTATGATACTTAATCACTTGATGATTCAACACTGTGTCAGCACTGCTGCCGGTAGTGCTTTTGTCATCGGCAGTGTTCTGGCTAATGTGGCTCCAACAGCGGCCCTACCTCCGCCTGAAGATGTACCCGAAGAAATTCTTCGAACAGAAATTATTCTCGATGCGCGATCGCCTCTAGATGGCGAACCCATTTCTGCAGATGAGTACGCTGAGCTGCAAGCCTATTTGGAAGATGGCGCAGGCACAACACCAACGGTCTCATCTGACTTGCAGCATTTGATTACGCTACTGAGATTGCGGCGGTTTATTCGGATTTTTGTGCCAGTTTTCCCGTAGCCTGTGAGCGCTGTTGAGCTTGCCGAGAGGAACGCTCACAACTGTGTCAGGTTATTGCCGGGTTATTGATTAGGGGCGATCGCCCTCTTATTCTGGGTGATTAATTCCCTGGTTAACTGACAAAAAATCCTGCGTTGGATGCAGAAATCATACCCTACTGTAGGGGCAGCCCTTCTGACCCGATTCAGGGTGTAGGTTGTAAATAGTTCTATCCGTCAATCAGGATTAATTCCTAACAATCTTCTACTGACATTCTTCACCCCGAGCCGTGCGCGTTGCTACCAATAATGTCTCAACAATCACACAGCGAGTTGTTTCGCTCTGAGCAGGAACACTAACATCAATACGAAGCGGTAGGCTAGGAGGCTGCGTCGCATCAAGCCCTCCTGAGGGGTCTAGTACAAGCTGGTTGACAGTATTGCCACCAGCATCAACGACTTGTAAGCCTGCCATCCCTGGCTTAAAGTCGCCTTCCCCTAGCTCGGTAACAATGCCATCAACAGCTACAGTTGGGATCTCTGCATCTGGGTCAAAGACAACTGTTTTGTCGCGCCTCACACGCTTCGCATCTGATTGAGCCTGTCGAATAGTTTGCAAAATCTGATCGGTTGCCCGATTTGCCCGCCGCTGATTGGTAAATGATACCCAGCCTGGAGCCGCGATCGCCGCCAAGATACCAGCCAATACAACAACGATTAATGCTTCTATTAATGTAAAACCAGAGTCTGACCGCTTAGAATGACGCTGCTTAATCATAATGGACTCCAGATCAGTGCGAGTATTACAAACCCATCAGATAGTTGAAACGAGAAAAAATTATAGACAATTTATATCATCCATTAATTACTAGGATTTTTGTTCAGAATTCCTCGACTCAAAACAGTAGTCTCTAACGCAGGCAAGAATCCACCATTGGCAACCACTCCAGAACGACCAAAGGGGTTCCCTTGCAGATATACAATAACTTCCTGGTTCCATTCAGAGAGTGTTGGCAAACCTACAGGATTATCAACACAGACATAAAAGCTTCGCACATTATCGCCCCCGATATCGATTGAATCACTAGGGCTAAGGGAGTAAGTCCGGACTGGGTCACCAGCAGCACTGACTGAACTCGTCGGGCAGGCTGCACCTCGAACAAACCCACCTGCTTGAGCTGCTCCAGAGCCATCATCGACAAAATCAACCAGCGTGACATTCGCTTGTGCTGCACTAAACGGACTGGGAGCTGGAGCCGTAGCTGCGATCCAGCCATCTAAATTGACTTGCCCTTCAGCATTAACAGGTGGCGCATAATTAGGATTGATCACAAAGTTCCCGACTCCATCGTCTGAGTCAACCTTTGTCATTGCTGAGCGAATGATGCGAGCGGGGCCTTTCCACTGCTCATCATCATCTGGTCGCGCCAGCGAGTAGACAATCAACGAATAGGAATGCCCGGTCTGACACGCCACATTAGCAAGCTGTGCATTAGCTGGATCAGTTGCACATAACGCCTGAATAGAAGGTGTGAAGCGCTGCTGCTTCCAGAAAGCTAGCACTGGAGCAAAGTCATCAGGAAGCTGAGCCGCAGGCAGATACGCTGTGAGCGCAGTTGCATCAGGATAGACGTAGACCGATTCTTGCAACTCATTAGAGATGAAATCGAGGGCTAGCTGAAGCTCACGCTGGGTTTCATCACGGGTTGATTCGCGCTGATCGGCCTGCAACAGTTCAACAACTAGATACATCAAGCCTGAAATAATACCGCTGGCAATAAACACAGTCACCAGCAGCTCAATCAACGTAAATCCTGAAATGTGCTGCTTTCGTCGAGTGCAAAGCTTAAGCCTCGATTGGAGCTGAACGATAAACGATGATGGTGCCATTTGCCCCGTCCTCATGATGCAGTCGTGCCAAATGTAAGGTTATGGAGTAGCAGGTGTAGAACAATTGCCATGGTATTGACATAGCGCAAAATTTGTATCACCCCAATTCATTCGAGAATACAGCACGGCTAGGGGGCGTACACGCTGGTTGCCCTCACCCGTAGTAAATCGCAGTGATGCAGGCTCAGTCGATAGGTTAGCCCAATTTCCTGCTGCACTAATGGCGTAGGCTCTAACCCCAACGCTAAACTCAGTCGGTCGATTCGTCCCGTCTGTGACCTCACCCGTTGAAATGCTGCCAACTGTGCGAAACGCTTGCAGCAGAAAGTCAGCTTCACAATCTCCATCTACATCAACTTGTAGGGCTTGCTGAGGTGGTATTGCAGTGCCATCATAATCGTTGCAAGTATCATTGACTGACTTCAAAACAGTTGCAGCGTCGGGTGGGGTGTAGGTTTGCAGTGGCGTCCCATTCGGAACAGTTGCTGGCAACGCATATGGGAAATGCCTCCCCTGATCAACAAGTGTTCGAACTCGATCAATTTCACCTTGGGCAAGCTGCAATGCCTGCTCAGACTTCTGATTTTGATATCGTGTTGCCGTTGCCAGAAAAAGAGCGGGAGTAATGGCAGCTCCTGTGATGGCAATGACAGCGATCGCCACAATACATTCCAGGAGGGTGAGCCCGTCATCAGATCTGGGTGACTGCTTGACAGATTGAACCCCCATTAGAAGCGATTTCAGCGGCTTGAAAGACCCTTGTTTTAGAAACAGATGCATCATCATATCAGTGTCTCCCTAACCACTATTGAGGGCACGTTGCGTCTGGAATTGCCAAACAAAGCTGACGAATATACGGATCGTTAGCTTGAGGCTCATTGTAAAACTCACTGCGACGAGTCTCTTGAGGTGTAAATCTTCGAGACACAGGCCCAGCAGGTGCATATTGCAGACCTACATCATATCCCCAAAGACGAGAAGGCGGGTTGTAATACTTGATGATGGCTGCTTCACCAGCACCAGATGGTACACTGGGAGCGGTTCCAGGTTCCCAAGCATCCTGGTCAAATGGGCCTGTTGCCGATGTGCTGAAGTTAATCTGTAAAAACGCCCCTGACATCCGCATGAATTGCCCCGTCCACTTTTCTAAGAAGCGCGGGAAGTTGTGCAATCCTCCATACGACTGATCCGCACGAGAAGGAATAATGCCGCTGATAATCGTGGCATTCACGCGAGTCGTAGTTGCGGTGCGCAGTGCACGATTATCAGTAAAGGCAAAGTAGGTGCTGTCATACTCTCGCTCTTCAATTGGATCAGTAGCGGCATAGCGCCCAATATCTGCAACTAGAGGATTGCCATTGCGGGAAATGGCGATCGGTGAATTGGGATCATAGGGGTTTTCTCGATGCCAGTAGACCCTAACCCCGCCGCCTATTACATCATCCTGAATCGTCTGAGCTGCAAAGTAATCACCCGGATAATCAATATCATCATCAGACGGTCGATTTTGATTCATAAACGATGTTTGCTGTAACCCTTCTAGGCAACTATATACGTCTTCTAGATATCCAATAGGCTGAGCCGCCGTCAAAACAGCACCCTCGTCTAAACCGACTGTTAAGATGCCATCCTGAATGCTGCCATCACAGAAATTAGTGGAGAGAATGGTAAACGAATCAGCCAAGATTTCGGCAGGCCGCCACTCATCTCCCTCTGGCCGAGCAAAGTTTTCATCAAGCCCAGTGCGACCGTAGAAGGTGTCAAAGTCATAGACTGCGTCAATCGGCAGCCTGTTTGCATCTGTAAACTCTTCGAGACGATTAGCATCTGTTTCAGAATTGTCTCCATCAGTCACTTGATGCAGGTTGAAGTCACCCTGCACGTAAACCGTATTATCTGTGATGAATGATAGACCTCGGCCTTCATCATCCGCACGAGCCAGCTTTTGACCGTTTCTCATCCTAAACCCATGAGTGCGGCGATCGGGGTCTGCATAATAATCGACAGGCTTAGGACTAATTCCATTAGTAGCTAGAGGCGCATCTTGATAAGCGGTTGCATCTGCTGCCTGCATCTGACACGCAGCACTCTGAATTTGGGCATCAGTATCACAGGGACCAGAGGCAGCAGGTCTTGTAATAGAGTCTTCTCGCATTCCGTCTTCTCGGAAAGCATAGACAATGCCAGACTTAGGCAACCAAAAATCTGTCCCCACTGCACCAGTACGCATCAGATCTAGATCTAGATCTAAGACTCTGGCAGTCATCATTTCACGCCCGTCAAACAGAGCTGAGTCTTTTAAGGCCACAGGAACTAGAGTGTCAGCAGTTGTATCGTTGGCTGAGCAATAAGCCGTTACACATTCACGAATATAGGTTTCAGCATTGCTGTTGGGAGTTGTGCCAGTTGTATTAGTTCCCGTTGGCAATACCCAGTCTGCTAAAGGTTTTGGCTGTATTAAAACCTGGGTTAAATCAACAATCCCATAGCTGTAGGCTCCATTCGCAGCACTAAGATAAGTTGAAACAGGAATCGTTGAGTCAACCGAGTCACGAGAGGCTCCTTCTTCAATTCCAGTGAATAACGTTTCACCATGGGCAGCTAAAGGAAAGAGAGAATAAAGACTCGGAAATTTGGGGCGTTCTGAACATAGGCGACTTAGGTTAACATCACCCTCTAAAAGGCCACCAGATAAACACAGATCGCTCAGACCAGGTTTAAATCCGAATTTCTGATCTCGTAAGACCTGTTCACGAGTCATGATCATACGAGCCATTGCAATCAGTTGATTGTCATTGACCCCGGGAGCCGTATCACGTAGCTTCTCTAAACCAGCAACGATTCCTTCTGGGGTTGTGCTGGTCGTGAATCCTGGAGAAGCGGCTACCTGCTGAATTCGAGTCGCCAGTTCGCCCCGAAGCGTATCTGCGACTGTCGCAGCCGGATCATAATCAGTCAAATACTGAACGTTATAGGCCAACATTCCCAGTGTACAGGCTGCCGTATGCATTGCAGTCTTGTCGGCAGGGCTGAGCGCGGCGTAGGCTGTGCCACCATCCAAGATTCGGCGTAGCACCGAGAAATCGCCCCACATTGCCATGCTGGGATAAGGATGCACATTGGTATCTTGAACAGGCGGAAACGATGGAGCCCCACCATTCGGGTCTCCGGCAAAGTGTGCCAGGTTGTTGAGAGCCTGTACAACAGCCGAATTAGTGACATCAGGCACGTTATACTCCCAGCCGTTAGTACCTTTGCCCCAGAAGAAATTGCTAATGATTAAGCTACCAACATTAGCGGTGTTGAGCGCCGTGGTGCCGTCATCCAGGTTCTCAAACGTGGCACTTTCACGCAGCGTTTTGGCGGTGCCGGGGTGAACCGTAGTTGCAACACATGCCAGTGGGATATCGCCATCACTTGCTCCTCCGCTTGTGTGATAGACAGCAGTTGCCTGCACAGCAGCCAAGTTATCTCGCAAGGTACGCCGCTGACGAGCCTCATGACAGCGGCCAGTATTGTTAGTAGTACAAGTTGACCATGGGCGCAGGGGTTCACTCTCATCGCTGACTCCTATCGTGCCACCATTGGGATCTACGCCGCCCCAGCCTGCCAGGTTGCCAATCTCCAGACGTTGACCCACAACCAAGCGCATTCCTTCTAGACGGGCTCGACGCTCCCAGTAACCGTCCAATCCTAGCCCTGTTGAGTCTGCTGCACCCACAGGTGGCTCATCTCGAGTTAGCTCCAAGGCAGCTGTGATATCAGCCCCTAAACTAGGAATTTCAGCATTGTTACGATAAACCGGAACAGGGCCGTAGCGGTTATCAGCTCGGTAGGAATCATCCAACGCGGGACTAAATCGAGGCCTGCTGTCAAGCAAGATGCGCTCTTTTTGCTGAAACGGAGTGGCTTCGTTTTTCCAGTCCTCCGTTCGAGTGGTTGGAAAGTCTGGATTGCCACGCGCTACAGAGCGATTACGCGTCAATATTTGAACTGGATCAAGGGCTAAATTGCCAATATCGTCCGCATTAACCAGAGAATCTTTGTCACGATCTAACTCTTCTCGATCAGGCGCATCAATAGCCGTTGTAAATAGATGGAAGAACGAGTCGGTTTGATTATCATTAGCTCTTGGAGCAATCTTGCCACCAATTGCTTGGCCTTCAAACAATCCACCATCCGAGTATTGAGCCCGTGCAACCGTCACCTCTGATGCATCTTTGCGATAAAGACAAGACGCTGGAGCACTCACCATATAGGCCTCAAACGTTCCATTACCACTGGCGACCATCAAGTTACCTTCGGTGTGCATGGCTCCGTTCCAGTTGAAATCAGGACCGGGATAGATTTCGAGGTCGTTGCGGAACCATGCCCCCCAGGTATTGCCTCGATTGATTTGCCGATCTTGATGGAACTCCAGGGTTGACGGTGGACGGCTGCCATCGGGCGTGCCGTTTGCATCTGCGATTGGCTGGACGTAGACGTCAACTTGAAAGTTTTTGACCAGCGATGCAGTACTTCCTTGAGACTGGAACCATCCATCTTCGACTAGAATTGCTCCAGTTTCTGAATCACAGTTTGTCCCTTGAGGCGCTGCGTTGCTGAGCGGAGCGTGACGCACCTGCAAAAGTGGTGCTCTACCACCGATAGGTTCGGACAAGGCAGCATCTCTTGTGTCGGTTAGCTGGTAAGTATCGTCTGTATTAGGCGTATTAAAAATAATCGAGTAGGCGATGATCGCATCATCCGTGCCATCGCCATCTGTATCAGTTAGATAGCTCCAAGCGTTGTCAACAACACCATCATCGTTAATATCTATTCGGCCTCTGTCACCTGCGCTCGGGGATGCAAGTTCATCGGGAAATGTATAGGGGTCAGCACCATCAGTCAGGGTGAATGCATAGGCAGGGTCTGTTGGATCATTCAGCATCATGCCCAGAATTTGGTCTTCTCCAGGAACGCCGCCTGGGAAGCGGGGGTTTTGGCTCGGATCAAATAAGAACTCAAGCTTTGCTTTGGCGCGATCAATTGCAGGCGTGGCTGCGTTGTAAATCACCTGCTGCTGCCGTTGCCCGATTGTTTGTTGTGTACGGCTGTAGGTGCGTAGCGTAATTGAACCCACTGCCAGGGTCACCACCAACAGAAGCAACACCGTTGTTGGCAAGACAAAGCCTGCTTGCCCCATGCGAGTGTGTCGCCCGATGACGAACAAACTCCGCATAATCTGGAGCATGACTCCTTTGATAAGGATTCCTGGAAAATTCCAAATCTGGCGAAGGATGGTTTGCACTACTCTGCTTTGGTTGCGAGTTGACATAGCCGACTTCCTGACAGTGACGAGATTGCGAGTGAATAAACAAAATGCCCAGTTTACAAATGAATGGAGCACTACCCGCTAATGTGCTGGACAGCGCTCCGTCATCTAGGCAAGTACCCCTTACACACCAATATAAAATCAGTGCACCTATTAAGTAACTCTACGGAGAGATGTCGAACAAGATCAGAATAAGATCAGCGCCTTCAGCATTTCCACTCAACGGTATCATAACTTCATCACCTGCTGGCGATCGCGTTACGAGCTGACATGAGATGCAAAGCTTGGTGCAGATAGACCTAGCAATACTTGATAAACAGGACAAAGGCGATCGCCCCTAGCTGATGAACCGCCTCAATCACCATCCGGAATCGCCACCGTATCTTCAGTAAATCTTCAAATGAATGTATTCGTCTTTACATCAACTTCATACTAGAAATCGAGACAGGAAATTCTATGCTCAGGTTTGAAGGTTAAGGGTTAGGAATGCAACATTAGATCAGGCCGACTCAGAAGATCAGGCCGACTCAGACATCAAAAAACCGCGAACCTTTCTTAAAACCGTAGCAAGATTTACTGTTTTTTAGATCAACCGTACTCTGCACGTCACTATTTTGACTCGGTTGACCTCAGCCCATCCGATGTAAAGAAAGGGTGAAGTTGCCAATTCTTAAACAAGGGTTTACCTCTCCTTTGTGAAAGCTTGAGGAACCATACGTATATTCACTGAGGCTGGGTGTTAACTGTCTTGCTGGGCGATCGCCCCTATCTGCACCCAACACCCATGCCTAGAACCATTCGCGTGCCGTTGTCAATCGAAGGTCGATGCTGCTATTGACTCAACCCCATTGAGCTAGAGTGCTGGCTCGATGGCGATCGCCCTTTGAAAGGTCTTGAGAGGCTAGTTAGGGAACTAGTCCGAGTCAAATATCTGTTTTATTCACTGCTCAGGAGAACGTCAGACATGGTAAGTGTCATCGCGGCTCAAGATTTCAACGCCCTCACAGGAGAGGCGTTCACAGTTGATTCGTTGCCGAGCGGCTCAGCGCTAACCAATACCGGATCATTCAACTTAGGAGGTGCCGGGTTAGACTTTCAAACAGTCTGGTTTGATACGCGCAACGAGGGTGCTGGGCCTGTCACCCCCACCAATGACACGAGTGACTTCATTGGTGTCAATACCTTTACAGGCAGTGGAGCACCAAACGTTGCCCCAGACGGAACGCCCGTTTCGAGTAGCGAACGCAACTTTCAATTTAACGATACTGACGGGCGCACCGACCTGATATTTGAACCCGTTAATATTAGCGGGTTTGGCGATCGCGCTCTGCGATTCAACTACTGGATCAACGACACAGGGTATGAGGCAGACGATGCTTTCTTCTTCACCCTCAGTGATGGCACCAATTCTCAGAGTTTCTTAAATTTTGGTGAGTTAGAACTGGAAGCCAATGTCTCCCCCGATAACGGCACTGCCAATTGGAAGACCGCTATAGTCAATCTTGAAACTCTCATCAGCAGCGGGTTTAGCGAAACGCTGACGCTAACCATCAGCGTCGATACCAATGCAGCGACCGAAAATATCTTTGTGGATACTATTGAGTTTCTGGCAGATTTTGAAGCAGATGGTGACAACGGCGATGGCGACAACGGCAACGGGGAACCAGACCTGACGCCGATTTATGAAATCCAGGCAGCCGCGCACATCTCGCCACTGAACGGGCAAACGGTGATCACGCGGGGTATCGTCACTGCAGTTGATTCCAATGGTTTCTATCTGCAAGATGCCACCGGCGATGGCAATGACGCAACCTCCGACGGCATCTTTGTGTTTACGAGTAGCCGTCCGACGGTCAGCATCGGGGACGAAATTGAGGCCGAAGGGCAGGTCAGCGAATTCATTCCTGGCGGAGCGAGCACCGGCAACCTCTCGACGACACAGCTGTTCCGCCCGACGATTGAGGTGCTCTCTAGCGGCAATGATCTGCCTGCAGCGGTAATTTTGGGTGAAGGCGGGCGCATTCCTCCCAACCAGATTATCGACAACGACAACTTCGCCGTGTTTGACCCTGAGGAAGACGGCATCGACTTCTTTGAAAGCCTGGAAGGCATGCGGGTAACCATTCAGGATGCCCTAGCCGTCAGCGGCACCAACCGCTTCGGTGAGATTTACACCGTCGTTGACAATGGTGCGAGTGCCACCGGACTGAGCGATCGCGGCACAATCAATATCAGCCCCGATGACTTCAACCCAGAGCGGGTGCAAATCCAATTTGATGCGGGCATTCTCCCTGGCTTCAACGTCAGCGTCGATACGGGGGCGCAGCTGGGCGATGTCACGGGCGTCGTTGGCTATAACTTCGGCAACTTTGAGGTGAATGTCACCGAAGAATTCACGCCGATCGCCGCGTCTGATTTGCAACCCGAAGTTAGCTCCATTACCGGGGCAGACGATCGCCTCACCGTGGCCAGCTACAACGTGCTCAACCTCGACCCCAACGATGGCGATGGCGACACCGACATTGCCAATGGTCGGTTTGAGGCGATCGCCCAGCAGATTGTCAACAATCTCAACACTCCCGACATTATTGGCTTGCAAGAAGTGCAAGACAACAACGGCTCGGTTTCATCCAGTGTGGTGGCGGCTGACGAAACGCTCCAGCTCTTGATCGATGAGATTGAGGCCATCAGTGGCATTCGCTATGAGCTAATCGACAACCCCTTTATCGGCAACAATACCAGCGGCGGGCAGCCCGGTGGCAACATCCGCGCAGCGTTTCTGTATAACCCGCAGCGGGTTGACTTTGTTGAAGGGTCACTGCAAACGGTGGTCGATCCTGCTGATCAGCAGACCAACCCCAACAACCCCTTCTTCGACACGCGCCTGCCGCTGTCTGGGCAATTTTTGTTCAATGGCGAAGCGGTCACGGTTGTCACCAATCACTTCTCCTCCAAAGGCGGTAGCAGTCCGCTGTTTGGGCAAAACCAGCCTTCCGTCAGCGATCAGCCGGGTGCAGGACAGGAAGACCCCGCCATCAACGGCAGCCTAGATGAACGACAGGCACAAGCAGACGCTGTCAATGATTTCGTCGCTGGCATTCTGTCAAATGATCCGACTGCCAACGTGGTGGTGGTAGGAGACTTCAACGAGTTTGAGTTTATCTCGCCCCTAGAAATTCTCGAACAAAACCTGACGAATCTGACCAACACTCTGCCAGAAAACGAGCGCTATAGCTTTATCTTTGACGGCAACTCGCAAGCGTTGGATCACATCCTGGCCAGCGACAGCTTAAACGACTCCGCCCTATTTGACATGGTGCATGTCAACACAGAGTTTGCCGATTCTGATCAAAAAGCCAGCGACCACGACCCGCTGTTGGCAAGTTTTGAAGTCTTGCCAGACGATGCCATTCTCGGCAACGGCAACAACAACTCGCTCAACGGCACCAATGGCGACGATGTCATCCTTGGGTTGGGCGGCAATGACACCCTCAGCGGCAATGGTGGCAACAACCTGCTCAAGGGCGGTGATGGCAACGATATCATCAACGGTGGCTCGGGCAATGACCGCATTGAGGGCGGCAACGGCAACGACATCATCAACGGCAACGGCGGCATGGATATTCTCGTCGGGGGCGCAGGCAATGACCAGATTACGGGTGGGTCGCAGGCCGACATCATCTTTGGCGGCGACGGCAACGACACCATCAATGGCAACGGTGGCAATGACATCATCAATGCTGGGCGGGGCAACGACATGGTCAATGTGGGGCCTGGTAACGCGATCGTGGTGCTGACTCCGGGCGACGGGTTCGACACCATCCGCAATTTCCAGCTAGGCTCAACCCGCCTAGCCGCCGGTGAATTTGACACCCTCACGTTCCAGTCCAGCAGCAACGGGGTGAATATTTTGCGGGCAGGCGATCGCCTCGCGTTTGTTGAAAACGTCCAGTTCAGCGCTCTCAACGACGCCAGCAACTTTGTGTAAGCGGCGATCGAAGATGTTCATTCAGTGGGGCAAACGGCAGTCACTGATATCAGCTGAAGCATCAATAGAGACAACGCCATCAGACTAGATCACACTGCATCCGTGCCGTGTTCTTCCGAAAGGCGACGCCATCCGGCGTACTGATATCGTCGTTCAAACGCTGACGTTGACAACTATGACGGACGTTTGCCCCTACGGATAGCTCAGCCATGACGTGTTGATGGAGGTGCATCAGGTAAGAAGTCTCGTCAGGGAGGTTCTGACCCGTATGCGTCAGGTGTTGATTCCTGGCGATCGCCATTCAACCCTCATGAATCAGGTGTTAATCTTCATCGGGGATGCTCTAGCCCTCAAGCACGAGGCGTTGAGCCTCACACAAGACACTCAGAGCCTCGGCGGCGAAGATATAACACTCGCGCCCGAGGTTCTGAGCCTAGTGCGAGACACTCAGACTACTCATCGACGAGGCTCAGAGCCTCATAAACGAGGTTCTGAGTCTAGTGCGAGACACTCAGACTATTCATCGACAAGGTTCTGAGCTTGGTGCGAGACATTCAGAGCATCGGCGGCAAGGTTCCAATACTGATCGACGAGGCTCAGACTACTCATCGACGAAGCTCAAAGCTTCACTGGAGACACTCAGACTCCTCGTGAACGAGACTCCGACACTCATGCGCTAAGCGCCAACACTCATGCACTAAGCTCCAACGCTCGTGAATGACCTCTCATGCCTCATCCTCTAGGGTTGGCAGGTCATCCACACCGCCTAAAGCTGCGGTGACGAGGCTCTCACCCAGCTCCATAAGGCTCAGACCAATCGTGATCACACTCAACTATTCAGGCCCGATGCTCAGACCTGCCTCAATGCCCCTCCTATGGACTGCGAGCCAGCCTTGCCGCTCTCGCACCCCGAGCTTGAGTGGGCTCAGCATTGGGCTATCCGGCTTTGAGGACTGGCGCTCTTGCTCGTCTGGATTTGAATAACCAAACGACTAGTGCCTCCATGCGTTGACCCTCTACCCCCGGCAGGGCGTGTCAATGGCTCAGGCGATCGCCTCGGTCGCGCTATATCCCTGCGAGCAACGCGGGGATGTTTAGAACAACCACGCAAACTGTTTTAATCCTCACAGGAGTATTTCTCTATGTCATTTGAACTCACCCAAATTGGCCGCTACGTCCCCGACAATCTTGCGGATGTCTTTGATGAAAGTGCCGCTGAAATTCCGGCCTATGACCCGGCGTCGCAGCGTTTGTTTGTGGTCAATGGCGCCAGCGGCGGCATCGATATCTTTGATCTCAGCGACCCGACCAATCCAGTCTTGATTGATGAGATTCTCTTTGACGGGCTGGTTGATGGCTTTGTACCCGGCGGAGCCAACAGCGTCGCCGTCAAAGATGGTCTTGTCGCCGTCGCTGTCGCCGCTGATGTCAGCCAAGACCTCGGCCAGGTTCTTTTCTTTGATACAGATGGCAACGTCTTAACTGCCGTTGAAGTCGGTGCTCTGCCCGACATGCTCACCTTTACACCCGATGGCTTCAAGGTGCTGGTCGCCAATGAGGGCGAACCCGGCGATCAGGTTGATCCAGAAGGGTCGGTGAGCATTATTGATCTGTCGAATGGTCTGGATCATCTGACTGTAACCACGGCTGACTTCACCGCATTTGACGGTCAGGAAGAGGCGCTGCGGGCAGCGGGGGTTCGCATCTTCCCTGGCAAGTCGGTATCTGAAGATGTGGAGCCTGAGTATATTGCCATTTCAGACGACTCCACCACGGCCTATGTGTCTCTACAAGAAAATAACTCCCTAGCTGTCATTGATATTGCCTCAAGCACTGTTACTAACATCTTGCCCCTCGGTGTGAAAGACTACAGCTTGGCAGGCAACGGCCTCGACGCCAGCGATCGCGATGGTGCTATTAATATCCAGACCTACGACAATCTGTTTGGTCTCTATATGCCAGATGCGATCGCCACCTTTAACGTCAATGGCGAAACCTATATCGTCACGGCTAATGAGGGCGACGATCGCGGTGATGCCGATGATGCTGACGATAGTCCTCTGGGGGATGCGATTCGCCTGAAAGACTTGGAAGATGTGGAAACCTTTGGTCGCAATGGCTTGTCCCTGGATGAGAGCTTTGCCGCTGATATTGATGCAGACGAAAACCTGGGTCGGCTGACCATCTCCTCGATTGATGGCGACATTGATGGCGATGGCCAATTAGAGCAGTTGTTTACCTATGGCACTCGGTCTTTCTCTATCTTTAATAGTCAGGGTGAATTGGTCTACGACAGTGGTGATGACTTTGAACAGATCACTGCCGCGTTGATTCCTGACTTCTTTAATGCCGACAATACCAATAATGAGTTTGACAACCGCAGTGACAACAAAGGCCCCGAACCTGAAGGTGTAGTCTTGGGTGAGGTGAATGGCAGCACATTTGCGTTTATTGGGCTAGAACGAGTTGGCGGCGTCATGGTTTATGACGTCAGCAATCCAGATATGCCGAGTTTTGTGCAATACATCAACAATCGCCAGTTCAATGCTGATGAAGACGCGCTCGAAGAGGGTGTCGATGATGGCGACCTTGGCCCCGAAGGTCTGGCTTTCATCGACGCTAAGGATGCTCCGGGTGGGGTGCCGCTGCTGGTGGTAGCGAATGAAGTCAGTGGCACCACGACCGTGTATGAGTTTGCGCCAGCTATTCCAGATGATGCCGCCTTGGGCGATGACGGTCATAACTCCCTCAACGGCACCCGCAACGGTGAGTTTATCCTCGGGCTGGGTGGCAATGACACCATCAATAGCAACGGTGGCGAAGATTTTCTCTTTGGTGGCGATGGCAACGACACCATCAATGGCTCATCAGACCGTGATTACATCCAGGGCGGGGCAGGCGATGACAATATTAACGGTAATGGGGGAGAAGATACGCTGCTCGGTGGTGCTGGCAACGACCGGATTAATGGCAGCTCTAGCAGCGAGTTCATTCACGGTGGCGCGGGTGACGACATCATCAACGGCAACGGCGGCAATGATCACCTCTTGGGCGGGGCTGGAGACGACATCATCACCTCTGGCTCTGGAGATGACCTGATCAACGGCGGCCCTGGCAATGATCTGATCCAGCTTAATGGTGGGCGCGATGTCGTCATTCTCCAAGCTGGCGACGGCTTTGATACGATTCGCAATTTCCAACTGGGCTCGACCCGGTTTGATGCGGGCACCTTCGGGGATCTCGCCTTCCAATCAGACGGAAACGGGGTGAATATCATCAAAGGGGGCGATCGCCTCGCCTTTGTTGAAAACGTGCAGCTCAACGCCCTCGACAACGTCAGCAATTTCGTCTAGGTCTCGGGGCACATCCTCTAGTCACATCTGACGGATTGGGGCTTTGCTCTGCCACGGCATGAAGGCACCAGGCTCAGCCTCTATAGACTCAGCCTCTATGGATATCACCAAGAGGCTGAGCCTCTGTAAACTCAGCCTAAATCTTCTCGGCCTAAATCTTTCTAGACAGAGCCTTGAAACGAGGACTGCTACCGAAACTTTCGGTCAGACTCTTGAATCGGCACGTCATTGATGCTGGCTTCGCGCCGCTGCATGAGGCCATTTTCGGCAAATTCCCACTGTTCGTTGCCATAGGCGCGATACCATTGCCCCGAATCGGTGTGGTATTCATACTCGAACTTTACCGAGATGCGATTGTCCGTGAAGCTCCATAGCTCTTTTTTGAGGCGATACTCCAGTTCTGTGTTCCATTTGCGAGTGAGAAACGCCCGAATTTCGTCACGGCCTTTGAGAAATTCAGAGCGATTGCGCCATTCAGAATCTGGTGTATACGCCAATGAAACCTTCTCTGGATTGCGAGTGTTCCAAGCATCTTCAGCGGCTTGCACTTTGGCTTTGGCCGTTTCTAAGGTGAAGGGAGGCAGGGGTGGTTTGAGTTCAGACATGGTCATCTTCGGGTGATCTCCTGATATATGAACTAAATGACGAGAAATTTATGTAGACAGGTCTGTCTAATTTGAATGTATAGACAGGTCTGTATATTGTCAACTCATACCCTGATGTTGGCCGAGGCAGAATCCATGCTCGACAGGCCGGCTGCAAGAAACTG
>CAZCXK010000101.1:16129-20298 GCA_964502605.1 uncultured bacterium
GGCCGGCTGCAAGAAACTGTTGCAGCGGATACAGTCTGTTCTGTCATGCTACAGTTTATACAGACCTGTCTATCTAGGTTATGGATATTGCCTATGATTCGCGCTCAACCGCTGCGTCCGTCGGTTCGCGATCGCATTCTGGCAGCGGCCTCTGATCTGTTTTACCGAGAGGGGGTGCAAAACGTCGGCATCGACCGCATCATTGCTGAATCGGGGGTGGCTAAAATGTCGCTTTATAACCACTTCAAGTCTAAAGACGCCTTGATTGCGGCGTGGCTGCAGCAGCGAGATCAAAACTGGCGCAGGTGGTTTCAATCGACAGTAGAGCATCTAGCAGCTGACCCAGGCGATCGCCTCCTGGCTATGTTTGATGCGCTGCAAGACTGGTTTGAGCAGCCTGACTTTCGGGGCTGTGCGTTTATTAATTCAGCGATTGAGTTAGCTGACCCTGACCATCCTGGATATCAGGTAGCGCTTGAGCATCAGCAGGCTGTCTATCACTACATCCTCAGTCTTGTCGCAGCTACAAATCGTGCTGCTCCAGAATCTTTGGCTCAGCAGCTTCTGATTTTAGTTGAAGGGGCGATTGTCGTAGCACTGATGCAGCAGAATTCAGAGTCTGCACAGCAGGCTAAGCAGACAGCAGCGGCGCTAATGCAGACAACCTAACCATCTCATGGGCGTTCGACTAGCGCTGAAACCAGGCGGCAAGGGCGATCGCCAATGCATCAGCTGCATCATCTGGTCGAGGAATAGCGTCTAGCTTGAGCTCACGAGCCACGGCTTCTTGCACGGCATGTTTATCAGCATTGCCATGTCCAGTGAGTGCCTGTTTGATTTGAGCTGGCGTAAATTCGACAATGGAAATTTGCCGCTGAGCCAGCGTGAGCAAAATCACCCCGCGTGCCTGAGCCACCTGAATGGTGTTGCCCATGCGATAGAAAAATAGCTTTTCGATCGCCACCAAATCTGGCTGGCAATGTTCTAGCAGGCTATGCAAGTCATCATAAATTGTACAGAGGCGATCGCCCGTGTCGGTGTGCGCCGGAGTTTTGATCACCCCAAAGTCAAGTGCTAAGACCGTTGGCGGTGTGGCTAGATCGGCATGGCATTGGATTGACCCAAACCCCAACGTAGCCAGGCCAGGATCTAATCCTAGAATGCGCGTTTCCATAGGAGCTTTTCACCCATTGGGCGGAATTGAGCGGACTTAGCAGCTCTGGTGTCCAGACCTCTGGCAGCGTCGTTTACCGGGCTCCATTCAAAGCCACTTCATCGGGATCGGCCACTCCAAACACCTGGCTAAAGACCTTCATCACCTTATAGCCCGAATCAATTGACTCAAGCGGGTCTTTGCGGAGGCGATGACGCAGACAGAGCACTACAACCCGGCGAATATCATCTACTGTGACCTCTGTGCGGCCTTCTAATGCAGCGATCGCCTTAGCAGCACGATTGGTAACGATATCGCCCCGGAGGCCATCGACATTGAGTTCAGAGCAAACCTGAGAAATATGCACCCGCGAATCATAGTCAAGCGTCACCGACTTGAGCAACTGCTGAGCCTTTACAATCTGAGTTTGAAGGGCATTTTGCTGGTCGTGGTAGCGCTCAACATAGGCCTTGGGGTCACGATCAAATTCTGTCCGTTCTTCCACAATTTTGACACGCAGATTCGGGTCTCTGACCGTGTGAATCTCAGCATGCATTCCAAAGCGATCCAGCAGTTGCGGACGCAATTCACCTTCTTCAGGGTTGCCCGACCCCACTAAGACAAAGCGCGCTGGATGGCGGATTGAGATGCCTTCCCGCTCCACCACATTCCAGCCAGACGCCGCAGAATCAAGCAGCACGTCAACGAGGTGATCATCGAGCAGGTTGACCTCATCTACATAAAGAATGCCCCGGTTGGCCTGAGCTAGCAGACCGGGCTCAAAGGCCTTGACGCCTTCTGCCAGCGCCCGTTCAATGTCGATGGTGCCGCAGACGCGGTCTTCGGTTGCGCCCAGAGGTAAATCGATCATCGACACTTTTTTGTGGGCGATCGCAATGTCTTCACCCTGCATTAGGCGATCGCGCACCCCATCTGACATCGACTCAGGATCGCTGGGATGGCTATTAAACGGGTCACCTGCTACGACCTCGATTTCAGGTAACACGTCAGCCAGCGCCCGAATTGTGGTTGACTTCCCTGTGCCGCGATCGCCCATAATCATCACCCCGCCAATTTTGGGATCGATGACATTGAGCATCAGCGCCAGTTTCATTTCTTCTTGACCAACGATGGCCGTAAACGGAAATACAGCACGCTGCTTGACAATAGATGGTGAATTAGTTGCAAGAGTAGAAGTCACGAAGCTATCTAAACCCTATTCGCAGTGTTAATGACTAGTTTTCATTGTGACATATGGCGTGAAACAAGCCATCAGATTAAATGAGGACGGATTAAGTGAGGACATATTAAGTGCTGCTAAATCCTACAGGCTCTCAATTTAGAATGATTTCATCGTGACTAAGCGCCATAGCAATATCATGAAGGCTAATGTTTCGACGCGGGAGGCAGCTCGACTTGAGGCACTCAGGCAGTACAGAATTCTAGACACACCTTCTGAGCAAGCCTATGACGACATCACTGCACTCGCTGCCTTTATCTGCGACGTGCCCATTGCTCTGATCAGCTTGGTTGATTCAGACCGTCAATGGTTTAAGTCTAAAGTGGGTCTTAATATTGCTGAAACCAGCCGCGATGTCTCATTCTGTACTTATGCAATCTTGAGCGAAACCATCACAATTGTGAACGATGCGCTTGATGATGAGCGCTTTCATAATAATCCGCTCGTGACCTGTGTGCCTAATATCCGCTTCTATGCTGGCGTACCGTTGCGGACTCCTGATTGTCATCACATTGGCACCCTTTGCGTTATCGACCATAAACCTCGAGAATTATCAGAGTATCAAACCAAAACTCTTGAAGCTCTGGCGCGTCAAGTTGTGATGCAACTTGAATTGAAGCGCACCTCGGCTCAATTGGCAGATGCATTAGGCAAAATCAAGTTGATGGAAGGGCTTGTCCCAATTTGCTCGTATTGCAAAGGGATTCGTAACGACAAAGGCTATTGGTCAACTGTTGAGAAGTTTATCAAACACTACTCTAATGTTGAGTTTTCCCATGGGGTGTGCGATCGCTGTATGCAACAGCATTTTCCAGAGGTTGCCCAAGTTTTACTAGCTAACACTGATCCCGATTTGCCCCATGATGAACATGGCGAATCGGATGAACTATTGGGCTAGAATCTGGGAGATGGTGACGTTGCCATCAAACAGTCTAGGGCAGTGTCACGCCTTCTAGTGTTTCATCTGTGAGTTCGTAGAGATTCCGCAACTGCTGCAATTTATCCTGACTCGGATGCCAAAAGCCGCGCCCGTGGGCTTCTAGCATTCTGCCGACAATATTGCGGAATGCCTCAGGGTTGGCTTGGCGCAGTGTTCCTGCCATAGCCGAATCAAGGGCATAGGTATCTGCAGCTTGGTCATAGACCCAGTTCTCTTTGAAATCGGTGGTGCCAGCCCAGCCCATTAGCGCGGTCATCCGCTGCGAAATTTCATAAACACCCCCCGATCCTTGGGCTACCATTGCATCTGCCCATTTGGGATTCAGCAGCTTGGTGCGATATTCCATTCGCAGCAGGTCTTCCAGCTTGCGGGGCGTGGTGTCTTTAGAAAAACTTTCGACAAAGTTTGCAGTGACTTTCTTACCTTGTTTGATCTCAGCAGCTTTCTTTAAGCCGCCCGTGTTGGCATAGTACTCCTGAATGTCTGTCAGCCCATATTCGACCGAGTCAATTTGCTGCACAATGCGATCGGTCGATTTGAGCAAGGTCGCAAGCACCTGAGGACGAGCTTGGCCGTTGTCATGCCTGCCATAGCTAAAGGTATTGCGGCCTTGCCAGGTGTTGCCGAGTTCGTCGCCAGTTTCCCAGTTGGCATCTACGACGCGATCGCCCACCAGAGAGCCAAAATCTCCCGCTGGATTAGAGAATAGTCGCGCCGAACTGTTTTCAATACCTTGAGATTGCAGTTCCAGCGTATGTTTGCGAATAAAGTTTTGCTCAACGGGTTCATCGGCTTCTGCAGCGCGACGAAATAGGTCATCGAGCAGTTCGATGATG
>CAZCXK010000102.1:0-20127 GCA_964502605.1 uncultured bacterium
ATTTATGTCCACCTACTTAGAAATAGCATTAGTCGCGACACTGAGACTCGACAGTAATGCATCAAATCCTTGGGGAATGGTGCGTTACGGCTTCGCCTAACGGCACCCTACAACATCGTTTATTTATGTCCACCTACTTAGAAATAGCATTAGTCGCGACACTGAGACTCGACAGTTAGAACAGTAGACTCTGATACGGACTCGCTGCGATAAATCACGTTGAATCAGCAGTATTAAGGCGATCGCGCAATTGCATACAGAACTATGGGTGTTGAGACCACGACTGTCAACCAACAAAGACTTGGCTATGCTGACTATGTTGATATTCCTGCGCCGCTCGGTGTGGTCGTGGCCGACTATCGCATTGCTCCATCAACGGCGATCGCCTACTCGGTTAAGGCGGGGCAATACATTCAAATCATTGATGTACAGGGGACACAGTGTTCTGATTTTCTGGCCTTTGCAGGCGACAACTACCAGCAAGAACTTGACAACACCGTCACCCGCACCCTCAACGGCGTTGCCGTGCCTCAAGCAGGGCTGCACAGTCATTATTTTTCTCAGACGATGCAGCCACTGATTGAAGTGGTGCAAGATACTTGTGGTCGGCACGACAGCTTTTTGCTAGCCTGTACAGCCCGCTACTACGAAGATGTAGGCTATCCGGGGCATGTGAGCTGTAGCGAAAACTTTAATCGGGTGCTGGCTCCCTATGGCATTGCGCCGCGCCCCGGATGGGCGGCTGTTAATTTCTTTTTCAATACGGCAGTGGGGGATGATGGGGCGATCGCCTCGGGTGAGTCATGGTCACGACCAGGAGACTATGTGTTGCTGCAAGCCCGCTCTGATCTTCTATGTGCGAGTTCGGCCTGCCCCGATGACATTGACCCCGCCAACGGCTGGCACCCGACCGAAATTCATATCCGCATCTACGCCGCTGCCGAGCAGTTTCCCAAGGCGATAGGGCGGCGAGCAGCAGCACATCACCCGCTGCGCCTCACCCAGGACAGTGCGTTTACGCCGATCATTCGGCAGCAAGCAGGTAATCTGGTGGAATACAACGGCTACTGGGTGCCCAATAGCTTTTACAACCAGGGCGACCAGGCCGAATATTGGGCCTTGAGAGAGCGGGCCGTGCTGATGGATCTTTCGGCGCTGCGAAAGTTTGAAATAACGGGTCGCCATGGGGCAGACCTGCTTCAGGTCGCCTTTTCGCGCAATATTGACACGCTGGCTGTAGGACAGTCTGCCTATGGCTGTTTGCTAACGCCCAATGGAGGCATTCTCGACGATGGCATTGTGTTTCATCTCAACGAACACCACTATCGCTATGTCGGCAACTGCGACACCGATGGCGACTGGTTGTCCCAGGTTGCCCAGCGCAATAGACTGACCGTTGACATTACTCCTTCTAGCCATCATCTGCATAACCTGGCGCTGCAAGGGCCGCGCTCTCGTGAAATTTTGGCTCCGCTGGCTCAGCTAGCCCCAGACAGCGGCGTTAGCCATCTCAGTGATTTGGGCTATTTTCGCTGCGCCAGTGGCACGGTCGCAGATATTCCGGTGCTGATTTCTCGCACAGGCTATACGGGGGAATTGGGGTATGAGCTATTCGTGCATCCTGAGCAGGGTGCCGATTTATGGGTCAGGTTGATGGCGGCTGGCACAGGGTATGGCCTATTGCCAATGGGGATGCTAGCACTCAATCGCGCCCGCATCGAAGCAGGGCTATTAGCTGCAGGCCACGAGTTTGATGATTTAGTATCTCCCTATCAGGCCGGCATCGGGTGGGCAGTGGCGCTTAAGACCAAGGGAGACTTCATCGGTCGATCCGCACTCAAACAGATTAAGCTCCGTCCTCCTAAGGTGGCGGTGGGGCTGCTGCTCGACACCAATGAGGTCGCCGAGCATGGACAATGCATCTACGCGCCGGGAGAGCTGTGGCGCGTGGGGCATATCACCAGCGGCACTTTCTCTCCGATTCTCAACCGCAGCATTGCGATGGCGCAAATTGTTCCTGAATATGCCACATTGGGAACAACGCTTGAAGTGGGGGTGATAGATGGCATGAAGCGGCGCGTGTCGGCAACGGTTGGCAGGCTAGCGGCCTATGATCCTACGAAGAGTCGGGTGCGGCATGAGGAGAGTTAGATTTTTATGAATCCTACATCTGGGGATACTCCACGGTGTTCTCTTGCTGATCCGAAGCTGTGGGACTGGGCTGGCATGGATGGGTTTGCCTTTGCCCAAGCGGTTTTTGGCGCATCAGTTAGTAAACTAGCGCCTTTTCAGTCGCTGGAAACTACGCTGGGCGATCGCCCCTGTTCTCTGTTGCGGCTGTGTGAAAATAACTTTCGACTGGCGATCGCCCCTGAGGTTGCTGTTGAGGTGGAAACCCATGCCCTGCATACTGGTCGGCGCATGTGGCTGAAGCCATCCACATTCATGGCAGCGATCGCCCTCCACCCACCCACCGGAATACCATATCTCAGCAAGATTGCTGTCACCAAGCCGATCTACAGTCTGACTGAATTAGCCCCTAATTGTGCCGTTCCAGCGCGAATCGAGGATGTGGCAGTCTTGATCTGGCAGCACTCTCCATTAAACGTGCCAGTCGTTGACCTGCATGTCGCAGTATCCCAAATCAGCCAACTGCGAAACTATTTGAGACAGGCATCAATTGAGATTAATTAATTGCTCAATTGATTGATTGATTGATTGATTGTGAAACCTGACTCGATCAATCCACGTCATCTTCATTAAATCAGCCTGTCTGCACAGTAAAGTTTTTGTGAATGGCTGCCCCGACGTTTGCATCGAGTGAGCTGTCCTATGAAAATAGAGATGGATGTGTAAGATATACGTGAAGATTACGTAATCATACTGAATCCCTGAGGATGTGATTGGGTCTGCTGCTACTGCTGCACCTGATACATGCATGGTTGAAATGGCGTTCTAAAGCGAGAGATTTCTCGGCGCACAAACCGTTAGAAGCGGTGAATCAGGCTCAATTGCTACAGGGAAATCTTGGGAGTCAAGCAATGGCAAACCACCGATGTCGTCTGCCGAAGCGCTATTCTGTGGCAGGCAGCTTAATTAGTATCAGCGTCTTATGGGGGCAGTGCGCGATCGCCGGCAGTCTGATCGGGCTAGTGTCAGTGGCTCCTGTTCTGGCACCTGAGAGTCAGACCGTGCAGGCCGAAATTCGCAAGCTCAGAAATCAGGTGCAGCTCTTGCCCCACCAAAAGATGCCGCGCTCTGCCAAGGTGACAGATGTTCTGCTACCGCTAGATGCAGTGCGAACGGGAGAGGGATCAATGGCTGAGCTGCTGTTTGACCGGGGTGCGTTTCTTCGCATCGGGTCGAATAGTTTGTTTCGGTTTGCGCCCCGCAAGCGACAGCTCCGCCATCTCGATGTCAACGGCATTCGCGCCGAGACAACGATTCATCTTGAGCAAGGAGTGGCGCTTATCACCCTCCCATCTGGCGCATCTGAGAATTTTGAGCAGGGGGTGCAGCTAGACTTGCCTCAGAGCCTTGTTAGCATTGCGCCTGCGTTGCCAATGGCTCCAGACGCGACTCCAGCAGGTAGCGAGCCGGAGGTTGTGGCACCTGACCCAGCCATGCTAGATGGAGACGTGCTGGCTGTATATGATCCCAGCAATCAGACAGACTACGTAATTGCCCTATCGGATAAAACGATTCAGGTTTCAGATCGGGCAGGAAAACAGTCAGTGTTGGTTCCTGTTGGCCATCTGGTGGCGATCGCCAATGGGACAGTGCAGCCTCCTAAGGCGATCGATGTCAACGAATTCACGCGTGACTCGCCGTGGAACGATGTTTTGACAGGATACGAACCAGAAGTTACTACTGACCCTGAGCAGGCCGATGTAGCACTGAAGCTGCCGGGGGTGGCTCCTGTCTCTTCATCCAATTCTGACAGTCCGGGCGCTCTGTTTACTCCTGTTGAGCCATCAATTGAGTTGTTTCCGATCGAGCTGCCGTCAACTAAACCGTCTACCGATGGATCGAGGCCCAGACCAGAGAATGTTTCCCCATCAGCGGACAGTCCCATTGCAGAAATTCTGATTGATGTTCCAGTTCCACAACATGGGTTTGAACGTCCCCCAAGTTTTAGCAACCTGGAGTCTGACGCATCCCCTGAGCCGCTCTTGCCTGAGATGGAGCCCCCGCTGGTTTCAAAACCCTTATTCCTCAACAGCGGTTGGAAATTACTCTCGTTTGATCGAATTGGCGCTCCCAGCATCGACTCGCTTATTGACCAGCCTGTCGAGCCACCACTGTTTGTGGTGCCACAACCGGATGAGGGTAGTTTCCCCAAGCCAATTGATTGGTACGACGATGATTCTGTTTCATCGATTCCTGAACCGTCAGCAGCATCGGGTCTGCTACTGTTGACGGGGATTTATCTGGCCTACTGCCTGAAGAACACAATTGGCTCTCGCGACAAGCGCACCAGTTAATTGTTGGCGCACAGTGGGATGGATATCACCAGAAAATTCGGCGAATAGGGCGATCGCCAAACCAGGTACTCTTGCTGAGTGAGGGTTGGGGTGACAGCAACAGGTGGTGAGATAGTGGTAGCCGGAACCCGCTCATGGATGATGAGTTGGTTGATCACAATGCCACCTGATATCTGCCCAATCACCTGATTGCGATCGCCCGTTACATCTTGCTGCACTGTGGTTAAATCGGATGGGTGGGGGATGGGGTCTGGAACACTCATAGAGGCAATGGGCGTTTGATCAGCTAGGGTTAGTCGAATTCGGGTGCCCAGAGGCTAGAGACTTCCATTTCCCAACCTGGTAAGAGATTGGGGACGGTGAAGCGATCGCCATTCTGCAAAATCACAGGTTCGGCCTGATCGTGGTAAACCTCAATGGTTTGGCTGCGATAGTCCACTAGGCACCAACGGTGGTGCCTAGGTCAAGAAACTGCCGAATTTTGGCGCGGAGGCGATCGAGGTCATCCGTTTTAGATCGCACCTCGAAGATCAGATCAGGAACCAGGTTGGCATAGTCTTCGGTGGTGCGTTTCAGCCGTTCGGCTTTGACGAAGGAAGCATCGGGAGCACGGACATCGCCATCAGCGTTGGGGAGCTTGAAGCCTGCACTGGAGGCCGTAACGCGCCCTAGCTTGCGAGGTCTGACCCAGGCCCAGAGTTGGGCGATGATGACGGCGGCGATTTCATCGGATTCAAAACCAGATGGACTCATGATGATGATGGCTCCATCGACGAGTTCGAGGCGGTAGTCGGGGTGTTGGTGCTGGAAGCGTTTGAGGTCTTCAATGGTGAGGGTCATGGTGTCCTCCTATGGGGTACGGGCGATCGCTGGCGACATTACAGCGTTACATTTCTGGTCATATTACCGACCAAAGTGCTCCCGGTCATTTGACCAATCACCTGGTTTTGGTTGCCCGTCACCGTCTGCACAATCTGAGTGCCAGGGGTGCCGTGGGGGGCATCGGCTTGCAGGATTTAGGCGATCGCCTCAGCTAAGGCAGCATCGCTTTCCAATAGCTTTTTCAACTGCACCCGCAGAGCCGTTTGCAGGTCTTCATCCTCTGGAGTGGCGGCGAGATCTGTGGCGGCTTCCTTGGCCTCGACCTTAGAATGCAGTTTTTCCCACACTGCTTTGGCTTTGTTCCAGGCATCTTCGCCAAATTTTCGGCAGCGGTTTCAGTGGCTTTTTCAGCGGCTTTGTTGCCTAATTTCAGTAAAACGGGCAAAAAGGGAGTGAGGAAGGCGGTGAGGGGAACGGGGTCCATCTTGGGTAAGGGGGCTAAATTCTTTTAATCTGATCGATATCTGACCCACAGCGTAACTGATCCTTTGTGACTCATGCCAAGGGGAAAAGTCGTACTTGGTGACTTGTATCGAGCTTCATATCATGAGTCTAAAGACGAAACTTGTAAGTCCAGGTAAGCAGAGCTTGAGACGTTTAAGTTTGGGCTATTGATTGATTGAAGGATTTACAAAATGGCAATTCAGGATATTTCTTCAGGTGATTTTTCAGTTCCCTGTTGGTTGCTGGGTTGGATGGTGGGCAGTGCCCAATCTACGGAGCTTTCGTCGATAAAACCAGACGGTCACCGATAAAGAATCGCTGATAATTGCTCTAAACGAGGGATCTAAGCCTGTTGCGGTAGCCGTCATGAGTAAGCCAGGTTCAGGATTCTCCCTCAACGTGAGGACGGTTGGGATCGCCACCTAAAATTTTCCCTTCCGACCCCAAATGTTTGCCCTCAGACCGAGAAGGTTTTGGGTCACGACCCCAAATGTTTGCCCTCAGCCCCTATTGTTTCTACACAACTACTGTAGCTCTGAACCATGCTGCATGTGCTTCCTCTCAATGGCGATCGTGCCTATGCATCCCGCTTGGGGGAATGTCCCCTAAACCCCATCCAAACAAAATGCCTGACTTACATGTCGAGAGATCAACCCTGGTTTGCAATCATTTGGGTTTGGCGCACGCCCCAACCTATCGCCAACGCGATCGCCCCCCCAATAGCCGTTGCTGCAATAGGCAAAAATTCTGACTGCCGAATGGCGATCGCCACTAGCGCCCAAATAATCACCCCCGTAACGGTTGCATCCGCTCGTTGAACGATCACCACGAACGTAATCACCGTCGTGACGAAAATCATCACAATCGTCCATGCCATTGAGCTAATGCCCCACCCCGACCAGTTGACACTCGTCAAGGCACAGGCGACATTCACCACGGTTGCTACGGATATCCACCCCAGGTAAAGACTGGTGGGCAACAGCAGGAAGCCGCGATCGCCCCGTGATACGCTTTCCTGACCTGCTCGAATCTGCGTGTAAAACCAAATGAGCGCCAGTAAAATGCCGATCATCGCCACCAGCGACAGCACAAACTGGTTGCTCAGGAACAAAAACACCCAGACGATTTGAATTAAACAGGCGATCGCTAGCCCATAGCCTCCGCGCTGCAGTCGCAGATTAGAGCGCTGCACCGCTCTGATCTGATAACCTCCCAGCGCAAACAGACCCACATAGATGAGCCCCCAAATGATGAACGCATAGTTGGCCGGAATAATCAGCACATCACCAAACTGAGTGGCCGACACCTCGCCAATCGTTTGTCCATTGGGCGGTGCAATGTTGGAGACAACATTAATCCCAAACGCCAGAATAATAGCCAGCAGCGTTAGCCACTGTCGCACCACCCCATGATTGAGAGATTTTAAGTGAACCATAGGTCACACCCGATTCGTTCTTGTGAGATGTATCGATTCATAAAGCAGGAATCATGGCCAGAGCGGTTATAACAGGATTGCCCCCAGCCGCTGGCTCAGCGCTGTCTGCATTTCAACCCGTCTCAACCGTCCCGTTCCCAAAGTTTGCTGCCCATAGTTCTATGTTAGGTCTCGCATCGGGAGAATTATGAATAGCCAGGAGATTAAGCGAGAAGCCAATCTGTTTTATAAGGCAGTCACGCCGCTGCTATCGCGTGGGCAAGATTTTCAAGACCTAGTGCTCAATGATCTAGCTAAAATCGTCAGAATTTGCGGTCGCGCCGATGGCAAGATTGTCGCCGATCAGCTACTGGCTTTTTTGCTGGTCGAATCCCTGGTGCGTCAAGATTCAGACACTCTCAACTTTGCCGTCAATCGCTGTGACTATTCACTACAAACCCAGCGCGATTATGAAAAACGGGCGATCGCCACCCTGCTCCGCATTACCCAAAATAAACCTGAACGCGAACTCAACCACCTCGAATTGCCATCTATCTTAAATCGTCTTGACGAAAAATATGGCACCAACTGCCTCGAACGCACGATCAACGCCTACTATCGCTTTGCACAAGTCATCGTCAAAATTGACGCTCAAGTCACACCCGCAGAAATTGACGCGTTATCGTCTGTGTGGGCCATGCTGCACACCTACAGTCGCACCCAGCACCTGGCACAAAACGGCAAGCCGCCCGCTGTCGAGCACGGCTCGGTTGCAACATCGGCTTACGCTCGCAGCGTTGACGATGTCTTGACTGAGCTGAATCAGCTGATTGGCATGGAAAACGTCAAAGAGCAAGTGAAAACCTTAACCAATTTTCTCAAGGTACAGCGATTACGCACCCAGCGAGGTATGAGAAAAACCCATGTCTCGCTGCATTCTGTCTTTTGTGGCCCCCCTGGAACGGGTAAAACGACGGTCGCTCGCCTCGTCGGCAAAATTTACAAAGATCTAGGCTTCCTCAAAAAAGGGCATCTCATCGAAACCGATCGCGCTGGGTTGGTCGCAGGCTATGTGGGGCAAACCTCCGAAAAGGTAGATGCCCTCGTGCAATCGGCGCTCGATGGGGTGTTGTTTATTGACGAAGCCTATGCCCTCAAACCCAAAGGGATGATGGGCAGCGACTTTGGCCAAGAAGCCATCGACATTTTGCTCAAGCGTATGGAAGACTACCGCGATCGCCTCGTGGTCATTGTCGCAGGCTACACCGACGAAATGTCTGCCTTTATCAGCTCCAATCCGGGGCTGACCTCGCGGTTTAATCGCTACATTTACTTTGATGATTACACCCCCGATGATTTGCTCAAAATTTTCAACAAACTGTGTGCAGACAGCCACTTTCAGATGACCGATACCGCTAACGCTGAACTGCTGAAGCTGCTCACCCATCTCTATGAGTCTCGCGATCGCACCTTTGGTAATGGCCGCCTTGTCCGCAATCTGTTTGAGAAAATCGTTGAAGAACAGGCCAATCGTCTGGCTGGCATTGCCGTGCTCAGCGATGAAAAATTAACGACATTGCTCCCAGAAGACGTCATTGGAGCCGCAGAAATCTATTCGGCGCGATCGCTCAATTTCACTTCAGCCAGTGCTGATACCAGGGCTCACCCAGTCGCCACAGATGCCGCCACAGCGTCTACTACCGCCCCCTCCCACAGACCAACCCCCACGCTGCCAGCGCCTCCCTTAACACAGCCTCCAGATGTTCTAAGCCATAGCCAAACTAACGGGCACGCTCACCGGCACGCTGATGAACAGGTTAACGGGCACGCTAATGGGCAGGTTAACGGAGAGGCTAATGGACAGGCCATTCGACCAAACACTACTCCCAAAGCTCGCCCCATTTCTCAGCACCTCACCCTCAATCGCCTCAGAGCCCGCATCAACCGCGCCCTCCGCTTTCTCAATATTCAGGCACTCGTATCTCACCATCATGACTGTCTTCAGGTGATTTTTGAAGCACCGCATGTTCCTGATGCCGAGCTGATGAGGATTTTGATGCAGAACGAACTGTATCTGGTTAATTCACCTTCAATCAATCGAGTCAAATTGTTTGGCCGCAAGCAAGGAGAAACCTTGCCCGCCTGGAGCGAAGAGTTTCAGCGCTAGCAAAAACTTAGAGCCAAAACTTAGAGCCAAAACTGACGACCATCATTCAGTTGACAGGGAGCAATTGGCAACGACTGAACTTTATCAACCGAGTGGCTATGGCAAAGGCTGGAAAACCGAGAGGCGATCGCGCCCATGAGCATATTCAAAGTCTAAAATCGGGCCTTTGGGCACAATTCCGGTGGGGTTGACTTTCGTGTGGCTTCTATAATAGTGCTGCTTGATATGGTCGAGGTTGCAGGTTGCTTTCACCCCTGGATATTGGTAGATGTCACGCAAATAGCCCCATAGATTGTCATAGTCTACAATGCGGCGCAAATTGCATTTGAAATGCCCATAGTAGACCGCATCAAACCGCAATAGTGTTGTAAACATGCAAATGTCGGCTTCAGTCAGGCTATCTCCACACAAAAACCGCTGCCCGCTGAGTACTTGCTCCCAGTAATCAAGGGCCTCAAATAGTTCAGTTACTGCGCGTTCATATGCTACCTGCTGTGTGGCAAACCCCGCTCGATAAACGCCATTGTTAATCGGCTGGTAGATCGCATCAATCGCCGCATCAATGGCATCACGCTGCTCCAGTGGCCACAGATTGAGATCAGACGCAGCCACTGCGCCAAATTCAGTATCAAACATGCGAATAATCTCCCGCGACTCATTATTCACAATGGTCTGAGTCGCTTTGTCCCATAGCACAGGCACTGTCACCCGCCCAGTAAATTCAGGTTCAGCTAAGGTGTAGATATCGCGTAAATAATGCACCTGATTGACATGATCAGGAATGCAGCCCGGCTCATCAGAAAATTTCCAGCCCTCATCCAACATTGCTGGGTCAACAATTGAAATCGAGATCGCCTCAGTCAACCCTTTGAGCTGTCGCATGATCAGCGTACGATGCGCCCACGGGCAAGCCAATGAAACATAGAGATGATAGCGCTCTGCTTCAGCCTTGAAGCCACTTAACCCATCAGCGGTGACCTGATGACGAAACGTTGTCGAGGGTCGAACAAACTGTCCATCGTTGTCTTCTTGATCTCGTTCTTTGACCCATTGCCCTTCAACCAACATTCCAAGTCCCACACAACTCTCCTCAAAATCTAGGTATACGTTACTCTCAGCTTATCGAGATCTGAGATATCTGCCGTCTACCAGTTTGCAGACTTATCCTGAATCTGACATGAGGAGAGCGCTCAGCAGTCTCTACTCTCTGGTGCCCGTTGCTGTGTACAAGGTAGCTAGTGCCCAATGCCGATCTGAACCAATCTGAATTGAGCATATTGACAAATGAAAATGGCTTTCAGTAGTTAAACCCTTCCTTATTGCACATGCATTCTCCTTAAGAAACGAGAATTTGATCAACTCGGCAGTTCCTAGGCAAATCAATAGCGGGTTATTCGTTTCAATCATCAAGTCTGATCACCGAATTGTCACTCTTATTCAACTTAACCTGAATAATTCATGGATGAGCTGATGTGATGGGCACGCGGTGCTTTGCCAATCCTACGGGGTTATCGTGGATAAAACACACTGTCTGAAGATGTGATGGGCACGCGGTGCTTTGCCAATCCTACGGGGTTATTGTGGATAAAAACACACTATCGAAGTCAAAGAATCACTGGGCATTTTACTGAATGGCAGATCTAAACCTGTTTTAGAAGAAGTCGTGAATAATCTGGGCTAAGCCTTTTAGGTATGGGATGGCATTATTTCTAACATGGGTGCGTTTAACTCGATCTTCTTAGGATCAAATGTCAATAAGTTGCTGTACAATGTGCGTGTTTACGTCTGAAGCAGGCTAAAGAAGCTTGAGACAAAGGCATGTTGTTTGTAAAGCGCCTTAAGGGGAAACTCAAGTGAACGGGACATTGAAAATTTGGACAGGAATCGGCACCTATGCTTTGGTTCAGGCGGGGGCGATCGCCCTCTTACCCAATGCTGCAAATGCTGACCTGCCCACGAGGCTAAATGCGTCTACTCCGATACTGATCAGTCAAGACAGCACATGTCAGGCTGTAGCAGTGACGGGGGGAGGTGAAGGCGGCGAAGAGGATCTTTCATCAGTCGAGGGCGGTGAAGGTGGCGAAGGTGGTGAAGGCGGTGAAGCAAGTGCTCCTGCTCCTGAAGTAACCGTGTTTACGCCCAGATCCCAGCAATTTAACGATCGCCAAATCATCACTGACTTTGTGGATCAGCTGATTATTCCCAACTACCAACTCCTGACCCAGCGCACAGGTGAACTGTCGAGTGCGATCGCCGCATTTGTAGATAATCCCAATGACATGACCCTAGAGGCAGCGCGCCAGGCATGGCTGGCAGCACGAACCCCCTGGGAGCAAAGTGAAGCCTTTGCCTTTGGGCCAGCGGCTTCATTAGGGTTAGATGCCGAATTAGATGATTGGCCGCTCAATGAAACAGATGTTGAGGCCGTATTATCGAGCCAAGATGCCCTGACCCCCGACTATGTTGATGGGCTGCAAACTAGTCAAAAGGGCTTTCATGCCATTGGTTTTCTGCTGTTTGGCACCGATAACGACAAGTCTTTGGATGCGTTTACTCCGCGAGATTTAGACTATTTGAGGGCGATCGCCCCAGTGTTTGATCAAACTGCCAACGACCTGCTGAGTAGTTGGACGGAAGGCATTGATGGTTACTCTAACTACCGCAGCGAATTTGTCAATGCGGGGCAAGGCAGTAGTGCTTATCTCACTGTGCAGGCAGCAGGTGAAGAGATTGTGCAAGGTATTCTAGGTATCTTAGATGAATTAGGCACGATCAAAATTGGGGAAGCTTTAGAAACACAAAACCCATTTTTGCTAGAAAGTCGCTTTGCCCACAGTTCACTGCAAGATTTTCAAGACAATATCCTGAGTGCTCAAAATGCCTATCTCGGAGATTTCCCCTTAGGAAATACCGATGGTCGCGGTCTCAGCGATTTTGTTATGGAGAACAATCCAGATTTAGATGCCCAAATTCGTCAGCAACTACAAATGACACAGACGGCGTTGGCAGCAATCCCTGGGCCGATTGAGAAAACCTTGTGCGACAGCAGCGCTCAACCTCAAATTGAAGCTGCCCAAGAGAGTGTTCTCAATCTATTTGAGGTCTTTGAACAGCAAGTTCTACCCTTGCTGCAGTAGCTCGGCAATACCCCTGAAGTGGAGACGACATCACGCCGCAACTTATGAAAGGACGGATACCTCAAATCCTGTTGCTGTGGAGCGCAATCAGCCGTAACGTACATCGCTACTTCATGCTGGGGATGGGGGCGGCGATCGCAGGCATGATGCTTTCTGTGCTACTTCATGTTTCAGCGCAGGCTCAAGCGCAAACCCAACCGCTGTTAGCGCTGTCAGGGGGAGACACAACCATTCGCAACCGCACCTCCCGCGCCTACGAACAGCCTGCGCCCAACTTAGACAACTATTGGTCAGACCGTCATGCTGTCGGCGACCTAGCATTTGAGGCAGCATTTGTAACGGCACCGGCCAACGTCAACCCTGGGTTAGGCCCCTTATTTAATGGCACCTCGTGTGCCGGATGTCATATCAAAAATGGTCGAGGCATGCCAGAAAAAGGGCAGCGCGTGGTGCGCGTCAGCCAGTTGACTGATCCACTAGTGACTCAGACGCTCCCGGCTGACGCAGCATATTCTCTAGAAGCCGATGCCCCTGGAGCAAACGCTCCGCCCGTTTTGGGAATGGGCACCCAAATTCAAGAACAAGGCGTCTATGGATATGCTCCAGAGGCCGTAATTGACGTGACGTGGCACGAGCAGCAGCGCACCTATGCCGATGGCACTCCCTATTCATTGCGATCGCCCCAGCTAGATATTTCCCGTTGGGATGAGACGGCCCTACCAGATGGAATCGCCACCTCTAACCGGATTCCACAACCCGTCTTTGGCGTGGGTCTGTTGGAGGCGGTGCCAGCATCGGAGATTTTGCAGCTCGCCGACCCAGATGATGGCGATCGCGATGGCATTTCGGGGCGTCCCAATCAGGTGTGGGATGTCGTTCAGCGCCAAGAGGTGTTGGGGCGGTTTGGCTGGAAGGCCAACACCCCCAATCTGTTACAGCAATCAGCCTCTGCCTATGTCAATGATATGGGCGTCACCAATCCGCTATTTCCTGCAGCAGATGGCACCCAAGACATTGATATGGATATTTTGAAAGCAGCCGCCATCTATGTGCAAACTCTAGCCGTCCCTGCGCGCACCTTGTTCGACGACCCGCAGGTGCAGCATGGCGAGCGCTTATTTGCCAATGCCAACTGTGCGGCCTGTCATGTGGCCAAGTTGCATACGGGAGAGCACGAGATTCCGGCATTGGCCGACCAAACCATCCATGCATATACAGATCTGCTGCTGCATGACATGGGATCGGAACTCGCAGACGGTCGGCCCGACTTTCTCGCCACCGGAGATGAATGGCGAACGCCACCGCTATGGGGCATTGGGTTGGTGCCAGTGGTACTGCCCTATTCTGGCTATCTCCATGATGGTCGTGCCCGCACACTTGAGGAGGCTATTCTCTGGCATGGTGGCGAAGCAGAGGCTTCTAGAGAGGCATTTCGCACGATGTCGGCAGAGGATCGAGCAGCTCTGATTCAGTTTTTGCGATCGCTTTAGACGTTAGACGCCAATTACGGGCGGACACCATTCAAGCCGCTGCTGACTCGGGTAATGTCACCGCCTATCCCATTTGACTGTGGCGATATGGTGTAACCTCGGCTGAATCTGAACTTGCCCCCACCCAAGACACAATTCTGATTACCCATGGGCGGCAAAGCCAGTTGCTAAAGGGCGATCGCCCTCTATTTATAATTCTAGTTGCTGAAAAATAGCCCGAGCAGCGATATCATTGCCTTCTACAGACCAGTGTCCATCACAGGTATGGAAATAGCGAGTGTAGTTTGGCTCGATTTTAGGCATTTCTTCTAATAAATCAATGACTTGAATGTCATTCTGATTAGCAAACTGTTGAAACACCCGCTGAACTTTGAGTCGATTTTGGCTTTCTTTGCGAATAAAATCTTCCATTGCCGGAATAAGGACGACAGATATCTCAGCGCCACGGGATTGAGCAACTCTCTGAATTTGTTGAACTGATAGCAACACGGGTTGAATCTGACGATTGGTGGCGTCTTCATAGCCACTATAGTCATCAATCGGCACTGAGTTCTCGGCGTCGATGATGTTTGAGCCAATCTTATCAAGCACAACGTAGCTCCAAGTTGCTCGATAGAGAAGCTGCTCGTGCCAATCATCGACTTCTCTAGCTTCTACATTTCGTGCATCTGTTGGCTGTGGAACGGTATAGACAGGGGTAATCGTGTCACCTTGAATGTTGTAATAAGGGCGATATCGATTGCGATAGTAGTTGTTGCGATCGCGTTGCCAATGTGTTTCATCGTTATCTACAAAGTCGTTGGCAGGCAAAATGCCAATGATGACATGATCATGATCAAAATCAGACGCAAGTTGCTCATATAGAATTTGATATTGTAGTGGGCCGCTATGAAATGCAACACCAAAATTTAAGACAGATTGACCCAGTTTCTCTTCCAGGCGATTGGTAAGGCGTTGGTCTTCGCTGACGCCCCATCCTTCAATGAAAGAATCACCCAAAACCACAATTCGACTACCGTCAGAGTTTAGTGGGCGATCGCGATCTCTGGCACCGTAGCGATTAGACCGATAGTTAACTGCAAAGCAAAGCTCACTGTGGCGGGTGACAGCATTGGGCAAATGCCAGGTTCCCCAATCTTCAAATTCGGTATACCACTGCCCTCGCCGCACTAAAGATTGCTGGCGAAATAGATTGACCAAGGCAAGATAATAAGAGGTGTAGTGATTAATTCCACGAAAACCAGTGATGGCAATCAAAAAACTGGTTAACTCTAAAAGAACCACCAATACTACACAATTGTAAGCCGTGGTTATAAGAAAATTTTTGACCGCTTTTCTCATCAATCAATCGCTAAAATAGAGTGTAGATAAACGGCGCAAGTGCAGACCCTTGGGTAAAAATAATCAATGCTCCTAGCAAAATCAGGGTAATGATCAGCGGAGCTAGCCAATATTTTTTGCGAGCATTAAAAAATCCCCACAAATCACCTAACGTTTCTAAGAAGGTTTCTAACATTAGTACGGTTTCTCCATATCTGCAGGATGTACTGTAGGAGAGCGTTCACATCGATAGGTGTGGGATGCTGACTTAAAAGTCATTGCCATCGGATCATAGCGAAAAAGGCGCATAATGATACCCATCGGGGTAATAATGCCATAAAACACTAGACCTAGAATAATAGAAGTATTGACATACCCTAAGACTGCACCAACTTTCATCCAAACATCATAAACAGGCCGGAGAGCAGACGGAGCGATCGCTGCAACGCTCCAAAATATAGTGGCGATCGCCCATGGCCACATCGGCAATGCGTGCCCCCGCAGCCACGGCATGACTATGCCAAAAATGCTGACCAGAAATACGCCCATCAGCACACCAAACTGTCGTAACAGTGCACGAGTGATAGTGGGTTTGTCCATATAGTTCAGGCTCCCTCGATTAGCACTGCTTCAATTAACATGGCATTCAGCATCAGCATTGTCCAAGAATTAAATCGCCTCTGATCCGCGAGACGATCAAGATTCACCTAGTCGAGTTCAAACTGTTCTATCCAGCTAGTATCTTTAGGCCAAACGGGTTGTTCAGCCTTAGATAATAGAAAATTTTCGATAACCAGATAGTCCATTTCAGTTCTCATAAAGCAGCAATAGGCATCCTCAGGAGAGCAGACAATCGGCTCACCTCGGACATTAAATGATGTATTGATCAAGACGGGAACGCCTGTTTTACTCTCAAATTGCTGAAGGAGTGCATGATATCGGGGATTAGTGTCGGCATGAACGGTTTGAACTCGGGCAGAGTAGTCTACGTGAGTCACAGCGGGAATCGTTGATCGAGGCACATCAAGTTGAGCAAAGCCCACCATCTGCTGCTGTTGAGGGGTGAGCGAAGCGCGTTGATTTACCTGGACTGGTGCCACAATCAACATATAGGGGCTAGGGCGATCGAGATCAAAATAGTCTGACACGCGCTCTGCCAAAACTGAAGGCGCAAATGGCCGAAATGATTCCCGATATTTAATCTTCAAATTCATGATTGACTGCATCTTTGGGCTACATGGATTTCCAAGAATCGATCGCCCTCCTAAAGCGCGAGGCCCAAACTCCATACGCCCTTGAAACCAACCTACTACTTGATCACTCGCTAAAAGATCGGCAACTTTAGATAACAGTTGCTCATCATCCAATCGGAGATAGACAGCATCTATTGCATCTAAATAGGTTTGAATCTCCAGATCAGAAAACTTTGGCCCCAGATACGTCCCCATCATTTTATCGGCATGGAGAACAGTTCTCGGTTGATTAGCATACTGGTGCCAGACCGACAGAGCCGCACCTACGGCACTGCCCGCATCTCCTGCTGCAGGCTGAATCCAAATATCTTTGAATGGCCCTTCTTTTAGAATACGGCCATTGGCAACGCAGTTTAGCGCCACTCCTCCACTTAGGCAAAGAAAGTCTTCTCCTGATTCCTGATGGATCGTTTTCACCAAGCGCAAGACAATCTCTTCTATCACAACTTGTATTGAGGCTGCCAGATCCATATCGCGCTGGGTTAGCTTGCTTTCAGGCTGGCGCGGCTCGCCCCCAAATAGTTGATCAAACTTGCGATTTGTCATCGTTAGGCCAGTCGCATAGTTGAAATAATCCATCTTGAGGCGAAACGTGCCATCCTCCTGGAGATTGACAAGATGTTCAAAAATGCGATCGACATACTTCGGCTCACCATAGGGTGCCAAACCCATTACTTTATATTCACCTGAGTTGACCTTAAACCCGGTGTAGTAAGTAAAAGCAGAATAGAGCAAGCCTAGTGAATGAGGAAAGCAAATGTCCCAATGAGGAAAAAGCTGATTTCCATCTCCCAGCCAAACGGAGGTTGTTGCCCATTCTCCAACAGCATCCAAGCATAAGATAGCCGCTCTTTCAAAGGGACTTGGGAAAAAAGCGGCAGCGGCGTGAGACTGGTGGTGCTCAGTAAATAGTAGGGTTGGAAGCTGGGCTCGTTTACATTGGCCTAATGCAATCAGTTCGTGTTTCAGAATCGTCTTAAGGTAGAGCTTTTGCTTGAGCCAGATGGGCATCGCCACTAAGAAGGAGCGAAATCCTTTAGGCGCATAAGCAATGTAAGTTTCTAATAGCCGTTCAAAGGTAATCAGCGGCTTTTCATAAAACACAATATAGTCTATCTCTGGCAAAGAAATATCCGCTGCTTGCAGACAGTAGCGAATGGCATTTGCAGGGAAGCGAGCATCATGCTTTTTACGAGAAAACCGCTCTTCCTGAGCTGCTGCAATAATACCGCCATCGACCACCAATGCGGCGGCACTATCGTGGTAGTATGCAGAAATTCCAAGTATCTTCATAGATTTGGACTTTACTCAACTGCTGATCAATACGTCAATTTTGGCTCATCGGTTTTGGCTCAGTATATCTTGAAGAAGCGCAACTGGCTTAATGATTGCCGTTTTGAGACGCTATCTGCCTGTATCAAAAGACCTGTCGTAGAACCAGTTGAACCAGACAGGTAATATTTCATCTATTTCTGACTACGTCTTCTCGATGTGTGAATCAGAAATAGTTGAAGTCGATGATGTATGAACTGCGTATGAACTGCGATCGCTTTAGACGTTAGACGCCAATTGTTGATCGGTTGGGCTTGTCTATCCACCTCAGCATCGATCAAACTGAGACAGACTAGATGAGCTCCCACTATGACTTCGACTCCGACTCTGGCACCGTTGCCGACTCATCCCATGTTGATTCGGGCGGACACCATTCAAGCCGTTGCTGACTCGGGTGATGTCACCGCTTACCCGATTCGGCTGTGGCGATATAGTGTAACCCCGGCTGAATCTGAACTTGACCCCACCCAAGACACAATTCTGATTACCCATGGGCGGCAAAGCCAGTTGCCGGATGGCGATCGCCCCCTGTCAGATCGCTTTCCCCGCCTCGATCAGCTAGCACAGGAACTTGCGGCCCAGACCTCAGCTCAAATTCTGTTGCTCGATTGGGCAGAGGCTGCCACTGATAGACGCCTGCCGCCGACTCGTGCTGCTCGCCGCATCCACGCCGTGGCTGACTGGGTGGTCGGGCAGGAGCTAATGACGATCGCCCCTGACACTAACCTGATGCTGATCGGCCACAGCCTCGGCACCTACGTCGCCGCAGAAATTGGTCAACGTCTGGATGGCGCAGCCAACGTAGTTGCACTTGATCCGGCATTTCCATCTGGTGACTATGACGTGGATGGTGTCACCCCCGACCAGCAAGGTGTGGTTCCGTTTCAAGCCGCATCAGCCCAGTCTTTCTCGTTGGTGGTGGCTGATGATGTGTTGCAAACGGGGCTGGCGGGTGATAACGATCAGGCAGGTACGGCGCAGTCGTCGTTTGTGGTCAGGCTGAGTGGTCTGCGATTAGGGTTATTTAATGCAGATGCAGCCCACGGAGCCATCATTGATGTTTTTACTGATCTGTCGCGCTATCTTGACCCCCAATCTGAGGTGTTTCGCCGTCTAGTAAGCCAGTTCCCTGACAACCAATATACCAATACGGGCGATCGCCAATCAGGGTTACATGAAGGGGTCGTCTATGCACGACAGCAGAACGATACTTGGCAGATTGAGCGCATCGATGGCAATGGCGTCGATTGGTATTTTGTAGCCAATGCAGGCGATCGCCCCGACCCCAGCGACGATGGGCTCGACACGTTGCTATCGCTCGTTTCTATTACCCTTGATCCCACGTTTGAGAATTTGGTCTTGGGAGGGCAAGCCAATCTCAATGGTGGCGGCAATGCTGGTGACAACCTCCTCTACGGCAACTCAGGCCACAATAATCTGGTTGGCAAAGGTGGTGAGGATGAAATGTATGGGCTAGGCGGAGATGATCACCTGATGGGGAATGCGGGTGACGATCTGCTGGTTGGCGGAGATGGCAATGATAGGCTCAGTGGCGACTTGGGTAATGACATTCTCAATGGCGGCGCAGGGGATGACATTCTCAGCGGTGGCGTGGGGGCTGATGTGTTAACTGGAGGTGCAGGCCGGGATATATTTTTGCTAGAAATGAGTCGAGGTCGAGACATGATCACTGACTTTGAGCTAGGAATAGACCGTCTGGGCATGACTGCCGGGCTGGCGCTGGCCGACCTCAATTTTTTGCAGCGCACTAATGGCACCCTGATTCGCACTCAAGAGATGGCATTGGCATTGCTAGTTGGCATTAACACCAGCATGTTAGACGATGTTGAGCTGGTGGCGATCGGCTGACATGCTGGCAAGCAGTCTTCTGAAGAGAATTCAACACCGATGGCGATCGCCCAAACCAATGATCAATACCGGGTTTAGAATTGGAGCTTTGAAAGGCTTGATGGGGAGCATCCCACATTTGCAAATTTATCGATGTTTGTAGTGCGGGCATCTTGCCCACGAGCGAGACGCAGATGCTATGCACCGCTAAAGCGAACGCACTGCATCTGCAAAACTGGGATGCACCCGGCTTGATGGGGCTTTTGGCTCCGCTTTGCCCCTTTGGAGGAAGAGGGATTGGGAAGATGAGGGCGACATGTTTTGTCAGCCAACTGGCGTTTACGGCAATTCGTTTA
>CAZCXK010000103.1:0-20081 GCA_964502605.1 uncultured bacterium
AGTCTATCTACTTAAAACTTGCCTCATTTACTACTGCGATCGCCCCCATAGGCACTCGTTAGAACCAAAATGATAGAAGAACTACTAACAAAAGAAAAAGCTTTCTAGCCGCTCTGGAGTCGAGTGATTGAGTCTGTCTCCATAGGCTCGTCGAATATTGTCTAGGGTAATGACGGCATGGGGCAAATCGTCAGCCAGCAACTGCTGATTTAGCAGTAAAAGTCGGTCATAGCGATGCAGCGCGTCTCCCCATTCGTGGCTACAGATGAGTAGGGTTTTGCCTTGAGTTTGTAGTTCGGCAAAGAGACTGAGAATAACGGCCTCAGCTTCTTTATCAATGCCTGTAAACGGTTCATCTAAAAGAAACAAATCAGCCTGCTGAGCCAATGCCCGCGCCAAAAACACCCGCTGCTGTTGCCCGCCCGATAGTTCGCCAATAGGGCGATCGCGCAAATCCCACATGCCGACCCGCTCTAGCGCAGCCTGTATTGAGGCGCGATCGCGTGGACTCGGCGTCTGAAACCAGCCAATGCTCTTAGTCTTTGCCAACAGGACAACCGTTTTTGCGGTGATGGGATAGTCCCAATCAATTTGCGATCGCTGCGGCACATAGGCAATTCGATGGCGCTGACGCCAAACAGGCAGACCATTGAGTAATACACGCCCACCTGCAAGCGGCACCAAGCTCAAAATGGCCTTCATCAACGTACTCTTGCCTGCGCCATTTGGCCCAATCAGCCCGACCATCTCTCCGCCAGAAAGGGATAGGCTGATTTGCCCCAGAGCTAGATGCCCCCGATAGTAGACTGACAAATTCTCAATGTCGAGCATTCGCAAGATGAATGATAATCGTTCTCAGAAAATCATAGCAAAGACTGGCTAACTTCAGACAGTATAAATTTCTGCCTTCTTTAGCGGGCAACCGTGACTCTAGGGGAGACTTTCTTTTGATGAAGGCAATATTTACGCAAGTATAAATTTCTGCCTTCTTTAGCGAGCAACTGTGACCGCAAACCGCAGCTCAAACGGAGTGAACAAGCCAGACGTGACAGGACGACCCCGGAGCACTACGTCATAGCTGCCAGCACGAGGGAACGTCACGTTTGCACCAGGGATGCCCTGATAGCCGTCTTGAGAAACAGCTCGAAGGGAGGGTTGTGCCAGGGGCACATCTCCCGAACGAACGGGGTGGGCATAAATGGCCAACTCACAGTTGCAGACCGATAGCGGAATCGCCTGCCCGCCACGACGGGTGAGGGCAAACCAGGCAAATGCAGAAACTCCGGATCGGGGCGTATCGTTTGGCTCTATGTGTAGCGTGCCGCCCACATTACCCGAGACTTGCACCTGATGCGCAAGTACGGGCTTGGGCATCAGCCGTGAGCTTAGCAGGACTGATCCTGAGACTGCGGCTACTCCGAGCGCTATCCCCAACACACTAACGATGTTGTTTCGGCGAGACATAAAATTTCTCCAATGACAACCTAGACCAGACCCAGGGCGATCGCACTGCCAGCACCCCCAGCACCGCCACACTCAGCAGCGCAATCAGGGTCACATTGACCCAGGTAATCTGCATTCGCCCCAGATAGTGGGTGCCAACCAGCAGACAATGAGCGGATGCCAAAACCAGCGCTGGCACAGCCAACAGATGTAGAGATCGCCAACGAAAACCGAGGCGCGATTGCGCCCAGTCAGCACTGGTGAGAGCGAGGGGCGTCATCAGGGCGATCGCCCCGACTCCCATGACAACACCCCACTGATGCTGCGGCAGCATAAAGAAAACAGCCTGCATATTCCAGCTCCAGGCATGTTCTACCATATGCACTAGGTGCGCCACCGATAGCACAAAAGCCCCCACCCCCAATGCACGCCGATATGACAATAGCCCCTTGACAATGCGACTGAGGGGGCGCGCCACTAGAGCCAGCATCAAACAAACCAAGGCCCCATGCCCAGTGTAGTCTACTCCATGATCGCCTGTTCGCAGCAGTGTGATGACCCCAATCAGCACGGTCATCCAGCCGCCCAGCCGGAAGAGCTGGCTGCGCCGATCAGCACTCAGCCGCGCACTGACCAGCCCCAGCCCTAGCATGGTGGGCACGGTGCCCAGGCCAAATGCCAGCATGGTCATACTGCCCAGCCACACATCTGCGGTTTCAGCTGCTTTAATTTGAGCCACATAGAGAAACCCACAGGGAATTAGCCCCCAAACCAGCCCCAAGAGAAATGGCGTCCAGAGCGATCGCTGCATTGAGAGCCGCATCATCGCTGCATTCAGCCGCTGATGCAAAGAGTGTTGCCCCATCGGGGCGACCAACGGCAGCTTGGGCAACACCCCCGGATTGAGCTGCACGACTCCCAGCCAAATTAAGAGCAGGCCCGTCACCATGGCGATCGCCCGCCGTAAATCACTCCCCAGACCTGCCACCTGCCCCCCAGCCACCAGCACTGATCCCAGAGCTCCAATGCCAGCGCCCACCAGTGCATAGCTGACAACGCGCCCCAGATTGAGCAATACATGAAACCAAATTTCTCCCCCGCTTGACGCAGAACTCTGATCAGGAGGGCGCTGAACAGGAGAGCGCTGAACAGGATCATGCAGATCAGCATCACAGGGCTGCTGAAGATGAGAAGAATGAAGAGAAGATTGAGCCTGATGCTGAGCCAAAGAAAAGGCAACTGTAATTGGGCCACACATGCCAATGCAGTGACCAAAACTGCCCAGAAACCCTAGGCTCATAACCAATAGATAATCCAGCATAGTATGGATATATATTTCGTCGAAATTAAGGGAGCGGTTACGGAGCACTCGTTAGCTCTGGCACCTCAATCACAACTGTAGCGGCAATAGGCTCACCCGCTTGGGTTAGTGTTTCATGGCCGTTGGCATTAAGACTGACCGTGATCTCATGACGACCAGCGGCTAGGCTCTCCAAATAGTACCAATTTCCGTAGATGCGCGTAATTTTGACCCCGTCAATATACAAGTGGGCATGTCCTTCAGTCACTGAACTCGATTGATTTATCCTTTCAGGTGCAAAGCGGAAGTTCGTAGTTTGAACGTCCAGATTCCAGCCCTGCGTCGCATCATCATGGACAACTAGAGTCACAGTTGGAATTGTCTGGCCGGCTGGCACCTCTAGCGTGTCGTGATGGTGCATCGTTTCAACGGGACGTATTCCATCATCATGCGATGGGGCATCCGCATCATACTCGAGATGCTCATGCCCTGTATGGGCAAGTCGCTGAATGGGTATGCCGTGACTTTGCTCAGCCAAAATCAGCCCGCCCGTCAGAATACTCAAACAGGTCATGGTAAGAATCGAACAATTACGTTGCATCACTGTTTCTTTCGGTAGACAAGTAGATCTGTGATCTGCATTATTTCTACTCAGACAATGGCGCGATCGCCAAGTTGAATTTGTTTAAGCAGCTCTAGTGTTTGGTCGCGGGCGATCGCATCTCCCTGACGGGCAAACTGCTGGGCCGCCTGCCATAAATCGGCCACAGCATCCTCGGCCTGACCTAAGGAATGACGCAACAGCCCTCGACTCACATAGGCTTGGGCATAATCGGGCACCAGTTGAAGAACGCGATCGATATCATCCAATGCCGCAATATAGTTGCCCTGTTGATGACAAACACAGGCGCGATTGAAGTAGGCACGAGCATTATGGTCGTCTAGTTGAATGGCTTGGGTAAAGTTGGCGATCGCCGCTTGATGATGCCCCAAATGCAAATAAGCAATGCCGCGATCATCATAGATATCAGCCATGCGTCGATCGGGCAAAGTCGGGCTATGGCTCAATGATTGATCATAATCAGCGATCGCCTGCAAGTACTGATGCAGTGCAAACTGTGCTAAACCACGGTTATAGAAAGCCCGATAATCATCAGGTTGCAGCATCAGCAGTTGATCATAGTTGGCGATCGCCTCAGCATAGTTGCCCAGTCGATAATAGGCCAACCCTCGATTGAGATATGACTCAGCATAGTCTGGCTGCTGCTGAATGGCTGTTGAGCAGTCAGCGATCGCTTCTACATAGTGATCAGCAACTAGATGTACGAGGCAGCGGTTGCTATAGGCGGCAGCAACCTGATTGTCCTGTTCAATTGCCTGTGTAAAGTGGGCGATAGCCGCTTCAGAGTGATAGTTCTGAAAAGACTCGACGCCAGCTTGGAAGTGATCTATCAGGTCTGCTGTTTCTACTCGTTTTAGAGCGTAATTAACAGGGCGATTTAGACCCTGATCAAGCCCTTCAGTGGCCCAGCTTAGTGAAACAGCCATCATCATAATAGTGACGAAAACAACACCCATCAACACAACTCGACGAACATGATTCATCATTACGTTTCTGAGTTCTAGGTCTAATTGAGATTCTGCCTCACCCCTTATTTGATGCAGCTCTAAATGGCAATTCACCTATACCCTGGAGTTTGATACGACCTACCATCCGTTTTCGGCCTGCTCGATAACATAGGCCGCAACATCCTCAACTTGGCTGTTAGTCAAGCGTCCAAGGAATGCAGGCATGGCATTCTTACCATTGGCGACCTGGGATTTGATCGCGTCAATAGAAGCCATGTCATAGCGCTTTAGAGCATCTTGCTTGAGCGTCTTTTGCCCATTGATCACGTTGCCACCGTTGAGATGGCAAGCCGCACAGTTATTGGCAAAGATGTTTGCCCCGTTGGCTAAATCGGCAGCCAGAGCTGCATCCATCGCACCTAAGCCAACCCAACCCATGACATAAACCATTACAAATGACCACAAGGCCTTCACCAGAGTTCTCCTCAACACAGAATCGTTCCTCTATGATGGCGATCGCGTTATGTCAGGTCAAAAGACGTGCCGTCAAACATTGCAAATTGTTAACTCTGATCGTCGGTAACCAGGGTTAACATTCAGAAAACCGTCAGGGGCGATCGCCCCTTGGCTTAGACATTCTTGATGTTTGTCTACTTAGTTGACTGCTGCGCGCGCAATATTGGTCAACAAAAGCGATCGTTTGAAGCTTAGCGCTCAGACGTTAGATCAAGTTCCTCGATAGTTCGAGGTCTGAGCTTTAATTTTGCAGTGAATAGGTTAATGTTTTGAGGTCTGAGGTCGAAACTCCAAGGTCTGAAGTCGAAACTTTGAAGGTTGAAGCCGAAGCTCTAGGAGGGGAGCAACGATTTTTGTCTAGAAGTCCCATCATATGGGTGTAGAAGCTGACATTCCGGAGACGGGAGGTAAACGATTGAGATCCACAGCCGCTTGTATTTGAGTCAACCACAGACAGGATCTACAATGATGGCATTGCCATGACCCGACTCAAAAAAAATCCTCCAGCATTTTTGCCGGAGGCAACATTCCAGATCCAAATTTGGTAGAACCTCTACCACTAACTCAGGAGAAACACCGCAAATGTTAAACTTAAAACTTACATTTAACTCAATACCAGGGCTGCAAAGGATAAAAGGCTAGCGATCGCTAAAATGTTGCATCACATGCTGGCAACGTTTCTAACCATCGGTGCTTTATTCAGCTACTTTATCTAGAAGCACTAGGTAAAACTAAAACATTGAATTTAGCATATCACTGGAATTACGGAGCTGCAACCATAGAAATTGAACTGGACTGTGCAACACTCCGTAATTTCGGTCATTCCCAGCGTAGCCTGATCTGATCCATTCAGCCGAACAGGCGAGTTGGCGATGCCAGATCTCTTACTCGGCCCACAGAATCAAACGGGGCTCGTAGGGGCTACTCAAAAATTCATGCCTGGGTAGCACTCGTAAAGACAGTCCCTGCAAGCCACTAGCTGCATATGAAATATCAATGGTGTAGAGACTCACATGAGGACTCTGTGAATCCTGCCCTTGATACTCCATCGTAATTGGCACACCGTCTGCGATATCACCATCAGCATTGACCGAGCCAATATAGATCTCCACTTGCACATCTTTAGGGCTGAGCGCCCCCAGGTTGATTCGCGCTTTCACCGCAATAATCTGCCCTACTTGCACGTCGCGTTGAACGCCATCTTCAACGTTGTCCAGCTTAGAGATATCAATGTCTTCAATTTTGATGTCATACCAGTGCTCAAATAGAGTCGATTGCCAATGCGCCAACTCTTTCGCCGGAGCATACTGATCGGCAATCATGCTCTGGTGGCGATCGCTAGCAGGGAAATAACCTTGGGTGGCATAGTCAGCTAGCATCCGCGCCGTATTAAACGTTGGACAGTTAAGCCGAATGGCATCTTTCATCTTCGCCACCCACCCCCGTGGGATGCCTTCCTCGTCGCGATTATAAAATAACGGCACGACCTCCTGCTCTAGCAGGTCATAGAGCGCATTAGCCTCGACATCATCTTGATAGGTGGGGTCGTCATAGTCTTCACCATGACCAATGGGCCACCCTGTCCGCACATAATCGGCTTCATCCCACCAACCGTCTAAGACGCTCAAGTTGGGTAAGCCATTCATAGCAGCTTTCATGCCGCTCGTTCCAGACGCTTCGCGGGGCCGTCGAGGCGTATTCAGCCAAACATCACAGCCAGACACCATCATGCGCGCCACGTTGATGTCGTAATTGGGGAGAAAGACCATGTTATGGGTCATCCCCTCCTCTCGAACAAAATGGATAATCTGACGAATCAGTTCTTTACCAGGCATGTCTTTCGGGTGTGCCTTTCCCGCTAAGACAAACTGTACCTGCCGCTTGCCGCCTGAGTCACTGGCTTGCAAAATCTTCTTGATACGATCTAGATCTCGTAAAAACAAGGTTGCACGCTTGTAGGTGGCAAATCGTCGGGCAAAGCCAATGGTCAACATTGTCGGATCAAGAACATCGTGCGCCTGCGCGAGTTCTCCTGGTGACGCCCCCCGAGCGCGCAGCGTTTTTTGCAGCCAGTCTCGTACAAAAACCACTAAGTCAGAGCGGCACCGCTCATGATTCCGCCACAGTTCTTCATCAGGAATGGAATAGACCCGCTCCCAAATGGAGGTGTCGCTCGGAGCCATCGACCAATCTGTGCCAAGATAGCGCTCATACAGTTCCTGTGTCGATTTTGCGACGCAGCTGTAGGCATGCACTCCGTTGGTAATTGATGTAACTGGCACTTCGTCTAGGGGCAAGTTATTCCATAACCCTTTAAACATCTGGCGAGAAACGCTGCCATGCAGCTGGCTAACCCCATTGACAAACGTCGCCATCTTAATCGCCAGAATCGCCATACTAAACGGGGCTGCCAGATCTCCAGGATTTTCCCGTCCGAGTGACAGAAATTCTTCTCGACTGAGCCTGAACGTTTCACAATAGCTGCCCAGATAGTACATCATCTTGTCCGGCGGAAATAAATCGATGCCTGCCGGGACAGGGGTATGCGTCGTAAAGAGCTGGCTAGCCTGAGCGACCTGTTTTGCTTCAGCAAACGTCAGGCCGTCCTCCTCTATCATGACCCGAATACGCTCCAGGGTTAAGAAGGCTGAATGGCCCTCGTTCATGTGAAATGCGGTTGGGGTGAGGCCAAGCGCTCGCAACATTTTGATACCACCAATTCCCAGCATTATCTCTTGATGAATCCGCAGATCAAGGTCTCCACCATAGAGCTGATCTGTAATGTCTTGGTCATATTGGTTGTTGGGTTCAATGTTCGTATCCAGCAAATATAGCGGCACTGTGCCCACCTGGACACGCCAAACTCGCGCATAGACCGTCCGTTTTGGGTAGTCAACCGCAATTCGCAGTTCTGTGCCGTCAGCATTACGCTCAGGATGGAGCGGCATATTGTAAAAGTCGTTGATTGGATATCGCTCTTGCTGCCAGCCATCTGCGTTTAAATATTGAGCAAAATAGCCTTCTTGATACAGCAGACCGACACCCACAAGGGGTAACCCCAAATCACTCGCCGACTTGAGGTGGTCACCCGCAAGTACTCCCAGGCCTCCCGAATAAATCGGCAAACATGAGGTGAGGCCAAATTCGGCTGAGAAGTAAACATAGCAATCATTATCGACGCTCGATTGGACTGCTTTGCGAGATCGGTGCTTGCGATACCAAGTTCGTTCTTGCAGATAGCGGTCGAGTTGTCGAACGGCACGCTCCATATGAGCTAAAAAGCCATCGTCTTCTGAGACCTGGCGCAAGCGGTCTTGACTAATTGTGCCCAACATCAGCACGGGATTGTGCCGACTCGACTCCCAGAGATCTCGGTCAAGACGGCGAAACAAATCAGTGGTTTCGTAGTCCCAGTCCCAGTGGATGTTGTATGCCAGCTTCCGTAAGGGTTCAAGCTGTGCAGGTAAGGATGAGGAGACATTGAATGTTTGAATTGGCTTCATGCAGGCGTTCCATCTCGACTAGGGATATTCTCCTCTCAACTTGAGAAAACCTGGCTGGCCTTAACACTCTCTACTAACTTAGAGCCGCAGCAGCGTTATAACTTTTGAAAAATTAAAAAAAGTTATAAACGTTGAACACATGACTGGATTGATTTTACGTTGGTTGGAGCTGTTTTTTGTACGACAGGATGCAGTCGCCGATGAGGATTCTGGGTATCCTGGAAGTATGAATTCTCTGAGCCAAAATGGGTTAGGCAGTTAGAACCCCCTTCTAATTTTTCTTCATAAATGTTACATTGCTTAACAGCAGCAGATGTTCGCTCTGATGAGTTAGCTTGATTTACCTATTCGATTCGAGAGTTGTGCATATAGAAATGTATTTGGTTTAGCTGCTAGGACTTCGTTAAGCGTCCGCGTGATCGTGTCTGCGCTGCATAGAGCTATTGCTTGTGACTTACATGGCTGATCTCAAACGGTTCTTTGACACAGTTTGGCTAATTGGTAGTTTGCTCATGATTGATTGGCTACCGCAATATGTTGCCAGAGTGGCTTAGTTTAATTCCTGTTGCTGACACTTTCTCCCTTTTCACCGTTACTCAAGGCGTTGCTATGAAAACGGCTCGACCCTCCACTGATCCAGTTCGTTCGTACCTCAAAGAGATTGGGCGTGTTCCTCTTTTGACTCATGAGCAGGAAATTGTTTATGGTAAGCAGGTTCAGCGTTTGAATTTGCTTCAGTCTCGCAAAGAGGCGCTTGAAGATGAAATGGGGTGTGAGCTGACGCTAGCAGAATGGGCTCAACAGGTAGATGTGTCTGTTGCTGATTTGGAGCAGGCGATCGCCGAGGGGCAGTATGCCAAGCGCAAAATGGTGGAAGCTAATTTGCGTCTGGTTGTCTCGGTTGCGAAGAAGTATATCAAGCGTAATGTTGACCTGCTGGATCTGATTCAAGAGGGTACTATTGGCATGCAGCGCGGCGTTGAGAAGTTTGATCCTTCTAAGGGGTATCGGTTCTCAACGTATGCATATTGGTGGATTCGGCAAGCTATTACACGGGCGATCGCTGAAAAAGGACGCACCATTCGTCTGCCGATTCACATTACTGAGAAACTCAATAAGATTAAGAAGGCTCAGCGGCAGCTAGCTCAACAGCTAGGGCGAGCTGCAACAGCTTCTGAGCTAGCCGATGAATTAGAGCTAACGCCAAAACAGGTGCGGGAATATCTGGAGCGATCGCGCCTGCCCTTGTCTCTTGATTTGCGGGTTGGCGATAACCAGGATACGGAACTCGGGGATTTGCTAGAAGATACGGGGCCGTCTCCTGAAGATTATGCCGCCCAGTCGTCTCTGCGGAATGAACTAGAGCAGCTAATGGCAGATTTGACCCCCCAACAGCAGGAGGTGCTATCCCTGCGCTTTGGGTTGCGCGATGGACAAACGATGACCCTAGCAAAAATTGGCGATCGCCTCAGCATCAGCCGGGAGCGTGTGCGGCAAATTGAGCGCGAGGCGTTGACTAAGCTGCGTAAGCGCAAAGCCGACATGCGTGAATATTTAGCTAGTTAGGCTTGAGGTTGATTAAATTGGTTGGTCGGAGCGGTTAACCCGTCAGGGTAAACTCATCGCTGTGATTGACTATGCTGAGCTGTCGTGCGCCGGATAATCCAGTAGCTGATCGATAGCCCCAGCGTGGCAAGAGCGAGGCCGATAAGTTCAACTCCGCCTGCTGTGCTGAAATCAAAAATGATGATTTTACGGGCGATCGCCGTTAGAGATGTGACCACGACCAGTTCTACTTGAACGACATGTCGCTTAAGATACGCGGTGATGTTCTCCAGAATTTCTAGAGCAATCAAGATATCTAAAAACCGGCCAAAAATTTCTATGAGTGTGGTGGAAAAAGAGCCAGGTCGCCCAGAAAACAGGTCATATCCTAAATAAATCAGCAGGTTTAGAACAGCGACAATTAACACCACGACCATTGCAATGGAAAGCAGCTTCGAGATTAGCGTTTCGATGGCTTTGAGAAAATCGAGAAAATGTTCGTCGCTGAACACAGCAGCGATGCGTCTCGACAAGTTACGCATTGAAATTAGGCTCAAATGGGATATCACAGCAAAATCCAGTCAATTTTAGAATAATCCAGGCTGGGCTAAATTACTCTTCGAGATCAGGTAATTGGTTTGGCGTACGTGTTAAGTCAGACTGGGTATGGTTGCCAATGAGCCGAAAAACTTGGGACGCTTAGGGCAAACCAGTAGCTTGGGCAAAAAATTAATTATGTTGAACGTGACGAATCCTGCGACCGGAAAGCTGATTGAACAAATCATTGAAGATGATGCCGTTACCATTGCTAGGAAAGTCTCTCAGGCTCGGTTAGCTCAGCCAGCCTGGGCTGCTCGCCCAATCGGCGATCGCATCCAGATCATTCAATCGTTTAATGATCTGTTGCAGCGGCAGGTCGAACCGTTAGCCGTTATTTTGACGGGTGAGACGGGGAAGCCAATTACTCAAGCTCGCAATGAAATCCGCGCAACTGCAAGTCGAATTCCATTTTTCTTAGAGTATGTCGAATCGGTTCTGGCTCCTGAGCAAGTATACCAAGACGCGCAATCTGGCCTGACAGAACAAATTACCCATGAGCCGCTGGGGCTGATTGCCAATATCTCAGCCTGGAATTATCCCTATTTTGTCGGTAGCAATGTCTTTATTCCGGCGTTGCTAGCAGGCAATGCAGTGCTTTATAAGCCATCTGAATATGCTGCCCTGACAGGACGAGCGATCGCCCAACTGATGACAGATGCCGGAGTGCCTAATGGGATTTTTCAAGTGATTACGGGTGGAGGTCAGGTGGGGGCTGAGTTGTTGAGCTATCCGCTTGAGGGCGTTTTCTTTACGGGGTCGTATCAAACAGGCTGCAAAATCGCGACGGCTGCAGCTCAGCACCTGATGAAAGTGCAGTTGGAGTTGGGAGGCAAAGATCCGGCGTATATTTGCGAAGATGTGGATGTAGAGGCGATCGCCCCTATGGTGGCGGATGGCGCATTTTACAACACAGGACAAAGCTGCTGCGCGGTTGAGCGGATCTATGTGCATGAGCAGATTTATAAGGCGTTTGTCGAGGCGTTTGGGGCAGCCGTTCAGGGATTCACAGTGGGCGATCCGGCAGATGAGTCCACCTATATTGGTAGTCTGGCGCGTGAAGCCCAACTCAGTGTCTTGGAGGCGCAAGTTGAGGATGCGCTGGCAAAGGGTGCAACGCTGCTCTGTGGCGGTAAGCGCCTCGATCGCCCTGGGTATTTCTTTGAGCCGACGGTGTTGATTCACGTTAATCACGCAATGACCGTCATGCAAGAGGAGAGTTTTGGCCCGATTATCGGCATCCAGCCGGTTAAGAATGACGCCGATGCCGTGAAAAATATGCTAGACACTCCCTATGGCTTGACTGCAAGCGTATATACGCCAGATGCTCGTCGGGCTGAATCAATCCTGCAGGCCATGCGCAGCGGCACCGTCTACTGGAACTGCTGCGATCGCGTCAGTCCTCGTTTGCCGTGGTCGGGGCGGGGGCATTCTGGCATCGGCTTAACCCTTTCAAAATACGGCATTCAGACATTTACTCAACCTAAAGCATGGCACCTTAAAGCATTCAGCTAATTTTTAGATGCCTATGACATGATTAAAGGCTAGTCACGTCCTAGTCACTTCATCGTTGGGTGTCTGAGTCACAATGCGAACTATTCGACAGGCTTGGTGGTTTGGCGGCAAAGTTAGGGCGATCGCCTTGCAGATTGCAGGCTCTTTACTCTCTAGTGTTGGAGGCGATCGCCGCATTCGGCAAGGGATTGTTTGGGCTCTGCTGACGATTGCATGGGTGATTTATGCCCCGATTGCAGTTGGGCAGGTGCCGTCCGTTTCGACGCCAGTGCAAACGAGCATTACCCAGAGTAAATCAGCCCTCAACGTGCAGCGGTTAGGCAATATCGAATATGCCAAGGTCAACTTTGATGGCGTTGCGCTTTTTGAAGTAGCGGCCTCAGCAGTCGATGCAACCGACCAGATGGAGCAAAACTTGACCGTTCCTACAATTGGGCAACGGGTGAGTCAGGTTGAGAATAATCTAGGCGAAGTCATTGCCCGAGGGTTTGATCCGAAAGAACTACGAATTTCAGTGGAGCGCCTCAACAATCAACCTGTCATTTTTGCAACCGATCCCATGGGGCTGAGCCGCACCCAAATTGTGACCGTCACAGATTTGGATCTCCGCCTTGCTGGCATGTCAGAATCGGATCTAACGCAAGAGTGGCGCGATCGCATTTGGGTCGCCTTGATGCAGGGCTTGCAAGAGCGACAGCCCGATTATCTTTGGGCTCAAACGATCAATGCGCTAAAAATCATCGTGGGAGTGGCGATCGCCAGTATTCTCATTGCCATTCTCCAACGATTTCTCAAAGCCAAATGGCATCAGTTGCACCCGCCCTCACATGGGATGCCAGGCCCATCTTCTCTGATGCCGATGCCATCGTCAGACTCGATGCAAGATATGGCGGTTAATCAGCCGCTCCAATTTCTGGCAATTAAACTGCCCCACCTGACGCTAGCCCGCAAGCGCAATGTCAATATCATGCTGCGACGATTGTTGCAGTGGCTACAAGTCTCCATCTGGCTGGCTGGCATCATCAGTATTCTGCGATTATTTCCGCAGACCCGTGAGCACGGTATCTGGCTGTCTGGGCTGCCTGTCAGGCTGTTGGCGATTCTCTTGGTGATGGGGTTGGCCAACAAGCTCAGTCAAGTGCTAATTGATAATCTTCTGCAATCATGGGCTGAGCAAGAATCACTCAAACCTGTGGGAGCGCATCGGCAAGCCTGTCGAGTGCCCACGTATTCGGTGGCACTCAAAGGGCTGACTGGCATAGCGTCGATTGTAATTGGAACCATTTGGGTGCTTTATGAGCTGCGGGTGCCGATCGCCCCGATTTTAACCGGAGCCGGAATTTTTGGTTTTGCACTCTCATTTAGCGCGCAAAGTCTCATTCGAGACATGATCAATGGCTGTTTAATTTTGCTAGAAGATCAATATGCTGTCGGCGACGTGATTGCAGTTGGCAATGAGTTGGGCTTTGTCGAGCATATGAACCTGCGGATTACCCAACTGCGTGACCCTGATGGAGAACTGGTAACAATTCCCAATGGCTCGATTTCAACCGTGCGAAACCTATCAAATGGGTGGTCGCGAGTGAATTTCGAAATTGAAGTATCTTACGATACGAATATTGACCATGCGCTGCAGGTCATAGAAACCGTAGCCGAGCAAATGCGAAGTGAGACACTCTGGAAAGATCGCATCATTGAACCGGCAGATATTTTGGGCGTTGACAAGATGGCTCACGATGGCATCCTAATCCGAGTTTGGATCAAAACAAGACCGCTACAGCAGTGGAATGTCTCTCGGGAGTTTCGCCGTCGGTTACGACGAGCATTTGAAGAACATCACATCCCGATTGGGGTGCCGCAACAGTTTTTGTGGGTTCGAAATGGCAGCGATTTATTGACATTTGAGCAAGCGATGCGATCGCATCGCTCAACCCAGATGAATGACGGCGAGTCTTCTGACCACCCGGTGATGCCAGCATCCTAACGCCAGCCTCAACTGTGCCTTGCCAACGCCTCTAGACTCAGCTTGTGCCACTTATCGAGCTACATCAAATCTGCACTTCAGACCCGGAGTGCTCTCATTTGCAAACCGTTGAGTCTTGCTCTGAATGAGGCTTGGAATCTGAACCTGAACAGGAACAGTTTGCCACGCCCTAGGTGGATACAAGAGGCCAATAGACCAATTCAGGGTTACTGTGCCAATTCAGGAAGGTCTCAGATACCTATGACACGATAAAGCCACGCATGCAAAACTAGGGAACTGTGTTTTCGAAGGCTGGAAACACGGCCTATAATGCGTTTCATCATTCGTTAAGAGGATGCATACCCAAGAGGAAATGAGGAAAATTACCTAAGGGATGATATTGTCTCTGTCATAGATGAGGTTGGTCTATCGTCATTAAGCCCATAAGCTCTGGATGGTCGCCGCTGATCACGGTTGATGCCAGAGATGCAACGTTTCCTGAGCTAGTTTCACTTAGTCTTTCGTATTCTCAGCGACAGACGCATTTTTGAGAACAGACGGACTAGTTTTCTATGCATAGGAAATATATTCTAGAGCACGAGTTGGTGTGAGGAGTTAACTGGATGGATCTTCGTAAAGGCGCATTAGACGTTCTTAAAGAAACAAGTCGAACTTTCTATATTCCCATTAGCCGATTGCCGCCTAATCTATTGGAGGCGGTGGCATCCGCCTATCTATGCATGCGAGCCATCGATGAGATTGAAGATCATCCCGCATTGGATGGTATCTCGAAGGCAAACCTATTGCGATCGCTGAGCTTAAACCTACAGGGAGCTACCGAACATTCGACGACTCTCGATTTTGCTGTTGGACTAAATCATCATGTTCCGCTGCCTGATGTCACCCTGAGAGTCGGTGAATGGGCACTCTTGGCTCCTCCATCAATTGCACCCCGCATTTGGGATGCAACGGCAGCAATGGCTGACCGCATGGCATACTGGGCCGAACGAAACTGGGAAATTCAGACAGAGGCCGATCTTGATCGGTATACCTTCAGCGTAGCCGGGGCTGTAGGGCTGATGCTCTCGGATCTATGGGCTTGGCATGATGGCACTCAAACTAATCGCACTCAGGCTTTGGGCTTTGGTCGGGGGTTGCAGGCCGTCAATATTGCTCGGAACCATGCTGAAGACTTGCGGCGCGGAGTCGATTTCTTCCCCAATGGCTGGGCTGCTGAAGATATCCGCAACTATGCGCGACGAAACCTGGCTTTAGCAGATCAATATACCAAATCGCTCCCGGCTGGCCCTGCCCGCGATTTCTGTCAGATTCCATTAGCATTGGCTCATGCCACCCTTGACGTGTTAGCGCATGGAGAAGAAAAGCTGAGCCGCAGTGCAGTTGTGGCGTTGATTGCTCAAGTGACTGGGGGAGGCAAGCGCTAGATAAGAGCGGTAGCTAGAGATCAAGAGTCAGCCGATTTTTCTCACCATATAGCGGCTTGAGTGCAGTGTAAACAACCAAAATCGGGACATCACACAGTCTATGTGCCATGTCCCGATGTCAAATTTAATCTATCTGAATGCCACCTATAATGACGCGACCTGTCTGCTTGGCCTATCGTGCAACGCCTAACACGCTACCAAGCGATCGCACCATGTTCGTCGGCTCAAGGGCGTCGAGCGCTGCTGTCGGCTCATAGCCACAATGCACCATGCAGTCAGCACATTGGGGGTTGCCGCTAGCTCGGCCATACTGATTCCAATCGGTCTTATCGATCAGCTCTTGGAAGGTTTTATAATGCCCTTCATTCAGCAAGTAGCAGGGTTTTTGCCACCCTAACACGCTGTAACTCGGGCTGCCCCACGGCGTACATTCGTAGTCTTTCTCACCGACCAAAAAGTCAAGAAACAGCGGATTGTGATTAAAGTTCCATGTCTTTTTACCCGCTCTAAAGGGTGCCAGAATTTCACGAAACAGCGCCCGAGTTTGCTCTCGCTTGAGGAAGTGGTCTTGATCAGGAGCCCACTCATAGCTATAACCCGGAGAAATCATCATGCCATCGGTGCCCAAATCTGTAAGGAAATCAAAAAATTCCTGCATTTCTTTGGGATCAGCCCCTTCAAACACGGTCGTATTGGTCGTCACACGAAACCCCCTAGCCTTGGCTGCGCGAATCGCGCTAACGGCGGTGTCAAACACTCCCTTGCGATCGACACATTTATCATGATGGTCGCGCAACCCGTCTAAATGAACGCTAAATGTCAAGTAGGGAGAAGGTTCAAATTTATCAAGGCTTTTTTCTAGCAAAATGCCGTTTGTACAGAGATAAATGTATTTTTTACGCTCGACGAGCCCGTGAACAATTTCATCAATTTGGGGATGTAATAATGGCTCTCCACCTGGAATAGAAACCACAGGAGCGCCACACTCATCGACTGCTGCAAAACATTCTTCAGGCGAGAGATTTTGCTTCAAGATTTCCTTTGGATGCTGGATTTTGCCACATCCTGTGCAGGCCAAATTGCATCGAAATAACGGTTCTAGCATCAGAACCAGCGGAAACTTTTTGCGGCCTTTGAGCCGTTGCGTCACCAAATATTTGCCAACCGTAATTGCTTGTTGTAACTGAACCGTCATACCTTGCGTATCTCCTCACTACCAAATCGGAACTTAATCAAACCTAAAGCCGACTATGAGCCTATGTAGACTGCTACTAGACTGCTGCTATGCCTGCCTCTAATTTCTCAGGTTAACGTGAGTGTGGCCTGAGTGTGTGAGGCAGTGTTTTGGATGGCCCTTCTGAGGCTGCTCTGGTTGCACAATAGCAGAACCCCTCAGTAAGTTTGCTTATCAGAGACTAATCCTGCTGAATGGCGATTAAACCTTGATTTTACTGAAGTGACTCGATGGAATACTCGGAGATGTGCCGCAAATCAGGCTGGCGCTCGATGACACTCGACTGATCGGAGTCCTGACGTCTAGCTGGCACATCGGTGAGGCCCAAGCGGTGAATGAGGGCAACAACCCCGACCGCAACGATCGCCCCTAGGCCGAGCCCGATCATCAAAAGGATGATGAATAGGCGTTTCATGCCCTGCTGAACGTCTTGGCGGGGCGTAGTCTCTGCAGAAACCAGAGGCTCGTTACGATTGGGGGCAGTTGGCGGTTGATAGGGTGATTGATCGTCAGACATGCGTTGCGTTAGTCCTTTTTGGGTAGACGTGCTGGCTCAAAGATGGCGATCGCCCGCTTAACCCTGTCATCAGGCTCAAAGCGAGAAACCTTAACAGACCAATGCGTTGCATCAGCCACAGACCTAAACGGCGCAAGATGACCACAGGAGCCCATGAACTAGAAAAGGAGCGATTGAGAACATCTGTAAACCCTAAGATGAACCAATTTTCGAGTTTGCGCCAGCGCTCATAGCGCTTGAGCACTTGCAGGTCTCCTAGGTCTTCACCCCGCTGAGCAGCCCGTTGCAAGACTTGCGCTAGCGCAGCTGCATCGCGGATACCCAGATTCAGCCCTTGCCCTCCCACTGGATGACACGAATGAGCCGCATCACCAATCAGCGCCAACCGAGGGTGAACATAGCGTGTGCTCTGCATTAGCTTGACCGGAAACAGAGAGCGATCGCCCTCTAGGGTAAGCTGCCCTAGCTGGCCCCTGTAGCGGCGATTTAACTCTGCCAAAAAGTCAGTCTCATTCATCTCTAACAGGTTTTGAGCTTGAGCATGGGGAGCCGTCAGCACAATTTGGCAGCGGTTGTCAGGCAGGGGTAAGGTCGCAAACGGGCCGCTTTCCCAAAAATGTTCGCGCGCCACGTTGCCATGAAACTGCTCAGGTCGAATGACTGCCGTCACGCAGGATTGCCAGTAGGCCCATCCTTGAGTCTTAATACCTGCTTGCTGCCGAATACGTGATCGGGAGCCATCCGCAGCCACCACCAGTGATGTTTTCAGATGATGCAAGGCCCCATGCATCGACAGGGTTAAATCGACGCGATCGCTGCCATAGTCTGCATTCACAACTTCTGCCGGACATAGCCAAATCAACGACTCGTCGTCGTGCTGCTCATCGAGCGCGCTAAACAAGGCATTGAGTAAGACTCGGTGCTCAGCAACATAGCCAAGCTCAGAGGTCTTCAGATCGGTAGGGCGAAGGTTGACGACATGAGGTGAATTAGCATCCGCCAGCTGAATTTCGTGAAACGTCGTGATCTGAGGCACTATGCGCTCCCAGAGACCCAAACCAGAGAAAATTCGCCCAGACAAGAGGGTAATTGCGTAAGCTCGGCGCTGGCTCAAACCAGCTTCACGGGGACGAGCCTCTATCAGGGCAATTTTGAAACCATGTGCTCTTAATGCACATGCTAGTGTAAGACCAACAATGCTGCCGCCGATAATGGTGATGTCGTAATCGACAGGCTGGCTACTAGTTTTCGAGGATTGATTGGCACCCCTCGGAACATGATCAGATGAACTGCGGTTGGGGCTGATTAAAGGCTGATGAAGCACCATTCTTCACTTAAGAGTCAATTTTGAGGTCGTTTTAATCGGGAGCATGTCACTTTCGTGCCCTCACCCTAAATCCTTCTCCCGCTCTGGGAGAGGGACTTCAAGCCCCTCTTGCTCCTCTTCTCCCTGCTTAGGAGAAGGGGTTGGGGCATGAGGGCAAATTTGGAGATTGGCAAACGTGACATACTTCCGTTTTAATCTGAGAACGTGTTGATTGGAACCCCCAGCCCTGATGAACTGAATTAATCTGAGATTCCCAAGAGTTATCACTAAATTGCTAATGTGTATTCCACATCAAAACAGCTCTCTGATTTTATTGTGACGCGATCGCCAATTGCCCGCAAGCAATGCTCTCTATCCATAGCCTCCGAGCCGGACGGAGTCAATTAGATTCTTGAAGAGTTCTGTTAATTCTAGTTACGCATTATTTACACAGATAAGTTCATATACTTGGCCTAGCTGGCTGACAAAACTCGTGAAAGGCTGATTCTCCCGTACCTTAGGCTTCTCCCTTTTTCCAACAACGAAGTTAAGATGCGAATCCACTTGAATGCTAGCGATCGCATCGCCGCAGGATAGGATTTTCCCTTGGAACGCTGCATTTGGTAGTAAACTTGCGCCCCGGCACAATGATGGCGGCTCTGATTGACCCACTCCACAAAGGTTTGTCTCAGAAAAATAGGGCAACTTCAACGCCAATAGACCCAGTTCTTCTTGCCGCTACTCTCTTTAACTAGCGCAATGCCGAGGTAGCACATCATCTATAGGGCATTGTCAAAGCTATGGGGCATTGTCAAAGCTATGGGGCATTGTTAAAGCGTCTCCTAACCTCATCAAAAGCAGCGAGCAACCGAGGAGCCAAATGTTTCTCCAGCCCCAGGTAGGGCAGCAAACCAAGCGGCATCTGAAAAAGCTGATAAAGCACTGGTCGATTTTGAGCGTCAGCTCCATCAAGCGCAGCAGCAGTGGCTTTAATTGACCGACCAGGGTTTGTACTAAACCATGGCCGCACTGACCTCTGTTGGCTTAGCCTGTGCGAAGCACATGGATTCGTTGGAGAGAGCAAATCTGGCTTGCCACTAATCCAACTGTCGATGGCTCTGAGGGTCGGTCTTTGACCATCGCACCTGAGCAGACTAGACACCTCTTCTTACTCTGGCGTAATCAAGATCCCCGATTGCGGTATCGTAATCAACTGGCTCCAGATTGCCTGCTCTGCTCTGCCAAGGTTTATCTGCCACCTCACAACCCTCATTCGCCCCTACAAACCCTTCCTTCGCTCTCGTGAAACCTTTGTCTCACCCGCTGAAAGATTCTTTTGACCCTGTGTAAGCAGCTTCAGCCTGCTAAAACCTTTCCTTCACCCACCCAAACGGTTCCTCCACCGATGCAGATCATCCTTTCGACCCTGCGTAAGCACCTTCCACTGCCACGGATCATTCTTTCACCCCCGCGAAACGTTTATTCACAGGCGCAGATCTCTCTTCCAAACCCGCAGATGATGCTGCCATCAATGCAAATCGTTGTTTCCATAGAGTGGAATCTTGGATTTGGGTCGCAAACAATGCCGCCATCAATCTGAAACGACCAGATCCATCAGCAAACTCAAT
>CAZCXK010000104.1:0-2071 GCA_964502605.1 uncultured bacterium
AAGTGTTTGCTAGCACCCTGTCAGATTAGCCATCCACGTTACAATAAAATCTATACATTTTGTATCAAAAGCTACGGTTTAGGCCGCTGGCTCAATCTGAGTTTGATAGATTCACTGTATGAGTATTGGATTTATGAGTAGCAGGTCTCATCAACACCATCGTTCTCCAGCAAGCAATGCGTCACCTGTTCCCGGTGATGAAAATTTTGACTTTGCGCTGTGGTCTAAGTTAGTACGGCAGCAAATGATCACCACATTGCAACGACGGCAGCAAGACTGAAGGCCACCCCACATTTGCCGTCAACTGGGCAGGCTCAGCATTATCGGGGCACTAGCGTCAGACTGAGAAAACAAGCCGGAATTACCACAAATACTCCCATCAAGCAGGCGATCGCCAAAACCCGGCGGCTCACAACCCAGGTGGCGATCGCGTCAGCTATCCAGATCGGCAAAGGCCGCAGAATCGGAATTCCATATATCACCATGACTCCCAGCCCATTAAAGGCGAAGTGGACAATGGCAATTTGTAGCGCAGGCACTGCTCCTGCTGCAGGCACTGCCATTGCCGCCAGCAGAGCTGTCATACAGGTGCCGATATTGGCTCCCAATATAAACGGATAAATTTCGTGCAGGCTGACGATTCCCGCTCCGGCCAGAGGCACCATCAGGCTGGTTGTGGTCGAAGACGACTGCACAAGCGCCGTCACAGCCGCGCCCGAGGCAATACCTGCCAGTGACCCGCGCCCCAACATCGTGAGCAGCCATTCTTTGGCTCGGCCAACCATCAGTGTATGGAGCAACCGACTGAGACGAAACAGGGTCCCGATGACGATCGTGATGCCAATCAGCATCAGGCTGATGTGGTTAATTGGCGATGGCAGGGGAGCAAGTGCTGCTTGCAGCCCTGCGACGAGCGGCTCCGTTGCCGCCTTGATGATATTCACCTGCCCCATCGAAACCCCTCCCCGACCCACAAACATCCGTGCCCCCAGTAGCCCAATTTGACTGAGGAGGCCAAACGCTAACTCGAGCGGCAAGAAAATTGCCACATTGGACAGGTTGAAGAGGTCGTGTACGATCGCTGCTGCGAAGGCTCGGCGAAATTCCTCGCTGTGGCGCATGTGACCTAGGCTGACGATCAGATTGGTCACAGTTGTACCGATGTTGGCACCCATCACCATTGGAATGGCGATCGCCATCGGTAAGCCTCCTGCCACCAATCCCACGATGATCGAGGTCACTGCGCTAGAAGATTGCAGAAGGGCCGTGGCGACCGTGCCGACTAACAATCCCAAAATGGGCAGCCCCAGCGTGGGTAACCCCAAAATGGGATGGGTCGCAACCTCAAACAGCGATCGCGCCTGATTTCCTAAAAACGACTGTGCGCCGATGCTGAGCAAGCTGATAGCCGTCAACAATAAATACAGTAATACGACCACACTGCCCCATTGTCCGACCGGCCAAAATCGCCGCCAGTCAAACTGACGCTCATTAGGGGAAAGTGGCTCTTGAGAAGACTTGTGTGGAGTGGGGTGATCCGTCACGCGATCGCATCCTGATAGTCTGGGCTAGACCCGCTATAGATATGTCTACTCCATCAGAGCAGGTTTATGGGTTGGCCGCTCTCGCTAGGGTATCTTCATGGGGTGTGAAAATCGTCCCCCTTCAGAGAGTTCATGTGAGGGCAGACGGTAAAAGGCAAAGGGCAAACGGCAAGACTATAGAGTCTAGTGCTGGTTGACTGAGAAATCTTTAGTGTATGGCGGTTAAAACCGCTGCTACACAAGCAAAACTTGCCTACGCGGGTTTCTGTAATCAGCGCTAGCGAAACCATGCCGAAGGCCATAGGCTAACTTCGTAAGTATAGGCGCTTACATCCGCCAGCTTTCAGAGGTTTGTCAGTCAATCAGGGGGAAACCATTAATGTGATTGAGTTAGAGCCAAATAGCCCCATCCCAAAATAATCACTTTGAGTGCTTTAATAATCACTAAAAGTGTCTTGATAATCACTAAAAGTGTCTTGATAATCACTAAAAGCGTCTTGATAATCACTAAAAGCGTCTTGATAATC
>CAZCXK010000104.1:2171-19631 GCA_964502605.1 uncultured bacterium
GTCTTGATAATCACTAAAAGCGTCTTGATAATCACTAAAAGCGTCTTGATAATCGCTTCAAGTGATTAATTTAGCTCTTTGAGTGTCTTGATAATCACTCAGAGCATCAAAAAATTGGCATCCCTGAGTCCTCATTGAGCTGTTTGGGGAAGAAGAACGATTAGGCAACGTTCAGTAATTCTTCCTGATTGACTGACAAAACAGCTGAAATTCTTGCCCCACATAGAGGCAGGAGATCTGCCCACTCCACAATGTGAAATTCTGTAAGGGCGTGGTTGTCGCGCCCAACTCAAGATCTTTGGTCAGTCAATCAGGGGCCTAGCGTCAGACTCTAAGCAACTTGCCAGACAGAGCCTCTCTGACGGGAGATAGCCGAAATTACAAGAAATTAAATTACTAACCTTTATTCGCCCGAATAGGGCTGTCCCGTGATGCCTACTGCCGTATTTGGGTACATGCCGCCATCTGGCATCGTGGCAAAATCAAGCCGAGCCCCCGTAAAATCTGCGCCCGTTAAATTCGCAGCCGACAAATCGGCGTAGCGCAAATCAGTATGGGTCAGGTTCGTATTTGACAAATCAGCCCCTCTCAAAATCGCACCATAAAGACTTGCATGCTGCAAATTTGCATCAATGAGTATGGCGTCACTCAAATCGGCATCGCGCAGTTCAGCGTTTACCAACACGGCCCGACTCAGATCCGCCTGCGCCATACTAATGCTCAACATCTGCGCCTCAGTAAACTCTGCTTCTTGCAATTGGGCATTTTGCAGATCTGCTCCTCTCAGATTACTGTTCGCCAGTTGAGCATTTTGTAGATTTACATTGGGCAAAACGGCATTGATTAAAACTGTATTGCTCAACTGAGCATAGGTTAAATTTGACTGGCGAAAATCAGCCCGACTGAGGTCTAATCCACTAAATTCAGCACCTGCAAGATTACACGCCACACACTTTCTGAGTCGCAATGCTTTGTCAATACTGGCAGCATCGGATAGGGTAGACGCTGGCAGAGAATCGGCCACCTGAGTTGCAGCCTGAGTGGTTGCTTGAGCAGGTTCATCTCCGTCGGGCATGTCAAGCTGCCGTGCGTTGAGAAACAACATCACCAATGTTGGCATTGTTGCCGATAAGATGGCCACCACAATCAAAAGTCTTGGAGTCATATCCGCCTCACAGTGAAGAGAAATCCCTTCCTTATGGGCACTATTCTTCTCATCTCAACCCTGACCGGACATTCATCTTAAAGCTTCAGTTAAGCAACGGATGCATTCAAAGGGATATTTGAACAGGTTTCCATCACAGGGTACGCTCGCTACCCTGTTCCCAGCTCGAAAATGGTTGGTTAAACTATTGTGAATAACATATTTTTCCAAGACTTTTTTAAGGATTAATTGTCAAATTAATGGGCTCCAAACTAAATTGAGAATGAGATCAAAGACCTATTCTCAAAGAGGATTAATTGCGATTTGTTGAGTTGGCGCTCGACAATTTTTAGACGGTTTACAGATAAATTATAGATAAATTATAGGTAGAGATTCAGATCACAAAAAGGCTTCTGACGGTTAACAATCGATCCAAAAAGTCCGGATTTCATCCCTGATCTTGTGAAAGAGACTAGCAACGTCCACAGTAATGTTCACAGTATTAGTTGCTGTTGATCTTGATCGGGCGATCGCCCGTTCTAATGGGGATAGACCATGCTTAAACCTGGCTCCACGAGCCAGAGCATTTTCGCCAATAGTGACATCTGCCCAGATGGATAAGATACTGCCATATTGAGCAATCCATTAGGAATTTAGGAACGTGAGTCAGTTCACCTTATATAATAAAAGACTATTAAGATTCTTAAGTGATTCGATTCAGGGTAAGGGTGTACTACCGCTCTCAAGTGCAATGCCAGTTTGTCATGATGACATTGGAGCGGTTTTTGTATGGTTCGTTTTCCCCTTGCGAAAGTATTGCTGCCTGCAGTGTTAGTCTCGGCCAGCATTTTTACAATGCTGACGTTGCCATTTGTGTTAACCCGATCGCGACCCATCGTCATCGAGTTGTCTCCCCTCTTCAGCGGTGAAATTGAGCCGATTTTTAGCCCAGAGCGTAAGGATTTTGCCATTCGCTATCTGGGGTTTGTTATCGTGATCAGCGTTGGGGCAGGGCTGATTACGGCTGAGATGTTGCGCAAAACGCATTCTACTCGTGAATTTGCAGAAACCAAAGAACAGCTCTCTGGATTGCAAAAAAAAGTCCAAGAACAAGAAGCTGAATTGGCTGCTGCCAAGTTGCTCGGTATTGATCCGCAAGAGTTAGAAGCGATCGCCGCTGAGTTTTCAAATCCAGATTTTGCTCGGTCTGTGGCCGCTAAAATCATGCTGACAACCGATGAGCCGAGCCAAACGTTTGATAGTCTTGACGCGATTTCTCATCAAAGTCCTGCAATGATACCTGAGAATGAAATTGCGGCACTGACACCCGCAGCCGAGTCTCTGGCGCTGGAGCCATTCAGCCAGCCCATCACCTCTATCGACGATCTTGAAAATGGGGCGATCGCCTCCAATGGTGCCGAGCCGACTCACACCTCAGAGTTGAAAAATGGCCATCTTGCATCAGAGCTATCTGTACAAGAATTCCACACCTATCAACGCTGCTATGTGCGGTTGCCAGCAATTGACCAGCAGCGGTTTGCGCTCCGGGTGAATGGTCGATATTACACATTATTTAGATCGAGCAAAACGAATCAGCAAGTCCAGGCGATCGCCGAGCGACTCCAGCAGAAGGGCAGTGAAGTTTTGATTACGCTTATGCAAGACGAGTATGCCGTTTGGCGATTTGAGCCTGAGGCTGATCTCCAATCGGTGTCGTAATGGGCTCATGGTTGAGACCCATGTGTTTGGGGCTATTTAGTCTGGTGAGCGCACCGCCCCATAGTAAGTAGACGTTCTGAACCTTGACTCAAGGGCTTCACCGAGAAATTCATGAGGAATTGATGAGAGATTTGCTAGTCACCACAAGGGCGATCGCCATGAATGCTGCCGAACTGATCGAGCAATATTCCCTAGGAGAACGAGACTTTTATGGAGTGCAACTCAATGGAGTCAACCTGAGCCATGCAGACTTACAGGGGGCAGATTTCTGGGATACCAGTCTCATGCGCTCTGATCTAAGCTACGCCAGTCTCCGATCTGCCAATTTGCGAGACGTGCAACTGCATCAGACCGATCTGACCCAAACAGACCTTCAGGGAGCTGACATTCGGGGAACAGTGTTTCAAGATGTCATGCTGTCAGACGCCAACATTACTGGGGCTCTCTACGACGATACGACGCAGTTTCCAAACGGGTTTGACCCTGAGGCACAAGGAGCCTATCGAGTGGCTCCAGGCACATCGTTACCCAACGCAGATTTACGCTATGCTGACTTGGCTGGCATCGATTTGAGTCAGGCTGATTTGTCGAGAGCGACCCTGCGGGGCGTCATCATGTTTGGGACGATGCTCCAAAATGCCGATCTCAGCGGAGCTGATCTCAGCGGAGCCAATCTGGCAGAAGCAGATTTGAGCGGAGCCAATCTCTGCGGCGCGTGTCTGCAATATGCTGATCTGACAGGGGCCAATCTGCAATACAGCAATCTAATTGGGGCGAATCTCAGTCACGCAACTTACCAGCAGGCAGCAGTGCAGTCTGCTATTTGTGATGATGTGACCCAGTTTCCTGATGAGTTTGACTGGTCTGGAGCAGGCATCTATCGCATTGCTCCCGGAGCATCGCTATGGGGAGCCCATCTCCAAGGTCTCAATTTGGCTGGCGCTGACCTACAAGGGGCAAATCTAGCGGGTGCTAATCTAAGCCATGCTGATTTATGGGGTGCCAATCTGAGCGGAGCAGATTTGAGTGGGGCTGACCTTTCCTATGCCAATTTGTTAGCGGCAAATCTAGCGGGAGCCGACTTGAGCGACGCGATCCTGGCTCATACCAATCTGATGGATGCAGATTTAACCGACGCTTTGATAGACGAAGCAGATTTGGCGGACATGGTGCTCTCAGAGTCAAGCTCTGCCGAGATCTCAGTCTCTGATCGGGCGATCGCCCACGATGAATCTTCTCCCCATTAATCTCTTATTGCAGAAACTCTGCTGCCGAAGGCGGAGCATCGGTGCGACGATTGCTGGGCATTTCCAGTTCAACCTCTGTCGGTGGCTCAGGATAGAGAATATAGCGCTCTCCCCAACCATCATTAACGTCTTGAGGACGAATGCCGGGAGGCTCTGTTTGCCCGGTTGGTAGATCAATTGATTCAGCCTTGCTCACCTGCACATAGCGTTCTCCCTCAGGTGAAAATCGGACAATTTCATCGGCAAAGGTTGCCCGTCGTTGAGATAGGTAGCGATCTAAATCGGATAGGCTTGTTCTCAAAGACGGCATCGCTACAAAGACCACTTCGGGTTGGGGTTCGATGGCTAAGTTGAGCCGTTCTTGATGGCGTTGCCAATCTTCTTGATAGCGACCATCGGAGGCGACATCCCACAGGTTGAGCACAGCGTCCCATTCACCCTCTGTAACCTCAACTTCTTGATAGTCGAGAATGGCATAGGTGAGATTCGAGTTAGCTGTAACCAGGGTTGTGCTCGTCGGGCGTAAATATCGCACAGCTGCAACAGCGATCGCCGTGCCATCAGGTAGGGGGGCGCGACCTCGCAGCGCATAGCGGCCAGACTCAATCAGCGGCTCGACTCGAAACTGCATCGAAATTTTGTTTTGGGTTTTCTCCGGCAGCCGCATTCGAACCTGAGCACACCCACCTGACAGCAGCATGAGGCTGCTCGTAATGATAAAAGCAGTTGCAAAACGATGAATACGCATGGGGTTTATACGCATAGACTTGATAGAATTTATCCGCTTTTACGTCAGTGGAATTGCTATTTAAAATCAATATCTGGACTCTAACACTGGTTTTCTAATTCTCAATGAATCGTTGATATGACTGAATAAAGATTAGGTAATGTTTGATCCAGCGCTATCAAAACTTTGAAGTGCTAAAAAGTCTTTAAAAATTGATTAATATTCCTTCTCTAGTTGCCTGACAGATCTTTGGAGTGTAGATTTTGGCTGCGCTCAATCCACGTCGTTGTAGATACCTTAGGCTTCGACTGCGCTCTGCCTAAGGTAGGGGGAAATCAGCCTTTCATGAGTTTTGTCAGCCAGCCAGATTCCTTCTACTAAAGCGATCGCCTCTATCAGGATTAGCAGCCCTACTATTCAAGATTTCTTAATCAAAAATCATCAGCTGTAGCTAAATCTTTTTGAAATCTTATGCATTAAGTTATGCCAGATAATCAGATAATTTTTTTAATGAAACGTTTGCTAGACTTCACTGCAACTTTACTGCTTAAAGTGGTTTCAGATGCGATGGTGGAATACAAGAGATGTAAAGTGAATGGGGTCAATTTGCTCTACATTTAATCTCTCAGTCCAACTCACTATCTCAGATAGGTCTCGCGGGTTGAGTCGGCTCAATGCCAATACCGGGGTGTATAAACTTACACGGGTGCAAACTAGGTCATTGTTCCAAAAGCGATTGGCGACTCAGCACAGACCGTCACAGGGTTTTATTGCGTTCAGGGTTTATCTAGTTGGGCTGTAATCAGTCGAGCCTGATTTTGCTTAACTGTCTCAGTAATAACGGCTAGTCCCCGTCTCTGAAGATCACATTTCATATCCGTTTGGGTTGCTGGCGGCAGACTGAGCCTCCTCCGAAACAGGGCACATCCGCACCGTTGTCTTTCAGCTTTCTGAGCCATTGACGATGGGCAGGTGTCATCTGCTGAAGAGGTTGTGCTGTCTGATTTTGCTAGCAACTTCCAGAATTAGAGCCCACCATGACCAGCATGAATTACAATTCTGGCGATCGATCTGCCCCCCATACCCCACTGCTCAATTCGCCGTTTAGCCATATGGCATTACGTTTGGGTCAGACCTCTACAGCAGGTTTGGTTGTTTTGGGCATTGGCGGCATTGTTACTGAACGACCGGCGCTTGCTGATCCGATTAATATTTCATCTGATGCGGAGGCAAAACAACCCCAGTCGCTAGCTCAGCCTCAGTCTGCTGAATATGTCGATGCGATCGCCCCAAACCCATCGGATCGGCCTGTCTATAAAACCGATCGGGCACCGCTGCCCTCAGTTGGCGTCAGTGGTGATTTTTCCGCACACCTTTCTGCAGGTCTTCCTAATGCCTCAGACTCCTCTGCACCTCGATTATCTGAGGCCATCGGGGTAGATGAGACTGATGATTTTTCGGCGTTGAATCAGCTATTTGGTGATGGAGTTCAGCGGTTGTCAGCGCCTCCGGGTTCTACGGCTGCGTTTGCAATTGATGTATCACCTGGCGCAGAAATTGACCCGCAGGAGGCCCCATTTGAGCAGTCTGATTCGACATTGATGATTGCACTCGATGCCGCAACCATACCTGATTTGGATGTCAGCCAATCTGCCGCATCCACCGATGCATTAGATGCATTATCGACAGCATCGAACGAGCCTGACTCATCGGCTCAACCCCCACAACTTAGGAATGAATCTGGCTTAGAAGAATCTGGCCTGGAACTAGAGGGGCGATCGCCGATCCACACTGCCCAAGCCTTTGAAGAACCGGAATCCAGCGCTGCGCTCGATAGCGCCCAGCGAGAAGGCAGCAGCATTTTGGGGTCGCCAGAAATTCGGTTGCAAGGGGTTTATCTGCTGCAGGGCGATGAGTCGTCTGCCCGCGCCCGCGTCTCGGCAATCTATGCTTTTAACCCCTATGTGCTGGTGGGGGCAACCGTCGATTTGACGACTGGCACGGCGTTTGCTGACTCCCGCGAAGAAGGGCTAAACCTCAACGAACTCTATGTGGCGGCATCTCCTCCAGGGGTGCCGAATTTGCGGTTTGTAGCGGGTCTACTCGATCTGACCTCCTATTTTGATCGCAACAGCTTTGCAAAAGATGCGGCGACGCATTTTTTTAATCCGGTTTTTCAGACGAATCCGGCGTTAAGTGCAGCAGGTATTACCACTCGACCGGGGCTGTTGGTCAATTTTGATGTGACGGATAATCTCGCCGTGCGTGCGGCGACATTTTCTTCCACGCGAAATTTGGGCGATTTTGAGCTGGATGGCTTTGCGGGGGAAGTGGGTCTGCGAGCTGGCACGGCTATTCTGCGAGCCACCTATGTCACGGCAGAAGATGAAGGAGAAGGAGACGGATTTCGAGAAATCTTTGATGTGACTCGCAATAGTGGCCGCTCCTTTGGCGTGCGGTCGAGCGATCGCGAGTCTGGGTTTGGGCTGAATGGTGAAGTTTTTATTCCAGATCTCAATTTAGGGCTGTTTGGTCGGCTGGGCTGGTATGACAACCAGGAACTCGATCAGGGTGGTCAGACCTTCAGTCTGGGCATGAATCTGCTGGACGTGTTTTTGGAGGACGATCGTCTGGGCTTGGGCTATGGTCGCCAGCTTTCTAACACAGACCTGCGGCGCGATCGCGGGGATCCTGTTCCAGATGTTTTAGAGCTGTTTTATGACGCTCGAATTACGCGCAACTTGCGCGCCGGGGTGACGCTGCAACAGCGGGATGGTTTCTCAGAAACGATTGCCGGATTCCGGATCCGGGTTGACTTTGACGCTAGAGAATTGGGGAGACTGTAATGAATCAATGGATGGAGGCGGTGCGTAAACCTGTTTCTCGATGGCTGCGAGGAGTGGTTGGGGTGAGCCTGCTGAGCACAGCGGTGCTGGTGGGTGGTTCATCCGTTGAGCTATGGCTATGGGCAGCCAATGCCCAAACGCGACCCGCCGCAGTGAGTCGAGGCTATACGCTGCTTCAGCAGGGCTTGGTTAACGATGCGATCGCCACATTCCAGGCAGCGTTGCGCCAATCGCCCAATGATCGTGAGGCCAGACTGGGGTTGGCGATCGCCTATCAGCGAGCAGGACAAGATGAAAACGCCTGGAACACCTATCAGCAAGTGCTGAGACAAGATCCAGACAACCTAGCAGCACTGACTGCGTTAGGCGTGCTGGGGGGCTATCGTCCTGAGTGGCAAGCCACAGGCATTGACGCACTCACCACGCTGCTGCGACTCGATCCAGATGACACAGATGCCCGGAGACAACGGGCGTTGCTGCTGCGTTATCAGGGGCGTTTTGCCGAGTCGATTGCCGATTATGAATTCTTGCTGGGCGAATCGTCAGATCCAGATCTGCTGCTGGGTGTCGCTCAGAGCTATGCCTACAGTGGAGCCTATCAGCAGAGCCTGACCCAGTTTGAGCGCTATCGAGCGATTGCCCGCATTCCAGAGGATGCCGTTGTGGCCTATGCCCTGGCGCTGCGAGAAACGGGTCAGCTCGAGCAAGCGATCGATGTGTTGGAGTCGCGGCTTCAGCAGCGCTCAGAACTAGATGCGCTGACCATCGAACTCCGCTCGGCCCTGGCTGTGGCCTATGTCACTAATCAACAACCTGACGAGGCGATCGCCACCCTAGCTCCATTGCAAAACCGTCCTGACTCAGTGCTGGCACTGGCGCGATCGCTGAGCGAAATTGCCCGCCAGACCGATAACCAAGACCTATACGATGAGGCCGTTAGTCTCTATCGGCAGGTGCTCACCCAGACCAACGCTCCATCGGATGGTTTCTTGCGCGAGGTGGCCGATGTCTATCGAGAATCTCCGACAGCGCAGGCCGATGCCCTCCGACTCTATGAGCAATTGCTCGATCGGCAGCCCGATAATCAAAGCCTTTTGGTGAAACGGCTGCTGTTGGACTATGAGCTAGGCAACCTATCACGCTCGGCGCTAGTCTCAAGCCTGCAAGACATTGGGCGATCGCTCTCCTCCAACGTGGCAGATCAACGGGCGATCGCCCTGGCTCTGATTCCGTTTGACCCTCCTGATCCGGCGGTGCTTCCCTTCTATCAGCGTCTACTGGAAGCTGACATTGATGTGCCGTTCCTCTATTACCGGATTGCTCAAATGTATCTTCAGCAAAGCAACTATAGTGCAGCGCGGCAGGCAGTGGCTGACTACGAAGCCAATACCTATGAAACGCCCAACTATGCTGCTGCTCTCCTGCAAGCCGATATTGAGCGCCAATCGGGCAACTTCGATACGAGCGCCAATCAATACCAGGCATTAATTGCAGGCAACCCACCCAGACCCATTCTCAACAATGCGCAGCGGGGGTTGGCAGGAGTTCGGACGGCTCAAGGGCAGTTGCAATCTGCATTAGCGATCTATGAAACACTTGTGGCGCAAAACCCTGGTGATCTTGAGTTTGAGCTAGGTCGTGCCAGTCTAGCATATCGGCTTGGAACCATGACCGAAGCCCAAGCCGAAGGGGTGTTAGACGATTGGTTGGCCACACAGCCCTCGACCGCCATCCCCTCTGAACTCTATAACTTGGTGGGCACATTGCCAGCCAGCCCAGAGCGTGAAGCCCTCTATCAGCGGCTGCTCAATGCCGATCCCAACAGTATTCCGGTGAATCTCCGTCTAATTCAAGTGTTGGCGAGTCGAGATCCAGATGCGGCTCAAGCCCGAGTAGATGAGCTGATCGCACAAAACCCCAACGATATTAATGTGTATTTTGTGCAAGGCGAATTAGCCCAGCAGCTCGATGACTTAGACCAGGCCAGCGCAGCCTACGAAACCATTCTAGAGCGCAACCCCGACAATCCAGATGCGCTCTCAGCGTTGGGAGGCGTTCGGTTTCAGCAAGAAAACTACGCGGCAGCAGCCCGCCTGTATGCACGAGTGCTAGAGCTAAAACCCGACGATTGGGAGACCCGCCGCATTCTAGCCGAACTCAATGCCGCTCAAGGCCGCCCTCTGGCTGCACTCCAGCAGATGCGCCAGATTCAGTCAGAACAAGACGAACAAGGCATTCGAGACATGGCACTAGAAGCTCGCATCGACGAACTGCAAGTTAACCTGTTACGCCGCCGAGGCTTTCAGCCCACATGGGAGCGATATTAACCCCCAAGGGCCGAGTCGCTTAAAGCGAGTGCATTCATGAACACCATTTGAGGTCAGAGCCTAGGCACCCATTCCCTCTTCCCCCCTCCCTCTTCCCCCCTCCCCCCGTATCCCCCGTACATTCCACTGTAGTAATCATGAAACGCAATCTTCATCGACTTCGCCGTTACCTCATTCATCACCGTCGCTATGTTTACGTTTGGATGGGCGCAGCGGTCATGAGCGGCATCTTGCTAATTGGTACCCTCTTGCCACGGGTGCAGACTCAGACAGGAGCGATCGCCACCGCTGGTGAGGTCGCACCCGCATCGGAGTCGAATGAAGTCGGGGATGGAGCCTCTCCTAGTGGGCAACCGTCAACAGACACATCGATTGATGTTGCGGTCTCTGAAGAGGCTGTAACCGTGCCAGCGATCGCCCCTAATGGAGACACACAACAGCAATATGTGCTGGAATTTAACCGCAGCCCCGTCGTGGGCAATCGGCTGCGGCTGACTGGCATCTATGATGAAGCTCGCCTCCGCTTTACCCGCCCCCGCGACTGGCAGACCAACACCGTGCAAGTCTTGCTGCGCTATCGCCATTCGGGGGCACTCTATGCCACCCGATCAAATCTGACGGTGCTGATCAATGGCACCAGCGTCGGCAGCGTGCCGCTCAATCAACCCCAAGGTGAGCTAGGAGAAGCCGTCTTTGAGGTGCCTCTGCATTTGCTGCAAGACTATAACGAGCTTGTCGTTGCCGCACTGCAAAACAATTCGCCTACCTGCACTCAAGATGCACTCGATCCGTCTTTATGGACGGAGATCATGCCCGATTCTAAAGTGGTGTTTGACTATCAGTCTCAGCCGATCCCACTTGATTTCAGCCGCTATCCCTATCCGATTTTTGATGACCTCAAGCTCGAAACTAATCAGATTGCTTACTTGCAGCCGCCCACAGTTGATCAGGCTTGGTTAACAGATACGGCACGGTTGCAGGCATCTTTGGGGCGCATCGCTCAGTTTCGGTCTCTAGAATCTCGGTTGGTCGAACGGCTAGATATCGTTACAGACGATGAGCGCCTGATCATCATTGGCACACCCAGCACTCAGCCCAATCTGGCATCGCTCGATTTGCCGATCGCCCTCAATGCTTCCCGGTTTGTCGATCGCAACGGCACACCCATCCCTGATGATACAGGGTTGCTGATGATGGCTTCGATCCAAGAGAGCCGCATCCCGGTGATGGTGGTCACGGGCAACAGCCCTGCCGGAGTAGCCAAAGCGATTCAGTTTTTAGTGCAGCCGGGCGATCGCCAAATTGCTACTGGTCGGGCAATTCTGGTCAACACCGTCACCTCAGTGACATCTCCCAATCCGCGTGATTGGCCCCGCTACCTGCCGCTCGCCGATACCTTTACCCTCAAAGACTTGACAGCCTTCAACGACCAGCCCTATGAAGACGTGACAGTGCGAGGTTCAAGCTCACCGGCCTTAGAATTTGACTTTCGAGCTCTCCCTGACGATCGCTTCTTGCCGGGTAACTTTATGACCCTGCGCTATAGCTATGGGCCCCAAGTCAATGCGCTCACATCCTTGGTCGAAATTCAGATCGATGGGGTTGCCGTTGGCGGCAACCGTCTCAGCTCAATCAATGGCAGCGATCGCGAGACGTTGCGAGTTGAGATCCCCCCCAACCGCATCAAACCCTATTCCAAAGTTCAGGTTAACTTTCGCCTCGACCCCCGCGAACGGCGCTCCTGCAGTCGCCCGACCGATCAACAACTCTGGGGCACAATTCACGCCGACAGCAATTTTGAGCTGAGTCGGGAGAATGTGGTGCAATTACCTGATTTAGAGCTACTGCGCACCGGATATCCGTTTACGGCTCCGCAAGACTTATCGACCACAGCGATTGTCTTACCCGAACGCCCTTCCACTGCTGAAATCCTCACCTTGCTAGAGTTCAGCGAGCGGATGGGTCGCCTCAGCGAAGCGCAGTCGATCCAGTTCAATGTCTATCGCAGTAACGAACTGCCCTCTGATCAGCGCGATCGCCATCACATTGTGGCGATCGCCACTCAGGATCGCTTCCCCTTTGAAGAAGCCTTTGCCACCAGCGGCTTTCGGCTGCGGGATTTGTTCACCCGAGAGTGGCAAGACAGCACAATTCAAACACTGCCTGACACTGAAGGCTTAATGAAACAGGTCGTTTCACCTTGGAATCCCGAGCGGGTGCTGTTAGCCATCACCGCCCAGAATGACCAAGGACTCAAACAAGTCAGCGATCTGATTCAATACGACCCGCTGTTTTATCAGCTCCACGGCGACACTGTTTTAGTCCGGCTCAACGAAAATGAGCCCCTCCCTTATGAACCCGACGCCTACAATCTGGCATTTCTAGAGCAGGCTCCCCAGCAGCAAGAAATTGCCGACCCTGATTGGACCAGCCAAATCAAGCGATTTGCCCGCACCAACTGGCTGGTTTTAGGCGGTGGCATTGTCGCAGCGGCGCTAGTGCTGTACGGGGTGGTGCAGCTCTACCTCAAGCGAGTGATTCCTAACTATCGGCAGACCCCATAATTGCCCTGTCTCGGTCACGTGAACATCATTTATTAGGGTTTGGCAATGATTAGTCGGTTATCGAAGGCTTTAGCGCAGCACCAGCACCGGGCACGCTCCCGTCATTCAAAATATCGGCTTCGCCGTCGGCTGACAATCTGGCTGGCGGAGCGGGTGCCCCACAAGTTTGATCGGGGGCTACAGTGGCTCAGCCGCCGTCAAATCATGGTGTTGAGCGTAGCGCTGGCAATTTTCTTTAGCCCCTTGATCAGCATCCGGACGGGCGTGTTTCAGCAGGGCATGATTGCCCTCTTGCTGATCCTCGTTGGGCGCTCGGTCATGCAAATGGAGGAAAGTCAGTCAAACAGCCGCACGAGTGAATATTTGCACTTGTTTCTGATTGTGCTCAGCGGCATCGCCACGCTGCGCTATTTATATTACCGGGTGAGCTATACGCTCAATTACGATACATGGCTGAATGGAGCCTTTTGCACCTTGCTGTTTGGGGCAGAACTCTATGCGATCGCCACATTGTTTCTCGCCTATTTTCAAACGCTCAAAATCCGCGATCGCCGCTCAGTTGATTTACGGTTTATTCCTGAAGAGTGCTATCCCTACGTTGATATCTACATTCCGACCTACAACGAAGATGTGGAAATCGTGCGAAAGACCACTCTAGGGGCGATCGCCACTGATTATCCGGCTGACAAGAAGCGGGTCTACATTCTGGATGACGGGCGCAAATATCCAGAGCGGCGAGAACAGATTCGCCAGATGTGCGAGGAAATCGGCTGCACCCTGCTGACGCGAGACGACAACGACCACGCCAAAGCTGGCAACATCAACACTGCCCTACAAAAGACGACGGGCGATTTGGTACTCATTCTAGACTGCGACCACATTCCAGCTCGGTGCTTTTTGCAAGAAACCGTTGGCTTTTTCATTCATGACGACAAGATCGCCCTGGTGCAGACGCCCCATTGGTTTTACAACCCTGACCCATTTGAGCGCAATTTGCTCACGGGCGGTCGAGTACCTGTCGGCAATGAGCTGTTCTATAAAGTGCTGCAAAAGGGCAATGATTTTTGGAATGCCGCCTTCTTCTGTGGCTCGGCAGCCGTTGTTCGCCGCGAGGCTCTGCTCAATGTGGGCGGCATCGCCACCGAAACAGTCACCGAAGATTGCCATACCGCATTGCGGCTGCATTCGATGGGCTACGAAACCGTGTATTACGACAAGATCATGGTGGCTGGCCTCGCCCCTGAAAAGTTTTCAGCGTATATCGGGCAGCAAGTGCGCTGGGCCAGGGGCATGGCGCAGATCTTGCGGCTCGAAAATCCCATGTTCAACCGCAAACTCAACCTGCGGTTAGCCCAACGGTTGTGCTACTTCAGCGCCACGTCTCACTTTTTCTTTGGGTTTCCGCGCTTGATGTATGCGATCGCCCCTAACTTGTTTTTGCTGTTTGGCATTAGCTCCGTCAAAGGGTTGGGCCTCGAAACGCTGTTTTATGCGCTGCCCCATATCATCTTGTCGATGCAGACTAATCACATTCCCTATAAGCATGTGCGCTTCTCGTTTTGGAATGAGATTTACGAGTTTGCCCTCTCATTTCAAGCCGGAATTGTCACCATCCTGGCACTGGTTAACCCCAAGCTAGGATCGTTTAACGTCACCAGTAAGGGGCTAGTCGTCAACAAGCGCAGTTTTGATTTAGAGAGTGTGCGCTATCTAGTCGTGCTTGGCACCATCACCGCCGCCTCGCTGATTACCGTACCGTTTTGGCTGATTCTAAGCCCCATTGACACCCAAGCAGTTGTGATTAATGCGCTCTGGTGCAGCTTTAACTTAATGCTGGTGTTAGCAGCCTGTTTGGTTGCATTCGAGCAGCCCCAACTGCGACGGGCTCACCGCTTGCCTCGTCATCTTGAGGCAATTGTGCACACGGATGCGGGGAGTTGGGTCGGCACAACGGCCAATGTCAGCGAAACTGGAGCCCAAATCGTGCTCGATGTCTGGCCTAACATTCCCGATGAAGTGCGGATTGAGCTAGTCGGTGACTATGGAGCGCGCGTGCTACTCGATGCCCGCATCATCCGGGCGATCGCCACCGATCGACTCCAAACCGTTTTAGCCGTAGATTTCATCAACCCTGGTCGAGTCCAGCTCGACGATTTGGCCCTGGTGCTCTACTCTGATGTCAAAGAATGGTATTCACAGCAGCGAGACGAAGTAGACAATCCCATTGAGTCGCTCAAGTTTATTGCGTCCAGTTTTAAGCGAGCATTTCAGGAGCTGAGCCCCGAAATTGGTGTCAAAGTGCGAAAGCAAGTCCGCGCAAAGGCTCAACTCTATTGGGAAGAGTGGGAAGGTGGCATGTTTACGGCGGCTGTCACCGAAATGGGAACCCAAGATCTGCGGCTTGAGCTGGATTATGACACCGCCCTCGATCTAGAAATGCTAGAACAGCTACAGCCCATGATCGGTCTATTGCTAACAGCAGATACTAAGGCTCAAGCCCAAAGTCTGCTGGCACAGGTACAGCGAGTCGAAGTGCTCCCCGGCCTTTCAAGAATGACACAAGCAACGCCAACCTATCGTGTTGCCTTAGAACTGAGTTTTCCAGACTCCCTCGATCGCCAACAGCGCAGCAAAATTCGTGAACTGTTGCGATCGCTCTAACGCCATCTCACGAACGCCATCACCCAGCTCAATATCAACAGTTGAGATGGAGGCCGTTATTTTAGAGTCTTAGTGGATAATTCTGGTCACGAGTTCACCATCAGCGGCTGAGAGTCTTCTCACGGTTCAATGCCTGTTGCCGCATTCTGATCTCAGAGCCCTTTGATCAGAGTGGAGGTAAAGGGGCTCAATGGTGAGAGTCTTCAGTCTTTGGTTTGCCCAAAAAAAAACCCAGCATTTCTGCCGGGTTCTACTCTACGCGTCCAGTTATGCTCTTTCGAGGAATTTCATCGATTTCTGGGTAGTTCGGTGTTTACCCGTCCCTCAATGTGCTTAGTTTAACCAACGAAGTAACAAGCATTCGTAAGCTGGGGTTAAAGCTTTTGCAAATCATTTTAGATTACCCCCTATAGTCTTGTTTCCTAAGCCCCATGACGAAGGGCTATAGGGGGCTAGCATAACTTACCCCACTCAAAGCTTTAAGGTGAACTCTCAACTTCTAAACGCGAACCTCAATGTCTGAAATGTTAACCCAGAGGCTCTAAGCGTCAGCCCCAAAGTTCTAAACGGGAACTCCCAGGTTCTAGACGGGAACCCCAAAGCTGATAGCATGAACCCCAAAGCTGGTAATGCGAACCCCAAAGCTCATAACACAAACTCTGAAGCTCATAACACAAACTCCGAAGTCAATAACGCGAACCCCAAAGCTTATAACGCGAACCCCAAAACTTATAACGCAAACCCCAAAGCTTATAACGCAAACCCCAAAGCTTATAACGCAAACTCACCAGTTGCTGGTGCAATCAATCCGGCTTGGAATCAACTATCTTGGGGAGCAGTTCAGAAGGGGACTTCACCCATGAAGTTTCTGGGTGATTGCATCAAGCTGTGGTATGTCTATAGCGTAGAAATAATTGGCTCATAAGTGGCTAGATGGGGGTGCTTCGATGCAGGCGATCAATACAATGCGAAAAGTTGCAAATGTTATCGTGCCACAGGCGCTCTTACCTCAACTGCTGCGGTTAGAGATCAGGCTCCAAGATTTTGAGAAGACTCCGCCAATCTTGATTTATCAGTGCGGCAAGGTTGGATCGTCAACGGTGCGTAAATCGCTGCGTCACGCATCACTGGCAAACCCGATTTATCAGGTGCATAGCCTTTCAGATGAAGGGATTCAGCGTTATGAACAGCGACAGCGACAGTCGCCTCAAGCAGGACATGTGCGCGAATGTTTGGCTGTGAGTCAATCGTTGCGACAAAAGATCGAAGCGTCTAAGCAAAATCAGATGCCGTTGAAGATTATTACGCTCACCCGTGAGCCGATTGGCTTGATGATTTCGTCATTTTTCGAGTCCATTGCCGGACAAGCCAGCTTTGAACATCTTGATGAAGATGCCTTAGTAGCCGAGAGCCTCAAACGGATTCGTCGTCAGATCCGCCGATTTGATGAATCATCAAACCGCATTTGTACTTGGTTTGAGCGGGAGCTAAACGCCATCTTTAATATCGACACGTTTGCGTATCCGTTTGATCCGTCGGTAGGATATCAAACAATTTCCCATGGCGCGGTCGAGTTACTGATCTTGCGTTTAGAAGATCTAAACCGATGTGGCAGCGAAGTCTTAGCCGATTTTTTGAAGTGCGATCGCCCTATTCCGTTGATGACGGCCAATCAGCGCGACGCCAAAGAATTAGCCGCCGTATATCAGCGCGTTAAAGCCGATATCAAGATCCCCAAGCGTTTTTCTAAAGCCATCTACGCATCCCGCTACGCGACTCATTTTTATAGTGAGTCTGAGCGCCAGTCGCTAATGGAAAAATGGGCCCAGCAGAAACGAGTGCCTGCCTAAATCTAATGTGAACTAGAGTCGCAATTCTCATGATGGGGTGAATAGAATTTCCACGGGTTGTTTTCAGCGGTTCAATTAGCTCAGAACAACTGCAGCATAAATCTTGGGGGCGGTGACTCAACTCCCTGTCAGACCTGATCCAAATTCAATCATCCCAATTTAAAGTAGGCAATCCCATAGGGGCGATCGCCTACTGTATATGTACATTTTTTGCTATGACTGCAGCCTCCATCGGGGGACTTCCCTCCGATTCCTCGTGCCCCCCGAAAGACGCTGGAGTGAGACATTCAAGATATAGGCGACGAAACAGTTAAGACAAGAGCGACACATAACGCGTCCAGGATATAGATAAAGATGACTCCCATTCACGGCTCT
>CAZCXK010000105.1:0-19422 GCA_964502605.1 uncultured bacterium
GACCCAACCTGCTATGACCCAACCTGGAAATTCATGCTCAGAACCTCATGCTCAGTCGATGGTGACGGCGGACGTGCAAGCTCTTTGCCTATCTCATTAAAGGCTCATGAATTATTCAGGCTAATGCTCAGATATTAATGCTTAGAAACTAATGCTTAGACATTCATTGCTCGCCATGGATGCCTGGCAAGGATGACCGCAATGAATTCTATAATCAAACTTGGTGTATTGCTTGTCGGTCTGATGCTTTGGGGCTGTTCAGAGCAGCTCACCGACCTCTCTCGTCTAGCCAATCAGCGCTCTTGCGTTGAGTGTAATTTAGCGGGGGTGAACCTGTCAGGCGAAAACCTCAGCGAAGGGTATCGAGTCTCGATTACCAATCTGCCGCTTAGTACCAATCCGGCAAATCTCGGTCAGGTGGATTCAGTTGACTTGACGCGCTCGAATTTGACAGGAGCTAATCTGAGCCGCAGCATTTTGCAGCACGCTATCCTAGCTGAAACCAATCTACAAGATGCAAATCTGACTAGTGCCGATCTGCGAGACGCTCAGCTTAACGGCGCTAACCTCACCAATGCCAGTCTGGTCGAGGCTGATTTGCGCCAAGCCAACTTGCAAAATGCCGTGGTCAAAAATGCGGATCTGCGTGGAGCAGACTTACGTGGAGCCAATTTAGACGGCATTGACCTCGGCAGTGCTATTACCGATGTCAGCACCCAGACCGATTGATTCAGCCATTAGAACATTCTTTTTGCCTATCAGCTCATCAGCCAGTAAGCTGTAAAACTAGTGTGCTCCCCATTGGCGTATGTATTCATAGATGGCGATCGCCCCTGCAGTTTGCACGTTGAGCGATTCGACGAGGCCAAACTGGGGAATCATAATCGACTGCTGACATAGCGATCGCAGTTGCGAGGGAATGCCCGTCAGCTCTTGGCCGAGCACCAAGACAGACCGTTGCGGATAGCCAAATGCATGGATTGGTGTCGCTTCTGAGTCGGCACATAGAGCCACTAGGGCATAGCCTGCTTGCTGGTGCTGCTCTAGCCAAGTGGGCAAGGCCGCGATCGCGCATGTTTGCATCGGCTGCCAATGATGAGCCGAAGCCGCCAACCCACGAAAGGCAGCGGTGTTAGCAACAGTGGCATCTGCCACCACCAGCGATTCTAGTCGAAAGGCTTCGACCGTTCGACATAGCCCGCCCAAATTAGCCGGATTTTGCACCAGACTGGCACAGACAACTAGCGAGTGTCGCAGTAGGTGGTCGTAGTTGTGACGAGTTGTGTCGGTATGACGCTGGGACGGCGAAGCATTCATCAGAAGTAGCCAGAGTCTCAACACCTTGGCACTGGCAGTGCGCTGAGTGACTCAACCTCGTGTCAGTTAGACTGATGCTACTGCCAGGGTAATCGTTATATTCGTTGATTTGTGGGCGATCGCGGAACCTATTGAGAGCTGACGACTTCTCTAGCCTGCAGGGCATACTCATGAATGTGCCCGGATTCAGAACGTCCAGATCTAGAGGACTATGGCAGCTAGAGGCAGCAATGTGGCTGAAGACAAGAGCTCGATCAAACCGAATCAGCCTGATGCAGACGTCCGAGTCAATCCTGAGTGCTGCTCAAAGGGCTGGAGCAGATGATCCAGTGTGTAACAGCTTCTTACCATTGAGTTGTCAAATTGTTTGATTTCTTCCGGATTTTTTTTAGAATCCTATGCTAAATTAGCTAAATCTTTAAGAGAACTTTTTGTTTCCTCATCACATTCTTACAGACTCCAACACGCTTCTCTATGTTCAGATTTTCTGGTGACGCTGGGGATACTAAGTGTATGAGTTTTTCAAGTGCATCTTCCAGTCAAGCTCCGTCCTGTTCGATCTTTAGGACGATTCCCCCAGAACGAGTTGGGTTAGATGGTCGTTATGATCACTATGGTCTAGCTCATCGGGTTAAACGCGAGTTTGAGCAGCAATTTGGCTTGCATCTGACCCAAACGCTTAAGGTGGGTCAGCGGGGCAGCGTTGTGGTTCTTGTGGGCGATATTCCGATGCAATCGCTGTTGCCTCAGTTGATGCGGGTTGCCATGGGTGTAAGTGGCACAACCGATGTTGAGCTGAATGGGGTGAGTCTCTCTGCACCGCTACGCGAAATTTTTAAGTGATCTAGTAGACGATTTCGAATGCCATCCCAAAGCGATCGCCCAAATCGCAGGTGTCATGATCAATAACATTGGTGTCGCTCAGTTCGAGGTTATAAAACTCGACGCGATCGCCCTCAAAATAGGGGCCTGCATGCCAGGTGCCAACGTTGAGCTTGATAAAGCAATTTCCGGGCACTCGAAAGGCTCGCAAAGCGTTTAGATCAGGAGTGGGGCGATCGCCAGGAGGAGCCACGGCTAGCAGCCACTCCCGCCCTTCTAGAGATCCTAAGCACTGGGTGCAGCGTTGATGCCGAGTGATCTGCGAAAACTGCCGTCGCCGGTGCTCTAGTCTCATGATGTAAAGCCGGGGAATGCCGCTGTCTAGCTGCAGTTGGGCGTCGGCAGCGCTAAAGGCCGCCCCATCATCAGAGGCAAAAATAACCTGGCCGTAGGGCTCAAATCCCTTCGGGGTGATGGGTTGAGCCCCCAAAAACCGGATCGAAACCGAAGAATGCATACGACTCCTGAAATGAGACATCTGGGCAATGCTGCTCAAGAACAGCTTGATCAGACTGCCATTAAGCGATCGCCCCAGTGGCCTTGAGTACAAACCGCAAGACAAACACGGCAGCGAGCACCCACACCCCAATGCTAACCTCCTGCCACTTGCCCTGAAATGCCTTCACCAGCGGATAAGCAATAAACCCAACCGCTAGCCCTTCCGCAATAGAATAGCTCAGCGGCATCACCAAAATGGTCAGAAATGCTGGAATCGACTCAGCCGGATCGGACCAGCGGATGCCCACGACATTACCAGCCATCAACACCCCGACAATCACCAATGCTGCCGCTGTCGAAAAGGCCGGAATTGCCTCCAGCACCGGAATAAAGAAAATAGAAATTGCAAATAGCCCTGCAGCCACAATTGCCGTAAAGCCTGATCGGCCTCCCTCGGCCACACCCGATGCCGACTCGATGTAGGTGGTCACGGTTGAGGTGCCTAAGATCGCTCCGGCGGTGGTGCCGACAGCATCAGCCATCAGTGCAGCCTTAGCTCTGGGTAGTTCTCCTTGCTCATTAATCATGCCTGACTGCACACCAATCCCAGAGAGAGTCCCAATCGTGTCAAATAAATCTACGAAGAGAAACACCAGAACAATCGCAATTAAGTCGAAAATATTAATGCTACCGAGTTGTCCTAATCCTATAAAGGCTTGACCAAACAGGTCTATCGGCAACTGTGGAATTCTGAATACTCCAGATGGCGCGGGCACGATGCCCAAAATCCAAGCTAAAACAGCCGTGGCCAAAATGCCCCACAAGAGTGCTCCTTTGATGCGTCGTGCTACAAATGCCGTTGTGATCACGAGTCCAAAAATTGCCATGAGTGTCTGCGGCTGCCCCAATGATCCCAACGTCGTAAGAGTCGCCTCACTCGCAACAATGATGCCCGCGCCTCCGGTTTCGACGTTACCTGACAGGCCAATATAGGCAATGAATAGCCCAATCCCCACAGCGGTAGCTCGCTTCATACAGTCTGGGATCGTTTGGATAATTTTTTCTCGGACATTTGAAAGGGTTAGCAGGATAAAGAGAATTCCTTCAATTAGGACTGCACCGAGAGCCAAGCGCCAGTCAACGCCTCCCGCGAGCACGACAGAAAACGCAAAGAAGGCGTTTAGCCCCATACCCGGAGCCAGCGCAAAGGGATAGTTAGCTGTCAGCCCCATAATGACAGTGGCGATCGCCGCTGAGATTGCTGTAGCAATCACCAATTCGCCAAATAAGTCGCCCGACTCAGTTAGAAAAATAGCGTTGGAGAGAATTCCAGGATTCACCACCAAAATATAGGCCATGGTGAAAAACGTGGTAACGCCTGCGATCGCCTCAGTCCGAAAATTGGTGCCCAATTCCTCAAACTTAAAAAACCGGGCGATCGTGCCCCCCCAACCCGTTGGAGGCTGGGGATCAGGGGAAAGATTGGGATCTAGCTCAGTCGAATTCATGCTCATGGGTCGAGTCAGCCTCTCAATTCAGATGCTATCCGCATGTTTGCATCGTTTCAGAGCCCACCACTGAGGTCAGAATGAGGCTTAACGGGGCAAACAATTCCTGAATATTACGGTAGTTGAGACAACCAAATGTGCGATATGTTACAAATCTGGCGATCGCTCCTGCCAGGCTATGGTGAGCGAAATCTGCACCCAATCGAGCTGACGTGTAGGCGACATAGCAATTGATCAAGCATCTCCCTGTTACAATAGGCGATCTCTTACTGTGGGCTCAGTTGATTGGGCAACGGTCATAATACTGATGACGATATCGCTCACAATAAGAACAGGTCGTCTTCACACTTCGGGAGCATCTATGTCTGATCAGTCTACGGGATCTCGTTCACGACACATCGTTCTCACGTCTCATCCGACACGATTTGGCCCCAAGCCAAACCCCATTCATTGGGGAGATGCCGATCCGCTGGTGCGGGGGCCGATCGTGGCGACGCTCACCAACCCGGTTCATCGCAATGCCATTGGCACTCATTCAGGGTCATATGCGGTCTATCGAGCCCTCGCCGTTGCTAGCGGAGGGTTGCAGCGCAACCATCGAGCTGATCTCACTAATACGTCTCCGGCAGCTCACATTGGGCCCTATCCCAGCTGGGCCAAGCCAGATCAAATTGTTTCTCTTGACCCCTTTGGGGCTCTAGTGGGTGAGCTGTTTACCTCGTTTTATGACCAAGGCTACGACATTCGCCCGACGATTGCAGTGACGACTGCCCACATCAATATGCCAGAGCTGAATGAAGCCGTTGAAAAAGGGCGGCTCGCTGTTGATGGCAAGATTTTAAAGCCAGGAGGGGATCTGGTAGTCACGAAGGCTGCGATTGAACCCGTCTGGTATCTCCCTGGAATTGCCCGCCGCCTCCACCTGGATGAAGGAGAATTGCGCTACACCCTATTTGAACAAACGGGCGGCATGTTCCCTGAGTTGGTCACTCGGCCTGACTTACAAGTGTTTTTGCCTCCCATCGGCGGCATTACAGTCTACATCGTCGGTCAGCTTGCGGCGATTCATGATCCTAATCTTCCTGTTGCTGTTCGAGTTCACGACGAGTGTAATGGGTCTGATGTCTTTGGCTCTGACATCTGTACCTGCCGCCCCTATTTGGTTCATGGCATCGAAGCCTGTATTCAAACCGCACAGGCCGGAGGGGTGGGCCTGATTGTCTATTTCCGCAAAGAGGGTCGCGCCCTAGGTGAAGTTACGAAGTTTCTAGTCTATAACGCGCGCAAACGTCAAATAGGGGGCGATCGCGCCAATGCCTACTTTACCCGCACCGAATGCGTTGCCGGGGTGCAAGACGTGCGCTTCCAAGAGCTCATGCCCGATGTGCTCCACTGGTTGGGCATCACTCAAATCGACCGCCTCATATCTATGAGCGATATGAAGTACAATGCGATAGTTAGCTCTGGGATCCAGGTGATCCAACGGGTTCCAATCCCAGACGAGTTAATTCCTTCTGATGCATGGGTTGAAATCGAGGCCAAAAAGGCGGCGGGCTATTACTCGGAGAATCTCATCCCCGATGAGGCTCTCTTGTCCCAAGTGCAAGGGCGAGCCCTAACTGATTAACCCATTCACCTAGAGCAAGAAGGTTGCCCCAAAAAGTTTTCGTTGCATCCGGATTGCGACTCGAATGTACTGCAAGACTTACACAAACTTGTCAGATTGAGAGTGGCGATTGAGCAATTCAAAATCATCAGAATTTTGAACGAACCTCGAATATCGTTTCGTTCCTGCCCTAAGATGTCTGAGGGTCGGCTTTAGGACGAATATGACCGAATTGTCGGCCAAATATGACCAATTTGCCAGATTGGCAGGTTTACAGGTAGTCTGGATTCGGTTGTTTGGCCGACTATTGCTGAGTTTTACTGGACTGCTAAGACGTACAAAATGCAACCTTCTCACTCTGTTTTTGCCATTGGTATCGGTGCTGTCATTGCAATCGGTTCCTATGAACTAGCGTCTTCCCAAGCCGCTCTCTCCATCGACTTACAATCAATACCTGCGATCAGCGATCGCTCCCCAGAGCATTACAAATCAAATCTTGCGTTCACGTCTCGGCTTCAGCACGGGGCGCAGCCAACGCTCCCAGACTCTCTCATCGAGTTGCACACTATCAAATCTCACTCTGTTCTCAAGGGGCGATCGCCCGAATCATCTGAAGCGGCGCATCCTGATAGTGAGATTGCGCAAGCTTCATCAGTTGACGCCACCGAAGAGGACGTTCCCGCAGACGAGATAATAGAAGACGAGGCTCCCATAGAAGGCTCCGAACCTGATGCCAATCCGATCGAAGCAGAAACTCTGACTGACGATGAGGTATCTACACCTGACGAGAACCTTGAACCTGCTTCACCAGGGGCACCAGGGGCTCCAATTCCACTGAATGATCCGGATATGTCAGCTCCCTCTAATGACCCCTCCGTTGATGAACTGAGTCCCAGCTCTGACGAACCTGCATCCCCGGAACCAACCAATACATTACCTGAGATCACCCCATTAGAAGCTGAATCAGCGACGCCCGAATATCTCATTGATACTCCCAATCCCCTCACCTTTCCAACCGATCCAGAAGAAGTGCGCATCTTGGGCACGCAGCCGATCACATTGGAGCAAGCGATCGAAATTGCTCGACGCAACAGTAATAGTCTCCAAACTGCACTGGTTCAGCTTGAACAAAGTCGAGCCTCTTTTCGACAAACTCGTGCTGCCCGGTTTCCAACCTTGAGTGCTGGCAGCAGCCTCACTCGGACTGAAGACTTAAATAGTTCTCAAGGAAATGGTGGCAATGGGTTGGGCGACATTTCCTTAACTGGCATCGATGCCAGTGGTCAGCCTGTCAGTGTGCCATTGGATGCGCTCACTAACACCGACGGCTTTAGCCAAGATGCTGATAGCACTGATTTTTCCGCTACCCTCGACCTCAGTTATGACATCTTTACGTCGGGACAGCGGCGAGCCCGCATTCGAGCTGCCGAGCGGGCCGTTCGGGTTCAAGAACTGCAAGTCGAGGTCGTGCTCGAAGAACTCCGGCTGGATGTGACGAACGCCTACTACAATCTGCAAGAAGCTGATGAAAATGTGCGCATTACTCGTGACACCCTAGAAGAATCGTTGCGCAGCTTACAAGATGCACTGGCGCTTGAGCGTGCTGGCGTTGGGACACGGTTTGATCGGTTGCAAGCAGAAGTCGATGTTGCCAACTCACGGCAAGAATTACGAAATTCAATCCGGGATCAGCTCGTGTCTCGACGGGAACTCGTCACGATATTAAGTGTTCCTCCGGGGATAGACCTCGCTGCTGCTGATCCAGTTGAAGTGGCGGGCATTTGGGAACCCAGCCTGGAAGAAAGCATAGTCCTAGCCTTACAAAATCGGGCAGAACTTGAGCAGCAGGTGGTTCAGCGCGAACTCAATCAGCAGCAACGTCGCGCAGAGTTAGCCAGCTATGGGCCTCAGGTCTCAACGTTTGCCCAGTATCAGGTGCAAGATGAGTTTAATAATGGCAGTTCAGCTCGCGATGCCTTTCAAGTGGGCGTTCAGTTAAATCTGCTGCTTTTTGATGGGGGCGCATCACGGGCAGCGGCAGCTGTAGAACGGGCTGACATTGAGCTTGCTGAAATTGAATTTGCGAGCGCATCTGATCAAATTCGCTTTGATGTTGAGCAGTCGTATCTAGATTTACAGGCCAATTTTGAGAATATTGACACGGCCAGAGCCGCTGTATTGCTAGCAGAAGAGTCATTACGATTGGCCCGATTGCGATTTCAAGCGGGAGTCGGGATTCAGTCGGATGTGCTACAGGCTCAAACCGATTTAACGCAGGCACAAGTCAATCTTGTTACCGCTATTTTGGGATACAATCGGGCGCTGGTTGCGCTGCAACGCTCCGTTAGCAACTTGCCTGATAGCTATTTGAATGACGTACCCTAAGACGATTATTAATCACAAGCTAGGGGACGAATACCCATTCGCCCCCTTTCGTTGCATCGTTATTACGTTATTAACCTGTAAATCTTCAGGCTAATGCGAGTCCCTACACAGCTGCGAAAAACTCCTTAGACTTGATGGGGTCGGGAGTCATGGTTTTATCACCTGGTTTCCATCCAGCAGGACACACCTCATCAGGGTGAGACTGGACGTATTGCGTCGCTTGCAAAACCCGCAGCGTTTCGTCAACGTCTCGACCAAACGACAGGTTGTTGATGGTCGTATGTTGAACGATTCCATCTTTGTCGATGATGAAGAGGCCACGCAGCGCCACACCCGCATCCGGCTCCAACACATTGTATGCAATGCTGATTTCTTTCTTGATATCAGAGACGAGCGGATAGTTGAGATCTCCAACGCCGCCAGACCTGCGATCGGTTTGAATCCAGGCTAAGTGAGAGAATTCGCTATCTACTGAGACACCAAGAATCTCAGTGTTGAGGCTTTTGAACTCTTCGTAGCGATCGCTAAATGCCGTAATTTCGGTTGGACAAACAAACGTAAAATCCAACGGGTAGAAGAACAGAACGATGTACTTACCCCGGTAGTCAGACAGCTTAATGGTCTTAAACTCCTGATCATAGACTGCTGTCGCTGTGAAATCAGGTGCAGGCTGACCGACCCGCAAACATCCTTCTGTCTGATAAGTCATGAACTCACTCTCCTTAAGATGTCCAATGTGAGACTAAATGTCTGTATGCGCTTCCATCAAACTATCACTTGCTTCGTCGTGTGTCGTATTCCATCGTGCGCCCGTATTTCCTATAATCCAGCATCGGAGGCGAATCGGTTGATTTCACGTACTTGGGGCAACGGGTTTATTTTAGTCTGGGTTGCCAGCTATCAGTCGTCGAGTTAGCAAAAGGTCAGGTGATTCATTACAGTAGCCAGGGTTAGAGTTAGGCCACGTTAAGCTGGATAATAGGCAAGTGTTTGTTAGATGCCACGACTATATCATACTCATAACGATTTTGATTAGAGCCTGCATGGGGGGTGAGCGGTCGGGAAGTGCGCGGTTGCTTCATCTTAGATCTGGCTTGGCGGAGCTTAAGAGGGCGATCGCCAACCCGACCTTCGACTGCCTCATCTAAAATGCTGGGAAGACGTCTCATTAGCCTCATTCTTTATCCCTGATTCCGAGGGTCATAGTCTCGTCATATTGATCCCTTACCCTAATTTGCAACGAGTTGCATTGAACCCATGCGGATCTTATTGGTTGAAGATGATGCTGAGCAGCGCGATCCGCTTTATTTGACGCTCTCGCAGGCGGGTCACATCGTCGATGCGGTTGCGGATGGCGATACGGCTTGGACGTTGATTGATCAAACTCCGTATAATTTGCTGATTCTAGATTGGATGCTCCCTGGTCTCAGTGGAGTAGATTTGTGTTGGCAGTATCGGGCGGCAGGAAAACCAGCTCCAGTGCTGATTCTTACAGCCAAAGATATGACTTCTGATAAGGTGAAAGGACTGGATGCTGGCGCTGATGATTATCTTGTTAAACCCGTTGATCTGATTGAACTGTTGGCTCGAGTGCGAGCCCTGGGACGGCGATCGCTCCTTTGGCAAGGCGACACCCTGGTTGTGGCTGAATTGCGGCTGCATCTGGAGACCATGATCGTCGATTACAGCGGCGCTTCTATCAAGCTCTCGAGTCGAGAATTTCAACTGTTGGAATATCTCATGCGTCATCCCCACCATGTCCTCACCCACGGGCAGATTGAACAAGCGCTATGGGAATGGGGCGAAGAGCCGGAAAGCAATGCGATCGCCAGCCGAATTCGACGCTTGCGGCAGCGCTTACGCGAACTTGACATTGATCAATGGATTAATACCGTCTATGGCACTGGATATTGCTTGAATCCGCCTGCAGACAGCAAAACCTGACTTGTAGAGGGTTCTAAGCAAACTGGTAATGAGAACTGGCAATGAGAAATCCGATTGCGTCTCTTTATCGAATCTTGACGGCACTACCCGTGCAGCAGCGTGGCACCCTGATCATTGCCATTCCGGTGATGTGTCTCTTTACTTCGCTGACAGCATTAGGCTGGCTAAAAGCCAGTCTGGCAGACGATGAAGCCTGGGTGCAGCATACTCAGAAGGTTCGCCTTGAAACCAAGCAACTTCTAACTGCGTTGCTCAACGCTGAAACCGGAATGCGCGGCTATGGCTTGACTCGTCGCCCGGAATATCTCGAACCCTATCACCAGGCGATTACCTATATTCCCAATACAATGGCCGAGCTAGAACAGCTCGTGCAAGATAACCCGCAGCAACAGCAACGCCTTGAGTTGATTCAAGACTTGGTCGCGCAGAGCCTCACTGTGATGGCACAAAAAGTTCAACTTCAGCAAGCACTTGACGTCTCAAGCTCAGAGGCGCGCGGGGCTCCTCAATTTCTATATGAGTGGCTAGACGAAGGCAAAACTATGATGGACGCGACTCGCGCCCGCATTGACCAATTTGCAGATGCAGAAGAAGCTCTGCTGGCCCAGCGGCAACAGCACCAAGAATTTTATCGCCAGCTAACCTGGATGGTGCTCTGGCTATCGGCTCTGATTGGCATTGGGGGCGGCGTTTTGGCGATCGCCCTCTTTCGACAACTCGAGCATGACCTGCGAGATAATCAGCTCAAAGTCGAGCGCACCAATCAGCAGCTCGAACAGGTTTGCAATCAGCTTCAGCGCTTCACAGCCAATGCCTCCCATGAGCTGCGAGCCCCGCTAGCCGCAATTTTGAGCAATGCTCAATTTGCCCTGATGGCTGAGGTAGAACAGCCTGCCCTTGCCCGCCAGCGGATTGAAAAAATCGTTGATCTCACCAAGTCAATGGGCACGCTCGTCAGCAACTTACTGTTTTTAGCCCGCCATGATGGGGCGTTGATGCTAGGTCGTGAGCAACCTACTGAACTCGTAGATATGCTGCTATCGCTCGTAAACGAATGGATGCCTCAGGCCACCGCCAAGTCGCTGACGCTGATTTCACAACTGCCGCCCGAGCCTCTCTGGGTCACTGCCGATGTAGCCTTGTTGCGACAAGCTCTAGTCAATTTACTCAGCAATGCCTGTCGCTATACTCCTGCCGATGGGACAATTTGGCTGCGACTGATCCAGGACGCAGAGCGCGTGATGATTGAAGTCGAAGATACAGGAATTGGCATTCCAGCCGAGATGCTGCCCCATGTCTTTGAGCGATTTTATCGAGTCGATGCTGCCCGTTCCAAAGCTGAGGGCGGGTTTGGGTTAGGATTGGCGATCGCCCAACAAATTGTGTACGCTCATCAGGGTGAAATTACCGTTACCAGCACCCCAAGCATAGGCTCAACCTTCCAAATTGCCCTGCCTGCTGCCCCTCAACCGTCACATTCTCGTCATGTTTGTGCTTTACGGTCAAAAACAGTAAATCGAAATTAGGAGGAACTGATGAAACATCCCGCGCTTTCAATATTGACAGGTGCCGTTGTTGCATCGTTACCGCTAGCCTCTGAGGCTCAAGTTCCAATTAGCGACTTGCGAAGAACCCCAGGCATCACCATCTCAGGTGAAATTCAAAGTGTTGTGGGCAATGAATTTATCCTCGATGATGGCACTGGGCAGATCATCGTCGATGCAGGGCCCCATTGGTATCACCAAATCAATGTGTCAGAAGGTGAGCAGGTCACAGTTGTCGGTGAATATGATGACTATGACTTTGACGCCTATCAAATCACCCGTGAAACAGGCGATGTAATCGAAATTCGTCAACCGGGTGGCCCACCACCCTGGGCAGGCGGCCCTAATCGTCGGCGCTAATCGTAATTGAGATACCTGTTGTGGGGAGCATCGTAGAACTATACTCCCCACAAAACATGGGCAAGGCTTAAATTCTGACCGTCCCACCATCAAACAGTGGCACCGTCATTGAGAAGTTCTCGCCATAGGTGAGCTTTTGCTCTTGAAGAATGCCAATCGCAATGCTTTCGCCCAAGCGTATCGACTCAATGTAGTCAGTAAAGTAGTGAACCCCGGCCCAGTTGCGGCCAATGGCAATGTTGGATGCTACTTTGTTCAGTTCACCTTCGACAGTGAGAGGCTGACCAATTTCAACGGTCTCCAGGGTTGTGCCATCGACAGACGCTTGATAACAGAAGGGAAGGTGAGCCCCATGATCAAAGAAGGCTTTGAGAATGGTGACACAGGCTCCAGCAACGGTCGCATGACCCGCTCCATAGGCTGGATGCATCGGGGATCCTTCCGGGAACGCCATCGGCAGCAAGAAAGACGATGCGGATGCGCTGGCATCACTAGAGCGATCGCTTGCCTGGTTTTGCTTTTGATTATGAGCCGCAATCTCTTGCAAAAATTTATCTCCAAAGCCATCTGCTAGACCCTTCACCACCTCAAGGCCAGTCTGATGACCAGTGCAATAGCGATGTAATAGACCTCCCACTGCTTCGGGTCGAGCCCGACGGTGAACGTTGAACTTCTGATAACGCACTGCCTTAAGCGCACGGGTAGCAACCTCTGTCACTAGCGAGAGAATGTGCGGCCCGCCAAACTGGGCGAAGCCCTGTTGTCTGTCGAGATAGTCGTTCCGTTGGAAGGGAATGCCGGGATCAAACGGAATCCCTAAGCTCAACATCATCAGACATGCGTTTAAGTAGGCTTCATAGAGCGCGTCATAATGCACATAAGTCGCCAAATCGCGCGGCGTTGCCATAAATCGGAACGCTGGACGATTTGAGTAAGTTTCTAACCCGCGAACATCTGCACCATTTTGCACATCGAGCCAGGCTTCCCATGTCGTCATATAGTCTTTGTATGGTTCTGCGACTCTGACTCTCTGGTCAATGCGGATAGCGCCATATTGGATGTAGCCATCCTTAAAGTCGTGAACATTGCCCAAGCCACGATTACCCACGAGCAAAAACTGTGAAATGTAGGGCCCAATTGCATCTCCAGGCGTAACACCCCGAAATACGGTTTGAGCCGTAAACTTGTTCCGCAAGCGAGACCGCTCTGCTGGCGTCAAATCGCGAATGTTTGTTGCTTGAATCCAGGGCGTATTATTCAAGCGGTTGATGGCCTGCTGTACTTCGTTTGCTGATTTAAACTTTGCAAACGGGAGATCTCGCACCAGCGCCATCAGATAAACTTCCATCATTTCGGTGCTCAGTTCTGGGCTGTCGAGAGTCGGTGCCGGAGGGATCGTGACTGATTGAGCATCAGGCCCTTCGAGGTCAAATGTTGATCCGGCCCCGGCACTTTCCCAACCGCGAACTCGTGCTCCTTTGCTACCGTCGGCATTGGGTCTGCTGGCGGCAATGGCAGACCGCCAACTTGGGTTCTTAGGATCGGCTTCGCCTTGGGCATTCAAGGGGCCGAGAGGGGTGTCTCGAAAGTCTCGTTCGTCTCCAGAATCAATTCCTCGGACGAATTGCTGATAGTCATCAGCAGACGCCAACATGCCATCATCCTGGTGAGGCAAGCCTTTGGTGAAATTGGCAATGTGAGTCGGCTTGTTGTCAGCGTTGCGATAACGCAATTCTTCGCCATTGCTCAAGTGAGTCGGATGCTCTCTCGAATTAGCAACCTCAGCAGCGTCTTGGCGAATTTGTAGGGCACTCAGTCGGCGATCGCGCATATTCATAGTTCTCTTGTTCCTTTTGGATACATGTGTGGACAACACTGGATACAGTGAGCTAAATCTGTTTGATGGCGATCGCACAGGGGCAAATCGCAAGGTCGAACTGCAGAGTAGATGCGAGTCATCCGCTGGCCGAGCCACCTCAATTAGCAGCTCTAAATTTGGAGTACGGACATTCCAGAGCACACTGTCTTCAGTGCTGTGGCGTAAATAGTCGCCCTCAAACACCCGAAAGAACAGATCGGGATGCCGGTTCTCAAACCATTCTTGAAAATCAGCAGTGGTGAAGTTGATTTGAAATGATCCATCAGCGGCAGTGGTGCCGACGCCGACCCGATCGTCGTAAATCAAATCTCGATCCCAGGCTTCAACTCGAAGCCCTGCCAATCCGCAATGGTGAATCTGATCAACAACTCGACCTGACACACAAAAGTCAGTCATATCGATGGTCTATTGTGAGTAATGGACGGCTTGACTCGTCAAGCTGTATCAATCATGACAATGGGAGTGATCACATGACGGCACCCGATCAGGGTACTTTTATGGACATCATTTGGCTGCTTGATCAACGAAGGGGGTAGGCCTAGGCCGAATCGGCATCGCTAAATGGCCTAGAGGCGCGACGTTGAGTGGGCGTTGAGCTGACTCAGAACTTGCTGGGCGTTTATGCCTGGTCTTGACATGGCGTCGTAGGTCGAGGGTGTCGGGCAAATGTTCTGACCTGCTGATCGATGATCACCAATAGATAGACTCAAAAACCTTGCGAGAGGGTAGGGTGGGGCGCGTTACCCGCAACGCATGTAAAAACTCTGGTGCGTCAGCGCCTAGTGTGACACACTCTAAAACTATTAGATTCACTGTCAGCAGCAATTTTTATGCGTAATGCTGCACGTTAGATTTTAGCTGAGCCTACGAATCCTACGGATCGATCACCATTGGGCTCGTTCTGTCTGAATGAGCGTTATAAAGCTGCTCTGCACCACAGAGTAACTCAATTACTTGATCACTTCCAATCAATCGCTTTAGCACCACTTGCCCAATAGGTTGGGTTGCAGGCGTAGCCATATTGAGATGGCCAGGTTTAACTTCGACCATCAGCACGGCCTCTTCAACTCGATAGAGCCAGAGCTTTTCGCCATTTTCTAAGATATGGAGATTAAGCTGGCAAATTTCAGGTTTTCGCCGCCAGGCAACTTCATCCCATAATCCGCCAAGTTCCCAAATTCGTCCGATAATCCAGCCGTCAGATAGGAAGAAATATTTCACGTTTTCTCGCTCTGCTTGAACGACACACCACACTAGCGTAGGAGATTATCCTTTCTATCATTCTTTGATCTCACAACGATAGCAGGATTGTTTTAGCACCAAACGCAACCAGCCATATGGGAATCGTGAGCAGCAACATCCCCGTTGTCAATATGATGCTACTGGAGATCAGTTCGCGATCCAAGTCATATTCCTCTGCTAAAACCAACCCCGCAAATGCAGTTGGCATCCCTGACATTAGCACCAGGGCAAGACGGGGTTCGGCTCCGATGCCGAGGGCGATCGCCCCGATGCCAACTGCCAGCGGCAGAATAAGCACTTTAATCACCATGGGCACCAGGGCAAGCCGCAGGCTTTGCCACCCTCGAATCTGGCTGAGCCTCATCCCCATGAGCAATAGCGCCGTTGGAATCACCAGCCAAATCGACGCGTGTAGCAGTGACTCCGCCCTCGGATCAAGGATAAATGGCCGCGACGCATACCCCACCACAAAGGCCCAGAGCGAGGGAACCGTGAGCACATCTTGTAGTTGTACCCATCCTCGTTGTGACGATTCCGATCGCCCAAAATAGCTAGCCACATAGACACCCATGCCATAGGTGCCGACCACATTATGCACCACACTATAAAATACAACCCAGCTTAGATACTGCTCATCGACCAGGGTAGGGGCGATCGCCAACCCAACAAAGCCAGTGTTGCCAATCATGGATGCCAAAACAAAGCTGCCCTGGCGCGATCGCCCGACCCAGGTTCGTTCCTCTGGCTGAGCAGCGTGAAGCAGTGCAGAAGCTGGCAGATCTGCAGGCACAAATGATCCAGATGGGGCAGAGGCTTCACAGGGTTCAGGTATCATCGGTTTGTTAGAGAAAACTGGAGAGAATTGCCGATCGGTAAGCCACCTAACCGCTTGCAACCCTAGCCATCCCAGCCCCAACCCCGCCAGCAATACCCCGATTGTTACGATTGGTACCCAACCGACCTGCTGCTCGATCTCTGCCTGTCGAGCCAACACCCCAATCTCTAACGGAACGCCTACCCAATAGAGACCGCGCCCTAACAACCTGGGCACCTCATCGGGAATAAATCGAAACGAAATCAATCCAACGCCAGTCCACAGTAGTAGCGGCAGGTAGGCATGCACGAGAGTATCTGTCATAACACCGTGCGAACAGAAGTGCAACCAGAGGATTTAAAAAGCTTAAAAGTCTTAAAAATTGATATCAAAGGTGACATTGATAGTGATGCAGCAGAGTATAACCAACCCTGATGATTCAACCATGAGTTACCAGTGCTGACTATTCAACCACGGTAAAGTTTTGAATCTTCCACTGCTCATCTTCACGCACCAAACTATAGCTAACTCGGAGGCTGCTGTCATAGGAACGGGCCAAATCAACCTGCCCATCTTCATAAAGTTCACCGATTTCCGTCACTGTCGCCTCAATGGTGGCCTGATCAGGATCATCTTCAAACAGCTCAACCACAGTCACCTCGATATTGGGATGCTCATATTCCCAATACCAACTTTCAGCTTGAGCCTCCTCAACCCGATATCTCCATTGAGCGAGGGCAGGCTCAACCAAAATCTCAGTCAGGGCTTCAGCATTATAATCAGACCCTAAGGCCTCAGATTTGGCGGTAAACCAGGCTTGCAGAATATTCTCAGCCCGATCTAGGGTAAGAGGGCCTTCTAGGTCAGTTTGGGCCTGCTCGGCTACTGGCGGCGGCTCTGGAATGGGCACCACGGGCTCATTAATCGAAATTTCGAGCTGCTCGCCTTCGAGGGGTGAGCCTGCGACCGTTTGGCTGATCCAGCCGACAATGCGACTAAGCAGAAACCACAGCACAATGATGCCAACAAACCCCATCGCCACCACAAACACAAGGCGATCGATGCGCGGGGCTCGACGTAGACTTCCACCTGAGCGACGGCGGGCGACGCTATTTGAAACGGCGACGCCATCGCGGCGGCTGACATCGCCCCCACCGTCTTGAGGAGATTGGGGCGATCGCCCCTTGCTATAGCGCCTCCCCTTACTGATATCCGCATCATTGAGCCGACCTTCGGGTGAGAGCTGAGAAATCCGCTCAGCAGCTGGCATCGTCGCTATACCCGCCTCGTCTGCATCGACTTGGCCATAGGCAGAAATCGCAGGGTCAATCGTGGCGGTTGTACCCGCCGCATCCCCAAATAGCCCCGTGTGCCCAGCCCGTGTACGCGCCGCGTGGGCATTGGCACTGTCATAGGTGCGATACGACGCACCTGTCTGTTGGGAGAGGCTAGTGGCTTGCGACGCCGACATCGACCACTGACTGACAGCGTCTGGCTCATTTGGCAATTCTTCTAAATAAGTCTGAACATGCTCATCGGCAAAATAGTCTTTTAGAGAAGCCTGCTGCTGCGCCAAATCGCGGAAATGAGGAAAAACCTCATTTTGCAGCCAGCGTTCACTATAGAGACAAAGACCCGGCAATAAATCAGGTGAGTCTTTGGAATGATCGCGAATAAAGGCGAGTGATGGGTATTCCTGGCTGCGTTCGAGAGCATGGTTGGCCTCCTCAGTTTGCCCCAACAACAGCGCACAAATCGACTGCTCTAGATAGACATCTTGGCGAGTTGACAGGCGCACCAGCATCAGCTTTGCCCGTCGAATCAAAGACGGTTGACGCTGAGCAAAGCCGCGAGCCAGGAGCGCGTAGACGGCTAGGTAGGTCGCCACTGCGGAGGGGCGACGCGCCTCTGCCTCAAACAGAGTTTGCTGTTCGGCGGCGGTCAAATATCCACGAAGCTGCTGAATAAACCGCAGAAAATCGTCAGTATTAAGCCCTGACTGGTCATCTCCATGTCCATCAATGCCGCCGCGCTCTTGCAGCATATCTTGCAGCAGACTGACTCCCTGGCGGCGTTCAGGTTCATGGCTTTCAGGCAGAGCTAGGAGCTCTAGAATGCGGTAGGGGCGGAGCTTAAATAAGTCAGACTGCATTTCTCCTCGGGCGCTGGGAAACAATCCTTCTCGCAGCAACAATTCTTGTCCAGTTTCAAGAGACTCGGCAGCGTTCTCATATTGCCCTTGCTGCCACTGTTCTCGCCCTAGCTCTAGGCAGGCTAGCGCAATTGTCAACACAATATCTGCTGAAACAATTGCCGGATCACCAAATCGACCGTTACCTAGGCCAATGCTGCCGCTGCTCAAGTAAGGGCGACCCAATTTAAGCACGAGTTCATATTCGCCTAGCTCAAGTAGAATTAGTAAAGCCCCCACGAGCTGATGGTCGTCAATCTCAATGCTGGGAGTGTAAAGATCCAGACTGGGAATGACCGGGAGCGACTGACCTTCTGCTGCAACGCTGGGCGGATGCGAGTTTTCACTACTATGTAAGTCTCGATCATATGACGATCGAGCCAGGAATCGACTATCGTAGTCTTGCCGCAGCTCGAAATCAGACAAAACATCATAAGCTTCATCAATCAGCTGACGACGAGCGGCGATCGCGGCTTCAGAATATTCACGACGGGGCAGTTGCAACGTGCGATCGCGATGCGCCTGACGAAGCTGTTCAGGTGTTGCCTGAATTGGTAAGCCCAGAATCCGATAATAATCAAGCGGAATTCGCACAGTCCACGTCCCCAGCTATCGAGCCACGTCAATAATTCTAATCGTCATGATTGCTGATTAAATCATTTTCAACGATAATAGCGCACCCCAACAATTGCATTACACCAGATATGAACTTCACCTAACCTCAAAACTGGAGTTTTGTCTATGAGAAAACTTTAGATCTCAGATTGAACTGGATTAATAGATGCAAATTGATTGCAATCTAGTAGAGATCGAATCTAGTAAAGATCTACTACGAGCCTGGGCAGAGCCGATCAATCTGAATCGAATCAATCTGAATCGAATCAATCTGAATCGAATCAATCTGAATTTAGATTAACTTGAACCTGCGAAGAACCATTTCTAAGGTCGGGGTGGGTTTTCTTGGCAGAGACGCCACCTGTTTCGCCAGCGACATCAGAGACGCAGCCTATCAATGTGACAAACAAGTTTTGCAAGTGATATAAACCAGCCAACCTTTCGCAGCAACTCACCCCGACCGAGTTCATTCATGCAACCAGCACCGCCCGTTGATCAACCTCCGGGGTTTGCTTGCTAATGCCGCGATCGCCCTCATCGTTATTCATCAGAGAGGTTTCACAGTTGCGATCGCCCCTGCTGCAATGACGGCTGCATCACCAAACAGCAGTCGTGAATCGAGTAATAGCACGCATGTTTCAACATCAGCTTATGCTGTATCGAGTTTTACTAAAGCATTCCTTATTAATCACGCGTG
>CAZCXK010000106.1:0-19219 GCA_964502605.1 uncultured bacterium
GTGCGCTCTAACCGCTGTGTTTTGTCTTTACCAATGTAATGTTCAATCTCAGGTGGTAGGACTCGTTCGTATCCACCCTAATCGTCAGTATTGAGCTGTTTGCAGTTGGTCTTGCCTTCTATGTTCATGACTACTAGAAGATCATTGTCAAAGCTCTTTTTGGTTGCTGGATCAAACCACTCACTACCACGGTAGATTCTAGCTGATGGAAAAGCTTGATGAAAAAGTTGGTAGATTTCTTCTTCTAGGAATTTACCTCTACGTTCTTCGTATTTCTTGTATAAGTCAGGATGGGGCTTGACGACAGCCTCTATAAGGTCTGTCAAATTGTTTAAGAAGAGCGTTATAACTGGGCAGAAATAAATTCCACTGGATTTAGCTCTGACATTTTCTTGAGTAGATGTCTTCTGTTTTTTCCGGTTCTTCCTGGGCATTACAAAATTCGCTGAAATGAGAAAGCTGTATTTGTTCCCAATGATAGCTTACACCTACCAGGTGAGTTCTACGGCACCCCCAGCTTTCCGCATCTCTGCAAAAAACTTGCCCTGTGCCCCACCCTCTGGAAGTGTTGCCAGATAGACGGCGGTTTCAGCACCTTCATCGGCGGTGAATGGCGCATTGGAGCCACCCATATCCGTTTTCATCCAGCCCGGAGAGTAAGCATTGACTAAAATATTGGTGCCCTGAAGTTCTTTCGCCCAGAGTGCTGTTAGTCCATTCAGCCCAACTTTAGACAAGCGATAAGACGGAGCCAATGGATAGTAATCGCTGTCCATTGAAGTAAGGGAAGCCATCTCAGTAGACACGTTAACAATTCGCCCATAGTTTTGCGCTTTCATGAAGGGCACTAACGCCTGAGTGATACGAGCGACAGCTAAAACATTAGTTGTCAGAGTTGCCAGCATCGTTTCTATTTGAGCCGTGAGCAGACTAGATTCTTCGGGTTGCATGGTGGGGTTGACTCCCGCATTGTTGACCAGAATATCAACTCTGTCGTAGGTCTGCTGTAACCAGGTTGTAAACTGCTGCACACTGGCATCGCTGGTGACATCTAAAGGATGAAAGTCTACTTGAAGGTTTTCCTGAGATAGCCGTTGTTGAGCTGCAAGACCATCTTTCTCCTGACGGCTGGTCAGCACCACCCGAATAGTCTCTTGCTGTGCAAGCTGGCGAGCGATCGCATATCCCAATCCTTTATGGCTACCTGTGATTACGGCAATTTTCTGCGTCATGCTCATGAAGCGTTCCTGAATAAATTAGACTTAATCGGAATTAAGAAAAGCAATCAATTCTTGATCCGTTTTCAATTGTTCCTACGGTGACTGTATCTATTTGGATACCGAGCAACGTATTACCGATAAGGTCTATTGGCTGTACTGTTACAGTAACGGCCTCCAAACTATTAAACAAGTCAATATTTTAGATGTATAACATCAATGAAATCGATGAATTTAGCGGCGATCGACTTAAATCTGTTAGTTGCCTTTGAAGCCCTTCTAGAACAGCACAGCGTTACCAAAGCTGCCGAGCAACTTCAGATTGGTCAGCCTGCTATGAGTGCAGCCCTCAGTCGTTTGCGTATTTTGTTTGAAGATGAATTGTTTGTGCGGATGGGGCGACAGATGCAACCGACGCTCAAAGCCCAAGCGATCGCTCCAGGTATCCTTTCAGCATTGCAACAGATTCGTCAAGCCGTTACTGCCAGTCAAACCTTTGAACCATCCGTCAGCGATCGCACCTTTACGATCGGTAGTTCAGACTACACCAGCTTTGTCATGATGCCACCATTACTGAAGTTTAGCCTTCAAAAAGCTCCCTCCATCAACGTTCAGATGATTGAATTTGAGAAAGACAGGATTGGGACTTTGTTAGAACAAGGAGAAATCGAAGTGGCATTGGGTGTTTTCCCTCATCCACCCCGGCAAACGCAATGGGAACCCATCTTTGAAGAACGATTTGTGGGAATTGCCCGTCGAGGACATCCGGCTATCCAGCAAGGAACCATGAGCTTAGAAGCCTTTGCCCAGTTTCCTCACGCCCTCGCAACGTTACGTCGAGATACAGCGGGTGCTATCGACAAGGCGTTAAATGAGCAAAACTTAGAACGTCGGGTTGCATTCACAACGCCGCACATGATGGTTTTGCCGTTTGCGATCGCATCGAGTGATTTAGTTGCGGCGCTCCCCCGACGTATTGCACTCCGTTTAGCAACCGTCTGTAATTTGACCATTTTTGAACTGCCAGTCAAAACAAGACCGTGGATGGTTTCCATGCTGTGGAGTACTTTGAGCGATCAAGACGAAGCTAATTGTTGGTTACGCAACACAATCAAAACAATTTCTCAAAAGATCGAGACGAGTTGATACCACATGGTCAACAGTAGAACTCACAATAATGTGGTGCTTACTTACCCTCGAACACCAACGGATAAATTCAGGTTGCGCTGCCACTAGTGTTTAGTCAAGAAAAGGATGATGGGTAAAAGGAGTAAGCTGAAGTCAGCGCAATCAAGGGTGCTGGCATGGTCAAGAAATACATCGTAAGTTTAAGTGAAGCAGAGCAGCAGTATCTCGAACAAATTGTCACGACGGGTAAACGGGCTGCCTACACAATTAATCATGCGCGGATTCTCCTGAAAGCAGACCGTAATCAAGCGAACGGGAGTTGGTGTGACCAGGAGATTAAAGACGCCTTTGGCCTGAGTATCAGAACGATTGAGCGGGTGCGACAACGATTTGTCGAGGAAGGGCTGGAAGCTGTGCTGAAGTGCCGTCCAGGGGGTGGTCGAAAACCGAAATTAGATGGCGAAGTCGAGGCGCATTTGGTTGCATTGCGCTGTAGCGAGACACCCCAGGGAAAGGGGCGATGGACGTTGCGGTTGTTGGCGGATCAGATGGTCGAGTTAGGCTATGTCGAGCAACTCAGTCATGAGAGCGTGCGACAAGTGCTGAAAAAACCGAACTGCAACCCTGGCGACAACAGAACAGCGTTGGGTAATTCCGCCTCAGCAATCGGCAGAGTTTGTCTGGCGAATGGAAGCGGTGTTGGAGGTGTATCAAACGGCTTACGATTCCAACATACCCGTCATTTGCATCGATGAGGCAACCAAGCAATTAGTCAAAAAACCCGTCACCCCAATTCCTGCCAAACCGGGGCAACCAGAGCGAGTCGATTACGAATATGAACGCAATGGCACGGCAAATCTGTTTATGATTTGTGAGTCGATGGTCGGATGGCGGCAGGTGGAAGTGACGCAGCAACGCATAGCACTTGATTATGCTCAGTTACTCAAAACATTAGTCGATTCAGATTATGCCCATCAGATTATGCCCAAGCGGAGAATGAGTGTTGTGATTCAAGATAATCTCAATACTCATTCTCCGGCTTCACTGTACAAAGCCTTTGACCCGGCTGCAGCCCAGCGAATTTTGAGCCGACTGGAGTTTTGTCATACGCCAAAGCATGGGAGTTGGTTGAATATGGCAGAGATCGAATTGAGTATTCTCAGCCGTCAATGTTTAGATCGTCGCATTCCTGATTTGGATACCCTTAAGTCTGAGGTGGATGCCTGGCAGGACAATCGCAATCACGAAGAAACTTGGATTGATTGGCGGTTTACGACAGCCGATGCCAGGGTTAAATTACACAAACTCTACCCATCAATCAATAAGATGAAAGCCCTAAGCAAATCCTATCGTAACTACTCAGGCAAAATCTGCTGAGTTTTAGTGGAACGGGGATAACTGGGTTATTGTTGAGATCAGGAAGCAGGGCAATCGAGAGTCGCTCGTAATGGGCCTTTTCGACCACCTCGATGTCCTCCACACGATGCCACTCCAGGTGTTGTTCCAACGGTTCACCCGCACTCCGTGCATCGGCAGCGCAGGCAAAGTCCTGACGGGCCAGTTTTTCACCTGACTCTGGGCTTGCTGAGTGGCTTGAGCTACGGTTTTCTCTAACTTTCTGATGTCGGCCTGTTGCCGCTCTCGACTTTCCACGACCACCCAACGTTGGTCAACATCGCCATACTGGCTACACACGGACGCGATGCGATAGCCATCCAGGCTTGTGTTCACAACGGCCGATTCCGATAACTGGCTCACCAACGCCTGACTCGAGAATAGCCATAGCTGATGTGGATGGGAGCCATCTCCGCCCCCAAGCCATCGCCCGCACTATACTCCCCTTCCACTCCAAAGGAGCTGGAATCGAGATGGGCACTTTTGCATTCCACCCTAAACTTCTGAGCCGCCTTTAGGCAAATCAGCACAAACACATCACTGATCCCCCTCTGGTACAGCGCATCCAGTACCCGCCCGATGCGCTCATCGTTGAGATATTCGACCAATACCCCCTCTCCCAACAAATGCTCGGTGGCTTTGCTGGCAAAAAACTGCCCAAACAGATGCAGCGGTGCTGAGACAAACCTCAAGCCATTGAGAATCATCGCTTTGACAACCACCCCAGCACTGACCCGTTCCCGCAGGTCTTCGCCCAGTTGTTCATTTATCAGCTCGACGATCTCCAGTTCGTCCACTAACCCGGCAATGATGCCCAAGTGGTCAAGATTTTGAATCTGTAATGCGTTGCTTATGGTTTTATCCTCGTGCCGACACGCCCTTTCAAGTAGTGATGCTTCCTATATTTGGAATGTGACACTTCAAAGGGCAGAATGTCGAGTGGATGATAGTCGTTTAGGGCGTTTGCCATGCTGATGCAGCACCTGATGCAGATGGGCCATCTCGACTGGAGATTGACCTATTGCTGCAATGTGTTTTGCCTGACGGGCGATCGCCACAATTTCACCTCCAGTCAGCACATACTGCTGCGCTAGGCGGCTCCAGTCTAGGTCGGAGGGCATCGAAACCTGCGCTGCTAAGGCCATCTGCCAGATCTGGGCACGAGCCGCATCATCCGGGATTGGAAACTTCAACACTTGAGGCAGTTGCTGTCTCCACCGCAAATGAACAGACTCAACCCGCCTGACACTAAACAACATCAGACTATGGTGCTGCTGGTGTCGTTGCCTGATCAGCTGCTGCATCACCACACTCGACAATGCTGATGACCGCTTCAGCCAGTGCTCTGCCGATTTAATCAAAAGCACTGGCGGCTGCCGTGCCTCAAGGTCACGCACGACCTGCTCAAACTGATCAGGAGCAATCGTCGCTAAATCAAGCCAGTGTAGCGGCAGTTGCAGAAAGTGGGCGATCGCCCTGGCCGCCATTGTTTTACCTGTCCCCGATGGGCCTGCCAAGATGGCGATCGCGCCCTCTTCATCGGCGAGGGGCGTGAGCTGAGGCAGTAGATCATGCGCTGCCGCATTCTCGGCTTGAGGCAGCGTCTGCACCTGAGCGCAAAGACCCCGCAACGCGACCTTCAATGCATTGGGCCCGATCATGTCTGACCAAGTCGGCCAAGCCTCACTTGGGTGTTCAATGCATCCAGGCACTGGCGCAGGCTCCAATAGCTGTACGGGAGCAGGCGGCTGAGAAATCGCCGGAATCGCACTCAAAGCCGAAGAAAAGGCGGGGGCTGAGACGCGACCCAACGAAAAATCGTCCCAAGACCCAATCGGAGTTGGAGCCAACAGCATATCTAGCTCCTGAGCCGTTGGAGCCTGCGTCAAAAGATAGCTGACTAGCCGATCTGACAGCTTCAGCGACGCATTGAGAAAGGTGCCTGACGGCTCGATTACCAACGTCAACACCTGACGCTGCACCAGCGTTGCACTCGCACTCAGCCGCATCCGAGCCGTTCGCCATTCTTGATCATTGCGACACAATAGCCGGAGCACCAAATCGACAGTTGGCAAGTCAGTTTTGCTGCCTTGCTCTCCCTGAAGATAGCGATAGAGCCGAGCATAGCGGCGATTCACTTCGGGGGCAAGGCTCATCAACACAATATTTTTCTCAATGACTGAAAGCTGGAGGCGATCGCGCAACAGCGGCAATGCCAACATCACACCCTGTTCCTGACTCAGCTGGATGCGAGCGTCGATTTGTTGCTGATAGCCTATCTTCGGTTGAGAGGTCGAGGTCGCCGTTCGGTGCTCATCATAGGCTGCATTTCCGTCTAACGAAACAATCCCTTTCCACCAGTGACTCGACACCCGATCCGCATGAGACTGCGCGATCCGATCCAGCTGCTTTGACTCCTGGCGCTGCCGCGCGACAGCCACCATCAAGACCCGGTCTAGCCAGTTTAGTTCGGTTTTGAGATAGGCCCAATTGTCAGCAAACCCTTCCGGCTTAGTGGTCATAGGGCAACCCACCTACCGCTCCCATCACGCGCAAAAACTCTAAGGGCAAGCCATCAGCATCTGCAATAAAGGCAACCTCATAGACGCGATCGCCAATAATTTGCTGGGTCGGCTCTAGCAAAACGACTAGGGGCTTCACCTGATCAGACATCTCAGCCTGACAGTGGAACTGCTGCCTTAACGTGTTTAACCAGTGCAGCAGGTCATCAACCTGACCCGTCAGATCAAACGACAGATGATAATACCCGGTGTAATGCTCGTCACAAAACGCATCCGCTGCCGGACGGGGCGTCGGCACCTGCAATAGCTCAACCCGCCCACCGAGACCTTCCATCCAGCAGGCCAGGGTAATACCTGCTGTAAAGCGTTCACAGACTACGAACCCTAACTGTTCATAAAAGGCGATCGCCCGATGAATATCAGCCGTGCGAATTGACGCATGATGCATGAGAAGACGTCAGAGTTTACTCAAATAGCCGAAAATATGGGTAGCGCACCGGAGCACCCGGCTCCTTCTCGAGATCAAAGTTAATCACGTCCCAGCAAGGCTCTATATCAGGGTCAGGGCTAAATTCAACGGGCAACCCATAGAGTCGAGGCCGTTGCGAATCAGCTTGCCCTCGCCAAGGAGCACTGCGCTCAAGATAGGTGCTGATCAGATCTTTGTAACGACTGGCAATGATGACGCGAGTCGCCCGATACCCCTGAGTATAAAGGCGATCGAGCGCCTCATGGATTTCAAACCGAATCCCGTCTGGGTGCGTATGTTGACGATACCAAATGTCTTCCCACTGTCGCCAATGGCGACCCGATTGGAGATGAACCAGCTCCTTAGTCTCTGGATCAGCCTCAAACGCTCCATGCCGGGGACATAAGTAGGTATCAGTCAATGTCAACGCCGGAATTGTCTGGCGACAGTGAGGACACTGAATTTCAGGCCCAAAAATTGGGTATTGTAGAGCTGCATTAATCATGAAACTTAACGAGCATGTTCTCCATATTACCCGTGCCAGTGGCTTTATTATAAACCTCATCTAAGTTCAGGACTGGAGTTCTGCCGATGGGAAAACTCTAGATCCTGAGATGGTCTGGATAGGGTTGGCACGACTTCGTCTCCCAGACTTGCTAAGATGCTAGACCAGATTATTGATCAACCGGGTTTAGTGCAAGGTACTCCCAAAGAAAATTCTACGAGCATGTGGTTCAACACTCAGGGATAATCGTGACTAATCTTCAGCAAATTCATCAAATTATCATCCCCAATCCATCTTTCTGGACGCCTCCCGATTTATCAAAGGCAGCATTTGTTGCTGCCAATGCCGCCATCATGGGCAATGTCGAAATCGCGGAAGGAGCCAATATTTGGTATGGTGCTGTTGTGCGCGGAGATGTCGAACGCATCAGCATTGGCCGCTGCACTAACATTCAAGATGGAGCCATTCTGCATGGTGATCTGGGGCAGCCTGCGGTTTTAGAAAATTATGTTACGGTTGGGCATCGGGCTGTCATCCATGGAGCCTATATCGAACAGGGTTGCCTCATCGGCATTGGCGCGATCATCCTCAATGGGGTCAGAATTGGCGCAGGCAGCATGGTCGGCGCAGGGGCAGTTGTCACCAAAGACATTCCGGCGCGATCGCTTGTTGTTGGCATTCCGGCTAAAGTTGTGCGTCAGATCTCAGACGGGGAAGCAGCCGATTTGGTTGAACATGCCAAACATTATGAACAGCTCGCTCATGTTCATGCGGGCACGGGCACAGACATCGGATTTCACTAGGTCTATTAGCGAATCAGTTGAGGATAGATCACCCGCACCGCACAGGCGGCTGAGAAGGCCGTTAGACCTATCAACCATAGAAGACCCAACCACCAGGTTGGCGTTAGCCCCAAGTGCCAGCGCAGCAAATCTACCAGAGCGGCCAGCGGCAAGACGTTGGCGATGCGTTCGAGCACGATAGGCAGCGTGTCTCGCGGGAAGTAGGTGCCACACAGTGTAAACATCGGAATGATGAAGACAAAGATCGGCACATTAATTTGATCGACCCGGCGGACTGCTCCTGCAGTAAATAACCCCATGGCTGCAAATAGCAGGCTGCCAATCAGCATAAACGGCAGAGAGCCTAACAGATTCCAGCCTGAATAGAGCCCCCAAACAACTGCAACTACCCCGGTCAGGCTACCCGCAATCATGCCTTTAGTGGCTGCCCACAGCCAATCGCCAATAAACACTTCAGAAAAACTGAGTGGGGCAGTCAGCAAGGCTTGCCAGGTGCGCTGGAAATTGAGCCGAATAAAGCTACCAAACGCCCCTTCAAAAAACGACTGAAACAGCACGCCCAATGCGATCATGCCGGGGGCAATAAATTCTAGATATGAAACAGTTTGCCCGTTATAGACGACATCACCCACGAGCGGCGTTAGACCATAGCCAAAGGCAATTAGATAGACAATGGGTTCTGAAATCGGTGGCAAGAAATTGACCAGCCAGGTTCGTTGATAGACTCTGGCATGGCGATGCCACACCGAATAGATGCCCCATGCACTCACTTGCGGATATTTCATCTCAGCAGTCTCCCGGTTAGGCGAAGAAATACGTCTTCGAGGTTAGCGAGGCGGCGATCGCTCCGACTGGGGTGTAGTGCCATTAGTTGCTGCCAGACTGAGTCAGCGGTGTCAGAGGGTAGGGCAATTAAGTAACCCTGACCGAAGGAACGACGCCAAGTGCCCACCTGCACAGCAAGAGCCTGCAATTGAGCTGCTGCGATGCCCTCAACTTCTGCAATTTCAGTGCCCACAACACGCTGAATCAGCTCAGCCGGGGTGCCTTCATCCATCACCTGCCCCTGCTGGAGCAGCAAAAGGCGATCGCACAACCGCTGGGCTTCATCCATATAGTGGGTCGTCAGCAGCACCCCGCAGCCCTGCTGTTTTAAACTCAAAACGAGTTTCCAAAATTCTTGGCGGGCGTCAGGGTCAAGCCCAGTTGTGGGTTCGTCAAGAAACACCACCAGCGGATCGTTAATTAAGGCGCGAGCTAAGACCAAGCGGCGCTTGAGCCCACCCGATAGCTCATCAATCTGGTGTTTTGCATACGCTTCTAACTCCAGCCGAGCTAGCAACTCCCCAGCTCGACGACGAGCAGCCTGCCCCTCGATATGATAGTGGTGGGCAAAGAATACTAAGTTATCGAAAACAGTGAAGTCTGGGTCTAGGTTATCGTCTTGGGTGACAATGCCCATGTGACTGCGGACTCGTCTGCCGTCTGACTGCACATCAATCGCACCCAAACGAACAAACCCTCGACTCGGCACAACGGCTCCATAGAGCATCCCTACAGTCGTGGTTTTTCCAGCTCCATTGGGCCCTAACAAGCCCAAAACCTCTCCCGGATTGAGGCTAAAACTCACGCCTTGCACAACGGGGCGATCGCCATAGCTTTTCCAAAGATCATAGGCAGCTAGGGCCGCCGTAGTAGTCGGTTGTGAATTAGCGATTTGCACCATCGTTGCACCATCTTCAAATCATCTAGCTGCATCATCGTGATTTAATCCCGATGTCATACTACAATATACTACAGATTTTGTAGTATATGGCAACGTCATTTTGAGAAGTCTTCAACGACAGAGTTGAGCCGATGCCAAGCCCAGGCTTCTACGCGTCATCTCTTAGCAATCTGCTGGAATGATGGGCTGAAGTCTTTTTAGCTCTCGGTGGTGATAGTGTAACTGCGATAGGTGCCAAGGGTTCTAGTGCAAATTCTCTATGTTCCCGGTCTAGTGTCTAATTCTTTGGGCAAATGGGAGCGATCGCCATGCTTCACCAACATAGGGCCATGTCGATCAAAGCGCACCAAGCTAACAGACGCGACAGGCAAATGAATGCGATCGCGATATCGTCCACTATCAATTCCCAATAGGTTGCACAGAATTAGCCGAATTGTGGTCTTGTGAGACGCCACCAGTACGTTCCCTTCTGGGTAGTTGGCCTCTATCTCAGCTATCACCAAGGATGCACGGCTGGCCACTTGCACCCCAGTTTCGCCCCCCGTGGGCGGGTTCCAAGCTGGCTCAGTCAGCCAACGCACATAGTCTTCACTGTAGTGCTGCTGCACATACTCGTTTGATTGGCCTTCCCATTCTCCAAAAAACATCTCTTTGAGGCCATCGCGCAACTGCATGTTGATGCCAATGGTATGACAAAAAGGTGTTGCTGTTGCCACAGTTCGCCTTAGAGGACTCGCGAATACGGCTTGCCAAGGTAGATGTTGATACCGATCGGCAAAGGCTTGAGCCATAGCCGCCCCTTCTGGAGTTAATTCTGGATCAGAAAACCCACAATAGGTTCCGGTCTGGCTAGATTCGGTTTCACCGTGACGTAGAAGATAGAGATCTAGAGGCATGTTGAGTGAGCGAGTAGGTGGGTAGTCAGCATCAATCGATCACTACCATGCTGCCATGGGTTTATACCAGATTAATATGAAGCTGCATAGAATTGAAAGTCCACCGTAAAGTGGGCTGTTGAGTCGCCTTTCCTAGTTGATTCGGGAGGGTTTAGTTGGCCTGTTGCAAGGCCTGCCGCAACTGCCGTTGACCTAAGTTATAGACCAGCGAACATACGGCCATCACGAAGGCAAGGGCCATGATGCGTTCCGGCGATTTGAGGAAGACACTAGAGGCAAAAAACAAGGATGGGCAAAGGGCTCTGACCCTGCCCATCAAACCTATATTTGATGGCATATCTAAAGCATAATGGGCAAAGCACAGCGTGCCTATCTTACACCCATCGCTTGAAGAATTGATAGTTAGATACACCAAACCATCTGATAGGAATGCCATTGCAGCGACTGGACATGCTATGTCAATGCATGGGAATACGATTGCCGCAGTTGGATATGCCATATCTCGACATGGGAATACGATTGCCGCAGTTGGATATGCCATATCCCGACATGGGAATACGATTGCCGCAGTTGGATATGCCATATCCCGACATGGGAATACGATGGCGATAAAGGCGATCGCGAGGATATTGCTAAAGATGCCTGGGTAACGGCGCTGATTGATAGTGGAACGAGCCTACTAGCTGGAGCGGACTGATTTCTGAACCTTTCCCGATGCTCACGAAACCATTGAAGACCTCATTGCTGAAGGAGATAAAGTCGCTGTTCGACATCGATTTTAGGGAACTCAACAAGGACGAATGGGAACGTATCCGCCAAGCCGGAAACTCTAACAGCCGATTATATTGCCATCTATCCAAATGAGCCTGGCGATCGTTCAGGTAGATGCCTTTGCCACGCGGGACAGGTTCATTCTTACCCCTGATATTGCACCCGATAAATGCGACCGTTCATCTCTTCAGTAAAAAGCAAGCTGCCGTCTGGGAGCATCAGCACACCAACAGGGCGACCCCAAGTTGTGGGCCCAGATGGATCGGTCAAAAAGCCGGTGACAAAGTCTTCGTAGTAGCCCCGAGGCTGATGATTTTTATCAAACGGCACGAATACAATCTTATATCCCGTGCCTTGGTTGCGATTCCATGAGCCTCGAAAGGCGACAAATGCCCCATGCCGATAGGAGGCTGGAAACGTGTCTCCATCATAAAATTGCAGCCCTAGTGCGGCTGAATGAGCCTGAAAAAGGACATCAGGCGTCTGGGTTTGTGCAGCCAAATCAGGGTTAATGCTGCGATCGCCCCTTGACTGTCTGGGGTCAAGCCAATTGGGGCGCAGATAGGCATAAGGCCATCCATAAAACTCACCCAAGCGCAGGCGGGTGAAATAGTCTGGGACGAGGTCATCGCCCAAGCCATCACGCTCATTGACTGTGGTGTAAAGCTCTCCCGTCACGGGATGAAAATCTAGACCTACGGGGTTTCGGAGCCCATAGGCAAAAGTGCGCTGGTTGGAGCCATCTAGATTCATCGTCTGCACCGAGGCGCGGGGCAGTGGTTCTCGTTCGACATTAGAGCGAGAGCCAATCGACACATAGATGCGTTGGCCGTCGGGGGCTGCGACGACATTGCGAGTCCAGTGTTGTCGATAGCCGCCTCCGGGCAAATCAGCGATCTTCTCCCCACGTCCGGTGATTTGTTCTTGACCTGGAACATAAGGAAAGCGCAACACCGCATCAGAATTGCCTAAGAAGAAAAAATCAGCTGCAAATGCCATGCCAAAGGGAATATCGGCACCATTCTCGGCATCTGCAAAGGTCTCTTGCACCTCGGCCACCCCATCGTTATTCTCGTCGCGCAGCAGGCGGATGTGGTTTTGGCGGGTTTCAGTCACTAAAACATCCCCACTCGGAGTCAGAGCCAGCCATCTAGGTGCATCTAACCCATCCGCAAACACATTGACGACAAAGCCCTCTGGGACTTTTAGCACCGGATTTTGCGGAATGGGAATTACAGTTGGGCTTTGGGAGGCACTCTGAGTTGCAAACGGGGCAGGCAAGTCCTCTAGGGCAATGCGAATCGGCTCTGCTGATAAGGGCTCCGTCGGTATGATGCTCTCTGGGGCAGGAGCAGTTGGAGACGCTTGAGCCGATGACACCTCTGGGGCTGCTGCGGAGGGTGTATCTGAGGTAGAAGGTTGACGTGTCTCTGCTGACGAAGTGGAAGATTGGGAGGGTGAAGGTGGCGACGCACAGGCTGTCAGGGCTAAGATGGCGACCCACGAAATCAGTTGAACATTCTGCATTAAACCTTTAGACGCATAATGCGTTTCAAACAACTAGACGCATAATGCGTTTCAAACAACAAATTGCAGGATGCACAATGGAACCCGTTAAACGTGGGAGAGTTCTGGCCAAGAACTCTTTGGATTGTCAAAGTTAGCAACCCATGATTGCTTTAACCTGAGCATTCTGGCAAAACCTGCATCAGGCACTCGTAGCAGGCTGCAACTCTGTGGGAGGGGTAGATGGCTCCGATGGCGCGCCATCTTGAACGAGCGATCGCATTTCGCCTCGACGCTGCAAGAAGCCGCCCACAACCGCCATCAGCGCGTTGACTTTGCGCGTTGACCAATCGTCAATCAAGCTAGACACTTGAGCCACAGGCATAGAACGCACCATAGCCTCATGGAGATAGGCAGCATGGCCTGCTTCATCTTGGGCGATGCTGAGCAGGCTATTTTGCAGGTTAACACTGCTTGCATCTGAGGGGGATAATGCGCGTGACATGCGCCGAAAGTCTTTGCTAGCGTCGAGTTCTAGAATATAGGTGCTGGCGAAAAACACAGGCCAGGTAATGGCGTCTGGCTTTAGCTGCGCGGGTGCATAGCCCTGAAAATACGCTTCAAAAAAGGGGCTGCGCTCTCGTTCTGAGGATTGCTTAGGCTGCTGTTCAGATTGTGAGGCCCGTGCTTTGAAGTCAATTACCTGCTTATTGAGCTGCTTGAGAGCCTGGGCAAACATTGCTCCGTGGCGGCGTTCGTCTTGAGCATGACGCGCCAATCGCTCGGCCAGCCAAGAATCGCCTTCGGCAGCAGCCCGTTGACTGAGTGCTTCTAGAAACGGCACAGCCCCTGATTCGGCTAGCTGAAATCCGGCAAGTAAATTAGGGCGGGTTTCCCAGTCGCGCAGGCTACGAGCAGTAATGTAGGCGGTTGCGCCAGTGCTGATGACGCGAAGAATGGAGGTCACCAAATTCATGAACAGGACTCCGCAATAGATAGACGATGCAAGATAGATAGATGATCGCCCTGATTGACGGACAAAACTATTTACAACCCATATTTTGCATTGGGTCAGGAGACCTGACCCCTACATCAGATGAAATATCGTAGGGATCGATTTCCGCATCCAATGCAGAATTTTTTGTCAGACAACCAGGATGATCGCCTCTTTATGCTAATGGCTAACTTCCAAGTGTGCTGAGTTCGCCCAATGTTGCTGAATTGGGTTGAGGCATTATGATCACAATTAGCCGTATTACGTGAATGTCTTGTGGTCTCATCATCATTACCTGGTGCAGAGTCTGAATTGCCGCAATTAGCCGGATCTTGGCATGCTGTTGAGCCTGAAAAAGCTCTGATTTTGCTAGAGAGCGATCGCGATCTGGGGCTGTCGTCTCAACAGGTGGCGACAAAATTGCAGCGCTATGGCCTGAATGAGCTGGATGATCACGGCGGGCGTAGCGCTTGGGCAATCATCATCGATCAGTTTAAGAACATCATGCTGTTGATGCTGATCGCTGTGGCGGTGGTGTCGGCAATTTTAGATTTGCGCGATCGCGAATTTCCGAAAGATGCGATCGCCATTTTGCTGATTGTCGGGCTCAATGGCCTGTTGGGATATTTGCAAGAGAGCCGTGCCGAAAAAGCCCTGGCAGCGCTCAAGCGCCTCGCCTCGCCAATTGTGCGGGTGGTGCGGGATGGTGGCACCACTGAAATCAGTGCTAAAGAGCTGGTGCCGGGTGATGTCATGCTGCTTGAGGCTGGGGTGCAGATTGCTGCCGATGGTCGTTTGCTCGAGTCTTCTAATCTACAGATCCGCGAATCTGCGTTGACCGGAGAAGCGGCAGCGGTGTCAAAACGAGCCGACACACTGTTATCAAAGGATTCATCCCTGGGCGATCGCATTAATGTGGTGTTTCAAGGCACAGAAGTGCTGCAAGGGCGCGGCACCGTTCTCGTCACTACCACGGGGATGAACACTGAGATCGGGCGGATTGCCACAATGCTGCAATCGGTCGAATCAGAACCAACCCCACTGCAGCGACGCATGACGCAGTTGGGCAACGTGTTGGTGATGGGGTCGCTGATCTTGGTGGCTATCATCGTGTTGGGTGGAGTGCTCTATTCTGGCTGGCAGCAGTTTGAAGCCCTGCTGGAAGTCTCGCTGAGTATGGCGGTGGCGGTGGTGCCTGAGGGCTTACCTGCTGTGATCACAGTAACGCTGGCACTCGGAACCCAGCGCATGGTGCGCCGTCATGCGCTTATTCGCAAGTTGCCTGCGGTGGAAACCCTGGGTTCGGTAACAACAATCTGTTCTGATAAGACTGGCACTCTAACCCAAAACAAAATGGTCGTGCAGTGGGTTTACTGTCAGGATCAGTCGATTCGCGTGTCTGGAGATGGCTATGATCCGGAGGGGGCATTCCATTTGGATCAGGGAGGCGCAGGCCATTCGCCCCCGATTTCTCCGGCTGAAGACCCGGCACTGCATTTGCTGTTAATCGGCTGTGTGGTTTGTAATGACGCAGTTTTGCAGAAAGAAAATGGCGCATGGTCAATTTTGGGCGACCCGACCGAAGGGGCTCTACTGTCGCTAGCGGGCAAGGCTGAAATTGACCAAGCCCTCTGCTCGTATGCGTTACCAAGAATAGGAGAGGTGCCGTTTACCTCAGAACGCAAGCGCATGAGTGTCAAGGTCAGACGCGCTGATGAGGCCGAGGCTGATCGCAATGCTGCCGCAGAGAGTGAGGTGCTGCTGTCTGTCTTAGGGCAGCAGCCTATCTTAGGGCAGCAGCCTGAGCACAGCTGGATCTTTACAAAAGGGTCTCCTGAGCTGGTGTTGGAAAAATGTACGCAACGCTGGCAGGGCGATCGCCCCATTGATCTAACTGAGAGCGATCGCCAGCAGATTTTGGAACAAAATAACCAGATGGCGGGTCGCGGGCTGCGGGTGTTGGGGTTTGCCTACAAACCCATCTCTTCACAGACGCCCAATCAAACATCTGACGAGATTGACGAATCGATTGAAACAGAGCTGATCTGGCTGGGATTGGTAGGAATGCTCGACGCCCCTCGGCCTGAAGTGCGTGAGGCTGTGGCGCGCTGCCGTCGGGCGGGTATTCGTCCGATGATGATTACGGGTGACCATCAGCTTACGGCACGGGCAATCGCCGCTGATTTGGGCATTGCTGATGCTGATGATGCGGTAATTACAGGCCGCGACCTCGAAACATTGAGTCATGCTGATCTAGACGCTGCCGTCAAGCGCGTCAGCGTCTATGCACGGGTCGCCCCCGAGCATAAGCTGCGAATTGTGCAAGCGCTGCAGCGACAGGGCCGCATTGTTGCCATGACGGGAGACGGAGTCAATGATGCCCCGGCACTAAAGCAGGCGAATATTGGCATTGCCATGGGTATTACCGGCACGGATGTCAGCAAAGAAGCCAGTGACATGGTGCTCCTGGATGACAATTTTGCCAGCATTGTGGCTGCCACTGAAGAAGGACGAACCGTATATACCAATATTCGTCGATTCGTGAAATATATTTTGGGGTCTAATATTGGCGAGGTGCTGACTATTGCCGCCTCGCCGATCTTGGTGCCGATGGGGGGTGTGCCGCTGACGCCGCTGCAAATCCTCTGGATGAATTTCGTCACAGATGGCTTGCCAGCTCTGGCTCTGGCAGTCGAACCTGCAGAACCCGACGTGATGAATCGCCCCCCCCATGACCCGAATGAGAGCATTTTTGCTCGGGGGTTGGGGCTCTATATGATTCGCATTGGCATTATCTTTGCTATTTTAAGCATCTCGCTGATGGTGTGGTCGTATCACTATACGCAGATAGTAGACGGAGCTGCTGATCGCTGGAAGACGATGGTGTTTACGACTCTCTGCATTGCTCAAATGGGGCATGCGATCGCCGTCCGTTCTAACTTGCGCCTGACGATTGAAATGAATCCTTTCTCCAACCCTTATGTTTGGGCAGCGGTAATCGTGACGACGATTCTGCAGATGATGCTGATTTATGTGCCGCAACTGCGCGAATTTTTTGGCACCCAAATTCTTAGCCCCACTGAGTTGGCGGTTTGCTTTGGCTTTAGCAGTTTGATGTTTGTATGGGTGGAGTTAGAAAAGCTGCTGATTCGAGCCTATGCAAAATTTAAGCGGTAAGAGCGGTAGCCCAATGATGTAAGTTGGGGTGTAGCTTGTGTCTTGCCCGGTGGCTCATGTATCTCAAGCGCCTTCACCTTCGACACTTCCGGAATTATCTAGATCAACCTGTGTACTTTTCTGCGCCGAAGACGATTTTGGTGGGCAATAACGCGCAGGGCAAGTCAAATTTATTAGAATCTGTCGAGTTGCTGGCGACCTTGCGATCGCACCGAACCAGTCGCGATCGCGACCTCGTGCAAGATGGAGAGTCTGCAGGTCAAATTGCTGCCACCCTCAAGCGAGACGGGGGAGCTGTTGATATTGCCCTCACCTTGCGAACTAGCGGACGGCGAACCCTCGCCACTAATGGCGAATCGCTGCGCCGACATCTTGACTTTCTTGGCACTGTGAATGCAGTTCAGTTTTCTAGCCTGGATTTAGACCTGGTGCGTGGCGGCCCCGGCCTGCGGCGCGTCTGGCTAGATACTCTACTCACCCAACTGGAACCTGTCTATGCTTATATCTTGCAGCAATATCAGCTAGTGCTGCGCCAGCGCAATGCGTTGTTGAAGAAACTGCGCTCCGATCGCCCCCAGGGAGTATCAACACCACCGTCGCCAAATGAGGCCACACAACTGGCCATCTGGGATGCTCAACTGGCCGCCACTGGGACACGGGTCATTCGACGGCGGGCCCGAGTGCTGCATCGACTGGCTCCCTTGGCTAGCCACTGGCATCACGCCATCAGCAGCCACACCGAAGCACTAGAGCTGCGCTATGCCCCTAATGTGCCAATGGCCCAGGATGATCCGCTGGTGATTCAGCAGGCGTTTTTAGACCAGATTCAATCCAGGGCGATCGCCGAACAGATGCAAGGCACTACCCTCGTCGGGCCTCATCGAGATGAAGTAGAATTTATCATCAACCAGACGCCCGCCCGTCAATATGGCTCACAAGGGCAACAGCGCACTCTGGTGCTTGCGCTCAAACTAGCCGAACTCAAGCTGATTGAAGCCGTTATCGGTGAACCGCCCCTGCTGTTGCTCGATGATGTGTTGGCCGAGTTGGATCTCAACCGCCAAAACCAGCTGCTAGAAACCATTCAAGATCGGTTTCAAACCCTGATCACGACAACGCATTTAGGTGCGTTTGATTCGCAATGGCTAACCTCTTCTCAAGTTCTCAAAGTCGAAGCTGGGCAACTCCATCCCTGAAGTGGCGTTGTTGAATGGAGGGGTGGTAAAAGATAAAAGGTAAATGGTAGAAAAGGTAGAAAAAGAAATCGTTTCCTGCAAAATTAGCGATTTTCAGGTCAGATTCGGTATTCTCTCAGGTTTCCCATCAGACTCTTAGGTGGTTCTCAGATTCTGGTCAGCATTGGCTCAGGCTAGACCCGCATCATAGTAATCAAGCGAACGAAAACACATCAATTCAGTCGCACGTTTCACACGAAGGAGTCTATATTATGAACCGCTTCATGACTGCAACATTGGCCTTTATCGCCGTCACATCCATGGTTGCTCCAGCAAGTGCGTTAACCGAACGCCAGCGTGATGAGTTCCTCAGCGGCCAAGGCAACAAGGTTTCTGAGCGCCAGCGCGATGAATTCCTCAGTGGTCAAGGTAACAAGCTCTCTGAACGCCAGCGTGACGAGCGAGCCGAAACTCTGAGCAACAAGCTCTCAGAGCGCCAGCGCGATGAATTCACTGCTGGCCAAGGCAACAAGCTCTCAGAGCGCCAGCGTGATGAATTCTTCAGCGGTCAAGGCAACAGCTAGATGCATTTGCTCCAGATAGCAACGGTCTTGCGACTGCACCTAGAGAGGCTGAACTGATAGTGATTCAACCTCTCTAGCATTGTAACCGTTCAGAGGGTACGGTCTTGAATTGGTAACAACGAGGGAGCTAGTAGACCTTGGCGAGAGGCGCGACACGCTTGCACTATCGAAGCGGGCATTTCCCCCTATTATCTATCCGATGAAGGGCGTCGCGTTTATGAGGGCATGATGATTGCCATTCCTCCCTTGCAATGGCAACCGTTTTCTCATCTCGATGTAGACTCCACCGTTCAATTCCTCCAACAGTTAGCTGCACAAATGGACTTGGCGAAATTCCGCTCTCACCCCAGA
>CAZCXK010000107.1:0-18650 GCA_964502605.1 uncultured bacterium
CCTCGATAGAAAGCATCAAATAGCTGCAGCTGGTCAGATTTGGTAATACCAATTCCTTCATCTTTCACTTCCAAAATCAAAGTTTGCTCGTGACGTGTAATGATTAAGTCTACTTGTCCTCCGCTGGGAGAATATTTAATGGCATTTGTCATCAGATGAGTGAGAATATGCCGCAGTAAATAGGGATCTAAGCTAACAAACTGAATATCATTTGCTAATGACAGCCTCAGTTGGTGATTATTATGAACAAATGGCTGCAATTCATGCATGATTGCTTGGCAAAACATCGGCAAGTCGAATCGTACCGGATTAAATTGAAGTGTACCCGTATTTACTTTACCCATCACCAGAGCATCTTCTAAAAGGTGGGTCATTTGCTTGACCGACTCCTTAACTCGGTTGAAGTAAATTCCTCGCTTATCGTCTGACCAATTATGGCCATAGGCCTGAATTAAATCAGTTGAGAGCAAAATTGTGCTCAGGGGTGTCCGGAATTCATGGGAAATCATGGTCACTAAATCAGATTTGAGTCGATTGAGTTCTTTTTCTCGTTCTAGTGCGTTGATAATTTTGATTTCTGCTCGTTTACGATCGCTGATGTCAATCACAACTCCATCCCAAGAGATATCGCCATTCATTTGTTGGAAGGGGCGCGATGTGGCTCTGAGCCACTTTAGTTTTCCAGAGGGTGTAATAATTCGCCACTCAAATTCCCAAGGGCTCAATGTCTCTGCCGATGCCATGATCGAAGCATTGAGAGAATCACAATCCTCTGGATGGATACACTGCCAAATTACATCCGAGTTTTGCTGAACGGTCACGGCATCCAGTTCAAATAAATCGATACAGCTCGAACTAACATATGAAAACTGATGGCGGCCATCAGCCTGGAGCACAAACTGATAAATCATCCCCGGAACATTGGCAATAAATTGATGCAACCGAGTTTCACTCTGATGCAACGCAGCTGTCTGTTGGTGGATGAACTGCTCAGTTTGAATTTGCTCAATCGCGTGTTGCAGCGTTTTTTTGAGCAAAGCTGGCGAAATATTACGTTTGGCTAAATAGGCTTGTGCTCCCCGACGAATCGCCTCCAGACCGACCACATCGTGATGATCGTCTACCAATACGACAATCGGCACCTCGGATCTTTGAGCGTGAATTTGTGTAACTGCGTCAAGGGTTTGCGTATCTAGAAAATAAGAATCAATCAGCACAATATGGGGATGCTCTTGTTTGACATAACAGATTGCATCATTCACATCGGCTACGACTTCAACATCCCAAATCCCCTTTCCTTTTGTTGTCAGTGTTTGGGCTAGAAACGTAGCTTTTATGAGGGCATCTCCCAACAGTAAAATTTTCGGGAGGTTATTATCCATAGGTTTAACAAGAGGTTGATGAATCTGTGATTAGACGAGCAAGTATTCCAGAGTTGATGCCTTTGTAAGAGTCAACTTGAATAAGCTATTCTATTTACTCAGCGTGCCCATGTCTGATCAAGAACCCATCGAAAAAATTACGATTTTTCAAATTTCAGCCACGAGGCGGAACTTGTTAACTCCAGTGCTGAGGTTTATGAGGTGGCGATCGCGCCAGTAATTTGGCTGAGGTATCAGTAACTCATCTCTTGAATTTCATCACGTTAGAGTCTAGAAGAATTACGGAGACTGCTGTGTCTCTTTCAGGTTCTTAAACAAAGTTGATTTAGATTAGAGACATGACGAGATTACCAATTGAGACGAGTTGTCGCTCCAATGAGAAGTGGATGAATCCACCCCAGAACTAAAACAAATCCAATGACTCCGACATAGGCAGGACAAAAAAACTCAAGCGGGTAGAATTTTTGTCGCCCTTGTAAAATGGCAAAAAATGGAACAATGGACGTTCGTGATTTAACAGCTGCAAACGCATCTCCATAGCGAGCTTGCAAGCGGCGATCGCCATGCCAAACGCCAAATACGTGATGCAAAATCAGCCCGATAGACGTAATGATAGTAAATGTTGTCCCTAGCCACAGGGTATGGGCGATGCACCAGATCACCTGGCCAACCATTTGTGGGTGACGAGTAATCCGAATGATTCCTGTTTCATATAGATGAACCTGAGGTTTTTGCACAGCAGCAATTTCAAGCAGGTTAAACGTTGCCGGATACAAAAAAATGAATGAGATGGCCGATAAAGCCCAGACCAGTGATTGTAACGTTGGAACCCCTTGAAAATTCCAGAGTTGTAGACCATCATAGCGATGATTGATGAAATAGATGACCAAGACAACTGCAAGTGGCAGACTAATCAATGCAAATAGCACCCGATACAAGCGTGATCCCACATGTGTTTCCCCCCATGGACGGAGAGCCGCTAGACCGCTATGAGCCACAGCAAAACCAACCAATAACCCAAACATAATGAAATGGCTAGGGGTGAGCCAATCGATTGCCATAGAGACGTTCGCCTTAAACGCTACAAAATTCGTGGATTGTTTGATCTTTAGCTTACCACCGGGTTTATTTCAGACGGTTGTAGGATCGAATAGCTGTTTCCCTCACCATTGCGATCAACCTGTTTTGACACTCTCTAATTTAGACAACACCTGATCTATGCCTGTTGCATTTAGATTGAAGTGATAGAGTTGTCCAATACGACTATTCCATGTTGCTACAAGTAACGTATGGGTGTCATGGAGCGCAATTGCAGTTGGGTCAGTCGGCCCATCAACGGAGCTAATCATGTGCCCGTTCTGATCAAGCAGGACAATTCGCCCATTGGCGTCAACAACGACCGTGCCCCAGCTTGCAACTGCCAAGAATTTAGGCACAATTTCAAGGGGCGATCGCCACATTCGAAACGGTTTCAAGTCGATGGTTATAATCCATTGATGATTGCCTGACTCAGTTGCTATCAAACGATAAAGACCCTTGGTGCTAGTTACCTGATCTAGTTGTATAGGTAGCATCAGCGAACTGAGGCGATCGCCTCGTCGAGTGAAGATCTCGATTCGCGTATTCGTGGACTCAGACTTCTCTTCTGATCGTGCTGAAACAATTGGCGTTGATACGACTCCAACATGTCGAGCATCTAGCTTGACAAGTTGATGCCGCTCAGAAGAATGACCTAAGGGAGTTAACGTGATGGGGCGATCGCTCACAACACCTGCAAAGTCAGAATTGGATAACCGCTGAAACCAGAGCATTCCAGACCCTACGCCAGTATTCGCATCAGACACATGGGCTAATTCTAATATCGCCGCCCAGCGACCCTGTTCTTCAACAATGGCCGTATGTTGGTTTTCTGAACTGGATTGTGATTTACACTTTAATCTGGCCACGGGCGTTACAGTTGGCAGAGTCTTACCTTCAACCGCCCATGCCTGATCGCGGCTGAAAGCCAGCCAGCCATGTTCATGAGAGCAAAGTGTCTGAATTGAGGTCGGCCACTCAACTGTCTGCCAGTTGCTAAGATGATGTGACTCTAGTGAAGGGCGATCGCCTGTTATGGGAGTCCCAATCTGATAGATGAGTTGGCGATCAGTTGCATACCAAATCATCAGTGCTCCATCAGCCTGCGTCAACGCTCCGATACTGGTGCAGGGTGCTTTGAGAGGCTGACTCCATTGGGGCTGAATTAGACATTGAGGCACGGCCTGAGTCTTATGGAATAGAGGCTGGCTGACTAGCCTGATCGAGTATGCCTGCGTGGTTGTGTCTAGTTGGACAGCCGTTTCCCAAGTCCCTTGCAATGCCGTCAACATGTCACGAGCAGAATGAAATCGCCGCGCTGACAATTTTTGTAGTGCTGTATGCAAAATAGGTCGCAAGTTCTCAGGAACACTTTCTGGCAAAGACACGGGAGTGTTGAGATGAGCTGACATCAGCTCACCTGGAGTTCCTGAAAAGGGCCGATGCCCAGTTAGCAACTCATACAATAGAATGCCTACAGCATATACGTCAGCTGTTGTAGAGTGCTGACCATAAAACCGCTCCGGTGCCATATAAGCAGGGGAACCTGTGTTGCCAGCTTCCTCTGCTGAAAGCTCCTGGCATAGCCGGGCAATTCCAAAATCTGAGATGCGGGTGATCCAGCCCTTGGGTTGAAGCGTTAGCAGAATATTTTCAGGCTTGATATCGCAATGAATGATGTTGCGGCTGTGAGCGTGATCTAATCCGTTGAGAATATCCATCACAATTTGCACGCTTTGATGGACACTCACCCGGATCGAATCAGTCATCAGATTTCGCAAGGTGCCCCCTGCACAGTAGTCCATCACCAAATATCGTCCTGTGCGTGTGTGCTCAAGAGCTTGACAGGTCACAATATTAGGATGTTGCAAACTCAGCAAGAACCTCAGCTCTCTCAAGAAGCGATGCGTAGGAAAGCGTTGATGTTCTAGATTTTTGAGTGCAACAAGAGATCCTGTGCGACGATGCATTGCACAAAAGACTCGGCCAAATTGTCCTTGGCCCACTAGACCCAGGATGCGATAGTTGGATGGTTTGATTGGCGTAGCCAGGTGTCGTGACACAGCGATCGCACGACTAGTTGCAAAGGTTTTGCAGGATAGACTCGTGATCTATCCCATTTTCAACCATCATTTCAGCGGGGTGGATGCGCTTAGACAGACCTAGCACAAATCGATTGCAGTCAGCGCCTAATGACTCGCATGTTGTTTGAATACAGCCTAGCTCTCGTCCTGTGAGTTGGCTAAAAAATGCACTAAGTGCTCCAGCTTCAAGATCACAGGTTGGGCGATCGCTCTTGGGAGCTTGGCGGGCAAACGAAGAATTCCAAACTTGAATGATTAAAAAACCTCGACTTTGGTAGGTCTGGTCAAGATCGATTTTTCCCCAGCCATGTGTTATCCAGCACTGCTGCAAACATTGCATAAACTCGACCATCGACATGTCTGCTACTGCAGTTCGATAATATTCGGTCAGTTCTTCACAGAACCGGGCATAGAGGTTTTTCCCCCACCAACGACCGCAGTTGAACAACACCATTTTAGAAGCCAGCCCCGTCTCTTGTTCTAGTCCGGCATAGATTCCCTGAATTAGGGTTGCAGGTAGTGCCAGCAGGCGATCGCCACGACGATTTTCAAGTAAGCCGAGTTCTAAATCACCTTTAACATAGATATCCGTTGCGAAGTAGTTACCCGGTAGATGCTCATCTACCAATAGATCAGAAATGGAAATCATAACGATAAAGTCCAATTACTACAGTTCAGACAATGGGTATTAGGTCAAGCACCCATTCATGACTATCTCAGGAGAATTTCTTGGGCTAGGATAAAGTGAGGGGTGAGTAAGCCCAGTTGAGACGGAGAGAAAACCTCTTGAAGTTGTCGATCGAGAAGTCGATAAAGCACCTCGTTGATAGACTTCGTGTTGTAGGTCTTAACCGTTTGCTCTAGCCAGCCGATCAGTCGATTCTGCAGAAACGCTTCATCATTGAGCAACATTGCCATCGCACAATAGCGCATAACTAAGAGGGTATGCTTGAGACAGTGCTCCAATACTTCAATTGGCTCAGTTTGAAATTGGATCTCTAATTGATTTGCGATCGGTTGCATGATAGAAATCTCTTGATCCCGCAACTGGCGATAGATTTCCAGGCGACTGGGTAGTGAGTCAACGTAGTAGTTTAAGATGTTGAGTTCTTCAGGCTTGAGATATCGATTTTCAGCCTCATCAAATATCGATTCAATCTGTGATTGCATAACAATGTCCTGATAGTAGAAATACAGGTAAAGGTATTGAGGATAGGTCTCGGGCAAGTTAGAAAAGATCTGAGAAATCGTCAAGAGTAAACCGATTTGCTTCTTGTGCAGCAGGGAGAGATACGCTAGCAGTGGGAGGGGCCGCAATGATGCGAAGTCCGTCCCACGCGATCGCCCCAAAAAACTGACCGACCTTGAGCATCATACTTAGGGGCTGATCAGGATCTGGCACTTGAGTCTCTAGATCTTGCCGGTGCGATAGAGTAGGCGGAAGATTATCCCAATTAAAACCTGAGAAAAAATTTTGAACTGACGCTTGCAGCCAGGGTCTAACCTCGCTTGCCGAGCCATTGGTTGCTGGTATAGACTGAGTCTTCATCCGAGACGCTCCCCGACTCGCAGGCGTTTCTCGATATCACGGGCCGTTGCGCCTTCGTTCATCCAAAATCCGGCTGCATCAATTCGATCTCGACTTCCCAGTAAGAATTTGCAGTAAGTCTCACCCATCGAATAGCATTGAATTTCAATGCAAGCGAGCTGTTTCTTGACCATTTCTGTAAAAAAGCCAGCAAATAACCCGGCGTAAAGGTAGCAAACAGGCTTGCCGACATCCCCTAAGGTGCGTGCAACGGCTGAATCAAACAAATTGATGAACATGAAGCCTTGCTTGCGATCGCCCATGTCAACCTCCCAGCGCCCCCAACCCTGGGATGTGAAAGGCCACCACCACGTCTCTAGCAGAAACATGAGATTAGTTTGGCGTACGCTGCGCTCAAACTCGTCTGCAAACCAACGCTCAAAAAAGAACGCATCCTGTTGTCCCCATTGCTGACCAATGGTATACATCGTTGCACCTGATGACTCTCCGACTTCTTCTTCCAGCCCCTCAATCAGGCCAATAATAAAGTCTTCACTGGTGAGGATATTTCGGTTGCCATTCCAGTCTTCAATCGTTCCTTCTTGAGGGTTGAAGTTGAAGAAATCTTGAAAACTGTAATGGTTATGTTTCTTAGGATATTTTGCCTTAACAGGATTTTGACTAGTTGTCACAATGCCCATGGTGTTGACCAAACAATAGTTAAACGGCAGATAACAATCACTGAGATTGATGGCTAAAGCTTTGATATTTCTAGATTGACATGCTCAAAGTCGAGCAATGGGATACCATCTTCGCTAACTGAAGAGTTTTGCTTACTTCCAATGTGCCCAGCAATTGAAAAATCTAACGAAGACATTAACAATTGATGGCGTTTTCTACAGACAAGTAGAGGATATTCTACAAAGGCCAGATAACAATGATGTAATGGGCCGAGCGATTAACTCAAGCATGAGAGAGAACATATTTTGGGAATCTTTCGATTTCGCTCATGTGCAATTTCAGACTGCTGATAGACCTAATGTTGTCCGATTGAGTTCCAAAATAGGACTAAATAATCTGACTTCTTCTGCAGTTAGATAGTTCTGAATGACTTCCTGCATTACGATGTAAGTGATCTCACAGCTTCGTTCAGTTCCAAAAGCTCGCATGATAGTTTGAAACCAAAATAAGAGTCTTTCTTTTAACATTTGAGAGTCGTCTAACAAGAGTGCTGTGGCTGAATATCGCAAGACCCGAAGCGTATCCTGTTTCCATTTTGCACTGATGTTAGTGTTGCCCTGCATGAGTAAATTTGGATTAATAGCTTGAACCTTCTTGTAAGCATCTTGAACAATGGCACGTTCGCATGAGCAGAGTTTTTGATATATTCTCAAGCGTGCAGCATATGACTCAAGGTATTTTTCTAAAAAGTCAAGTTCTGCATTGGATGCATACCGACCGTCAGTTGTAGTAGCTAGACTATTCTTCTGACTGAGCATAAGGTGACCTCTAACCTTTTAATGCAAGTGCATTGACAATATGTTGCTGTGCTAAGCGTACCCATGACTTACCCGATTATGATTCTGTAGATTCCCTGAGATAGCGAGTAATAGCGTCACTAGCCTACGTAAAACTACAGAGAGCAGATTTAATGGCAATGAGATTTCCATTTGTTTGGAGTCCCAATCTGCTGCAAGATCGTGAGGAACACTCACTCAATATTGAGATGCAGACTCGCAATCAACTTTTCCTGCCGCCTATGGGGTGCGGAACTTGGGCCTGGGGTAACCGCTTTCTCTGGGGCTACGACCAAAGCATGGATGCTCAGCTACAAGAAGCGTTTAACTGGTGTGTTAGCCAGGGAGTCACCCTATTTGATACAGGAGATTCGTATGGTACGGGGCGATTCAGTGGGCGTAGCGAAACGTTGCTGGGACAGTTTGCCCATAATTACACGGGAGACCATCAAAACCAGATTTGTCTTGCAACTAAACTAGCGGCTTATCCATGGCGATTAACGCGCCAGTCTATGGTTTCAGCGTGTCAATCATCTGCTAAACGCCTTGGGCGGCAGGTGGATTTGGTGCAGATGCATTGGTCTACGGCCAATTATGCACCCTGGCAAGAAGGGCCACTGTTGGATGGTCTGGCTGATCTCTATGATCAAGGTTTGGTCAAAGGCGTAGGTTTATCGAACTATGGTTCTACTCGCCTGAGAGCCGTACACAAAAAGTTTGCAGAACGTGGTGTGGCGATCGCCACATTACAGGTGCAATATTCTCTTTTATCTACCTATCCAGTGACTGAACTCGGACTCAAAGATGTCTGTGACGAACTGGGAATTCGGCTGATCGCCTATAGTCCTCTTACCCTAGGAATTCTTACTGGGAAATACTCAGAGGGTGAAGCATTGCCCGGTGGTATCCGCAGGTTACTGTTTCGCTGGTTGCTACCGGGAGCCCGTCCTGTATTAGAGTGCTTGCGTCAGATTGCCGAATCGCGGCACAAGACCATGGCTCAAGTTGCCCTCAATTGGTGTATTTGTAAGGGAGCCATGCCGATCCCTGGGGCTAAAACCCTGAGTCAAGCACAGCAAAACGTGGGTGCACTCGGTTGGACTCTCGACGTTGGAGAAGTTGCAGAGCTAGATATGGCGGCAGCGCGGGTCGATCGCAGGATGGTGCAGAATATTTTTCAGACTCGGTAGCAATTGAGACTATTCAGCTCATGATTGCCTGCGGGTTTTGCGGTTGCTTTAATAGTACAAACTAACTATATTGAGTTTGTTTGTTTCATTCTCGATGTCAGGAGATGAGCCATGACTGAACATGTAAATTCAATTCCAGAAGGCTTTCATACGGCTACGCCGATGTTGGCCATTCGAGATGCGGCTCAAGCCATCGAGTTTTATCAGTCGGCGTTTGGAGCTATAGAGATTATGCGCCTGATTGACCCTACTGGGGCGATCGCCCATGCTGAGATTCAGATTGGTGACTCTATCATCATGATTGCCGAAGAAAATCCAGACTTTAATGCTAGTCCTCAGACACTTGGTGGCTCTCCAGTCATTCTCAGCCTTTATGTTGAAGATGTAGATAGGTTAGTGAAACGGGCTATCGATGCGGGAGCGCAGGTGATATACCCAGTCGCAGACCAGTTTTATGGCGATCGCTCCGGTCGCATTGTTGATCCGTTTGGCCATCTCTGGATTGTGTCAACCCATATCGAAGATGTGCCTCTTGAAGAGATGAAACGGCGGTTTGACATCATGTTTAGCAACGTGTGATGCCGATAAAAGAATTTCAAATATTCCTACTCCCCATGCCGGGATGCATATCCTAAACTGCTAGACCAGATAATGCTTTTCGAGGACGCGATATGTCCCGCTTGTTTCAGCAATGTTAGGAGTAAAAGCCATTGCTCAAACTATGGGAGCGATTAATTAAATGGGGCGATCGCCCCATTTAGTTTAGGGATAACGCATTTTAGATTGAAGTTCGAGAAGATCACCTGAGAGTTAAAGCAGCTTACGTTGGAGTTGTCCCATCCTAAAGTTAAGTTCACGAGTCTTACTTTAGAGTTGACGTATCTTACTTGAGAGATCACGCAACTTATTTTCGGGTTGACGCATTTTACTTTGGAGATCACGCAACTTATCTTTGGGTTGACGCAACTTACTTTAGAGTTAGCAAATCTAGCTTCAGCGGTCACATATCTAGGGCGAGAGTTGACGACATCGACCTTTAGACTAGGGTGGGGTCGGTTAATCATGTATCAAGGGTAGGGGGAGTTTGCATTGATGAATGTCTCCAGCCAAATGATCCTAATCTTGAAAGCCAATAGAGCGATCGCCCTACGTCGCTCAAGGATCTCAAATGCGCTGTTAGCGTGGCGTTATCGATTAGGTTGAACTGCCGTTCGCCCTGATGCAGAGGCCATGGGATGGTGCTCCTGTGCCAGGTCGATTCTGAATGAGTTTGTCATAGCCTTAGATCCGCTGATCAGCAGTGAGTCTATCTCGAATGCCAGCTCAGAGTTGCTTCAGGCCTCAAGCTCTCGCATCACCCGACAAGGATTCCCCGCTGCGATTACATTCGCTGAGATCGATTTCGTAACGACACTGCCCGCGCCAATGGTGGTATTGTCGCCAATAATCACCCCTGGGCAGATGATCGCGCCACCCCCAATCCAGACGTTGTTGCCAATCGTGACGGGAGTTGCGAGTTCTCTTCCGGTGAGTCGCACCGCTGGGTCAACCGGATGATGAGCCGTGTAAATCTGGACGTTGGGAGCGCAGAGTACATTATTGCCAATGTGAACCTCGTTGCAATCTAAAATGACGCAGCCGCAGTTGAGATACAGATTGTCTCCAGCGTAGATATTGTAACCATAGTCGCAGTGGAACCGAGGCACAATCGTCGGGGTGCTGCCGATGTGACCCAAGAGCTGCTGCAGAATCTTGAGCCGCGTCTCGGTGTCGGGTTCTAGCGTGGCATTGTACGCCTGAAGCATAGAATCAGCTCGATAATGCTCGGCTACTAGCTCCGGGTCAGAGGCTAGATAGAGCTCTCCAGAGAGCATTTTTTGCTTCTCGGTTTTTAGAATGGGCATATTCATGGTGGTTCACGGCTAATGAGCCTGACACAGTATCACCCCAAACCACTGGCTTGCATCTGTCCAGACTTGAACGGGGTTGAGGTCATGACGATGCAGCTCTGCGGTAATAGTCGGTAGGTCAAACTTACGCGAAATTTCGCTGAGAATTGTTTCTCCGGCCTCAAACTGGACTGTCAAATCAAGCGCCTTGAGCTGTACGGTCTGTGCCGTTAAGCTCTTCAGGTGCATTTCAATTTGCTGGGCCTCCCGGTTATAAAACGCCCAATGCTCAAATTGCGTCAGATCGAAGTCACCTGCAAACTTGTGATTGAGATGCCTCAGCATGTTGAGGTTGAAGTCTGCAGTTACGCCCTGGCGATCGCTGTAGGCCGCTTCAAGAATATCGATTGGCTTTTGCAAATCAATGCCGAGCAGAAAAAATTCACCTGTTTGCAACGCCTGGGTGATTTGACTAAAAAACGCATCGCAGGCGGCTGGGTTGAGATTGCCTAGCGTGCTGCCAATGAAGCAAATCATGCGGCTGGATAAAGGAGACGGGTGCAGGCGATGTAATGCTTGCTGGAAGGTGCTAACCCATCCATGGACGATCAGGCTCGGATAGTGCAGCAATAGGTCTTTGGCGCTGCTCTCTAAAATGCTGGCGCTGACATCTATCGGGCTGTAATACAGAGGGAAGCCTTGCTGTTGGTAGGCGTCGAGTAAGATGCGGGTCTTGGTTGAGCTGCCACTGCCGAGTTCGACTAGTTCGCATGGGCCGGTGAGTTGGGCGATCGCTCCGGCACAGGTTTGCAGAATCTGGGTTTCTGTCCGGGTGAGATAATATTCTGGCAGGTTGCAGATTTGCTCAAACAGCTCAGAGCCGCGCTCATCGTAGAAATAGTGAGGTGGAAGCGACTTCGGCACTTGCATTAGCCCCTGAGTCACTTCTTGAACCGCATCTCGCTCGGCCTGGGCAACATCAGCCGGATGCAGCAAATAGTCAATGTGAAGGCGCTGCTCCAACTCAGACGCTGCTGTAACAGTCTGGTGATTGAGTGCAGGAGACTGAGGGCGATAGGCTGGATTTGAAGTTGGCATAAAAGACTTGGGATTACGGCAGAAGGAGTGCAACAAGAGCAGACGGCAATTGGAAAACTGTTACAAGAGGTACAGTTTTTCCTCTATCCTCGCATCAGATCGTGAGAAAAGACTGAGGCATGATTAAGATCCAGAAATCTTTGAACGCCTTAGCAATCGCTTACCTGATGTTATGCCTTGTAATATCGAACAAGGAAGGGCGATCGCCTGCTCAAACGGCACAGCGAAACCCTGCGAAGATTTGCCGCACGTCGGGGTGATACCAATTGCGGAAGGTGGATCGCAGCGACCAAGGACGGGTTGCCCAACTGCCCCCTCGCAATACCTTATGGCGGCCATCAAAATAGGTTTGAGAATATCCGGCATAGGGATAGGGCTTAAACCGGGGATAGCCCTGAAACCAGTCAGCCGTCCATTCCCAAACGTTGCCGAGCATATCATCGCAGCCTAGCGCACTGCGCCCTTTGGGGTAGGCGTCAACGGGTGTGGTGTGCCCAATCCAATGATCATGATTGCAATGCTGAGATGTGGGTAGGGCATCGCCCCATGGGTAGGTTGTGCAGGAACTTTGATTGGGTTGCCAGCGGGCGGCCTTCTCCCATTCGGCCTCTGTGGGTAGGCGCTTGCCAGCAAACCGAGCGTATGCGTCTGCTTCATACCAACTTACCCCACAAACCGGATGGTCGGCCCATTCTGGGCTGTCAGACCAATAGAGAGGCTTAGCCACAGGATGAGTTTGCAGCCAGCGCCATCCAGCTTCTGACCACCAATCCGCAGTTTGATATCCCCCTGAGGCCATAAAAACTTGGTAGTCGGCGCAGGTCACAGGATAGCGATCGATCCAAAATTCAGGAACTGAGACCAGATGGATAGGGGATTCATTATCGAGAGCATCTAGTGAATCTTGCCCCATTTCAAATGCCCCAGCCGGAACATGAACTAAAGCGGTTGAAGTGTGAACAGGGTCTCGCGGATTTGACGCAGCCTGTTTGGAGTGAAGATAGCGATATCGGGCACTAGCTGCGGAGCCATCTCCTTGTGCAACTCCGGGATCTTCGATTGGCATCTCACTCTGCTGGTGTCGAATTCCTAAACCCCAGCCCCGTCGCCAACGCTGCAACTGCAACACAAGAGCAATGATTTCGCTGTGTTGGCTTTCATGTTGGAGGAGAAAACGCCACAGATTTTCTTGATGATCAATGGGAGCTGAATCCAAATAGGTAAAGACATGACTGCGGACTTTCTGGCCATAGTGCAGAATGTCAGCCAGAGTGGGGAGGTTTTGGCGTTCGTCTTTTGGGAGTCCGTCTTGAGCAAACAGCCGATGATAAGCCGGAAATTGAGGCGGCAAATTGGCACAGCGTTCTAAAACCCAGAGCGCTTCAGTATAGATGATGTGACCAAGGTGCCAGCCCACCGGGCTAAAGTCTGGGTGAGCCTGCCGACAAAAGGTTTCGGCATCCACATCGTCAATTAGGGCAAGCGTAGCGCTACGGCACGACTGAAACCATTGTTTGATTTGCAGGCGACGACGACTGGGGCTGATCAAATCGTGCGTCGTGTCAAAATGGTCGAATCTGGAGTTCAAGGTTATTCTCCACGGTTAAAATACTACGTTCTGGGACAACTGCCCAATCGCCAGTAAACAGCGGTTCGGATGCGATCACGACTGCCTCTGGGAAGAGAGGATCATCTCGCAGCCAATATAGACTCGGCATCGGAGTGCGGTTGGCCGCTCGACAAGCAATCAGGCGATCGCCATCGCTAATGAGTAAATTGGCCGCTACACTGACCTGATGAATCTCAGCTAGCTCAAACACGGTCGTCAAAGCCTGTTCGATGGCTCGTTCTAGCGGCACCTGTGACTGCTGTTGCTGACTCAAAATCAGAGCTAGCAGATGCTCAGAGTCGGTGGTGCCATGAATCGACTGATAAAGCTGATCGCAGAGGCGATCGCGCATCGGGCGATAGAGCGTCTGGCGAAAACGCTCGATAAAGCCATTGTGAGCTGCAAGGATGAGATCTTGCTGAAAGGGTGGACAGTTGCTGAGATCAACGGCTAACCCTGGAGTGGCGCTGCGAATGCTAGCAATCACACACCCTGACTCAATATAGCGGCTTAAACTGGGTAGGTTGGCATCATTCCAGATGGGAAGCGTGCTGCGATAGGCAAAGGGGCGATCGCGGCGATGGGGGTGATACCAGCCAATGCCAAAGCCATCTGCGTTCAGCAGCCCAGCCGTCATTTCACGCGGTTGATAGCTCTGTACTATAAGAGAATGCTCAGGCTTTAGCAAGAGGCGATCAAGCTGAATGGGTAATCCGACATATCCTAAGAGTCGGCACATACTAAGGTCGGTATAGTAAGGTGAACAGTTGGCAAATCAATCGCCATCCGCATCATACCCCTGACGTATGTTGAGTTAATCTGGATTTTGCCTCATCCGCCGCAACTTGATCCTGAGAACTCAGAGTTGAATGCTCAGATCTCAATTCTCGATATCAGAACCCGATCCCAGCTTAGGGATACCCCTTGCCTGATAGGGAGTATCTCAATCTGCGTTCGCAACAACGCTATACCCAATGAGGAATACGTCTTACTCAATCGGGAGAACCTGATACTCAATTGGGAGAACCTGGTACTTAATTAGGAGAACCTGATAACGGCTTCGAGCTATGCATAACTTGATCGGGAGAACTCGATACTCGATCAGGGGTACTCACAACTCGATCATGAGAACCCCATACTTGGTCAGGAGAACTCGATAAATGAATTTCGTTTCACCCGGCAAAGATATTGCCAGAGCTGGAGAATCACTGGCAGAATGACAGGCTACGAGCGGCTGATATCATCGACCCAGTCCATCACCTCAGGATGCGCCGTTTGCCAAATTTGGCGAGCCTCCCGCGTCTGGGTGAGATGTGCGTCAACCGTTGTAGGGGTTAGCCAGACGCCAAAATCATCGGGCACTGCATCTTCGTCATAGCTGAGCACGCGATTGAGCATCAGGTCGCCCACGGATTTGTGATAGTGAGAGCTATCCCAATAGTGGGTCATGTCATCGCTGATGGCTGCGGTGGTGATGCTGTTGTAGCCCGAAAAATCCCATATGGGAGTGATTTCTGTGAGGCGCTGCTTCCAGATTTCAAACTCTGACCACAGACCCGCTTTCGCCAAGATCTCCCAGTGAGCCGCATGAGCCGGAGAAATGAAGAATTCGATCTGAATATTGTGCTCCCGTCCGAGATCAACGACTTCTTGTAAGTGGATTAGCTGTTGTTCAGACAGGCGATACGAACCGTAGTAAGCATCTGAGTGCAGGTAGCCTAGCATACTTTGTTTGAAGCGATCGCGCATTGATTCGGTTGAGGTGCGGAAGACATAGCGCATGCCATCGTTGCGATAGAGATAATAGGCCTCAGATTGAACACTGGCCGAAACGGTTTGATAGCTTGAGTTGAGGGCATCCACCGACAGAGTGACGTTGAGCGCGTCTTGCACCCGCAGATGTCGTTTGCCCAGACGGCTATCGACAAAGTCGGCCTCATCAGTTTTGTAAGCATTAAACATAAAAAAGTCGAGGCCAATGACCACCGTTTTGATGTTGGGCTGATTGGCGATCGCATGATCTAGATAGCGCTTGACCTCATACATATTGGGGCCGACCAAGCCAAGATTGTAGGACTGTTGCCCATGTTTCAGCGCTGGGTGACGCGGATCAAGCCCCAGGTCGGTGCGTGATGACCCCATCAGCAAAATATCGGGCTGAAAGGTGATAACATCAGCCGCCTTAAACAGGCGCACATTGCTAAACTGTTGAGGCTTGAGCTGGTTGATGCGAGCAATCGTTGGGCTGTTAAGCACACCGTAGGGATCAACGGCAATATTGACCAACCCAGCGGCTAACAGCCCCGGCAGCGTGACGGCCAAAACAGTGAGGTTAAACTGGCGATAGCGATGGATATCAGCGGTTGTCATAACTCACCTACGTTAGAACTGGAAGTATAAAAATTCGGACACTCGATTCAGAGATAGCAAGCATCCGATACTGATGCCGCCCAGGGCGATCGCCCACCACCAAGTAGGTCTAAACCGCTGCACAATCTCTTGTGTGTTGGGAACTGCGACCACAACTCCTAGCAACACCATGAGCCCCAAAATTGCCTGCTTGTAGTTGGGCGGCAGCAACTCTAGCTCTTGCCATGGGCGAAACTCGACGCCCAGCCGACTCAGCCAAGGGGCGATCGCCTGCACTTCTTGCAAGACGACGATGCCCTTCATGCCCAGCATGGCAGCCCAGAGAGAGAGGGCGTCACCTAATGTGGCAGCGCGAAACATGACCCAGCTCATGACAATCGCAACAAAGGTTAGCCCCCAACCCAATGCCGCAGGCAGTTGAAGCCTCAGGCGTCGCCAGATGTGATTAACCACAAGCAACGCGCCATGCAGACCGCCCCACACAACAAATGTCCATCCGGCTCCGTGCCAGAGCCCCCCCAGCAGCATCGTTATCAATAGATTGCCGTATTGCCGGAGTTTCCCGAGGCGATTGCCGCCCAAGGAAATATAAAGATAGTCGCGCAGAAAATGAGAGAGCGTAATGTGCCAGCGTCGCCAGAAATCAATAATCGAAACCGCTTTGTAGGGCGAGTCGAAATTAATAGGTAGTTGAATGTTAAACATCCAACCGAGGGCGATCGCCATGTCAGAATAGCCCGAAAAATCAAAATAGAGCTGAAACGTATAGCTCAATGCGCCCACCCAGGCTTCAATAAAACTAGCTTCGGTTGCATGATCAAACACCAAAGCCACCGTCGGCGATACCCGATCAGCAATCAAGACTTTCTTCGCCAACCCCAGCACAAATAGCAGCAGCCCCAGGGCTAGATTCTTGTGAGAAAACACAAAATTTTCAGCGCGTTTGAGCTGAGGAATTAACTCGCTGTGGCGCAAAATTGGGCCTGCAATCAACTGTGGAAAAAATGCCACAAATAGGGTGTATGAAATCAAATCATAGTTTTGACCGAGAGTTTCACCTCGATAGGCATCTACCAGATAGGCAATTTGAGTAAAGCTATAGAAGGAAATAGCCAGCGGCAGCAAAATGTCAGGTGTTTCCAGGCTGGTATTGACAATAGAATTAACAGAGCTAAGCAAAAACTCCGCATATTTGTAGTAGCCCAGAATTGCTAAGTTAAAGGCGATACCCAGCCAGAGCAGAAACTTAGCTAGAGTAGCCGTTTTGTTTAGTTGCGGGTCTGACTGTTGAGCTGAAGGTTGAGATGAATCTTGAATTGATTTCTGAATGAAATGGCCAAATACGTAATTGCCGATAATTGAAATTAGCAACAGCGGCAAATAGGCCGGATTCCAATATCCATAGAACACCAGGGAGGTAATCAACAGCCAGGAGATAGCACCTCGAACCTGCTTGACGTGAACCAGCCCAAAGAAACCAAGTAGAGTAATGGGCAGGAAGACAAATAAAAATTCGTATGAATTAAACAGCATGACGGCACCCAGTTCAGGCGTGTTGAGTATGGCAGATCAATAGCTCTTCTGCAGAAAATTGCTAATACGTCTGATGCCTGAATACCCCTCCGAAGTCGTTCGAAAGGGCATTCAAAGAAGGCATGGAGTTAGGGCGGTGTCACAGGTTTACTCATTCTAGTCAATCACGTTTAAATCGTCTTTGAGTATTAATCAAACGGTAATGAACGAACTCGTACTTGCTTGCAAACTATTCGCCTGCACATTGTTTAAGATCGCTAGCAATTCACTACCTGCACCACTACCTGTACTGATTTGTGCGTTGGTTGCGTTTTGAGTAAAGGTGAGTTGACCGAAGGTTAACCCACCCGTTAATCCAATGAAATCTTGACCAATGGTGAAATCGGTGATGGTGTCAGTGCCATTGCCGTTGGCGAGCACAAAGACATCGTTGCCCCCATTTCCAGTGAGGCGATCGCTGCCTGGCCCACCATTGAGAATGTTGCTGGCGTTGTTGCCAATCAACACATCATCATAATTAGACCCGACCACATGCTCAATGCCTGTAAGGGTGTCTGTTCCTGATGTGGCACTGAGCAGAGAGTCATACCAAACATCTGCAATCTTTTCGTATCCGCTGTTGTCAAGATGGAAATTATCATTCTGATAATCGTTGGCTTGACTCAGCCCTGGGGTGTTGAAGATATCAACGAAAAAGACCTTGTCACCAGCAGCAATGCGAGGATTGACCACTTCTGCCTGAATGCGATCGCTAAATTCTTCAGTCGTCGCCTCCTCTTCTGAATTCCTGAAGTTGGGAATTGGGGATGCAATCAAAATATAGGTATTAGGCCGTGCTGCCGAGATTGCATCAACCAACTCTCCCAGTTCGTCAAGCATATTATCGGCAGTGTCATCTTGTATGACGTCGTTTGTCCCTGCCATTAACAGGATGATATTGGGGTTATTGGTATTCAGAGCAGCTTGGATGCTGACATAGTCAACATTATCTGGATCACCATCGATCAGCTGATCAATGGTAATGCCACCCCAACCTTCATGATCGCGGTCAATATCAGCAGGGCCAGTATCGGGTGCTCGACCTATCGAATCAACCTTAAATCCTTCATCTTGCAAATCACGCCATAATTTTGTCCGATAACCACCATTACCCGACTGGTTTGGAAAGCCACGGGTATTGGAGTCGCCCAGAGGCATGTATTTCACGTTTGTCCCGGTTTTGGGCAGAGATTTAGTGGCCGTTCCAGTGAGCAGATTGACCGTGACTCCGCCGACAATTTCTGCATACGAAACAGTGTCAATCCCGGCTCCGCCATTGATCGTGTCGCTGCCAGCGCTGGCAATAAACAGATCATTCATAGAGCCGCCGTTGA
>CAZCXK010000108.1:0-18059 GCA_964502605.1 uncultured bacterium
TCAGCTCATCAAAGTCAAAGGCATCTAACTCTTCCAGCCCTTGGTATTTGCGGCGGGCGTTGTAGGAGACCCGCAGAAAATCGAGGTTGCTCACCCCTGGAATTTCAAGAGGATATTGGAACGCTAAAAATATGCCTGAACGCGCCCGATCTTCAGGCTCTAAGTCGAGTAGATTGCCACCCTGAAACCAGACTTCACCACCAGTGACCTCGTAGTCAGGGTGCCCAGCCAACACATTTGAGAAGGTGCTTTTTCCCGAACCATTGGGCCCCATGATGGCGTGGACTTCACCCGCCTTCACGTCTAGGTTGACACCCTTCAGAATTTGGATGCCATCCACGGTTGCGGTTAAGTTATGCACCGACAAAATCAAGTTATCTGTCTTTGCCATTAGTCCTCACTATCCATTGGGTCATGCTCAATCATTTAATCTGCGATATCCCATCCTACCTCCTGAACTATCATCGCGGTATCAACTATCCTTGACTAAGTCCAGTAGTTAGACCCCATAAGACTGGCAACTATCGCAACTAGCCCACACTGCCTTCCAGCTTGAGCGCCAAGAGCCGATCCGCTTCAACGGCAAACTCCATTGGCAGCTTGCTAAAGACATCCTTACAAAAGCCGCTAATCATCATCGAGATTGCGTCTTCCATGGAGATGCCACGCTGCATAAGATAAAACAGCTGGTCTTCCCCAATTTTGGAGGTTGAGGCTTCATGCTCAACCCGAGCCGTATTGTTCTGCACTTGAATATATGGGAAGGTATTGGCCTGAGCCCTGTCACCAATCAACATCGAGTCGCATTGAGAATAATTGCGGGCTCCAGTAGCCTTAGGCCCCATTTTTACCAGCCCCCGATAGCTATTCTTGGAGTGACCCGCCGAAATACCTTTAGAAACAATAGTACTGCGGGTATTCTTGCCTACATGAACCATCTTGGTGCCCGTATCCGCTTGTTGGTAGTTGTTGGTCAGCGCCACAGAATAGAACTCACCAACTGAGTTGTCGCCCACCAAAACACAGCTAGGATACTTCCAGGTAATTGCAGACCCAGTTTCAACCTGAGTCCAGGAAATTTTAGAATTCACACCTTGACACAGACCGCGCTTAGTGACGAAGTTGTAAATTCCGCCCTTGCCGTTTTCATCGCCAGCGTACCAGTTTTGAACCGTAGAATAGCGAATCTCGGCATTGTCTAGCGTGACCAACTCCACCACAGCCGCATGGAGTTGATTAGTATCAAACATGGGTGCGGTGCAACCTTCCAGATAGGTTACTGAGCTGCCCTCTTCAGCAATAATCAAGGTGCGCTCAAACTGCCCCGAGTCACCATTATTAATGCGGAAGTAGGTAGATAAATCCATTGGGCATTTCACACCCTTGGGCACATAAACAAATGAGCCATCGCTAAATACTGCTGAATTGAGCGCTGCAAAGTAGTTGTCGCCCGTTGGCACCACGCTGCCCAAATACTTCTCTACTAAGTCCGGGTGATGCTGCATGGCTTCAGAAATTGAGCAAAAGATAATGCCTTCTTCTGCCAGCTTTTCTTTGAAGGTCGTTGCTACGGAGACGCTATCAAACACAGCATCCACCGCGACATTGCTAAGGCGCTTTTGCTCTGACAAAGGAATGCCCAGCTTCTCAAATGTTTCCAAAAGTGTGGGGTCAACCTCATCTAGGCTGTTGAGCTTCTCTTGTTTTTTGGGCGCGGAATAATAAATGATGTTTTGGTAGTCAATCTTGGGATAGCCCACATTTGCCCAGGTTGGTTCAGCCAGCTTGAGCCATTGTCGATAGGCCTTGAGCCGAAAGTTCAGCATAAATTCTGGCTCGCCCTTCTTCAAGGAAATCAGGCGAACGACATCTTCATTAAGGCCGCGATCAATAGTATCTGACTCGATGTCAGTGATGAAGCCATACTTATAGGGCTGATTGACCAGGGATTTAACCGTTGCAGACATGGGTAGCGTTCTCTCTCAGCAAAGTATCGGGCGGGGCAGCGACTCTGAATTTCTGGGCAAACCTGGATGCAAGCTAGAACAGGTGCTCGGAATCCATATCCTTCTACCTCCAGTCTAGTAACTTAATATTGATCAGTGGTTGTTCTGATCTCCTCAAATGAAATTGCTTGGCGATCGCCCGCAAAGTCGTTGTCGGGAGTCAAAAACAGCATGCAATGGCATTCTTTGCGCTCTCGCATTGGCACACAGGGGCAGTTCCAATAGGCGGCGGCAGCTTCTGCTTCCTTATCTTCATAATGGCGACAGGGGCACAGTGGTGCGCCGAGTTCATCCTTATGCTTTGCGAGTCCTTCGATGACGACTGCCGTCACGCCTAAATCAACACAGAAATAGGTGTCGGTGCGCTGGGCATAGGTTTCCGAAAAACGCCTCATAGCTTCGAGACTTTTTTCAGAGGCTTGTTGTGTTTGAGCTTGGGCTGATGTATCCATGAGACAAGGCGACAGAACTGCGAATAACTTCTATAATTAAAACAACTTTTGTGTTGCTTAACTACTTGTAGCCTACTTTAGCAACACTGAAGTTGTCAAAGTCAATTTTAGACTGTTGCTGTCTATATTGGTCTAAATGTTGAGCAGACGATGACAACAATCCAGCACCCTTCCACCAAGCAAGATATTCTGCACTATCTAGTCAAACAGGGGCAGGCAAGCGCTCAAGAACTGGCTGACCATTTAGATATCAGTGCGCAAGCCATTCGCCGCCACCTTAAAGATCTAGAAGCTGAAGAACTGATTGCCCATCAAGAACTGCAGGGATCGATGGGGCGACCTCACCATCTATATGAGCTGAGTCAAAAAGGGCGCGATCGCCTTCCTGATCGCTATGACGACTTTGCGATCGATTTGCTAGACACACTGGCTGAAACCGTAGGTCGAGATCAGGTCGGCTCGATTTTGCGAAAACAGTGGGAGCGCAAAGCTATTGAATATCGGGAGCAAATTGGTCACGGCACGATTGCTGATCGAGTCTCAAAACTCGTTGAGCTGCGCCAGCAAGAGGGGTTTATGGCCGAGTGGCACCGAATTGATCAGGAAATTGATCATACAGCGATTAGCGATGGCACCGGCACCGGTACTCATGGAACTGCTGATGGTGAGATGATTCACGATGCATCAGCGGCTAGCAACTCTCCTGAGCCGCGCTACATCATTACAGAATATAACTGTGCGATTTCGCACATTGCCCAGTCATTTCCGAGTGTCTGTGGTCATGAGCTAGAAATGTTTGAAATCGCGCTGCAAGACTGTACGGTCGAACGCACCCACTGGATCGTAAATGGAGAGCATCGCTGTGGCTATCTGGTGCAGGCGAAATAGAGCCTAGCCCCATAGTAAAATTAGAGCCTGCATAATGACATTTACTTAAAGAATTCTAATTGAGAGATTTTGTAGAGATTCATGGGGCCACCCATCTGAGGGGGTATCACAACCCAACACCTTCAGACTTCTCAGAGGCTTTTGATATTGAGTGCATCCGTGGAGATGTTAATGATGCTGAATAATTCACCACAAGAAACTGGGTTTTTGACCTATGAAGAGTCAGATGAGGTTGATCAAGCACTACTCTCGTCTCGAGAAAAGTTTTCAGCACGGGTCGCTATCTATTCGCTGCGGGTGCTCAAGCAGATTGCTCAACAGCAGGGAGTTGCGATCGCCGACGTGTCAGAGTCACAGATCATTGAATGGGTTAAGCACGATCAGTCCATTAAAGTGACGTCGGGTGACGATTTAGATACAGATAATCCGTCGTTTACATCATTTTTTACTCAACTCGTACTGTCGTCACTTAGGCCGCTCAGCCGAATTGCCGCTGCCGCCGAAACGACTCTGGAAGATGCGACATCAACGCAGGTGATCGCCTGGTTTGAGCAGGAAGCTAAAATTCGAGTAGAGCAAAGTCAAGACTAGTGCTGTGTCACAACTAAAAATTAGGGTTGGTGGTCAGTGCTTTAGCGCTGAAGCGCTAACTACGAGCCAAAGCATTATCCTAAAATTAAGCGGTGACTCTGCACTAGACGTTTTTACAATAGATCTTTTTTACAATAGATCTTTCATAGGTATTTCATAGATCTTTCAATAGAACATAATGACTGCAAATCATCCCTCAACTAACGTCTGGGACTACAAGCCTTGGTGGTGCCAGCCTTGGTCAATTTTGTTAGCAACTGCTGGAGTGATCGGGGGTAGTTGGTTTCTTTGGCAAACGGCTTGGATCACAGGTTTGATAGCAGTACCGATGGTAGCTTGGGCTATCTATTTTGTGGTTATCTATCCTCTTCAGGTCGCTCAGTATTTGGCAGCCCATGCAGCACAGTCTGAAGAAAATGTCCCTCAGGCTCATACACCTCGTTGACGGTAGGCAACAGTGTATCAAAGACTTGCCGGTTCAAGCCCGTCATTGCTCGGAGCAGTCAATCTTGCTTCAATGCCCGGTCGGTGTTTAGCATTACCCTGCCTGATCTCTAACTTCCCATTCTGTCTTATTCCCCAACAAGTCTAATAGGCTATGGATACAGAATGCTTGGGCTCAATGCTGAAATGGTTGCTCTCAGACCGAGAATGATTGGGGTGGTGACCCTAAAATTTCTCCCTGCGCCCCGGATTGTTTTCTCGATAGCGCTCAAGCTAGATCCCAATCTGGACGAGGTATTGGGTGGAAACCCTACCCGTTTTGATCGATTACCTGGTTTTGCTGCAAGATTCTAGACAGATCCTGACACTTATTGGTTCAATTGATATCACTCGTGCTGTTTGCCCTCCTTTGCAAGGCTTGCATGCTGAACCGCTATTGGTTTCTATTTCGCCTTAGCCTCATTGCCTTACCCTATCTGCTTTATCCAGGGCTGTTGGGGGTCTTGATTAGTTTGGTGGGCATTACGCTGAACGTCCGCCAACGTCATCTAGACGCGATCGCCCGGTTGAGCCTGATCGGCATCAGCCTGCTCATGCTACTGAGCTGCCTTGTCGCTTGGAACTCTGGCGAGGCCTTCTTACAATTGGCAAATTTTTTGCCCTTTTTCTGGCTGTTTGCGGTGCTGCCCGTCTTGCTCAACAGCGCCGCCCGTCTAGAGCAACTCGCCACAGACCTGCTGCTGGCCACCGTGCCGATCAACCTGATCGCAGCAGTAGAATATGGGCTGAAATCGGCCTGGCTCCCTGAAGCGCTACGCCAGTGGCCGCTGGTAGAATCGCTGCGTCTAGCCCCGCATCGAGGGCGAGCCATGGTGATGTTTGATCATCCCAATGCTCTTGCCAGCTATCTCGTGCTGATTTTTGGGCTGGGGTTGGGGCTGACACTCAAACGTTTGCTGCACCCAGAGGCCAACGCACCTCCTAACCTCGGTAAGGCGTTGCCAATAACAGCTTCGCTGATGTATGGAGCGACCTATTTAAATCTAATCGGCTTGTTTGCTACAGGGTCACGCAATGGCCTCCTGGTTGCAATCATACAGCTGATCGCGTTTGGCCTTCTCGCTAGAACGAAGCGATCAGTGCTGATTGGAGGGGCAGTCTGTCTAGTCAGCATTGTAGCTGGAGCGATGGGGTTGGGGTTGGGCGATCGCCCCCGTGCTATTTTTGACGTGGCCGACGACCCGCGTATGGGCATCTGGACAATTGCTATTGACCTAATTCATCAGCGACCCTGGTTAGGCTGGGGCTTAGGGAATTTTAAGCTGCTCTATCCGCCCCGTTTGATTGACCCCAACTATCCAGATATCTTTCATACTCATAATATCTGGCTGCTGCTGGGCGTCGAAACTGGACTACTCGTGATGCTCTTAATGACCCTATTCGTCAGCTATGTCCTCTATCGAGGCGTGCGGCATGTCAGGCAATTAGATCAAAAGGCACCTCGGATGGGCGATCGCACAATACTGACCGGCTATTTTCTAGCCTTTTGGGGCTGCATCGGCTTTGCCTGCTTTGATGTGACGCTCTATGATGCCCGCATCAACCTACTGAATTGGGTCATTCTGGGTGGCATTTACGCTCAAACTGTAGAGGGAAACTCTTGAGTTAACCCTCGATTAACGAGCAATTCCCCCTCAATCGTTAAAGCGTTCTTCCAGATAAATTCGCACTTCGTCTTCAGAACTCAAGACCTGGTGGCGATCGCTCATAGAATCATAGACATGCCAATGGGGAATGCCATCGCGATTGTGCGTCACCCAAATTCGCGGCTCATGGGTTGTTCCCAACGTCGAGAGCATAGATGTCCACACATGGCCTGCAGCTGCGGCCAAGTAAGACACCATCGAGCGACTTTGACCTCGATGATTTGGTGCTGAGCTAATAGTAGAGTGATCTAAAAAATCTGTTGAGCTTCTCATTTGATGTTCCTCATAAATCGAGCCGAACCGAGGTTTTTTATCCTCAACTTAACTATAGAAATTTGAAACTCGACATTCAAACAATAGGAGTCATCACATTCATGAAAAGAATGAATCAATCAAGAAATTTTAGAGAATTTACTTGAAAAGATTGATGCAGAGAGCATTTGAGACTTAATCAAGTCAGGAAGCTTGATGACTGTACCATCTAACTATTTAAAAACTGTGTCATAAGTTCCTGAATCTTACTGTACCGATCGCTCATGGGTTTTGTTGATAGTTTGAACGGCTCATCCGATTGGGTGAAGAGCGATCGCCCAATAGCATGAGATAAATTGAAAACTCTGAATCTTTCAAATCTACCGATTCTTGAAAAAAATCAGTGATTTGTCTTCGGTTTTTACCAGAAATTTGCAGGACAATAAAAACATTACGCCGTGCGATGTGAAGTGTCTTATGCAATGCGTCATGGAGATCAGCCAATGAAGGACATGAGCCGTGATCGGATTAAGCTTTCTCAGATTCGCGCTCTGATCGCAGTCGCCCAGTTTCATAACTTCAGTGAAGCTGCACTTCACTTAGAAATCTCCCAGTCAGCCGTCAGCCATGCGATCGCCTCGCTCGAAGACGAACTCGGCGTGATCTTGTTTTCGCGCGGTCGCCATGGCGCTCAGCTAACCCCCGTTGGCAATCGCGTTTTGACCCATGCTCAGCAAATCTGGCGATCGCTTGACAGTCTGATGCAAGAGGCGCATCTGGTGCGTGGGCTCGACGGAGGAGAGGTTCGCATTGCCTCATTTCGCAGCGTTGCAACGCATATTTTGCCATCGGTGATTGCCCAGTTTCGTCAGCAACTCCCTGGCATTTCTGCCCTGATCACCGAGCATTCTGACTATATTGCCGTTGAGCGTGCCTTGCGCGATGGCCGCGCTGATATTGGCATTACCTATTTGCCGACATCGGCTGAGTTTGAAGCCTGGGAGCTGTTTCGGGATGAATATCTCGTATTTTTGCCGCCGACCTTTGCACCGCCACAGCTGCCGCTTACCTGGGAAATCCTGGCTCGATATCCGTTGATTACGGCTCCAACGACCGATGCCTGCTCAATTTTTCTGCAGACCCATTTTGCCAAGCATGGGCAAACGCTGCGCTCTGTCCAAGAAGTGACGGAAGATTCAACTATGATTAGCATGGTGCGGCAGGGCCTAGGAGTAGCCGTGTTGCCGCGCCTAGCCGCAGAACCATTGCCGGCTGATTTGCAAATCTATAGCCTGCCAGAACAGTTAGAACGGATCATTGGAGTCTCGATTTTGGCAGAGGCGCTGCATCCACCGGCTGTGTTTGCCTTCTTAGATTTGATGAAAAAGCTGGGTCAAGCGGCTGTGCCCTATAGTTCGACTCGAGTGGCAGGTTAAGGATGGGCACCCTAAAAGATTCGCGCGATGGCATGAAGCTATGTTTAGTCCCAGTCGGTCGGGTCAGGAAATGTCGGACTAGCCTGACCAGTCTCGTCATAGGGCGCACTTAGTGAGTCTTCCACCTGCGCCAAATAAATTGTGCGAATGTCGTCGGGTAGGTTGCGTTCGATTTGTCCATAGCTATAGTGAAGCTGCTGCCGCACCTCTGCCACCGAAAGGCGATCGCCCTCAGCCTGAAGATGAGCTGCAATCCGGGTTTCGCTCCACCTAAAGGTCTGAGCCATCAGCACGATAAAGCGCTGCATTGGAGGGAGCAACCCGATCGCCTGATCGACATAGCACCAAAAGGGGGGCGACGCATCACCCAACGAATAGTGAATATCTTCCACAGGCGGAATGTGAGCCTGATTAATGCATACCGCCGTCACATTGATCAGCCAGGTCTGAATGGTTGCAGGCTGATGGGCTGCATCTGGAGGCACTGCAGACTCACGCCCTGCCAGCTGCCGCAAATCAAGCCCTCGCAACTCATGAAACAGATGTCGCCAAGTCGCGGCAAATAAATACTCAGCCTGAACGGGCGATCGCGCCGCATGCCGAATCAGCGTAAACACGATTGGGCTATAGCGACAAAACAATGCCACAAAATATTGCCCCAGCTCAGGATGCCGCTGCATTAGCGTCACCAGCTCCTGATCGCTGTAATGGAACAGAGATTGAATCAGGGGATGACTACATTCTGAAAATTTTGGGATCTGCACAGTCGTTTGGGTCTCTGTCCACTTGATCAAAGGCTGATTTGAGCCATCAAATTAACCATTAATCAGTAATTAAGTAGAGATTAACTAGATTAGCAACGAATTAGATCAGCAATTAACTAGATTAGCAATCAGCAGGGGCGATCGACCATCCATCACTATGGTGCGATTTAGCGCCAGACGCAAGCCTCAATCAGAGGCAGCACGATCTCACACGGCTCCGTTGCTTCAGCCGGACGCACCCAATAGGCCACATGGAGCGGATAGCCTTGAGAATAGATTAAATCGACCCGTTTTAAGGCCGTATCTCGATTCTCATATGACTTGAGCACACGCTCTGTCCCATTTGAGTATTGAATCCCTCGATGTCCGCTTTTAGCAGAATCTGGGCATGTTTGACTTTTTGGCTACTGCCCTTCAACTTTTTAATCACCTCACGCAGCTGACGGCGTTCATCCAGTTCTTTCCCCAAAGTTGACAGGCAAGGGGGGGCGGTTCGAGTCACATTCAACACTTTTAAACCATCCTCTCAGTGTCAAAGAGGCGATCGCCCCCAGAACTCCTGCGTTGCCAACGGCCTAAGCCAGTCGAGCCTCGCCGACACTCACGTCGCCCGCCCGAATCACCAGCACATTAAACAGGCTCATATCTGTGCCTTCAGGAAATGACATGCTAAACGATCCCCCCATTTGTGGGAGCAAGCCAAGGTCGATTGTGCGCTTAGAAAAATTACCATTGATGGTGAGATACGCGTGCAAGTCTGGGCGATTGATATCGGTTTGAAAGTTTTGGAAGGCGATACTGCCGCCCAGTCCGCCGATCACTGCGATGCCTAAGCTGCCGCTGGTTTGATGACCGTCTAAACCCGAAAACGTACTCATAAATGATGGCTCCGTATGAACGTTAAATCGTGATGGCCTGTTTCAGCTTACCAAGTAAGCGTTTATCTCTAGATAGGTGTTTAGCAGGTCGCTCCGGTGAAATTTGGTTGACTGATAAAAGATCTGATGTCGGTTGGGTTTGAGCAACGCGTATAGCCCAAGGGGCATAAAAGAAATGCGCAGCGTCGTTTCTTTTTGATAGCTCTTATCGAGCAAAAAAGTAGAGGATTGGCAGCGCCAAACCTCTACAGAAGACAATAGCAATGCCTTACAAACCAGGAAGGTCTATGCAACTACCCATGGATGCCATTGCAAACACGTATTTTAGAGTGCTTGTTATTTGTGACAGTTCCTTAAACCCTTGTCTTACGCATTATCGAGGGCGGCAATGCCCGGTAGCACCTTCCCTTCCAGAAGTTCCAGGCTGGCACCACCTCCAGTGGAGATGTGGCTCATCTGGTCGGCTACACCCACTTTCTCAACAGCTGCTACAGAATCACCGCCGCCAATGATAGTAGTTGTGCCCTGCGGGGTCAGCTCTGCCAGAGTGTGGGCGATCGCCTCTGTGCCCTTAGCAAATGCATCAAACTCAAACACGCCCATGGGGCCATTCCAAATCACGGCTTTGCATTCTTTGAGTGCGTCTTGGAAAACCTTCACCGAATCAGGCCCAATATCTAACCCCATCCAGCCATCGGGAATGGCCTCGACGCTGACGGTCTGAGACTTGGCATCAGGCGCAAAGTTATCGGCAATGACAACGTCAGTGGGCAACAAGAGCGCAACGCCGTTTGCTTTTGCTTTTGCTTCTAATGAGTTAGCCAGCTCGAGCTTGTCATCTTCGACGAGCGATTTGCCCACACTGAGCCCCCGAGCCTTATAAAAAGTGAAAATCATGCCGCCGCCAATGAGCAACGTATCAACTTTATCTAATAGGGTTTCAATGACACCGATTTTGCTAGAAACCTTTGATCCACCAATGATAGCTGCTAATGGGCGTTGGGGGTTTTCGATCGCATTTTGCAGATACTGCAGCTCTTTTTCGATCAGGTGTCCGGCGACGCAAGGTGAAAGGTAGTGAGTCACCCCTTCAGTTGACGCATGGGCTCGATGAGCCGTGCCAAAGGCATCATTGACATATAAGTCTGCCACCGATGCAAGCTGCTTGGCAAACCCAGGATCGTTGGCCTCTTCTTCTGCATAAAACCGAACATTTTCGAGCAAAGCCACATCCCCAGACTGCATGCTATCAACAACCTGAGCGACCCCATCACCAATACAGTCGTCACATTTTTTCACGGGTTTTCCCAGCAGCTCAGACAGTCGCGCGGCAACAGGCGTTAGCCGGAGCCCCTCAGTCACGCCACCTTTGGGACGCCCCATGTGGCTACTTAAGATGACTTTTGCTCCCTTGGAAATCAGGTCTCGGATTGTAGGAAGGGATGCCCGAATTCGGGTATCGTCAGTAATATTACCCTGGCCATCTAGAGGTACATTAAAATCTGCCCGCACAAACACTCGTTTGCCGGATAAATCAGACGCTGATAAGCTTGCTAGAGTTTTCTTTGACACGGCGTAACCCCCTAATGAGTCTTTCTACCTATTGATCATTGTCTAATAAAACGTCATCAGTTGTTAACTGAAGGCATGTATTCACGAACGGTATGAAGATATGAGTATGAGAACCAGGAACATATGAAGCCAACTTGCTGGAAGCTACTGGTTTTGATTAATGGTCGGCCCTGTTGGAGCCCTGATTGCTTGAGGTTCTCAACAGTGCGTACTAGAGCGCGTGCGCTGATCCCCAACCAACCACATATTACCGGAGTCTGCGTCTTAGACGAGGCGTACTATGTTTAAGACAGTTTTATTTCCCATTGACCAGACATTAGAATCTCGCCATGCGGCTGACTTGGTCGCTAATATCGTTCAAACGTATCAAAGTCGTTTGATTATTTTGTCTGTGGTCGAGTCTGCGGCGGCCAATTCAGGGGTCGATGCCGAAATGACATCACCTGAAGCGATCGCCCGTTTGCTGGAGACGGCTAAGGCGCTGTTTCAAGATCAGGGCATCACCACCGACACCATGGAGCGAGACGGCAAGCCTGCATTTGTGATTTGCGACGTGGCCGACGAGTTAGATGTTGATCTGATCATCATGGGCAGCCGTGGCGTCGGCCTCATGGACGAATCGAGTAGTGAAAGCGTCAGCAGTCGCGTGATTAATCTATCGCCCTGCCCGGTGCTGATTGTGCCGTAGCGATTGTCGGACGGTGATGGTGCCAGGGATGTGCCGCTTCTAGCTGAGCGGCTAAGGCGATAATAGTTGATTCGGCGGCGGGGCGACCGACCAACTGCACTCCGACAGGGAGCCCATTGGGGTCAAACCCACCGGGAATGGCGATCGCAGGCTGCCCAGTTGCATTAAATGGCGGGCAAGGGGTGACCCACTTCACAATCTGCTGAAAGGTCTCCTCAGGGCTGAGGTGAGCCCATTCGCCGATGCGAATGGTAGAGTGCAGATAGATCGGCAGCACCATGACATCATAGGTGTCAAATCGAGCTACCAGTTGGCGGGCGATCGCCTGCATTTCCCACAAAGCTTTGAGATATTTGCCGCTGGAAACTGCTTGTTCTAAAAACCATCGATTGACTGGGTTAAGCGCCTCAGGGGGTAGGTCAGCCGCCCCCACGCCCGCTCGGAACACGGTCGAAAACGGCTCAATTAGGCCGTTGCAGTCGAGGCGATCGGGGATGACCTGATGTCCCAAATCTTCTAGCCGTTTGGCCGTCTCGAGCACAGCGGCTTGGCACACCGCATCAGCATCGCCAATCGGGGTGACGCCAGTCGCAAACGCAATCCGGAGCGATCGCCCAGCCATAGTCTGCTCATAGTTGCGAGCCGAGTCGAGAAATGATGGCATGGGATCTGGCAACCAATAGGGGTCACCCGTCACATAGCCTGCCGTCACATCAAGAAATGCAGCAGCATCAGCCACCGTGCGAGCAAGAGGGCCTCCCGTAGAAATGCTGCCCTGACGATACCCGATGGGGGCAGCCGACACCCGACCCCGCGACGGCTTCAGCCCGACGAGCCCACAACATGACGCAGGGCCTCGAATCGAACCTCCCCCGTCTGACCCTTGGGCGATCGCACACAGCCCTGCTGCCAGAGCCGAGGACGCTCCACCGCTAGAGCCACCCGGCGTATAGTCGAGGTGCCAGGGATTGCGGGCAGGAGCAAACCCATCCGCTTCGGTATAGGGCAACGAGCCAAATTCGGAGGTTGCGGTTTTGCCCAAGATGATGAATCCAGCCTGTTTGATTTTGGCCATCAGGGCGCTATCGTAGGGTGCTACATAGTCTGACAGGGCTTGACAGCCAAAAGTGCAGCGCACGCCCGCTAGAAAATCTAAATCTTTGACCGAAATCGGCACACCAAAAAATGGCGGCAGTGACTGCCGTGCTGCTGGGGTCGATAACTGCTCATTTTTGGCTTTGGCATCATCGAGCGCACGATCGCCAATGACAGTAAAATAGCTACCCAGTAGCGGATTGAGGCGTTCGATGCGTTCAAGATAAAGCTCGGTTAATTCCAACGGCGAAAGTTCTCCATGACGAACAAGGTGCGCCTGGTTTAAAGCCGGAGTGAATGCCAGATCAGTTAGATTCATGAGTTCGGATGCGGCCATGTGCGTCTGTTGCTGACTTTAGCAACAAATGCAATATTTCTCAGCATTGTCAGGTCAGTTTGAGAACTGTCGAGCCTTGCGCTTGGGGCTATCACTCCCCAAATGAGCACTCTACTGAGATTTTGACGCTGCATTCTGCCGTGCCTGAAGCGATATACGGCACCCCAGTTTGGGCGTCTACCTTAATGCCAAACTCAAGCGTCACCTTCTTGACATCGGCGAAGGCAACGTCCTTAAAAGCCTGCAGCGTATGAGACGTATAGCGCTGAATCAGCTGGTCCATCGTTTGCTGATATTGGGTTTGCAGTCGTTGGCTGCTTTGGCTAGCCCAATCGCGGATCCCTTTCGCCGTACGCGTGGTCTCTTCGTCATCGTTGCTATCGTCAGCGTTTTGATCGGAGTCAATCTCTGATAGGGCGATCGCCACTTCTGAGGTGTCGGTAACCTCAGCTGCTTCAACAAAAATAAACGTGTGGTCGTCAAGCTGGACTTTCTTGACTTTGCTCATAATGACTCGCAAAAAATCATAGTTGGCTGCTTTGCTCTTTCAAGAATAAGGGAGCTAACGAGATTAGCCTCAAATATTACGAAATTATGGTGCAATGTCACGACAGTTGGATTCATCCATGAAATCTTATGCCTTGAAGTCTCGTCACAGATGAGTTTAATAGCGGTTACAACGTTGAGAGCATGCAATCAAGGGCTCAATGGCCTCGGCGACTCAATTGGGCGATCGCATCAATCAGTTCTTGAGGCTGATCGACCAGGATATCAGGCCGTTGATAAAACAGCGCCTCCCGTGAGTTAAACCCCCAGCTCACGGCCACCACTCGAATAGGGATTTTGCGGGCAGCCTCAATATCTCGAATTTCATCCCCGACATAGACCACCGTCTGAGGTGGAATGCCGCGCTGCCGCAGAATCTTGTGAATAACCCGCGCCTTCCCAAAAATAGTGGTTCCAGAATGAATAAACTCAAAACAGTCATGCAGCTGATGGGTTTTGAGAAACGCATGGACATTCTCACGAGAATTAGAAGTCACGATGCCCATAGCATTGCCGCGCTCAGTCAACCCTTGCAGAGCCTCGTTCATGCCGTTGATGAGGTGGAGCTGATGAATTTCTTCCCGCAGCTCGGCTTTGATCCGGCGGATAAGGGCAGGAATGCGAAATGCAGAAATGCGAGACCGACGAATAATTTCTCGCGAACTCATCTGCCGCAGCTGATATACATCGTCTGGAGTCAGCGGCTGATAGCCAAATTCATGGGCGAGCTGATTGGTGATTTTCAGCATCGTCTCAAAGGTATCGGCAATGGTGCCGTCAAAGTCAAAAATAACGGTGGTCACAGAGTGAGCAGAATAGAGAGCTTGAACTGTGATCCTATCATCGCAGCTTAGAGAATTTCGATGACGCCCGTTTCTCCATCTAAACGAACCTGCAGCCCATCTCGAAGATATTGACTGGCATGATGCACATCCATCACAGCGGGGATGCCGTATTCGCGGGCGACGATCGCCCCATGAGAGAGCCGACCTCCTGTTTCGGCAATCAGCCCGCCAGCCCTTGCCAACAAAGGAGCCCAGCCCGAATCAGTGTAGGGCACCACCAAAATCGTTGCCCCATCAATCGTGGGAACTGCTTGCATCTGATGCAAAATCAGAATCCGACCTTCGACGATGCCGGGGCTAGCGCCAATGCCAGTCATGCGGCCTGTTTGACTCTGAGCCGTAGATTGCAGCCGATTGAGTACGAAGCGGGCGGGCGGTTCTTTACCATAGACAAGCGATGGGATCGGCGTCATCTGGCTATCGGCTTGCCAGTGCGATCGCCGCTCATGGATCAGTTGATGCACCGAGGTAAATGACGCAGCAGGCGATCGCCCCACGATTTCTCGAATTTGGTCAAGGGTTAAGAAAAAAATATCACCCTCAGCCGTTAGCTGGCCGTTTGCTAGCCACTGGTGCTCAAGGGCGACAAAGCTCCAGCGCAGCTCTGCCAGCAGCCGATTATAGATGCGCGCGACCCGCCCTTTGAGGGTTAGCCGTCGCTGCACACTCTGCGCCTGCCAACGGGGCGATGCTGTTGACTTCGATATCGGCCTGATCTCTGGGTCAAGCAAAAATTGAGCAAATAGCTCCCGCACTGGGCGCGGGTCTTCCTTCCAAGTGGGGACAGCAATATCAGTTGCGACCTCGCTCATGTAGCCATAGCGTTCTAAAAATTGGTCAAACTGGGAGAGCACATTATAGCCATCTGGGTTTTCAGAGAGAGCTGCAAACACGGCTGAGCTATTTGCGCCGATTTGACCTGGACTCGGCAGAAACGGACGACAATCGACTGCCAGCTCTCGCAGCGATCGCAACGATGCCACTTCTGGCAGACCACTGGCGTCGAGATCAGCCTCCTGAACGCGAAATAACGCCTGCCGCAATGCCGTGCTCAGCGGCACCAAAATGTTGTAATATGTTACGCGTTCGAGTAAGGTCAGAATGCGATCAACCCGAGCTAGCAACTCATGCGCCGACAGCTGAGGCAAGATATCCTCAGCCAAGTTTGCTAAGCCTGGTACAAAATGCTGCTGTTCCTCTCGGTCAAAATCTTGCCCCAGACACAGTTCGCGACCGGCCAACCGCAGCAAGCCGGGGAGGTTACGCAGCGTCGCCCACCCAGATGGCTTGCTAAATCGAGCCCCACGGGTCAGAAATTCCAGGCTCTCAGGCGGTAGACCCATGCGGTAAAAAATTTCACCCAAGAGTGAGGCGTTGAAATACGCTACCGAGTGGTGCAGCGTTGCTGTCTCATTGAAGTCTAACTGGCGGGCGCGATCGCCCAAAACCAGCGTAAAGATTTCTCCCCAGACGCCACATGTCAACGGTTGGTTAATCGACCAAGTGAGGGGGCGAATGTAACCCGGAATCACTTCGGCTGCGATTTTGCGCGTCCAGATGGGCAACAGCGTCGTGATCGGGCGAGCTTGCAAAACCCAAAGTTGCTGACCATCATAGCTCCATTCAATATCTTGAGGAATGCCGTGATAGCGCCCTTCGAGATAGCGAGCCAGATAGGCAACCTGCTGAATTAGCCGTAATGGCACGTCTCCGCTCCCCTCGATTGGCAACTGCACCGACTCCGGTAAGACCCAATTCTCAGGGGCAGTTGGGTCACTGGTATCGCCAAGAGCAAAGCCATGGGCCGATCGCTCAAATACGCTGGCACTGACTAATACCCGATATTGCTCCGGTGTTACCCGCCCCGATACAACCTGTGACGCATGGCCAGGGAGTGCTTCGATCACGACCTCATCCCCAGATCGCTGGATCGGATCGCGGCTAAAGGCAACGCCAGAAAACACCCCCCGCACCTGATGCTGAACCATGACCGCCATGGCAGTATCGGTGAGTTGGCGATCGCGGCGATAGCGAATTGCTCCGGGGCGGTTGTAAGATGCCTGACACTGGGCGATTGCCTGCTCCAACGCCGCCCGACTGATAATATTACCAAACGACTCATATTGCCCTGCCGCCGATGCCAGACTTGAATCTTCGCCAATCGCTGACGAGCGCACGATCAAAGGCTGCTCAGCGGAAGGCTCTAACGACTCGATCAGCGGAGCTGGGTCATCTCCGGCTGGCAAGACCCAGCCCATTGGCACCGGATAGCCCCTGCGCCGGAGTGCGGCTAGGGTAGCCGCTTTAGCCCCAACTTTTTTAGCATCCAGCTGTTGTTCTAAACTTAGCAATGCGCGATCGCCCCTAAAAAATCGAAATATCTGCCGCGACTCGCGATGTGCCGCATCAGACGGCAGCGCTAAATCGTCGGGAATGATGTGATAAATCCACGCGATTAATCCACTCAAAATCACATTGGCACCGATTAACAGGCCATCCTGATGTCGCAGTGCTGTCAAAATTGGCAGCAGCACCAGCACCCCCGTGCGACCAGAGCGTTTTTCACGCAGGAGGGTAAAGCTGATGCCGCCGATGACCATCACCAGAAAGGCCGTAATCCAGTCATGCACCACATAGCCCCACACCACATTGGTGGTGCCTGCGCCGCGACTGATCCAATATCGACCGAGCACGAGTGCAATTAAGGCCACCAGTTCCCAGGTTGAGTCATTCGGAAAGAAGTAACGAGCAACTAGAACTGCAGCAATTCCTTTGAAGGCTTCTGACACCACCGCCACCACCCCGGCAACGCGTCCGCCATGGTAAAACGCTGCTGAAACGCTGACATTGCCAGTACCAAGGTGTGCAAGGTTTCGTCGGGTGAGGCCATACACGACCCAGTTGATCAGCGGCAGCCCGCCTAAGATTGGGCATACCAGAAAGATAATCAATACCCCCCAAACCTGCGTCAGTGTCATGAGTTAAGAAATTATCTGAATTGTTGAATATCGAATAGGGGCGATCGCTATCGGTAGACGCATTGTGCGCGGCGATGAGCGTCTTGATGGTTTTGCAAATGCAGATGTTTATGCAAATACAGATGCCTGTGCAAAAGCACCATTCACTTATGTATCATCGGGGGAATCATAGGCTCACGTCTCGTCACATCTCGATCCTAATTGTAAGACTCCCCAGAATTGTAAGCCCCTACGAACGCAAGAGAGGTTGCCAATCTGCCGGGTGGGCGGTGAAATTGACAGCTTGGCGATCGCCTCTAAGCATGGCTCCTAGCATGGGCGGCATCAAACTCAAACCCAGCTAACAGCAAACAACTTCGGCTGGGGGTTGATGCCAGATATCGGTAGACTAACTGTGATGGCTGTTGTGATTTAGATCAAAACCGCTGTTGCTAGGGCTGAACGACACACATGTCTAAGCATCCGAAATTTATGCCTTAACCTTGACTCAGCCTGCCGATATAACAAACGCGTTTCGCCAGCGACATGAATTGTGCCCAGTTTTATTAAATCAGACTCGTTTCACTATGTCAGAAGTTGGT
>CAZCXK010000109.1:0-17860 GCA_964502605.1 uncultured bacterium
GGCGAGTCAGTTAGGATTATGCAGGTTCTAAGAGATTATATGAGGATTTCACCAGATATTCATCGTCTCTTTATGTGTCTATGATTGATTTAGTACGAGAATGTTTGAGAAGAGTAAAGCTTTGAATCGGTAGCAGCGCCTGCCCTCCATAGACATTTGACCGAATCCTAATCAAGTAAGTGTTATGCGGCAACAAGTCGATATCCTAAGTGTTCCCATTGACAACATCTCGAAGATGGATCTCTTAGAGAGATTGAAATTAGGTGGTACGGTGTTTACACCCAATGTGGATCATTTGATAAAGTTGCAGAAAGATCCGGAGTTTTACGAAGTTTATTCAACTGCTACATATAGAACTTGCGATAGTCAAATTCTGATGTTTGCGTCTATGTTGCTTGGGAGTCCTATTCAGGAGCGGATTTCTGGCTCAGACCTATTTCCGGCTTTTTATGAATATTACGCTGATGATAAAGACATCCGCATCTTCTTGCTGGGCGCTGCTGAAGGAGTTGCAGCTAAGGCGATGCAACGAATTAATCAGAAAGTTGGTCGGAATATTATTGTTGCAGCTCATTCTCCCTCATTTGGCTTTGAGCATGATGAAGCAGAATGTAACCGGATTGTTGACATGATCAATGGGTCTGGAGCAACAGTCTTAGCTATTGGGGTAGGTGCTCCGAAACAGGAGAAGTGGCTTTATAAACACAAATCTCGACTCAAGAGTGTCAAAATCTTTTTTGCGATTGGCGCAACAATTGACTTTGAGGCAGGCAATGTTCGGAGGGCTCCGAAATGGGTGAGTGAAGCGGGCTTAGAGTGGCTTTATCGGCTTTTGCTTGAGCCTAAACGGCTGTGGAAACGATATTTGATTGAGGATTTACCGTTTCTACTTTTGGTTGTTAAGCAAGCGTTGAAGCTGAATCGTCCGATGAGAGCATCTAGTTCGAATCGCTAGTGGTGTAGAGAGGATTACATCCAGCTTCTAATTAACGCCAGCTTCACTTCTAATCACGACAAATGCAGTAACCCATTGAGAATCTTTATATTGCTATTCGGTTAACTTAGTCATGCTTGGTTTTCTTGGGTAACGTTAGTAACTTGACTCTAGCTGTTTGAATGCGGTTGCTGCTGCTGCTGCTGTCTGATAGCGCAGCTCGGGGTCAGGATGTGTCAAGGTACGGATAATGGATCGTATGGTGGAAGGAATGTTAAGAATACGATCTGCACAAAACTGTTGACCCTGAACACCATCTTCACAGAAGGAGACAGGATGATGCCCGGTTAGGATGTACGCGCAGAGTGGCCCTAGTGAGTAGAGGTCGGCGTCTGGCTTAGCGTTAATGTCGAGCTGCGCTGAAGAACTATAGCCAGTAGCTCCCACTTGTGTTTGTTGCCCTAAAATGACGGCTTTGGCTGTGCCAAAACCGACCAGAAATAAATCATCTGACGGTTCAAGCCAGGTAGATGCATCTGCACTCACCTCGTCAACCTGTGGGAGTTTGGTTTGGCAAATGATGTTACCTGGTTCGATATTGCGGTGCAGAATCGGGGGAGCGAAACTGTGTAAGTAGTTGAGAATGCTGCAGAGTTCGATCATCCAAGCGATCGCCTGCTTGATTGAGGGGGGATGAGCTGCTGCTGCGTAACGCGTCAACGATTCGCCAGGTACCATTTCCATTGCTAGGTATGGGCGATCGCCAATCGAGAAAAAGTCAACCAGTTGCGGAATTTTAGGGTGATTGATCTGGCGGAGAATATCAGCCTCATATTCTAGAGCGGCCTGAGCATTCGGATGCTGAACCCATTCAAAGGTCAGTGTTTTGAGTACAACCTGTTTCTGTTCTCTTCGAGCTAGATATGTGACGCCAATATCCCCCTGGCCTAGCACCTGCAAAATTTGGTAGTCTCCAATTGTTTGCAGTGAAGAACCGCTACGCAATCCCAAACGATGCGCTCGAGACGGTTTCAATCCACGATCAATCCTGGCGTCAAGGTTGGGGGGGATAGATGGAATCGCTGCTGGGGAGGGTAATCGCCTCTTTGTAGAGCCAACACCAATAATGGCAAGCTTTTTGGCCAATACCTCATTTGGTAGCCGTAAATGTGGAGGTACTGGAATCGTGCCAGGATGTGCATCACATTGGTTGTGAGTCACATCCGCTGCTTCAGCACTACATCGGTCAAGGCGGTTATTCAGAGGATCGGTAATCTCTGTTTCGGTGGGTGGCAGATCAAAACGAGATCCTGTTGTGCGATCGCCCCGTAAATTTTCTGGCAGATCGTTGAGCGCTTCGGTGCCAATTCGAATCTGGATATTAGGGCCAGAACGTGCCAGCCGAATGATGGCTCCATCTGTAACAGGCACCTTTGTAATGCGCTTGCCATCTAGATAAGTGCCATTGGTACCCAAATTCTCAATTTCCCAGCCACCACCGACCTGACGCAGCTCGACATGATGACGAGAGACAACAGCACTATAGAGAATAACATGATTATCAGTCGAACGACCGATGCGAATCACAGATTCGTTCTCGAAGGGCCAGACCTGAACTGGGGTTCGTTTGAGAGGATGCAGGAGGAGTAGGGTAATCACATCGGCAATGCAAAGACTTCGAAGACGACAACGCTTGATGAGAAACAGCTCACCGGAACACTACAGCATCCCAAAGCTGCTCTATATCTTAATCGCTATGGTGCGCGAACGGGGAGATTAGCGAGTACTTTTCTCTTAATTCGATGCATTTTAAGGAATAGGCCATGCTCTCTAGTTCTAAAGACTAACTATGAAAGCTGAAACAAAAATGAAACCTTATCTCCTTTACCCAATGCGATGCGATCGCCCGATCGTAAGCGATGGCGATTGCCCATGGGCAGTGGAATATTGTTGATATACGTGCCATTAGAGCTACCCACATCTTCAATGTAGTAGATTCCTGCCTCGGAGCGAATATCGGCATGAACCCGCGACACAACTTCTGAGTCAGGAAAGCCTGAAACGTCAACATCAGGAGGAATCCGTTCATTGGGCTTGCCAATGTGAATCACAGATAAACTAGACGGCAATTCAACAACCGTATTTGTACGAATATGCACAAGCTGCGCTGTCTGAGTTTGTAACTTGGTTTGGGACTCTAGGCTCGACTCCTCTGGCTGAGCAGGAGGCGGAACGTTACGCTGCAATGGATCAGGGATGGAATTTTCCCCTGATGGTGCTCCAAGTGGAGCCGCCGATGTTGGCGGAGGTGACGCAGGCAAAGGTGGAGGACTGACAAGCAGAGGGTCAGGCTCAATCAGAGGGTCAGGAACCAGTAGATCCGGAACCTCCAATTCGGGTGCCGTAGTCGGAGGCGATGTGCCAGATTCAGCAGCATTAAGGTTAAACCCACACTGCCCGCAAAAACTCGCGTCTGATTGCACTGCTGCGCCACAGCTCGGGCAATGGATCATCGCTGGCAGGGGCGTGTAGCATGCTTCACATTGAACTGCCGCATCAGGATTTTGGTGATTACAGTTCGGACAAACAATCATGCTGGTTTCCTTCCCTTGCCTCCATCATAAAGAGTGATAAAGCAAATTAGTCATTTCAGCCCGGTTTTTATGGATGTTGCATTCTATTCAAAGTTTGGCATCTAGGGGTGTTGTTCAGCCTCAAGTTTTCGGTTTGAGAAACCGCCCAGACAAAAACCGGGTAGAGGCTAGCGCATCATCGAGTCAAACAGACTGAGCCGGAGCTTGAGTCCTCATCATCAGAGTTGCTTTGGATGCCGTTTAGCACAGGCTCTGATGGTGTAACAGTCAGAAAATGGCCGCTGAAGCTATTGCACTGTTCAGCCATACTAGGCCGATTCCAGGATGATTTCTAGAATCATGGGCATTTTTCTCTTAAACACGATCAAACCTGTTGCATTACACCCATCTGCACCTACAACCGCTACGTCTGCTACCACTGTTTAGCTGGGCTGGGCATCAGCATCCAGCAGCCACCATAACTCTCCTTGGGGCTGGATGAGACGTGACGGATAGGCGATCGCATCTCCATCATCTGCAAACACCTGACGCAATGCAGGTTGTTTATTAGCTCCAGAGACTAAGAAAATAACACAACGGGCTTGATTGATTAGCGCCGCTGTAAATGTTAAGCGAGGCTGTCCGTCTTTATTGCCAACGGCTACCAGGCGATCGCTCACATGTAACACGGGCGTATGGGGAAATAATGAGGCCGTGTGCCCATCATCACCCATGCCCAGCAAAATAATATCAAAATTTGGAAATAGGCCAGACTGACACTGGAAGAAGTCTTGCAGTTGCTGCTCATGTAGCTCGGCAGCGGCAAGGGGACTAGCCGCAGTTGTAGGCATCGGGTGAATATTCTCGGGAGGAATAGCAATCCGATCGAGCCAAGCTCGCCGTGCCATGCCTTCGTTGCTATCGGGATGATCGGGAGGCACGTAGCGCTCATCCCCCCAAAATATATGCAGATAGTCCCACGGTAAAGAAGGTTGAGCTGCTAATAATTCGTAGAGCGGTTTTGGGGTACTGCCACCAGCGAGGGCAATGCTACACTGACCCCGCTGGTCGATCGCCCTGTGAATATGTTCAACCACTAGCTCAAGTGCTCGCTGAACCAGCGCAGCCTTATCGGCCAAAATTTCGACTGTTTTCATGAGATAGACTGACAGAATTAACGAATATGTAAATATACAAAACTGACGAATATACAGATATGCAGCCTAAAGCGGATATCGGCTAGATAATCTGCCTTCATGCAGCCTAACCTCAGATTATGTCATGCTCACTCAGGCGCAAGAATCTTTTAGGATTGTTGGAGTCACGTTATACAAGGAATAACAATCCATTAACCTCTCAAAATGATTGGGAATTGGGTCTAGCATGATGTTTAATGACGTTGGGTTGCATCTTGTTCACACCTGTCAAGTCAAAATCTGGCAAAACCGCGACTCCTAGTTATCAAGTCATCCATTGAAGCTGTTGTATGAAAACGCCTACTAGCCGCCAACTTTCTCCGCTGGTTTCTCGATCATTGAAGACGGTCGGTGTCATTATGATTCTGGCTGCGTTGCTCGACATCATAATCTTGCCGATTCCATTTCAGTTTCAAAACCGAGAATGGCTAGATGCCTTTGCGACTCAAGTTGTTGATCGGGGCATTATCCCGATGATTGGTTTAGCTCTTTTATTTGCTGGCTATTGGGTCGAAGGAATTACGGCTAATGTCGTGGCAGATGAACGTATATCTTGGAAAAGCTTCAAACTGTGGGCGATCTTACTCTCGTGCCTGCTGTCGCTGTTTTATCTGATGGTGATGGTGTTTCATGTTACCAACGTCTTCGCCTTGCGATCGCAGCGATTGACCCAAATTCAGGAGCGTGCCAGCCAAGCTGAGACGCAACTTCAAGGACAAATTGAGGCACAGGTTGGCCAACAGCGCACCCAAATTAGCCAGCTGCTTAGCAATGAAGATTTGCTCAATCAAGTGCTTGAAGAAGGAGCAATTTCACAACAGGAAGCTCAACTGCTGGAGCAATTTCGCAACAATCCTGATTCATTGGACGTTTATTTTCAAGGCCTAGAGCAGCAGGCTCAAACAGCCCTAGACGAGCGCCAAACAGAGTTGGGAACGCGGCGTGAGGAGGCTGTTAAAGAAGTGAGAACCAACGCAACCAAGTCATTGCTCCGCATTGGCATTAGTAGCTTGCTCTTAGCTATTGGCTATATTGTAATTGGTTGGTCAGGGCTCAAAATCATGGGGCAGGCATCTGCAGGACAATTGCCTCGTTAGTCGAGAATTCCCGTGATCAGGAAGTGTGAGTGCAAATCAGTATCTAATTAATCGGGTAGCTCATTAGCCTCAGATTGATGCGGAAAGGCTCCGAAATGGGCACTGTTAAGGTATATGGAGGGAGTGTCTGCTGCTCAGTCGCTTGCCTAAACTTACAGCATGTTTTCTATCTATATCTTGACGCACAACGAAGAAATTGACATTGCCGCCTGCATTAAGTCAGCGCTGCTTTCTGACGATGTGATTGTGATTGATTCGTTTAGCTGCGATCGCACCCTTGAAATTGTGGCTCAATATCCGGTGCGGCTAGTGCAACATGAGTTTGAGAGTCATGGCCACCAGCGCACTTGGATGTTAGAGTCGGTGCCGTCTCGATATGATTGGGTTTACATTCTAGAAGCCGACGAACGCATGACCTCTGAGCTATTCGAGGAATGTTTGACGGCTATTCAGTCTGATCAGCATGTCGGCTATTATGCGGCAGAGCGCGTCATGTTTATGGGGCATTGGATTCGTTTTAGCACCCAATATCCGCGTTATCAGCTGCGTTTGCTGCGCCGGGGAAAGGTTTGGTTCACTGATTATGGTCACACCGAGCGAGAAGTATGTGACGGGTCAACCGGGTTTCTCAACTCTACCTATCCTCACTACACCTGCAGCAAGGGGTTTAGTCGCTGGATTGAAAAGCACAATCGTTATTCTACTGATGAGGCAGCTGAAACCATAGCCCAGTTGCGGCAGGGCCAGCTCAACTGGCGAGATCTTTGGTTTGGTGAAACTGAAGTCAAGCGGCGTCGAGCCCTAAAGGATCTATCGCTGCGGCTCCCCTTTCGCCCCTTAATTCGGTTTCTTTATATGTACTTAGGCTTGGGGGGCATCTTAGATGGTCGAGCAGGGCTTACCTGGTGTGTGCTACAGGCGTTTTATGAATACCTCATTCTGCTGAAAGTGTGGGAGATGCAGCACATGCCGGTTTTGAGTCCATCGATACCCGAGTCAGCTGTTGCATTGAACTCTGCGTCAGATGTGCCCGCACCCGATGCGTCGTCAGTTTCTTCAACGTCCTCATGACTTTGATACCATCTGAACCTCCTGATCCGAATGTTAAGTGCGATACTAATAATGTGAGATGAGTTTTGTGGCAGCGATCGCGGCTACGAGTGGTCTAAGTGATGCCTTTGTGCGCAGATTATCTAAACAATTCTTTATAATTTGCTTAGATGCGGTACAACTAAAAATAGATGCATTTGTGAAAGAGTCTGCCTGACGATTTTTTGTAGTGTTAGCAACGGCTATACTCTTGGATATGTCTTCTGTTCAGCGGTAAGCCTATGATGGAATGCAGCCTAAATTAATCTTGACGACTATTGCGGCTGCCCAGTTGGCACTGACTCATCGCCGCTAAGCCGTTGTCAAATCTTATTCAGACCGTTCCAAGGAGAGTAGGTATTCTGTGCTCCAAAAGCTTAAGCAGGATTTTAAGAATGACTTGATTGCTGGGCTATTGGTCATTATTCCTTTAGCCACCACGATCTGGCTGACATTTACAATCGCCAGTTGGGTGATCAATTTTTTGACCCGGATTCCGAAGCAGCTCAATCCGTTTCATGACCTCAATCCTATTTTGGTCACCCTGATTAATATTGTGGTCGGTTTTGCAGTGCCACTCTTCATCATCCTGCTGATTGGTCTGATGGCTCGCAACATTGTTGGCCAATGGCTGCTGGATGTGGGTGAGCGCTTGCTCCAGGGTATTCCGTTTGCAGGTGCAGTTTACAAGACGCTGAAACAACTACTTGAAACTCTTCTGAAGGACTCCAACAGCAAGTTTCGTCGCGTCATCTTGGTAGAGTATCCGCGTCGTGGCATTTGGGCGATCGCCTTTGTCACTGGAACGATCAACCCAGATTTTCATCCGACGGCTCCCGGTCCGTTGCTGAGTGTAATTATTCCAACGACGCCCAATCCGACTAGTGGCTGGTATGCCGTTGTGCCTGAGAAAGATGTGATTAACTTGTCGCTCTCCATTGAGGACGCATTCAAGGTGCTGATTTCGGGAGGCATCGTGGGGCCTAGTATGATGATGTCGTCCTCGCCTAAATCGCTGAATGAGCTGAAGCTCGAACCTACTGTTGTCGATAAGCCACTGGCCGATTTGAAGCGCCAGCCCTATCCGGTAATTCAGGCTGATGACGAGTAGGCCGATGGCATGTGGTGCAATGAAGCTTTGTGTTCTGTATCGTTTCCCCTCCGTGATCTATGCAACCTCGCCGAACCGCCCGTGAATTGGCATTGCTCAGTGCTAGTCAGCTGCCATCCAACCCCGATAAGCTTCAAGATCAGCAGTTGCAGCAGCTTGTCTTAGCTTCTGTGCGGACGCTGGTGCTGGAAATGCGGGAATCACTAGAGCTAGCTGCCTCGGAGTTAGAGCGAGGGAGCGATCGCCTCTTGACGAGTGAAACTCGTGCCATAGATTTGCAAAGCTCTAGGACGATGGTGCGCGACGCGATTGAGCTAGCTCAAACGGCGATTAATCGACTGGGAGATGCGATCGATATGCCGGAGTTTATTCAGCTTGCCAACCAGCAAGAAGTGCGTGACTATGCGCTGTTTTTGCTGCGAGCGATGCAGACGCATCGTACTGAAGTGGATCAGATGCTGGATGCTGCCATGATCGATTGGCAACTGAGTCGCCTAGCGCGAATCGATCGCGACATTCTTCGCATCGCTGTAACCGAAATGAAGTTTCTCGATATTCCTAATCGCGTTGCCATTAATGAGGCTGTTGAAATTGCCAAGCGCTATAGCGGTGATGATGGGCATCGCTTTATTAATGGAGTATTGCGCCGGGTTAGCGATCGCATCACTGCAGAATCAGCCAGCCATGCTTAGCCACATCTGATTTATTCTGATTGATCATCAGGAGTCAGGATAATCGCTAAAGCACCTGCGATCGCCCGCTTGATTGAATGTATGACCTCGACTCCTGGCATAGAGTGTTTAGAACTATCAGTCTTCCAAGCAGTCTCATTAAAAGCAGCCTCGTTAAAGTTTAGTATCGTCAAACAAGGTTTAGTGAGAGTTTAAGTGGTATGCCTCCCTTCGATTGGTTTAATCGTCAATATAGCGATCGCCCCTCTGATGATCTGGGTGAGACAAACGCACCTGAGCAGGCCACCGACTCCCAAACTTCTGACACCCCAACTGATGATGCAGCGGCTACCGAACCTCAAATTGCCCAAGACTACTTAGAGTGGGCCAAATCGGCGTATCAAACGATTCAAAAACGTCAGCAAGCAACCCAAGCTCAAGTTCCATCTGCAGCTCCAAATCAACCTGAATTAACAGCAGAATCAGACGCGGCTTCAGCAGAGGTTGCAGACCTGGATGTCACCGAGTCAGGCGTCGAAACGTCAAGCGGGTCAATTGCTGCACCGAAGCCCCATCCTTCTGAGTCGGCTGTAGATGAAGGTGTTGCTGATCCCACATCTATGCTGACTCCGCCTCCAGCCAAAATTGCCTCACCAGCTCTTGACTCACTTGAATCAGATCAGCCAGCCGCGCCAGCCGAGACTGGTGCCAGTGCCCAAACAGCAGCCTCTGAAGAAACAGCAGCTCGCCCTTTTTGGATGGAGTCTGATGCTGAGCGACTAGAGCGGCTAGAGCGGCTCAAGGCTACAGCGATTGTAGAGCCCACTTCTGCCCTATCCCCTGATGTGGCACCCGTCTTCTCAACAGATGTGGACTTTGATGAGAACTTCCTCTGGTCAGCAGGGGTGCTTGCCGCTCAAGGTCGTCGTCCAGATGAGATTTCGGTTGAGGAAATCACCTGGCTCAAACGCCTTCGCCAGGGGCTGGGTAAAACTCGTCGGAGTCTAATTAATCAGCTCCGCTCAATTGTGGGTCAGGGGCCGCTCAACCAAGATGCCGTGCTAGAGATTGAATCGCTGCTGCTGCAAGCCGATGTGGGCGTAGAAGCGACCGATTATATTATTGAGTCATTGCAGAGTAAACTGCGCCAAGAAGCTCTCCCACCTGAAGCTGCGATCGCCTATCTAAAGCAGATCTTGCGAGACATGCTTGAGCGCCCCTATCAAGATGCCTATGATCCTGCATTTGCGCCAGAAAAAGATGCGCTGAATATTTGGCTGATCACAGGCGTTAACGGAGCTGGAAAGACGACGACTATTGGCAAATTGGCCCATTTGGCTCAAAAGTCAGACTACCGCTGCCTGATTGCGGCAGCAGACACATTCCGCGCCGCCGCTGTTGAGCAGGTCAAAATCTGGGGGCAACGCAGTAACGTTGAGGTGATTGCTAATCCTGGTAAGAACACAGACCCAGCCGCTGTCGTGTTTGACGCGATTACAGCGGCACAGTCGCGTCAAACAGAGCTATTGCTGATTGACACAGCCGGACGCCTGCAAAACAAGAAAAACTTGATGGAAGAGTTGGCTAAGATCCGTCGCATTATTGATAAGAAAGCACCCAATGTCCATATCGAATCTTTGCTGGTGCTCGATTCCACTCTCGGACAAAATGGGCTGCGTCAAGCACAAGTATTTGCGGAGGCGGCAAAGCTCAGCGGCGTTGTGTTGACTAAACTAGATGGCACGGCAAAGGGCGGGGTTGCCCTAGCAGTGGTGCAGCAAATGGGGTTGCCTATCCGTTTTATCGGGGCAGGTGAAGGCATTGAAGACCTGCGACCCTTCTCAAGTTATGAGTTCGTGGAAGCACTATTGAGCGGCTAGTAAAGCCGTATTGTGACAGAATGTTAGCAATTCTGCTATGAAGACGCTATCAAGGTGATCTGTATCTCTAAAAGCTAGCTACAGCTTAGCTTGGCAAAATAGCTCAACAACTCACCTATTATTGGCTGTTTTCTTACTCTAGCAACGCCGATAGAGCAAGTTCGTTTGTGGGCATCTTAACGGCATCGAGTTAACGATGCTTTTAGCACAACGCAGGAGGTGCAAACGATGCCCAGGAAAAATCAACATGTTATTCCTCACACTGAGGGGTGGGCGGTTAAGGGAGAAGGGAACATCCGCGCAACGAAAGTCTTTTATACCCAACAAGATGCAATTGAATTTGGTCGGGAGATCGCCATCAACCAACGGTCAGAGTTGATCATTCATAACCGCAAAGGTGTAGAGCGCGATCGCCATAGCTACCGCAACTACAAGACATACTCGAGTTATCTCGGCTATGGCACGTCGTTTCGTTTCTAAATCGGCCAACCAGTTCTCATGCACCGCAGCCTAAAACCTTAAAGGAAGATACTGAATGATAACGTCAGTGATGGTTAAGCAGGTGACAACAAATTGCAGTCGAGAGCAATTGAGGGATTTTGCGGCTGATGACAATAGGCAATCAATCCCGCAACCAAGTTAACCAGGACGTTGACTGGAGACCGATGCCTGGAATGCTCAAGCTGCTTAATCCGTCGGTTGTGGCACCCCTTGAGGCTGGTTGAGTCCATGAAGCTGATGTCCGTTCATTGCCCAAAACAAGACCGCAGATAGGCACCCAACGGGAACAGCACTGAGGGCAACCAACTGATAAAGCGCGGGTAGCTGACTAATCCTGGATATGCCCTGTGCCAGTAACGGCAGACATGTTTGGTGTAGTCATCCTTGAATGTGCGATCGCCCTGCTGGTGAAAGGCAATCACAATCGTCATGATTTTCTCAGGCACAGTTGTCGCTTCTGCTCACGGGTTTGTAGCCCGCTCTGTAACCGTTTCTGTCGCCACTGTGGCTTCAAGGTTTGGCAGAAGTCATCGACGGAGCAGAGGAGGTCTTCCAAGCTAGACATATCAGCCAAAGATAATTAGCCAAAGATAATTAGCCAAAGAGTAAGATAACTCAGCGTTATTCTGATCGTTCGGCCACCCGCAGTTTGGCCGAACGCGCACGCGGGTTGCGCTCCAATTCATCGGGCCGTGCTCCAATTGGCTTCTTTGTGATCACACTCAAGTGCGGATGATCTTTGAACGCATGTTTGACGATGCGGTCTTCCAGACTATGGAAGCTAATCACGCACAATCGCCCACCGGGAACAAGCCAGTCAGGAGCCTGAGCCAGAAATTGCTCAAGCCGTTCGAGTTCGTGGTTGACAGCAATTCGCAGAGCCTGAAACACTCGTGTTGCTGGATGGATGCGCCCGTGGCGATATTGCCGAGGCACGCTGTAGTAGATGGTTTCGGCAAGGGCAGTGGTGGTATGCAACGGCCGTTTGGCGACAATCTGGCGGGCAATGCGTCGAGACAGCCGTTCTTCGCCATAGCGATAGAAGATATCGGCCAGCTTGACCTCATCCCAATGGTTAATGATTTCGGCGGCGGTGAGAGTCTGCCGCTGATCCATTCGCATGTCGAGGGGGGCTTCGTGGCGAAAGCTAAAGCCCCGTTCTGGGATGTCAAACTGAGCCGAACTCACACCCAGATCGGCAATGATGCCGTCAAATAGCTGAGCACTGGGTTGATAGTCGGCAAAGTTGCCTTGCCAAAACTGAACGCGATCGCCCCTCTGTTGCAGCGTAGCTTTGGCAGCGGCGATCGCCCAGTCATCTTGATCAATTGCTGTCAACCATACGTCGGCAGCCTGATCCAAAATCAGGCGACTGTGGCCACCGCCCCCCACAGTCGCATCCAGATAGTGCCCAGTAGCCTGCACTGCCAACCCCTCGATCACTTCGCGTCCCATTACCGGAATATGAACGAAGCGAGCGGCATCCTCATCTGTCATCATGGCAATTCTTTATCCTTAGGGCTTTTATCCTTAGGGTTTTTATTTTAGAGATTTAAGCACAAGCTGAGTTATCCCTTAAGACTATTGGTTAGCCCCAAACCGATCAGAAGTGCATTCTTCAGTGGGTTAGGCTAGCGAGTCCCAAGACTATCTAGGAGATCGGTTGGCCAATACTGAGCCAAGGTTTAATTTAATTCACGACTCCATACGCTATGGCCGTCGCTATCAGGGTTAAGACAGATGCTGCACCTTCCGCATGATGCTCTAGCCTCCTGTCTTCTACCTTCTGCCTTCTACCCACCATCGAATCGCTCCTGATCTATCTTGCATTGTTTATCCCGGCCTTAAGAAATTTCAATTGCATCACTTTCTAGACCATCGGCCAATCATCCTTATAATTTAAGGAAGATAGAGCAACGATTCGTTACAGAGCAGATCAATTTCCCCACTTGTGGCCACCGCTCTGAGCAATTTGTTGAATCACCCTTGCGATCGGAGAACACTCAACCCATGACAACGCTCGAGACAAGAACAGAACCCATGATCCTCAACATGGGCCCTCACCACCCCTCGATGCATGGGGTTTTAAGGCTGATCGTCACTCTAGATGGCGAAGATGTAGTGGACTGCGAACCTGTGATCGGCTACTTGCACCGAGGCATGGAAAAGATTGCCGAAAACCGCACCAACATCATGTTTGTGCCCTATGTGAGTCGTTGGGATTATGCCGCAGGCATGTTCAACGAAGCCATCACGGTCAATGCGCCAGAGAAGCTTGCTGATATCGAGGTACCGCGCCGTGCTAGCTACATTCGCGTCATCATGCTCGAGCTCAATCGCATTGCCAACCATTTGCTCTGGCTGGGGCCATTTCTGGCTGACGTAGGGGCGCAAACCCCCTTCTTCTATATCTTTCGTGAGCGCGAACTGATTTATGATCTCTGGGAAGCAGCCACCGGGTCTCGCATGGTCAACAACAACTACTTCCGCATTGGTGGAGTAGCCGCTGATCTTACCTATGGCTGGATTGATAAGTGCATTGATTTTTGCGACTATTTCATGCCAAAAGTCGATGAATACGAGCGCCTGATCACCAACAACCCCATTTTTCGTCGCCGGGTCGAAGGCATCGGCACCATTACCCGTGAGGATGCAATCAACTGGAGCCTGTCTGGCCCAATGCTGCGCGGCTCTGGCGTTAAGTGGGATTTGAGAAAGGTCGATCACTACGAATGCTATGACGACTTTGACTGGGAGGTGCAATGGGAGACAGCAGGCGATTGCTTCGCCCGCTATCTGGTGCGCGTTCGTGAAATGCGGGAATCAGTCAAGATCTTGCGACAGGCGCTCAAAGGCATTCCGGGTGGGCCCTTTGAGAATCTAGAAGCGAAACGGATGGCCTCTGGCCCCAAGTCAGAATGGAACGATTTCGACTACCAGTTTATTGGCAAAAAAATTCCGCCGACGTTCAAGATTCCATCGGGTGAGCATTATGTGCGTCTAGAAAGCGGCAAGGGCGAACTGGGTGTCTACATTATTGGCGATGACAACGTGTTTCCGTGGCGCTTCAAGATTCGTGCAGCAGATTTCAATAACCTGCAAATCTTGCCTCACATTGTCAAAGGCGTTAAGGTTGCTGATTTGGTGGCAATTTTGGGCAGCATCGACATCATTATGGGGTCTGTCGATCGCTAAGGGTCTGTCGATCGCCCCTGTGTTAGCCCCAAAAGCCAGCCAAAATCAACGGCACCAGTATCAGCATCACCATCACAAATAACAGCGTACCGGGGTCGGCGTTGATAATTCCAGGGGGGCGATCGCCCCCTTTGTTTTGCTTGCGAGGGTTCATAGCTTAAGCACCACGAGTCATCAATGGGTCAGGGCTAGATTTAAGTAAACGGCGAGGCAGGCAGTCAAGGGTGCGCTCAAAGGGAGCTGTGTCATTTAAGACTCGCACCAACACCAGCGCCCCCTGAATTTGAGCAATACCGTCTTCAGCCCGCATCCGCGCATCTTGTTCTGACAGACCTGTTTCCACCAACACGCTGGCCAAGCGCTCAATCCAAGCATTGAGTGCGCCTTGAAGTTGAGCATGAAATAGGTCACCAGCCTCTCCGACCGAAAGCAGCGCTAAAAGGCAGGCCTCTTGACCATCGTGATAAAACTCGCAAATACTGCGGCACATAGCACCAATGCGTTCAGAGGGTTCGCCCTTTGCTTGCAGTGGGGCAAACACAGCTTGGACAAACCACTGACTCACATGCTGCAACACCGCTGCCGCAATTTCTTCCTTGCCTTTAGGAAAGTGGTGATAAAGGCTAGCACGACTTAGACCCGTCGCCTCAGAAATTTTGGATAGGGTCGTCCCCTCATAGCCATAACGGCGGAAAATAGTCGTAAGTTTGGCGATCGCTTCGTCCCGATTCATAGCGATTCCTTCATTGGTATTATCCTGATTCTACCGAACATTCGTTTGCTCAATTAGCATCATAAAACTGGAGGCCGTTCTCCAATCCTCTGACGTCCTCAAACCCAGAAAAGCCCGTGCATCACTCGGGCAGTAACCCCACAAATGGGCTAAAAGCGAGACTGCACAAACGAGGATAACCGCTCTAGCCCCTTATGAATCGTGTCTAAATCAGTTGCATACGACAGCCGCACATGGTCGTCAGCGCCAAAGGCAATACCAGGAATCGCCGCCACCTGCATGTCATCCAGCAGGGCCTCACAAAACTGGAGCGATGTTGTTCCTGTTTTGCTGATGTTGACAAACATATAAAACGCGCCGTTGGGCTGAGGACAGGTCAACCCCGGAATGGCATTCAGGCCATTGAGCATCACCGTGCGCCGCTCTGCAAACGCTGTGAGCATTGTTTGCACACAGGCTTGCGGCCCCTCATAGGCAGCGATCGCCCCATATTGAGCAAACGTACACACATTTGAGGTGCTATGCCCTTGTAGAGCTGAGACCGCTTTGATTAGCGGCTGCGGCCCTGCCAAGTAGCCAATTCGCCAGCCCGTCATAGCATAGGATTTAGCAAACCCGTTGCTTACTAGAGTGCGACTATAGATTTCAGGGTTGAGAGAGCCAATGCTGACATGTTCGGCGGCGTCATAGAGAATCTTTTCATAAATTTCATCTGATACCACCCAGATATCCGCCTCGACCACCACCTCAGCGATCGCCTCAATCTCGGCACGGGTATACACCATCCCGGTTGGGTTAGACGGAGAATTGAGCACCAGTAGCTTGGTTTTGGGTGTAATGGCCTGCCGCAGCTGCGCTGCCGTGATGCGCAGACCCGTAGAAGCATCGGTCGGCAAAATTACTGGGGTGCCGCCTGCAAGTTTCACCATTTCGGGATAGCTCAGCCAATAGGGTGATGGAATGATGACCTCATCCCCAGGCTCAACCAAAACCTGAATCAGCTCATAGAGCGATTGCTTACCGCCATTGGTCACAATAATGTTTTGCGGCCCATAACACAGCCCATTGTCGCGCTGCAGCTTATCGGCGATCGCTTGTCGCAGTTGAGGTTCGCCCGCAACAGGGCCATATCGAGTCTTGCCCATATCGAGGGCTTGCTTTGCAGCAGCACGAATATGCTCAGGCGTATCAAAGTCAGGTTCTCCAGCACTAAAGCTGCAAACATCAATTCCGTCAGCTTTCATCGCATTGGCTTTAGCGGTGATGGCAAGGGTCAGTGACGGGGTAACCTGCTCAATTCGTGCTGCCAGTTTCATAGCCACTCCAAAATGTCACGCAACACTGATGGCATCACCCACTCAGTGCTGCTAGGATTCGATACTACTACGATAGTCTCCAACTAACCTAGCGTAACCTCAGACGCTAGAACAACTGCATTTCTGGTGAATGTCAGGCGATGGTTACATCTGGTGAAAGATAAACATCTTGAATAGCGTGAAAGAGCTTAACTCCCTCATCAAATGGGCGCTGGAATGCCTTTCGCCCCGAAATCAGGCCGCAGCCCCCGGCGCGCTTATTGATTACAGCAGTTCGCACGGCTTGGGCAAAATCATTCTCGCCGGATGCGCCCCCCGAATTAATCAGCCCCGCCCGCCCCGCATAGCAGTTGAGCACCTGGTAGCGCGTTAGATCAATCGGGTGATCCGTAGACAAGTCAGAATAAACCAGTTTGCTGGTCTTGCCATAGCTCTCCCCAGTGGCTTGAGCCACCGCCCCATAGCCATTGTTGACCTCAGGCAGCTTTTGCTTGATGATATCAGCCTCAATGGTGACACCCAGATGGTTGGCTTGTCCGGTGAGATCAGCCGCAACATGGTAATCATGGTCTTGCTTAAAGGCATTGTTTCTCAGATAACACCAGAGAATGGTGGCCATCCCCAATTCATGAGCCCGTGCAAAAGCCGTGCTGACTTCTTGAATTTGGCGCGTTGACTCGAGAGATCCAAAATAAATGGTGGCTCCTACTGCAACTGCGCCCAAGTTCCATGCTTGCTCAACTGAGCCAAACATAATTTGGTCGTATTGATTGGGATGAGTCAACATCTCATTGTGGTTGAGCTTGACAATAAACGGAATCTTGTGGGCATATTTGCGAGCCACACTACCCAACACCCCCAGGGTCGTCGCCACCGCGTTGCACTCAGCAGCGATCGCCAATTTGATAATATTTTCACTGTCAAAGTAAATGGGGTTGGGCGCAAAGGAGGCGGCAGCAGAATGCTCAATGCCCTGATCCACCGGCAAAATCGACAAATAGCCCGTATTGGCTAACCGCCCTGTAGCGTAGAGTTGCTGAAGACTCCGCAGCACCTGTGGATTGCGATCGCTCTGCATAAAGATCCGATCGACCCAATCAGAGCTGGGCAGGTGCAACATGTCTTTAGAAACTTTAGCTGTGTAGTTCAACAAATCATCGGCTTCATCGCCCAGATAAGAGGCAATAGATTGGGGGGCAGAAGACTTTGGAACCGCTGTAACCATAAGGCTTTTCTCCATATTCAACAGGTATGCCCAAAGACGTAATCGGTGGGGTTTGACCGTTTGGTTTGACCGTTTGGTTTGATGGGCAGAGGGATGTCATTCCACTTGAATCCTAACAATGCAGCCCGAAAATGAGTCGGGGGTGAAAATCGCGGCTGATCTGGCTGAGCTGCTCTAACCGCAGGGCAAATTGACCGCCAAGCCCCATGGCCTGATCAGAGTAGCGCCAGTCATTCAAACCCGACACAGAGACAAAAGAGAGGAGACACCTCTCGCTGGGCCTACCGTGTACACACATCTCGTATCTATAGTCTCAGCCTCTCTCGGGGGACTTCCCCC
>CAZCXK010000110.1:0-17704 GCA_964502605.1 uncultured bacterium
TCTATATCCCTAGATTAAGCTGCCAGCGGTTGAGCCTGCCGACATCTTGCGGGGCATAGTCAATCACCTGTAACCGCCACTGGCCGCGAGCTGATTCATTTAAGACATCGTGCAACAGTGGTGTAGTGTCGAGAGAATAGGTCGTTTCTAGCTGTGTGGCGCGGCCTAATGTGCGATTTTGCAACAGAATGCGTGTTCTGGCAGGCGATGTCAGGTAGATTTCGAGATCGCCCAGAAAGCTGTGCTCAATTTGAACTTCTACTTGAATATTTCGCACGGGGCCAAGTTCTGAAATTTGCACCGTGCTTGTTGCTCCTTGCAGGTTGTTATCAGGAATGGCAACTGCAGTTGCCTGGGTTTGCCGGATCCAGCGAGACGGAATCGGGATCGAGGCTCGGCGTTGTTGGGCAGCCTGCACCGCTCTAGCCGCATTGACCTTGCCATAGCCAAACCACTCCGATCGCCCAGACGCATTATAAAGCCCTCCCCGCCGCCCCAATTGCACATCGGGGTCGGGGTCGGTGATTTTGTCAGCAGTATCTTGCAAAATCTGGCGCACCTCAGCAGCGGTAAGATCTGGATTAGCAGAAAGCATGAGTGCTGCGACTCCAGCAACCACTGGGCAAGCACTCGATGTGCCGCCAAAGTTATCCGTGAAATCGCTGGCCGAATATCCCTCTGTGGCTAGGCGATCGCTGGTAAACACGCTTTCTCCCCGCAGAATTTCGCGCACAACTGGAGGCGTTGGGATGTAGCCCGTCGCGGGCAGAAAAATGCCAGGGGGGGCATTGTTGCTGGGCGCACAGACTGAGATTTCGTCACCCCAGTTACTGTAAGCCGCTTTTTTGCTCAGGCTAGTGCAGGCTGAGACAGCGATCGCCTGTGGATGAGTAGCATAGCCATTGAGCCAGCGTGTTGTTCCATTGACGACCCCATTGACCCAGCCCTGCTCATTGACCGTGTCGTTAATCGGGCGATTGGCATTGCCAGCCGCAAAGACGATAACGCAGCCTTTGCCACTACGCCCCGTTGTGGCTGCACGGGTTAAAACCGCCTGCTGCCGCAGAGACAGCGGGAAATAAACTGCACTCGGCCCCCAACTGCATGAGATCACCGCTGCACCCTGGTCTATCGACCATTCAAATAGGCGCTCGATGGTGCCATCATCCAAAAAGCCTGTTGTGCGAATGGGCATCAACGCGCATCCGGGGGCCACACCGACAATGCCGATGCCGTTTTCTTCCGCGATCGCCACCCCTGCGGTTGCCGTTCCGTGATTCTCTGCTTGGGTTTCCGGTTGAGGCAGGGCATCTTCACCCTTGAGGTCAAGTGGTGCAACAATCTTGCCATTGCCCTGGAAATCAGGGTGGTTTAAGTCAAACGCGTCATCAATCACGGCCACCACGATAGAGCGAACACCTCGCGTGATATCCCATGCTGACTCTACAGAAATATGAGACCCCGTCGCCAGGTTTGCGCCGCCGCTGTGCTGGAGATACCACTGTCTAAAATAGAGCGAATCTTGAGGCCGATAAAACATCTGAGCCTGAATCATGACATTGGGCTCAGCGGCAATCACTGCCGGGTTTTGCAGCAGTCGATTGGCCAATTTGATTGGGTTAGCAGTCGCTCGACTCGTGACTCGAAACACATACCCTTGAGATAATCCAGCGATCGCCTTCACTAGTTCGAGACCTGCATCAGCGGCGATCGCGCTGATCTCAGCTTCCGAGATGCGATCGCCAAATTGGAGGGTGAGCTGATCGGTCAGAGACACATACGTCGCTGGACTTTCTCTCAGCCGATAGACATGACTGGCAAAGGCTACACCCTCCTGAGCCCGGATTTGTGCCATCGCCGTTTCCAACTGGTCAGGGGGCACTGTAACTTCAACCAGCCCGACATTGGGTAAGGGGCTAAAGGCTTGAGCGCTGATGTGTTGCGTCATATCGGCGCGATCGCGCTCAGAAAGCAGATGCCCATCGAGCCAGGCCATCGTAAAGCGATCGCTGACCTTATCTAAAATCAGCACCTCTCCTCCGCGCTGCAAGACCATGCCTTCGTCAGATGGTTCTACTGTTTGATTCTCATTAAGCCGAGGATCATGCTGGCTGGGCTCACGCGGTGGCAACGAATTCGTCATGCTAATTTTCTCGGGCTCAAAAAAATACGGATCTGGCTGTAAGATCACCGTAACTCATGAAAGAGTCTGGAAACCTAACGAACCTTTTCCTAGTCTCACGTAATCTTCCAGGCTTTTGTATTTCCATCCTTCAACTAACCACCAACCCGCCTCCACAATTGATTGTGATGGAAATTAAAATTAGGGATGATGGCGGTGGTAAGATAGCCAACAGTTTCACATTCGTTTTCAGAATACGCGAAGTTTCCTCATGGTCAAGACTTTTCGCTCCTTGTCATTTACATGCTTCCTATGTTTTTTGCCATTGGGAATCATGGTTGCTCTAGCTGGGCTACGGCCCCAAGTGACCCAGGCTCAGGAAACCCAGCTACCCGATGAAGAGCTCTCTCTACCAGGGGACGATCTCGATCAGCCTGTCGAAGATGATGCTGAGATTCCAGATGATCTTCGCCCTTTGGCTCAAGATGGCAGCTTCTTTAGCCCTCAAGGTGGGCAGCGGCTCATGCGAGAGGCCAGTGATGCGATCGCCAATCAAAACTATGAACTGGCGACCCGCAAGCTGCAAGAAGCGCGTCAGGTGTTTAACCAACTTTCCAACTTTTATCAAGAGCTTTCAGCTAGCTTCACGGGCATCGACAGCCGCATTTCTGACCGTAACCGCAGTCTTGCCTTAGAAACAGCTCAGATGCGAGATCAAGCAACCTACCAGTTAGCACTCGTCCATCGGGCTCAAAACCAGCCTGACTTGGCCGTGCCGCTGCTAGTGCAAATTATTCGCAGCCAGCAGCCCACCCGAGACTTGGGGCAGCGCGCCTATCGCCAGCTCTTTGAGTTGGGCTTTGTCGATTCGCCATATCCGAGAGGCTCAGAAGATGAGCCGACTTCTACGGTTCCTAATCGATAGATCGATAGAATGTTGGACAGAAATGAAGCCAATCTGAGGGATGTTGCATGATTAGCCCCGATCAAGTTGAAGCCATGATCAAAGCTGGCCTGCCAGATGCTCAGGTGCAGATTCAGGATCTGACCGGAGGAGGTGACCACTATCAGGTCGTGGTGGTGTCGTCAGCCTTTGCTGGCAAGAGCTTAGTTCAGCAGCACCAGGTTGTCTACGGTGCGGTGCGTCAGGCTATGTCAACAGAAGATATTCATGCGCTGTCAATGAAAACCTACACGCCAGAGTCGTGGGCAGCTTCGCAGCAAACGGCTTAGTCAGTATCAGGCTAGTTTGCGCTGGGCTCCATGCCTGAGTTGATCTTGATAGACTAGGTTTATCCAAAATGAAAGCGGTCAGACAGCTTGTCGCCGCGTTACCCGTGACAGCGAGATTGGTAGCTTTGCAAACTGTTATTGCATTATCAAGTGACCACTATGACTCCCGAACTCAAAGAGCGAATTGAGACAATTATTAACAGCAGCACCATTGTAGTCTTCATGAAGGGCAATAAGCTCATGCCCCAGTGTGGCTTTTCTAACAATGTGGTGCAGATTCTGAATGTCTTGAGCGTCCCGTTTGAAACGGTTGACGTATTAGAGGATTATGAGATTCGCCAGGGTATTAAAGAATATTCCAACTGGCCGACGATCCCTCAGGTCTATATCAATGGTGAACTTGTAGGTGGTTCAGACATTCTGATTGAGCTATACCAGAAGGGCGAACTGCAACAGATGGTGGAAGTCGCACTTGCGTCGTGAAGTCGATGCGCGTTTCAAGTTCTCAGTTTTGAGGTTTGAGTTGACTCGTAAACTCCAAGATTTAACGTTCAAAATTTAGAACTGATCTAATTCGAGTTCTTCTGTGAATGCGGCCTAAATCCGTTTAAATTCTCTAAAGCCCCAGTCACTTCAAGGTTTCTGGGGTTCTAAATTGACTGAGAGTTTGATTCGGTTTATGCACTTTATGCACTGTTTGAGGTCTTACCTGGGTATTACCTATCCAGTTCTGACTGAATCGGTCGCGCTTGCGCTAGCGTAGGATTGAGTTCGATGAATCAATTCATAGAATAACTTTACGGATCAAGTGGTCGGCTGTGTTAGCAAAACGCTCTGTTATTCTGATTGGCGTGTTGATTTTGGCTCTGCCTCTGGCAGCCTGTGCAAATGGTTCGATTGGAGGTGCTCTGGAGCAGGCGATCGCTCCAGATGACGCTCTCGAAAACAATTCTTCGATCTTTGGGCGAGGCGAAAATGCCGAGATCAGCAGTGAATGTGGGGCCGATGTGTTAGCGCAGCTGCCTGCAGGTTTTCCAGCATCGCTATGTTATCCCAATGCTGAACTGGTAGATATTGACTCCTCATCGGCTCCAAGAGCGGCAGCGTCTAACTCTGAGTCAAATCCTGAACAATCGGATGCTACGTCAGGAGCCCCAGATGAATCGGGCACAGCCTCTGATGCAGCCCCTGCAGGTGAGACGTCCGCAGAGGCCGATACTCTGTGGGCCACAACTGATACTTCGGAGCAGGTGCGGCAGTTTTATCAACAGCTATTTGACCAGCAGCAGTGGGAAATCATCCAGCCGTCATCGGTAGCGAGCCGTTCTACAGCTGCTCCACTGGAGGCGGTTAAAGCGGGAATGCGGGTGCGGGTTATTGTCAATCTGCCCTCAAATCGTAGGTCTGCTGATGCCTCTGATGGGTCAGCGACACCAGAGTCGCCAGAGCCAGAGACCAATGCGGGTGCAAATGAAAATCAAGAGCCTACACCTCCCACTCAATTTGAGCTGCAGTATTCAGGGGCGATCGCCTCGACTTCCTCTGCAATTAACGCAGGCGATCGCCCCTCTAATTCACCAGATCCAGGCTCCAACTCAGATTCAGATGTGGGTGCGATCGCCCCAGCCCAATCTTTCTCAGACTTAGCACAAGCCTCTGACGATCTGCGACTCTACATTTCAGATTTGGCCGCCTTAGGTGTGCTCACCCCTAGCGCATCGGCTAGTGCTGGAGTTGCTGACTCGACCACCTTTAACCCCAATCAAACGATCACCCGACGAGAGTTCGCCCGATGGCTATTTGATGCCAACAACACGCTGTTTCAAGAGCAGCCCGCCAAACGAATTCGGCTGGCAACGGCAACTGAGCAGCCTGCCTTTCAAGACCTGTCTCGCACCAATCCTGATTTTGGCATCATTCAAGGACTGGCCGAAGCGGGGCTGATTCCGAGTGCGCTATCAGGCAACTCAACCACCGTCAATTTTCGTCCCGAGGCTCCGCTGACCCGTGCTGATCTGGTGCAATGGAAGGTGCCGCTCGATGTTCGCCGCAGTTTGCCGACTGCGACCATTGATGCCGTGCAGCAGACCTGGGGCTTTCAAGATGCACCCCGCATTGCCCCAGACGCCCTGAAGGCGATCCTGGCAGATTACCAAAACGGCGATTTGTCAAATATTCGACGGGCCTTTGGCTATACAACCCTCTTGCAGCCACAAAAGCCTGTCACCCGAGCTGAAGCCGCCGCTGCCCTCTGGTATTTTGGCTATCAGGGTGAGGGGGTTTCGGCCCAGGATGTGCTCCAGAGCGATCGCCAGCCAGATCAGCCTCAGTAGCACAGGCGGATCATTGGGTCGCTCTACTTGCCCCATCGCACTGACTTCAGTACGATATGGTGTCACTGCAAACCGGAAGCAACTCACACCATGGAGCAAGTCAAGATTGGGATCATTGGCGGCAGCGGCCTTTATAAGATGGAGGCGCTCAACGATGTTGAAGAAATTCAGATTGAGACCCCATTTGGCGCACCATCTGACACTGTGATTGTGGGCACCCTCGACGGCACTCGCGTTGCCTTCTTGGCACGCCATGGACGCAACCATCATCTCTTGCCGTCAGAGCTTCCCTTTCGAGCCAATATCTATGCCATGAAACGGCTGGGCGTCGAATATCTGATCTCGGCATCAGCCGTGGGATCGCTCCAAGACGCTGCTAAACCTGTTGATATGGTGCTGCCTGATCAGTTCATCGATCGCACCAAAAATCGTGTCTCGACCTTTTTTGGCGAGGGCATTGTCGCGCATATTAGCTTTGGTGCCCCCGTCTGTCAGAATCTATCGGCTGTCTTGGCAGAGGCGATCGCCAGTTTAGATTTACCTGGTGTCACCTTACATCGGGGTGGCACCTACGTATGTATGGAAGGGCCTGCCTTTTCGACCAAGGCCGAATCCAATCTTTACCGCAGTTGGGGGGCAACCGTGATCGGCATGACCAACCTCCCTGAAGCCAAGCTAGCCCGTGAAGCCGAGATCGCCTACGCGACTCTAGCTCTTGTGACTGACTACGACTGCTGGCACCCCGACCACGACAGCGTCACGGTTGACATGATTATTGGCAATCTGATGAAAAATGCTACCAATGCACAGCAGGTGATTCGAGAAACAGTCCGCCAACTCAGCCAAAACTTCCCACCGTCAGACGCACATTCAGCCTTAAAATTTGCCATTCTCACCCCCCTCGATCAGGTACCACCTACCACCCGCGACAAACTAGGGCTGCTGTTGCGAAACTACATATAGTCTGCGTTATGAAATCCTGAAGAGGGCGTGGTCTGTATCCAGTATTCTGCTTTACAATCAGACCTATACCAAGTTTCACCTCAGGGTTAGAGCCTTCTGGCAAGTAAAACCCATGGTCTGGACTTGGACGAGGTTTAGTAGTTGAGGACACGTCCGTGAGTCCAGAAGCAGTCTTACAGTCTCCGAGTATGGCGGCATCATCTCCGTTTAGCTCTACAGAGTTTGATCAGTCTGTGATGGAGACCTATGCCAGGTTTCCCATTGCCCTTGAACGCGGTCAAGGCTGCCGTGTGTGGGACACCACCGGGCGTGAATACCTCGACTTCGTTGCTGGAATTGCCACCTGCACGCTGGGACACGCCCACCCAGTCATGATCAAGGCCGTGTCAGAGCAGATGCAGAAGCTGCACCATGTGTCTAATCTTTATTACATTCCAGAGCAAGGGGCATTGGCTCAGTGGCTGATTAATCACTCATGTGCCGACCGGGCATTTTTCTGCAACTCAGGTGCAGAAGCCAACGAAGGCGCGATCAAGTTAGCACGCAAATATACTCATACCGTTTTAGGCATTGAAGAACCCATTATTCTCACTGCCAATGCTAGTTTTCATGGACGCACTCTGGCGACCATTACAGCAACTGGGCAACCCAAATATCAGAAGAACTTCAATCCGTTAGTTCCTGGCTTTCACTATGTTCCGTATAACGACATCGACGCTCTAGAACGCACGATTTCCGAGCTTGATCAGCCCCAGCGACAAGTGGCCGCTATTATGCTTGAAGCCCTCCAAGGTGAGGGCGGAGTGCGACCGGGCGATCGCGCCTATTTTCAGCGGGTACGCGAAATCTGCACTGAGAAAGGGATTCTCCTCATTCTCGATGAAGTCCAGGTTGGGATGGGGCGCAGTGGCCGCTATTGGGGGTACGAAAACCTGGGAATCGAACCAGATATCTTCACCTCGGCTAAGGGGCTGGGCGGTGGCGTCCCGATTGGAGCCCTGCTGTGTCGATCATTCTGCGATGTATTCCAACCGGGTGACCATGCCAGTACCTACGGTGGCAACCCGTTTGCCTGTGCCGTTGCCCTTGCAGTTTGCCAAACCTTAGAGCAAGAGGATATTTTGGCTTCTGTCAGCGATCGCGGCAACCAGCTTAGAGCAGGTCTGGAGGCGATCGCCGACCGATATTCTCAGTGCATCGAAACAGTGCGGGGCTGGGGACTGATTAATGGCTTGGTGCTGCGCCCTGATGCTGGGCTGACCTCAGTTGATCTGGTCAAAGCCGCCATGACGGAGGGGGTTTTGCTAGTGCCTGCAGGGCCGCAGGTCGTCCGGTTTGTGCCGCCTTTGATTGTCACAGAGGCTGAGGTTGAGCAAGCTGTAGACGCAGTCGGACGGGCGATCGCCACATTGGCCTAGTTTGATGATGTCAAATTGCTAGCAGGTCGTGATCCGTTAAGTGCAATAAATTGTTACGTTAGTGATATGGCGCGTCAGGGTTAGCAGGCCAGGTTTACACGGCCTCTTCTAACTTGACATAGCCGATGACAGTGTCTGTTTCTGCAATTGCAGCTCACCCGATTGTCCTATGATCGATTCTTCTGAACGCTTGCCCGCTTCTCCTATCAACGCTCCATCGACCAATACTCCCCTGGTCAATGACGCATCGGCTAGCAATTCTGCCCATCTAGAACCCGCTCATACACAGCCTGCCGATATAGAACATGAGTCTATACCTCTTCAGCCGTCGCCATCTGAGCCTCAGCCTAGCTATGTCAAGCTTGCAATGCGAAATATGGTAAGAAAGGGACGAAAATCGCTGTTTCACTTCGCCCTGACGGTGATGGGGTTATTGAGCCTGATGGTTAGTTTAGCTTATCTCACGCGCTGATCCCTATGGTAATATTCCAACCGCTTCAGGTTGAGGTCGATGTTCAAGACTGCGTTTTTGGGTCTGATCGGGATGGGCAAGAGGTAGATTCTCAGACAGAGGCGATCGCCCCTACCTCTGCGCCAATCTCTGACGACCAGTGGGACGAGTGGTTTCACCGTTGGCTTGACGAACTCCAGCCTGACTACTCACCCATCTACGCCTACGAATTAAGCCTACGCTTGACAACCGACGCCGAAATTCAAGACCTCAATACTCAATATCGTCAGCAGGATCAGCCAACTGATGTTTTGGCATTTGCAGCTCTAGAGGTAGACTATCCTCAATTCGATGAAATTCAATATTCACTTCCGGTTTACCTGGGTGATATTGTCATTTCAGTCGATATGGCTCAGCGACAGGCTCACACCCAGGGCCACAGTCTTCAAGTTGAATTGGCATGGCTAGCCGCTCATGGGTTGCTCCACCTTTTGGGCTGGGATCACCCGAATGATGAATTACTGGCGCGAATGTTAAGTCAACAAGAAACTCTTCTGAAGATTGTTGGTCTTAGGTTGTAGTACTTGACATGACGCGTCATCATAGCATCTAGTTAAGGCGAGAGTTTCGTATCTGTACCCAATTAGGGTCGTTACTCCACGGCGTTACGTCCCCTGCTGAACGGGTTGATTAACGACCCGCATGATTGAGGTGACTAAAACGGCTCAGAAAGTTTATCTATCGTCTCCCTAAGCTGAGTTGAAGCCCCCTATCCATTCCCGTAAGGTTCTTATTATTGATGACTCAAGCTATGTCACACCAACTCACAACAGAGACACCTTCAGATCAGTCCCCATCAATTGATGCAGTTGATTCAGATGTCAGTCAGAAATCTGAGCGCGAATATGCGTGGCAAGTTGCCTCCAATCTTTTTACCAGCTTCAAGTATGCATGGTCAGGCCTAACCTATGCCTTTCAAACTCAACGAAATTTTAGACTGCATGTGATCTTAGGTTCAGTAGCCATCACCTTGGCGATCGCCCTGGATCTGACAGCAGTAGAAGTGGCCATCATTTGCCTCACCATTGGCGCAGTGCTGACAATGGAACTGCTCAACACGGCGCTCGAATCTGTTGTTGATCTGACCGTGCGCCAGACTTATCACGAACTCGCTAAAATTGCTAAAGACTGTGCTGCTGGTGCAGTTTTGGTATCTGCCCTTGTTTCTATTTTGGTTGCCAGCTCGCTTCTGTTACCTCCCGTAATTAAACTAGTGCAGTCGGTTTTGTAGGCTCTTGGGCGAGAAACTTGGTCTTTCCAATGTGTTGAGGTTTAGGAACAGCGTCCTATGATCCTGGTTATCGATAACTACGACAGCTTCACCTACAATTTGGTTCAATACCTGGGAGAATTGGGGGACGAATTTCCAGTTGCTGCTAATGTCAAAGTCTACCGCAACGATGAAATCTCACTGGATGAGATTGAACATCTGCAGCCCGATGGTATTGTCATTTCTCCTGGCCCCGGTCGCCCTGAAGATGCCGGGATTTCGCTAGCGCTGATCGAAGCATTTGGCCCCAAGCTGCCAATCTTGGGCGTGTGCTTGGGCCATCAGTGCATTGGCCAGGTCTATGGAGGTACCATTACGTCTGCCTTGGAGATCATGCATGGTAAAACCTCCGAAATTCACCACCGGGCTGAAGGGGTCTTTCGTGGGTTGGCCAGCCCGATGACGGCAACCCGTTACCACAGCCTGGTCATTGAGCAGCACACCTGCCCAGAAGTCCTAGAGGTCACTGGTTGGGTGGAAGACGGTACGATTATGGGAGTCCGGCATCGAGCCTACCCGCAAGTACAGGGGGTTCAGTTTCATCCAGAGAGCATTTTGACCCACTCTGGCAAGCTGCTGCTGAGAAATTTTTTACATGAAATCAAGAGTGGCCAAGTAGCAAGCGGAGGCAAGTAAATTTTGAGTTAAAGCGCGTCTGCGAACTAATAAAGCAGAGATCTTAATAGAAATCTTAAAACTCATGCACATTTGATGCGCGTCCTAGATTGATCCCCTTAGCTTAGACCTATGACCCTCGAATTCTTGTTTAACAGCGCCAATATTTTTGTGTTGCCCTTTTGGGGACTGATGATCGTAGTGCCCAACTGGAGCTTCACTCGACGTGTAATGCGATCGCCTGCGCCACTGATCGCGTTAGCCCTGCTCTACATTTATTTCTTTATCACAGGGCTCTCACCAGATACCGCAGAATCATTTGCCAGTATAGAACTGGCTGACATTGCTCGACTCTTTTCAAACGAGCATATTGCTGCAACAGGCTGGGTTCATTTTCTCGTGATGGATTTGTTTGTGGGCCGCTGGATTTACTGGCAAGGCCAAAATGACAACATTTGGACTCGCCATTCTCTGGCACTGTGCTTATTTGCAGGCCCGATTGGGCTACTGTCACACTTGGTTACATCTGGGGTTACTCAGCGATTCTTTTCGACTACAGCCGATGATTCTAAAATGGCTAGAGTGTCATCGGAGATCTCTGTAGATGAGCCAGCAACCTCTGCAACTGACTAACAAATTTCACGCTACGATCGGGGTGTTGTTAGATGTCATGATGATTTAGCCAGCGAGATTGAAATGTTTATGGATGAATTGACCCCCCTTTTGAGAGAGTTAACCGGACATCCTGTGGCCTTTCTAGGCGGCTTTGTGTCAGGTATATTCCGCTTAAATCTGAATGAAGACCCTGTTAAAAGCTGGCTAAGTCAGCAAACAGGGTCTTCTTATCCTGGTTCAACGTCAGATGGCACCAACGGGAAGGGTAGCGGCCCTCAGTCGATTTCAATCGACTAGTTGGCAAGTTGCCTGTCAATCAAGATCATGGCGGGATGGGAACTATTATGAGTCGAGTGATTGGCGAAACTCGTCGAGCCAGCCTTTAATCTGGTGCCGTAACCGTGTCGCTGGTGTGCGATCGCTTTGGGTTGACTCTGGTAACATCAGCAATGCTCGCTGATAGTCGGCGATCGCACAGTTCCAGTCACCTCTGAGATGATAGGTGCGGCCTCGCTCAGCGTAAATATGGCCTCCGAGATGCTTAAAGTTAAGCGCCATATCGAAGCAGTCGAGGGCACGGTCATACATGGTCAGATCCCGAAATGTAATGCCTTGGTTGATCCAAGCTCTGACATTGCGGGGATTCAGGTCAATCGCCTGCTCATAGTCTAAGATCGCAGCCAAATACTTGCCCTGGCTGGCATAGTAATTCGCGCGGTTGTTGTAGGCACTGTCGAGGCACGAGTTAATCTCTAACGCTTTGTTATAATCGGCGATCGCAGCATCATATTTAAAGCTTTGAAAATAAACAAGCCCCCGATTGTTGTAGTCCATGGCATTGGTCGGGTTTTGCTCAATCAGTTCGCTAAACAGGTCGATTGCTGTTTGGTAGTTACCCTGCTGCGCCTCCTTCAAAGCCAATTGCCGCAGCCAAGACTTCTGTTCTGATGGGCTGAGCCCACTAGAAGACGAGGCGCGGCGAGCAACCGGATGACTAGATTTGCGTTGACTGCGGAGAGGCCCCTTCCGCGCTGAACGCACGGCATGAGTCACAGTGATAGTGCTGCTTAAACCACTCGAACGTCGAACAATGGTATGTCGCTGGGCTCTAAAAGGGTGCGTATTCATCCGATCCTCGCTTTTTGAACGTTTGTTCGGGTCTAGGTCAGCAAGCTAAGAGGTAGATCCACTACATAAAGTCTCTGATTTGACACGCTGCTACACATTTCCCTCTGTGTCACTTAATAAGGCGTCCAGAGATGAAATGTGAGGTTGAAACTACTGAACTATGAAACCCTCTCCATCTCAATACCCGATGTCATACCGGAAATACAGCAGAAAATGATTGCTATGCTTGCCATTGAGGGTGCAATTACGCCCCTCGTGAAATTACGGATTGATGGCATCAGAATCTGACCAATCCGTTGGCTATCGCTGTATTTGTAACAGGTCTGAAACCTAATCTCGAACCAGAGGTGGCATCAAGATAGAATGCAGAGGATCTCATTTCCAACAGTGGCACAGCCAATCACGGGAGTTGAGTGCTTCAGGAGTTGAGTGCTGTGGGAGTTGAGCATTCAGATAGCCGTTCGACTCAGGCTCAATCGTGAGCTAACGATCGGCATCAGATAGCCAGATGCTCAACCGTCCTTACACTATTCCGTCTAAAGTGGTCTCCCATCTGAAGTTTTTGTGTAAAGTTTTTGCAAAATATTTTTATGACGTCTGCAACAGTTCTTTCCAGCGCGCCTGATCTTTCAGTAGATGACTATGTCGTCATAGGTTTGGCGACCTGCTATGTCAAGTCTGAGGGTGAGATTCATGAAGTTAAAGTTGCAGAACCGATTCCATCGGCAGCTTTAGAGTCGATTCTGAAGGGCATTCCGACTTCCTATGAAGCTGTGGTTGCCACCTCAGTCGGCCAAATCTTAACTGAAAATCAAGTGACACTTCCGGCTGAATTCCCTGGTGACACGCAAGTGAGCGATGATTTACCTGAGCGGCTTGTCGCTGCAGCTCGCACCTATAAGGCGAATCCAGGGTCTCAGGCTCATATTCCTCAAGGAGGATGCTGTCGGGAATTGAACTTTTCTGTAGAGCGGAAGCGATTGCTCAACTCAGAGCGCATTGTCAATACAGAAGATAATGTTAAGCAGCATTCCCATACTCATCAGGTGCTTTAGAGTTTTTTGAGTGATTCATCTAGACGAGGAGTATGTAACTGTGATTCAGCTCTATGGGGGTGCTCGTAGTCGGGCGTCAATTGTGCAATGGTATCTAGATGAGCTTTCACTTCCCTATGAGTTTGTTCTAGTTGATTTACAAGCCGGAGCACAGCACCAGCCTGATTTTTTGGTGATTAATCCGTTTGGGAAGGTGCCTGCTATCGTTGATGGCGATCGCACCATTTGGGAGTCGGGTGCCATTTTACTCTATCTAGCTGAGGTCTATGCGTCTCCTGGGGCGCGGCTTGAGCAGCGAGTTGAATGGGCGCAGTGGGTGCTGTTTGCTAATTCAACATTGACCTCAGGTTTGTTTACTGAAGCTATGCGGGAAAAAGAAATGCCGCGTCTGCTGCAGCCACTTGACCAACGCCTGAAAGAAACACCGTATCTGTTAGGTCATGACCTGAGCGTGGCAGATGTGGCGATCGCCTCTGTGTTAGCCTATGCGTCACTCATGATGAAGCTAGACTATATGCTCTACCCAGGAATTTTGCACTACCTGACGCGACTCTCAGAGCGCCCAGCGTTTCAAAGTACGATTGGGTGGCGATCGCCTCAAACTCAACCTGAGTGAGTTCAGTCATGTCTCAAGTCATCAATAAACTCCAAACAAAAAGGTACTCCCCTTATTAGGAATACCTCTAACTTGCTCTGCTCAGCGATGTAACGCTGATTTTTAAACCATTTAACCGCTTGATACAGCTTAAGATCGAAAATTATCAGATCGAAAAACTTATGAATGGGTCACCTGATGCAATCAAAATTGCCATCAATCAGGAGAAACTTGACTTGATTTCAAACCATTCAATTCGTCTGATTAACGAAACCCAATCGCAGCCTGCCAAACAAATGCAAGCAACAAAAAGAAAACAGGAATGATGGGCAAAACATCCACTAGGGGATCAAAAATTGAATACGCCTCTGGCAACTTAGCCAGCATCAGAGCTGCTTCCATCCGTTGATTTACCTCATACTCAAAAGACTTTCATAATTGCCATGAATTTTAACACGGTAGGGGGGAGCGACGGAGCGAATTCCCTCCTACTTACGCGATCTCGATACACTCCTTAAAAAACTTGACTAATTCTTAAGAATATGGGGTGTTGGCTGAGAGATAAAACAAACCTATCAAATTGGAGATTTCAACCCGTTTCGTCATCGAGTACCGTGATACATTCGAGGCATCGAAATCCTTAGACTGTTGCATTTTAGTTTTTAGACGTTATTCTCTATGCCCTTTCCTAGATCAAGCGGATTATTGCTGCACCCGACATCGTTTCCCAGTCGATTTGGCATGGGCGATCTTGGGGAAGCCGCCTACGCGTTGGTTGATTTTCTTCACAGCAGCAAACAACAAATTTGGCAAGTTCTTCCACTCGGGCCAACCGGGCATGGCAACTCGCCGTATATGTCGTATTCTTCTATGGCCGGAAACCCCCTGCTGATTAGCCTGGACGATTTGCAGCGTCAGGGGTTGTTAGATGACGCCGATTTAACTGATCTGCCTGAGTTTCCGATTGACTATGTCGATTACGAGCTGACGGTTCCAGTCAAGACAGCACTGCTCGCTAAAGCAGCTGAAAACTTTAAGGCTCGCGCTACCGACGATCAACGCCGTGAATTTGAATCGTTTTGCGCATGTCGTGATTTCTGGCTTGAAGACTATGCCTTCTTTATTGCGCTCAAGGGGGCGCACGGCGGCTCAAGCTGGAATCGATGGGATATGGCGATCGCCAAGCGAAAACCAGACGCCATGGAGCACTGGCGACTGCGGCTCACATCTGAAATCTTCTATCATAAGTTTCTGCAATATGAGTTTTTTCGGCAATGGTCTAGTCTCAAAGCCTATGCTAACGAGCGCGGCATCTCGATCGTCGGCGATATGCCCATTTACGTCGCCCACGATAGTGCAGATGTCTGGTCACTGCCGCACATTTTTCATCTCGATCCTGAAACAGGAGAGCCAGCGCTGATGGCAGGCGTGCCACCGGATTATTTCAGCGCCACCGGACAACTGTGGGGCAACCCGATTTACAATTGGGCCGAAATGCAGCACTGGGGGTTTAAGTGGTGGCACCACCGCATTGAGGTGCTGCTTGAATATGTCGATCTCATTCGGATTGACCACTTTCGTGGCTTCCAAGCGTATTGGGAAGTTAAACAAGGCGAAACGACTGCCATGAACGGGCAGTGGGTTGAAGCGCCTGGACGAGCATTCTTTCAAAGTTTGAAAGAAGATCTCGGTAGTTTACCCATTCTGGCGGAAGACCTGGGTGTGATTACTCCCGATGTCGAAGAACTCCGAGATGAGTTTGGGTTTCCGGGCATGAAAATTCTTCATTTTGCCTTCGGCTCAGGCTCTGATAACCCATATCTGCCGTTCAACTATACGCGCAACTGCCTCGTTTACACTGGAACCCACGATAACAACACGACCGTCGGCTGGTATGAAACTCTGCAAGACTGGGAGCGTGACGGGCTCCATAGCTATCTAGGGCATATCAGCGCCGAGGGGATTCATTGGGATCTGATTCGTCTAGCCTTGAGCTCGATCGCCAATCAGGCAATTATTCCGATTCAAGATATTTTGGGTCTGGGTGCTGATGCTCGTATGAATCAACCTGGTCAGCCTGCTGGCAACTGGGCATGGCGATATCGGGATGACGCCTTAAGCCCTGAATTGGGCGATCGCCTCCGAATGCTAACCGAAACCTATGGGCGCGCTCCCCAGAGCTAACTGAGGCGCAGACCTGGAACCATCTCCTAGCTCGTCTTTAGTCTTAGATTGTGACGAGCAAATTCGAAGCCAATTTAGACAAAGCTTTGGGAAAATAAGCGAGAATAAAAAACAGGGAGTCGCATGAAGACTCCCCCTAAGCAACATATTTCCTGCATCTTACCAAACCACCCTCCAAGCCCTATCCTTGATGCAGCGAGCTGTTTAGTCATGTTGTCAACCGTTAAGGGCAGAGACAGACATACCAAGAGCGATCGCCATCGTCTCATGCAATGTGAGGATAATTTGCGATCGCAGCGTCAAGCCAATGAACGCCACGCAGATACACAGCAGCAAAGCGCTGAAGACTAGGTCAGCGCTTTGCATAGTGAGAATATCGCCAAAGGGTCAGAGCAGTACCAAGCATGAGCGTAAAAAGTGGAAGCGAGATGCGAATTATCATCGCCGTTCATTGGCGGAAACGACGATGTTTCGGCTTAAAACCATCTTTGGCGGCAATCTGTGTTCCCGTAAATTCGACAATCAGGCCGTCGAATTATTCATCAAATGTGCTGCGTTCATAGAGCTTCGCTCCGCCAAAGGCGTACGTATGATCCAGATCGCTAAACCCGATAGCTATGTCCTTGAAGCTTAGTCTATGGCTCTCTTAAGTCCAACCTTCGTCACTTTTTGATTCATGCAACAAAGCCATGGGGAAGGTTGGTAATTCGAGCAATCTGTAAGTCAGGTGAAGGGTTGTGATAGCTGCACAGGATTTTGTTGAGGTGGTGGGTTGGTAAGGCATCAAGGATTTGGGTCATAGTTCAAGAAGCCAAAACGCGAGCTTTGGGAATGAGAATAGCCAACAGGAAAATGGCCAGTTGGACAGCGACAATGCTGGGGCCGGAGGGTAAATCGAAAAGGGCTGACACCATTATGCCAATGACGGCACTTAACGCCCCCAGGCCAGCAGAGATCATGATGTAGTGGGTGATTTTTGGGCTGAGGAGGAGGGCGGCGCAGGCGGGAATCACCACAAAGGCGCTGATGAGTAAGACTCCGATCGCTTTAATGGAAATGCCGACGATCAGGGAAAGCAGCACAATGAAGGCGGTACGTTGGGCGGAGACAGAGACCCCACGGGCGATCGCCATTGGCTCATTCAGGGTAAGGAGAATTTGCGATCGCAGTGTTAAGCTGATGAACGCCACACAGACACACAGCAACAGAGCACTGAAGATCAGATCCGCCGTTTGCACCGCGAGAATATCGCCAAACAGAAGATTGGTGATGCCGCCCTGATACTCGTCCCGAAAGCTGAGCAGAATAATGCCTACAGCCAGTGAAGACGAGTAGATGATGTTTAACAGGGCATCTGTCCAGAGGTTTGTGCGTTCTAGGAAATAGGTCACGCTCAGGGCAAATAAAACGGCAAAGGGAAGCAGCACCCAGGAGGGATCAAAGCCTAGCAACAATCCAATGCTGATCCCTAGCAGAGCAGAATGTCCCAGGGCATCGCTGAAGAAAGAAAGCTGTCGGAGAACGGTAAAGCTGCCCATCAATCCACCCATCAGGCCGGTTAAAATGCCACCCATGAGTGCTCGCTGCATGAAGGACAGTTGAAATAGTTCAATGATGCGAGTGAGTTCGGTAGGCATAGGGGAGTGGGGAGTGGGGAGTGGG
>CAZCXK010000111.1:0-16551 GCA_964502605.1 uncultured bacterium
TAACTATATTTACGGTTGGTAAGGGGGACTTCTCCACGACTATCTCCTGAAAACTTTTGCAAATGTAGGAACCCAGAAGGTTACACAGCGTCTTAGCTTTTAGATAAAAATGCCCAGAAGCATCGAATCCAGGTAAAAACTAATGTCTAGCGGTCATAGCAGGATGACGATATTAGAGTGCGTTGATTAGTAAATCTCTCTGGTTGACTGACAAAACTCCTGAACCCCCGATGCTCTCGTAGGCTGGGTTAGCGGTAATGCAACCTAACAGAATATAGGCTGATGTTGGGTTAACTCCTGCAGAGATGCTTCGCGTTTCTTTTATGCCCCTTGGGCTATCCACATTGTTCAACCCAACCTATAAGAAAAGATGTGTCAGTCAATCAGGTAAATCTCTACGATGGGCGGAAACACCCTAGTTAGTTGTATTCTCTTAGTCTGTGAGATCGCAAGCTTTTATATGGGTTGAAATCGAATAACGAAAATTTGATGGTTTTAGTTCTTCGTTTAACTCCCAATATGAATCAGGTTCGAGTGATTTCTTTGGACGATCTGAATTGTCAGTGCAGATTTTAATGAGTCTCATAAACCTAGGGCATAACAACTAGATGACATGAAAACGCTGATGAAAAGCTTCCAAAGCTACTATCATTCAAAATTAAGTACTCAATGTTTGAGCTAATGTATTGCTAGAATATGGATTGATGGTCAACATGTATAATCTGTGTATAACCGATTAAATCTTTGCCAGAACTTTATATCATCAGCAATCTAGTTGACGTATCAATTAATCTCTGTCGCTTCAAAATTCAGGGCAGATACTAAAATAAGGACAACAGCAGCAACAGGCAAATCTAGTTTTGCAGATGCTCAAGGTTCATTAAATTCATCGCTATTTTATTAAGAATCCAGGCTTTCAGAAATTTGAGCCATGCGGCGATCGCCTTTTCACAGCAATCTATTCGTAATAGTCTGATTGCAAGTCACCAGCACGCGTTTCTCTACGAGAAGAACTTAAGAACTTGGCTGGCTGACAAAACTCGTGAAAGGCTGATTCTCCCGTACCTTAGGCTTCGACTGCACTCTGCCTAAGGTATCTACAACAACGTGGATTGAGCGCAGCCGAAATCCACACTCCGAAGATCTGTCAGGCAACCAGCTTAAGAACAACAGGCCAAACACCGAGTGATTGAATTAGACTGAAATACGTTGCGCTCTTGGTCTGCCCATGTCCAATTCTAAAAAGCGGTTAGCCTATCCTCAAAATCACATGATCGAGCAGATCGATGACTACCACGGGGTAACGGTTGCTGACCCCTATCGCTGGCTAGAAAACCCAGACACTGATGAAAGCCGTGCCTGGATTGATGCCCAAAACCAACTCACCTTTGGATATTTGGCAGAGATCCATGAGCGACAGGTTATCCGAGAGCGACTCACCCAACTGTGGAATTACGAGAAATTTAGAACGCCATTTAAGAAAGCAAATCGCTACTTCTTTTTCAAAAATGATGGACTGCAAAATCAGGATGTGTTCTACACTCTGCCTGATTTGGACGCAGAGCCCCAGGTGCTAATTGACCCCAACACCTTTTCAGAGGATGGCACCGTGGCGCTATCTGGCATTGCAATTAGTGAAGACGCCGAACTGATTGCCTATGGCATCTCATCATCAGGATCAGACTGGCAAGATTGGAAGGTCAAACGGGTTGCTACTGGGGAAGACCTGCCCGACTATATCCAGTGGGTCAAATTTTCGGGAGCCTCATGGACGCATGATGGACAAGGCTTCTTCTACAGCCGTTACGATGCACCCAAGGAGTCTACCAAATTTGAGGATGTCAACTACTATCAAAAACTCTATTTTCATGCGTTGGGCACACCGCAATCAGATGACGTGCTAGTTTATCATCGGCCTGACCAAAAAGAATGGGGGTTTGGGGGGCAAGTCACTGATGATGGTCGCTTTTTAATCATCTCAGTGTGGCGGGGTACCGATCCCAAAAACTTGGTGTTTTACAAAGACTTGACCACCCCTGACGCCGACATCATTGAGCTGATCAGCACCTTTGAAGCTGAATATAACGTCATTGACACAGACGGTAGCACCCTCTGGCTGCAAACCGATCGCCATGCCCCACGCGGACGGGTAATTGCCATCGATATCACCCACCCTACCCCCGATCATTGGCAAGACGTGATTCCAGAATCTGAGGAAACCTTGCAAGGGGTGCAGGTGCTCAATCACCAATTTGTTGCCGTCTATCTCAAAGATGCCTATTCCAGCGTTAAGATCTTTACCTTAGACGGCTCCCCTGTGCGCTCGGTCGAGCTGCCTGGTATTGGCTCAGTGGGAGGCTTTGGGGGTCGCCGCAAGGATACGGAAACGTTTTACAGCTTCACAGGCTTTACAACACCGCCTACGATATATCGCTACAACCTGACCACGGGAGAAAGCACTCTCTTTCGCCAGCCACAAGTCGATTTTGACCCGACGAGCTATGAGACCCGTCAGGTGTTTTATCCCAGCAAAGACGGAACGCAGGTGCCGATGTTTATTACCCATCGCAAAGGGCTCGACCTTGATGGCACCAATCCTACACTTCTCTACGGCTATGGGGGCTTTGGTGTGTCGCTGACGCCAAGTTTCTCAATCAGCAACCTCGTCTGGATGGAGATGGGAGGTGTCTATGCGGTGCCCAATTTGCGCGGCGGGGGAGAATATGGCGAAGATTGGCACCAGGCAGGTACGAAACTCAATAAACAGAACGTGTTTGACGATTTTATTGCAGCGGCAGAATGGCTAATCGAGCATCGCTATACCTCGTCTAACAAGCTGGCGATCGCCGGAGGTAGCAATGGCGGGTTGCTGGTGGGTGCCTGCATCACTCAGCGACCGGATTTATTTGCGGCGGCCTTGCCTGCTGTCGGCGTCATGGATATGCTGCGCTTTCACAAGTTTACGATTGGCTGGGCCTGGACATCGGACTATGGGTCTCCTGATCAGCCCGATGAGTTTGAAGCCCTACATGCCTATTCGCCGCTGCACAATATTCGACCGGGGACGGCCTATCCAGCGACGCTGATTACCACAGCAGATCACGATGATCGCGTGGTGCCAGCCCATAGCTTTAAGTTTGCGGCGGCTTTGCAGGCAGCTGATGGCGGCGATGCGCCCGTCTTGATTCGCATTGAAACCAAGGCAGGGCATGGCGCAGGCAAACCGACAGCCAAAATTATTGAGGAAATCACCGATCGCTTTGGCTTTTTGGTCAAGGTGTTGGAGATTGATACCAGTGCCCAGTTTTGAATTTTGGGTTGGCTCTCCTATCCTCCAGCCAATTCACGAATGGCCTCTAGCTGCTTATCGGTTGGCATCGTCAGGGGATGAACCTGTTTGAGCCAATTGGTCGCGGCCCACAGATCAAGGCTTTGATGCAAGCAGAGATAGGCAATGCAGACAGTGGGCGATCGCTCAACACCTGTCAGACAATGCACATAGACTCGCTGCCGGTCTTCGATGTGACGATGCACAATGGCCACAGCTTTCGCCAGTTGTTCCCGGTCGAGAGGCAGCACATAATTGCTATCGGGCAAGATAAATTGCTCACAGCGAAACTGCTGCCGCACCTCGTCGGGCACTGCCCCTTCTGCTGTAGCACAGAGCGTCAACACAACAGTAATGCCCGCATCGGCCAACATCTGACCATCACCCGGTCGTGGCAAGCGACCAACAGCCAACTGCTTTGGCAACACCCAATCAACCCCAAACTGACTGGGTGCCAAATCAGCAGCAGAGTTAGATGCGCGTCTAGCCAGTAGGTGACGGAGATGAATCAAGTTCCTAAGCACGTTGGGCAGGACGGAAAGAGGGCGGAGGACGGAAAGATGGCGGAGGGCGGAGGGCGGAGGGGGTGGATGAGTGGTTCACGCTGTCCTCAAACTGATGGTGACGGCCTGAATTGACGAGGGCGTTGGTCGTCCTAGCGTGTTTCTATCTGCAGGTTTGTCTAAACTGCAGTCTAATCAACAGATGCCAGGATTGCTCACCTTATCTTCACAAGTTTGTCGCTGATCTCTCCACTTGTTTCCATGCAAACTGGGCTCAACCCGGATCAGAGATGACCGAGATGCTATGCCCTAGTTGAGCCGATTGCCGCAGCGCATCTGCAATCTTGAGGGCATATAGGCTCGCAGCAGCATCGGTATAGAGTGGCGTGCCCTCAGAAAGATAATCGAGGACGGCCTGCGTGTCTTGGGCAAGTAGTCCGCGCCGACTGCCCAAATCGAGCGATCGCCTCTCATCATTAAGAATGAGGCCTCCCTGATCCCCATCAATTTGAACCATGCCGCGATCGCCATGCAGCCAAAAACTGCGCTCTGACATCCAGAGGCTTTCTCCTTTGCCGTAGATCAAATCAGCGATCAGCCCACTGGTAAACCGCAGTTGAGCCGTGCAGATACAGCTGCGATAGTCGCCCTCAGTCAGCATTGGCACCATGTCGCCGGATTGCGTCCAAAATCGGCTCTGGCACGACACCGACTCGACCAAGCCAAATAGCCGCAGCAGGCGATTGACGCGTGACAAAGCCCCTATCAGCGGAAACCCAAACGCCTGTGCTTGATAGGTCCACTTGGTGGGGGCGGGGCGCTGCGGGTTGACGCTGGCATAGCGCACATAGAAAGGCGTGCCAATCTCAGGCAGGACTGTGGCGATCGCCCCCTGAATGCTGCTCAACAGCTCAATATGTTCAACATGCAAGAGCTGCTGCTGAGCCTCTGCGAGTGCAACAAGTGTTGTGGCCTCAGCCACATCTAATGACAAGGGATATTCCATTACCACATGCTTGCCTGCCTGAAGCGCAGCATGGGCGATCGCCCCATGATCTTGGTTAATTGTAGAAATCACCACCAAATCCAGATCGGAGCGCCGCACTAGCTCACCCCAGTCGGTCATTACATCAAGGCCAAGGGGCTCGGCCAAGGCTTTCGTGCGGGTTTGATCACGCCCTGCAATGGCAACAACGTGCGATCGCATATCGGCCTGCATGGTTTCTGCCCGCAGTTTGGCCACATATCCTGTGCCGACGATGCCAACTCGAATCATGGCGATCGCTCCCCCTGTGTTCACCATGTGCCATTATCTCAAGTTTGGGGCCGCATAGATTCCCTCTATCTCAAGACTGAACTAGAGCCTATCGAACGGCTGAATTCGTATTGTTTAGTTCACTGATAATGACTTTTAATTCTTCACAGCACAATAGGTTAGAAGAACATATATATGTAATTGGCAGATTCAACCCCGAATCAGGCTTAGAACTGCTTCCGCACCCAGATTTCCAGCCATAAAAGTAGACAAGCCGCAGCATTGTTTCGTGATCAAACCACGCCAAGTATAAGTAATTTAGGCGTAAAGATTAGGTTTTCATTACTAATCCCATTCAACCCTCTGCTGGATTGCAGTTACAAGTCTTAAATTTTCCCGTAGTATCGAAGGTGGAGCGAATCTAACCAGCAAGCCTGCAAGCTTAGACTATTGTGAGGTGTGCTGTTAGCGTTGCTCTTTTGCCGTTTTGACATTTGAGAGGACTGCCGTATGGCAACTTACAAGGTCACCTTGATTAACGAAGCTGAAGGGCTTAACCAAACAATTGAGGTTGAAGACGATACATATATTCTGGATGCCGCTGAAGAACAGGGTCTTGATCTGCCCTACTCCTGTCGTGCAGGTGCATGTTCGACTTGCGCTGGCAAGATGAAAGAGGGAACAATCGACCAGTCTGACCAATCCTTCTTGGATGATGATCAGATTGAAGCGGGGTATGTGCTGACCTGTGTGGCATATCCTACCTCTGATTGCACGATCATCACCCATCAGGAAGAAGAGCTTTACTAAAACTGCCAGTTGAGATGGCTGTCTTTTGCTTAGTCAGGCTTTGATCGAAGCAGTTGATTACAGCCATTCAAAAAATATTCCTGTGATTGAATGCAGTTTCAGGTGAAGAACTAGACGGGAGCACGTTAACAATGTGCTCCCGTTGTTTCTATTTAGAGCGGTTGGAGACAGATTAGAGCGGTTGGAGACAGAGCGGTTGGAGGGCGAGAGCTACAGGCTTTGGTCACCCTCCTGCCAATCGTGCTAATCCCTGCTGCATATCCTTTTATTAATCAAAGCGTTATCAATCCAAGATTTTTGTTCAAAATCGCTCAAAATCGGCACAAATCCTGATTCCAATTCGTCAAAGGCCGCTAGTGCGAGCTTTGCTAGCCAAATCAGGCCGTCTACCCAATGTCAGCGAGCCACCATTCGCTGAATTCATGATGACCGCAGGTTTAGAGCAAACGTTGAGTTTGCTGATGTCAATCACTGGAGATTTAATCATGTCTTTTGGAAAACGTTGCCTAGTTTCAGGTTCAGTAGTTGCTCTCGTCACGATTTTGGGGCTGTCACAGGGGGCGATCGCCCAGCCATCTGCGGCCAACAAGCAAGAAACGACCCTTGACACAGAGGCGCTGAGAGAGGTGCCTGCAACTGTTGATCAGGTGTTTGATTCGGGTTTGGTGCGCGTCAGCCTGGAAGATGGATCTGTTGGCACTATTCCGCTGACTGAGTCAGATGTCGATCGGCTCGATCTCGAACGGGGCGATCGCGTGATGCTGTTGCTCGACGACAGTGATCGAGTCGTAGCACTGACCAAAGACAACGATGTGGCAACGCTCAACTTGGCCGAGCGTGACACCGATGCTGATGTTGCTGATACCGATATTGAGAGAGACAGTGTTTCAGGCTCAAGAGACGAAGAAACCATTATCGAGTCACGCACGACAACAACCACAACCCCCAGAGAGCCGATCGCCCAAGATGAGCCGACAACGGCGCAGCAAAGCGAACCTATTCGAGGGCTATGGTAGGACGGATCTACTTCTAAATCATGATCTTGTAGAACAGTCTTGTAGAACAGTCTCGTAAAACACCGGCAGGGTTGAAGAGGTATTCGACCCTGCTGCCCTTGCTTTTGCTGGTCACGGAGTAGCTTCTTATTATTAAACCCGGTGGGGGCGATCGCATCAAGCGTTGTTTCGGCGATCGCCCCATTCACCCAAAAATTCGACTTAAAAATCCCTCTAGAGATGGCTGACAAGTCAAATGTCTAACCGTCACCCTGAAAAAGTTGTTGTAAATTAGTCCTGGAATAGGTGCGCGCGTCAGCGAATCGGCACTGAAAGTTAGGCAAGACCTAATATCTTGGCTAGCTCGGACATGTTTGAATGTTGATCATGAAGGGTGGTTTTATGGTGGCTACTGCTGTCTCTCAAATTTCACTAGTAGATCAGGCGTCGCAAGACCTGCTCGACTGGGCAGCCACGGTGCAGCAATCTGATGAACCCGTTTTTCGCAAGGCCCAGCAGATTGCCACCCGGCTTGGGGCTCATTATCAACCCAGCGGTCTGACTGAGATTGGCTTCTGGGCTCCAGAACTCGGAGCTGACATGTTTCAGCCTAAAAATATTTACTTAGAAGTCTTGACCCCCAAGGGCACCATCAACCCTCAAAAGACTCAGCAGCGCATCACCTTCCGCCGCGACCATGTGCAACTCATGAAACAAGGTGAATATTTTTGGGGTGTGATCAAGGGGATGAGACCCGGCACTGCCGACCAGTTTGGCTCATTTTATTGGCTGCGCTATCTCGATCTGGAGAATGATGTCAAAACCATTGGCGATTTTCTGGCCTATTCTCTCCCGTTTGGGGTCTATGCCCCGGCTGAACTGTATGACATGAATCGCCTGCAAGCTCAGCGCCTCGACTTAGACTATTTCTCTCAGGGTGAGCCAGATGACGAGGGCGTCATTCGGGTGCATCCGTCACGCAATATTCTGCAGCTTCACATTGGGACTGCATCCCCTGAAGGCAGCATCGCAGGGCTGACGCGCATCTATCAGCGGATTGCCCAAAAGCTCAAGGCTCACGCCGAATTAACCCCCGCTGAGCAAAACTATATCGGCTACGATGCGGTGCAGCTGTTGCCCATTGAACCCATCGTCGAATATCGGGCAGACCACGACATCGGGCACAGCTTTTTTAGGTTCAGCGATGATGATCTGATTGAGATGGATCCTGACGATGAAGATATTGAGCCTGAACCCGGCGATATCAAAATCACACTGCAGCAGCCTGACATCCAAAACTGGGGCTACGATATCGTCATTTTTGGCTCATCAGCCACGAACCCAGCGGTTTTAGAAACTCTGCGACCGGATGAACTGGTCGATCTGATTGCCACGCTACACACCTTCCCGACGGGGCCAATTCAGGTGATTTATGACATCGTCTATGGTCATGCCGACAATCAGGCGCTCGATTTGCTCAATGGGCGATTCTTAAAAGGCCCCAACATGTATGGGCAAGATGTCAACCACCAAAACCCGACCGTGCGAGCCATCTTGCTAGAAATGCAGCGCCGCAAAAATGATACTGGTGTCGATGGCATTCGGGTGGATGGAGCTCAAGATTTTAAATTCTTTAATCCGCTGTCGGGGCTTGTAGAATATGACGACCAATATCTGAATGAAATGGCGGAGCTGATGCAGACGGTGGGCGGGGTGCAGCGGAAGCCCTTTGCCATCTTTGAAGATGGGCGACCCTGGCCGGCGGAGGGGTGGGAGGAGATTTCGACCTACCGCGACATCATTGAATTTAAGCCTGACTGTTTTCAGTGGGGGCCGCTGATTTTTGCCCACAACACGCCCAGCCTGACCGATTTTTGGGATCGCAAGTGGCGACGCGTATGTGAAGTGATGCAAGTTGGTGCTAATTGGGTTACGGGCTGCGGCAACCATGACACCCTGCGGCGCGGCACCCAGGTTGATCTCGATTTAGCTATCAACTGGAATCTGGGTCAAACCTTGCCAGAGGTGCTCAACAACGCTTACGACAATCCGGCGATCGCCCTGTTAAGCTATGGGTTTAGTCCGGGGGTGCCCATGGATTTCATTAACTGCACGATGCGGGCTCCCTGGGGCTTTTTGCGAAACACAGACGATCGCTATGGGGTGAAAGTCATGGCAGAAGAGGCGGGCGGATTTCTTGACTGGCAACTCACCCCTGATCGCTACGATGCTGAAGATGTCTTTCCTCGACTCAAGGCGATGGGATTTACGCGCTATGCCGAGTTGCGTCAGTTTATGCGGGGGCTCTATGACGCCATTGAGGAAACCCACTACGACCTGGAGGAGGTGGCTCAGATCTGCCAGCGATCGCTCGGTGATTGGATCGATCCTGAAACCTTGCACCAGGAGGCTAGCCAGCGTAAATCGGTGGCTCAGCTCAAGCAGCTTAATGTAGCGGATAAATCAGAGGTGCTCACCCGGATTAATGTCGCAACTCTGAAGGCGATCGCCCATGCCTTTATGGCAGATGCTCACGATATTTCGAATGTGTGGCACCATGCCCAGCATCTTGAGGCTAGCCAAACCCGCTATAATCTGGCGCTGCGGCAGTTTCGCCAGGCTCATGCTTGGCTGCGCCATAATCTCTCTGGCACTGACCGATTTAATCGGGTGCATGATGGCGATCGCACCCTCTTCTATGGGCTGAGAAGTGAGCCTGTTGATGAAGGTCAAATCCCGTCATCGCATCACATTGCCTTTGTCGCCAATATGGGAGGAGAGCCGATGGTCGCCACCTTAGGCGACTGGCTCCAAATTGACCTGAGCCAGTGGACAGTGGCGATCGCCTCTCCGGGGCTCCAGTTGGGCACCTCTGCCGATCACCTCCGCGCCTTTGAGCTGAAAGACAGTCAAGCTGTGCTGTTTGAGAAAATTGACTCCGAGCATGAGGTAGACTGTCAGGCAGCATAGAGTATCAGGGCAGTTGCTCTCCAGAGATCACGGGAGAGACTGCAGAGATCAGGGGAGAAACTGCCCCTATTACCAGTCCCGGCCTAACTGAATCGTAATATCCGAATCCAGCGACCCCGTGCTCTCAATCAAGACTTCACCCACGCCCAAAACCGACTGCACTGCTTCTGCACTAGCGACATCGCCACGCTGAGCAATAATGCGCGTCTCAGCCAGTGGATTATCCCAGTCTCGATCAACTGCTACATCCCAATAGCCCGCATCATTGAGTTGGCTGATCAGAGCATCAACGGTTTCTGGGCTTTCAGTGCTGTCTTGGACGGCAATTCTGACATAGTCAGGATCGACATTGCTGTCATAGCTGCCATTGGTGACGAGATGCTGCGTCACCATTTGATCAATAGCATCATAATCTGGCAGCCAATAGCTCAAGTCATAGTCACTTGGGCCGCTAAAATTACCCGGCAACATCAGCATTTCTGTATCGGAGCGATCGACCTGTGACGCAAACCCCACTAGCGCAATCAGTTCTTCAACAGTCAAATTAGTATCAATATGAGATTGGATCACCGATAAGATCTTGGGTAACCGCCCAACAGTTCGCGGGCTGAGCGTTTGCTCGACTAAAGCACGCATAAACATTTGCTGCCGCTGCACCCGGCCAATATCGCCATAGGCGTCATAGCGAAACCGCAGAAACTGCATGGCCTGTTCGCCATTGAGATGCTGTTCGCCTTGTTGGAGGTCGATGTAGAGATGCTGGCTCTCATCGGTATATTTCATGTCTTGGGGCACATAGAGCGTCACGCCCCCCAGCGCGTCGATCAGTTTCTCCACCCCTTGAATATTGATGCGAACGTAGCGATCAATGCCGACTCCATTGAGCAGGTTGCTCACTGTGCGGGCAGTCAGCGAAGGCCCACCATAAAGGTTGGCTTCATTGAGCTTGGTGGTGCCAACGCCCTCAATCTGGGTGCGGGTATCTCTTGGCAGAGAGAGAATGGCGAGCTTTTGCGTATCTGGGTTAAACCGCACCAGCAACATTGTGTCTGACAATCCCTCAAAGGAATTGACCAAGGCATGATACCCCAAGTCTCGAACTTCTGGCGGCGGATTTTCTAAGTCATCGCTCGTCACTTTAATACCCGTTACCAAAATATTGACGGAGCGCGTCAGCTGAGGTAGCTGAAAATCCATGGATGAGATGTCATCTTGCTCAAAGGCTGCGGCTTCTTCGGCACTCAGCCGGCTTTGCATCAGTGGCGTGCTGGCGAGGGCAATGGCTAGAAGCGCACCTGCCGTAGCCGAAACAATCGCAACTCCAGTGAGGCCGAAGGTCATCCAAACCCAGCGAAACCGATCGGGCTGAGCAAACGGAGGCATCGATTGTCCAATTTTTGGAGAGTTAGAACCAGACACGTTGGGCGATGACACAAATGTCCTCAATGGATGTGAATAGTCTACAGATTGGCTACAGAGTAGCAGGTGGGGATAAATGCAAATGCCGACTGCAGCCGATTGGGCTGAGCTGCCATCATCGGGCGATCGCCAAACGAAACAATGTCAAACTAACGATCAAAGCAGGGGGTGATGAGATGGATGCCACGATACCCATGAATCAAACCATTAATAACATGCTCATTGCCAAATATCTTGCGAATTTCAGAGAAATCATCAATTTCAAACTCTATTGTTTGTATACCTACCTTCTACCTTCTGCCTTCTACCCCATATGGGGCATGAAACTCAGGCCCAACCCTGCGATTGAAACCACCCAGCTCGGTTGAGCACATCCCACGAGTAGTCTTGCCCCGTGGTGTAGTAGTCCACGTCTAAACCCTGGCTTAAGGCGTCTAAAACGTTCCCTAGTCCGGCGTTGTAGGCGGCGATCGCCCCTCTCAACAAGTCTTGACCTCCCAAGCTGGTAGTGCGATCGAGATAGTCATAGTTTCGAGACAAGACTTGATCAATGGCATAATTAATGTTGGCTTGGGGATTGCTCCATCGTCCCGACGCAATAAACGGCTGATGAAAGCGATCGTCAATTTGCATCAGTCCGCGCCCGTGTCCTCCGTCTCCCGTGCCACCTGGCCCTTTAGGACTCAGCAAGAGCCCCCAGCCTGATTCTCGGGAGCCGATGCCGCCGATCACAGAGGGTTTCAGCCAGCTATATTTCGCTGCCGCTTGGTCAACGTAGGGTTTGTACCCTGTCCAATAGTAGGTGGGTGTAACGGCTTCATTAAAATGAGGCTTATAGAGTGTGTTCTCTTTTGAAATTGCGGTGTCGTAGCGGCCACCATTGTTGAGTGTGTCTACATAGTAGGCGGCCACATAGCCATCAAGGCTGCGACCGTTGACTGTAGTTCTTACCTGATACCATTGATCAAAACCATTGAGATAGCGACCTCCTGTCACTTTCTCAACTAATGTCAACGGCGTATTTTGCCCGAGACGAGCCAGCTCACTGCCTGAAATGTTGCTAGCACTGCGCAAAGAAATTTTGCGATCAGACGTAATCCAAACTTTAGAGCTGATCACACCCTGGCTCGAACCCGGAGTGCCGCCATCTCCTGGCAGGTCAGGCTGGGGCGGTTGGGCGGGCGGGTTAATGATAGTGCCAATGGGCACGATTTGCGAATTATTCTGGACATTGACAAAGCTGGCATCAGCAGCCACATAGCCTGCCTGACCAGCCGCAGTCACAACTTGATACCAGGTTTGATAGGCGCTGTCATTGGGCGATCGCACCTGTTTGACAATGGTAAATGTTTCCCCCTGATTGAGATAGTTGATCGGGCTATTATTTAAAGTTGATGGCTGGCCTCTCAGATTGATCCCAGATGATACCACTTGCCCGGTGAGGTCAACTCGCTCTAGGGTGATATCGACAACTGATTTACCCATGTTGTCAAAATATTGCACATAGAAGTCATATTGGCCGCTGGCTCCCGGTGTGAGCAGTTGTGTCCAGGCGGGCTGACGCACCTTGCGATTGCGCCAATCACCGGCCAACTCAGCTACAGTTTTGTTGGTTTTGGGGTCTTTGAAATAGAAACGAGTGCCATCATCTGATTTACTGCTGACCCGATAGAATGAGCCACTGTCAAGCTCGATACGAGTCCAGGCTTCCATGGCAAAGCGGTTTTTATTCACCCCTGCCACCGGGCTCCGTCGCCCATAGTTGATGTCTAAGCGAGCCACTACATCGCCCGATCGCCCTTGCGACCCCAAATCATCCATCCCATCAGATTGAGCAAAGTTGTAGCGTTCAAAGTCTCTGAGATTGGTGCGATCGCGGTTGAGGAAGCTGGCATTCCAGTTTTGTGTGGCCGATTGAGAGGTGTTACTGGATCGGGTGGCGTTGGCCGCTTGGGTGAAACTAGCCCCCGTCGAAGTTATAGTTGAAGTTGAGAAGGTGAGCTGATAGTTGATGTCACCCGATGCATCTGGCGTTGATTTGGGCAGCACGCGCATAAAGTAGGTGCCTGCCTCCAGCCCATTTTTCGCTAATGTCGTATTACCAGCTCGAATCCGGCCTCGCTTGATCACCTCACCTGGGTCAACTCGGCCATTGCTATTGCGATCTTGAATCAGGTGCAGCGCCACCTTGCCATGTTCGGATTGCAGAGTACTCTGAAAGCTGCTGCGCTGGCTCAGTTGAAATAGATAGAAATCAACTGGGTTGGATCGCCCAACGGTGTGGTCAACGGTGCGGGTTGACGATTGCAGGGCGATCGCCCGTGCTTGGGTCAAGTCTCTCTTTGGATTCAACATAGGTGTCGCTACCCTGAGCGGGCTACTTCATATCAAGCTGGACTAGCTTCACCATAGGCTGCAGAATTCTAGGAGGGCTGGGGCATGGTTTCAGTTTCTCAAGTGGATGATGCTAAATCTCCCCAAGCCTGATTCGAGAGGCGATCGCCCTGATCGAGAGGTGATATCTTCTATGCCACTCGTCTAAACGGCACATGAACTATAACACCCCTTGCAAAGGGTGTAGTCTCAAGAACAGCGATCGCCTTCCTGCTGCCTTCTGCCCTTACCTACCAGCGCTGTCGCTGCTGTGCCGCCTGTTGAAAGAGAGCCGTATATTCCTTATAGCCGCCTGGAAACACCACATTGAGCGTCAGCGGATCTGCAGCATCTCGTGAGTCACCTGGCCCTTCCAGAACGGCAGGTGTGCCATTGATAGCCTCCAGTTTGAGCGGTTTACGGTTTTTGACTTCGCCCTGGCTACTATCGACATAGGCCACAATATTGCCAATGCCGAGGGTGCGGCCAATATCTTGAATCAGTTGTAAGAAGTTGCGATCGCTGCCACCGCGCCGAAACTCCAAGCCGCGATCGCCCTCAACTGCTTGACTCGTAATCGTATCACCCACGCCGACTATCACAGGCATCTCTGCCGGATCAACATGTTCTTTCACAAGCTGGAGTAAGTCATCATGCCGTTTGGGAGCCTGACGGGCATTGAACTCTGCACCAAAGGGGTGAGTGCCCGTGCGGTGATAGAGGTAGCGGTTGAGAATGGCTAAAACACCTGCTTCTTTGATCGCGCCCCGCAACATGAATTGAAAGTCAGTTGTGCCTGAATCCTCGCCGTTTGCAAACCAGACCATCTCCCGTCCGTAGGCATCACGCCCCAGATTGGGTGCATAGTGGACGAAAAAGGAATCGCTTAGACCTTTCTGAGCTGCATCATTTAGCAGTTGATCCATCAAATCGCTCATCCACTGCTGCAATGTGACATAGAGATGGGGGCGATCGCCCAGTAGTTCATGAGCCGTATTCAGATTGGCAGTGGGAGAGGCCACATTGTCAAGTACCGATGCCTGAATGCAGAGTTCAATCTCCTCATCTGACAGATGCTCTCGATTGGCATCAAAGAATTCCTGAAGTCGAGCTTGAATGCGCGGCGGTACCTGCTTCAGAAATGTGAGTTCGGCATCACTCACCCCCGGATGGGAGACCTCTCCAGCGCGATTTTGCCACTGCACCCCTCCGGCAGCAAGTCCGGGCAGATAGCATTCATGATGTGGGGGGCGATCGCCTGCTTCCAATGCCCGCTCAACAATACGATTGACACCACGCTGACCGATGTGTTCGCCATTTGTCAACACATAAAAATGACCATCAAAGGCTTGAGTCGCCATGATATAGGAAGTATCAATAACGCGTGTCAACGGGTCTTTGACTAACCTCATGCAAACCCCGTCTAAGTCTTGAATGATCAGCAGATTGTCAACTGAGGCCAAGAGCTGGATCAATCCGTCATGATCGAGCGATAGTGTTTGCTCATGTAAAAGAGTGGAAGAAGAAACAGTCATAAAGATAGATCGCGATTCAACAGCGTCACGGCATTGTAATTGCAACAGAGCAAATTACATCATGACTCTAGCATCCCATGTAAATCTCGCTTCTAATTCACTGGAATCTAGTTCACTGGGTCTAGTTCACTGGAATAAATAACACACACTCAAAAACGACCATATCCCCAGTATCTTCTGCAAGACGCTGATCATGGCTAGAGCACGTCGATTGAGAGGTCATAAATTTTCTAGCTTTCTCGATAGATTGTGGGTGTGACCCCAGTAAACTGGCGAAACTGTTTGCTCAAATGACTGTGGCTATTAAACCCACACATCAGGGCAATATCCATAATCGACTGATCGGTTTGCTTTAATAGCTGTTTGGCTCGTTCGATCCGCTGCTGTAGCAGATACTGATAGGGAGCGATGCCCAGCGACTGCTTAAACAGATGGCTGAAATGAAACTGGCTCAGATTTAGCAGCGCGGCTAAATCTGCGAGCTTGATGTCTTGATCGAGAGAGTCGTTGATGTAGTCTAAGACCTGGCGCAAATGATGCTCTGGTAGCCCACCTCGATAGAGTTTCAGATGCAGTTTTGGAACTGCATACTGTCTGACCAAATGCACGGCCAAGACATTGGTAAGGGATTCAACATACAGCGTTTCGCCCGCATTACCCTGTTTTAGTTCATTTAGCATCATCATGGCGATCGCCTCGATCTGTGGATCACGAGCCCGAAATTCAGGAACTAGTTCCAGTCGATCCGAATTATTGTGGATCGTTTCTCGGGCAACATCTTGCATAAAGTGAGATGCAAGGCGAATCTGCACATAACTATCATTGTCATCCCAACGGGCAAAAAATGGCATCGCAGCAGGCGTAATTGAAAGGTCACCTTTCCCGTATAAACTCCTATGAGTTTTGCCTCCCTTAATTTGCAGAAACTGAACGGGACGGGGGGCGAGCGATAAACAAAGCGCATGTTCATTGATATATTGAGTCTTCCCTTCGCCCGGCGGATGTTGATAGTGCTCGACTAGAATATTTTCCCAGCCTCGATTTCGACTCGATAAAATCGGCAATCGGCTACATTCAATCTGACGGGCAATCTGACGGGCTGTTGGAATCTCCATGAGGTAAACTCACTATGTCTGATTCTGATTGTATTCGTTTTGAATAGTTTCTACCGAGCAAATTTCTTGCTGAATAAGCTGAAATTTACAGAGCTTTGAACGGTATAAAGTCGCGCCAGCATCAACTATAAAAACAACTAGTTGAACAGGTATGACAACGCCGCTTGGGGAAATTACATACCATCAGATCCCAAAGCTAAAGCCTGTGCTGCTGCTGACATTCCTGAGTATTGGGTGGTCAATCTCCA
>CAZCXK010000112.1:0-16066 GCA_964502605.1 uncultured bacterium
AGGGCAGGCGCGAGGCCTGCCCTAGGTAGGAGGGAGGGAGGGTAGGAGAGATGTGGGCGAAGAATCGAGCGTCATCAAATGTGGTAGCAATGGCTTGGGCTTCGGGTTGGGTGGTGGGGGCTAGGGGATCTCGAAAAGGGCAGTTGAGATGCACGGGGCCAGGAACGGGGTAGAGCGATCGCTCCCAGCTATGAATCATCGTTTGCCGGAGATAGCTGAGCAAGTCTAGATCGAGCGCTGGAATTGCCAGCTCGGTATACCCATTGAGAAAGTCGCCGTAGAGCTTCTGCTGATCAATGGCTTGCCCCGCATTGCAGTCGCGCAGCTCGGGGGGGCGATCGGCAGTCAGAACCAACAGCGGTACTCGGCTCTCAGCAGCTTCGATTACTGCTGGATAGGCGTTTGCCCCGGCAGTGCCGGAGGTGCAAATCAAGACGGTTGGGCGATGGCTCCGTTGGGCCACTCCCAAAGCAAAGAAGGCTGCTGAGCGCTCGTCTAAGACGGGGATAGCCTTCATTGTGGCTGACTCGGCAAAGGCCACAGCCAAAGGAGCCGACCGCGACCCCGGACAGATGATGGCGATCGCGACCCCTAAGCGACTGAGCGTTTCCGCCATGATGGAAGCCCAGATCAGGTTTGTGGTTCTAAAATCAATTGACATGGAACAGTGTTCTCGGCTCACCGGGGATAGCCCTATCCTTGGGCTATCGTGTATTTTGACGATACAGCATAGAGGAATGAGGGGCATACATCCTGTCGTTCTTAAAACCACTCCCTGAGCGAGGGAGCTTTAAGCTGTTTCAACTGTTTTAACCACCTTGAAAGCTAATCAAGTCAGATCCAAAAAGTGCCGACCACATCTTTGAGCACTTTGAGCAGTTGCCCCTTCAAATCTGGATGATTAATGAAAACTTATAGAGATTATTCGATAATTATCTCTAAATCAATCGAGAAAACTATATACTTGCTCTGTAAACGCGATACACTGATTGACAACACAACTTGAAACACCTTTCTGAATAGTGTTCTGCTGGGTTAACGGGTTTTAGAGACAAAAAGATTCTCTGTCTATGGTCAATCTGTCATGACGTCTTGGGATGGCTCGGTCAGTGTTTGAATCACCCATTTGAGTTTCGCCAAGTCGTTAGTTGTCTTTCATTACGTTTTTATTGTCACGCGTAGTGCAGCAAGCTCGCTGCTAGGAGGTTTTTATGGCCAATTTTTCTGGGTTCTCTAGGCGCAGGTTTCTAGCAACGGCTGGAATTTCTGCGGCTAGCACTGTTTTGCTAAAAGGTTGTGTGGGTAATCCTCCAACAGCCAGTACAGATGACACAAGCGCTCAAACAGGGTCTATACCTGCACCTGTGACATCATCAGAAACGCCTGAAACAACAGCAGTCAAGCTGGGCTATATTCCCATTGTGGAAGCAGCTGCCATGGTTGTTGCTCAAGAGAAAGGCTTTTTCGCCAAATATGGCATGACTGACGTAGAGCTTTCTAAGCAGGCCAACTGGGCTTCTGCACGGGATAACGTTGTCATTGGTTCAGAGGGGGGTGGCATTGATGGAGGCCAGTGGCAAATGCCCATGCCGCATTTGATATCCGAAGGGATTATTACCAATGGCAATAAAGTACCGATGTATGTGCTAGCGCAGCTCAACACACAAGGGAATGGAGTGGCGATCGCCCAAATTCATGCAGGTAAGGGGTTAGCACTAGATATCTCCGGTGCTGCTGATTACATCAAAACCTTTGAGGCAACGAATAGGCGCAAATTTAAGGCAGCACACACCTTTCCCAATGTGAACCAAGACTTTTGGATTCGCTATTGGTTTGCAGCAGGTGGAGTTGATCCGGACAATGACATCGACTTGCTGGCAGTGCCTCCGGCAGAAACCGTACAGGGAATGCGGAATGGCACCATGGATGCATTTAGCACGGGTGATCCTTGGCCCTATCGGATTGTAGCCGATGAGATTGGGTTTATGGCAGCGCTCACATCTGAGATTTGGCAGTTTCACCCGGAAGAATATTTGGCGCTGCGAGCCGACTGGGTAGACACCAACCCAATTGCAACAAAGGCTGTTTTGAAAGGCATCATGGAGGCGCAACAGTGGTGCGATCGCCCTGAAAATCGCGCCGAACTGATTCAACTGGTCTCCGGGCGCAACTATTTCAATGTTCCAGCAGACATCTTAGAACCACCCTATGCAGGCAAATATGCCATGGGAGACGGCAAAGCCGCCTTTGATGACTTCAAGCGCGGCCCCCTCTATTGGACAGATGATCTGGGCAATGTGTCATACCCCTACAAGAGCCATGATTTATGGTTCTTGACAGAAACTATCCGCTGGAATTTCCATGATGGGGCGATCGCCGACATTGATACCGCCAAACAAATTATTGACCGCGTCAATCGAGAAGATTTGTGGCGCGAAGCTGCCCAAGAAGCTGGGTTCACCGACATCCCTAGCAGCACCTCACGCGGGGTTGAAACTTTCTTTGATGGTATCAAGTTTGATCCTGAAAACCCCGACGCCTATCTCAATAGCTTGCAAATTAAGCGTGTTTGATCAAAAGACTGACTCAATCCCTGGCTTCTTCTGCAAATAACAGCCCTTGCTGAATCCCATTAGTTGAGAAGTCAGGGATCTGTCCAATTTGTAATTCATAGTTCATTCAAAGGAGAACTCATGGTTGTTAATGCAAGACGCCGACCAACAGCTCAATTTAATTTGCGCGGCTTCATCGCTCAACTGCGCCAGACCTATGCTCCTTCCATTGTGCCTCCCGTTATTGGCGTTCTAGCCTTTTTGGCTATCTGGCAACTGCTGTCCTCGACGGGTGTTACACGCTTGCCTGGCCCCATTACCGTATGGACTGATGAACGCACGCGCACCTTGCTCCTCTACCCGTTTTATGACTTTGGTGGACTGGATAAAGGGCTATTCTGGCAAACCCTGGCCAGTCTGGGACGAGTGGCTCAAGGGTACTTAGCCGCAGCCGTTATCGGGATTAGTTTAGGTGTAGTTGTAGGCACTAACGCGTTGCTAAATCGCGCTCTCGATCCCATCTTTCAGTTTTTAAGAATGGTTGCACCACTGGCTTGGGTGCCCATTGCCTTAGTGGCTCTGCAACAGAACCAACCCGCCGCGATCTTTGTGATTTTTATTACGGCGGTCTGGCCGATTCTGATTAACACTGCGGAAGGCGTTCGCCAGGTGCCGCAAGACTATATCAACGTTGCCAGAGTTCTAAAAATCTCCCGGTGGACTTATTTCTACAAGATCTTGATGCCATCGGCGCTACCCTATATTTTCACAGGCTTGCGTATCGCGGTTGGGTTGGCATGGTTGGCTATTATCGCTGCTGAAATCGTCATGTCTGGGATTGTGGGCATTGGCTTCTTTATTTGGGATGCCTACCAACAAAATTATGTCAGTGAAATTATCCTGGCAGTGATCTATATCGGGGCAGTAGGCTTATTGCTCGACAAGCTGATTGCCGGATTACAACGACTGATTTTACCGGCTGAGCAACGGTAGTTGAGAACCAGTTGGGTGGTAATACGTGTTTGACCTTTACCTCAGTGAGAATCATGTCTACTTTTGTTGCTGTCAATCACATTGATAAAATCTTTTCCCTCACGGGAGGCGGTGAATATATTGCGCTAAAGGGAATTGATTTGCAGATCAAACAGGGGGAATTTGTCTCGTTGATTGGGCATTCAGGTTGTGGCAAATCGACTTTGCTCAATCTCATTGCTGGCCTAGATTTGCCTACTGATGGCCTAGTCACGCTCGATGGAAAGCGCATTCAACAACCCGGCCCCGACCGCATGGTGGTATTTCAAAACTACTCGCTATTGCCCTGGTTGACGGTACGTGAAAATATTGCCCTAGCTGTGAATGAAGTATTGGGCGATCGCCCCAAATCAGAGCGGCGACACCTGATTGAACATCACATTGATCTAGTAGGGTTGCGCCATGCAGCAGATAAGCCTCCGGGTCAGCTTTCTGGTGGGATGAAACAGCGGGTGGCGATCGCCCGGGCGCTGGCTATTCGTCCTAAACTGTTGCTGCTGGATGAACCCTTTGGCGCGTTGGATGCGCTGACGCGAGGCAATTTGCAGGAGCAGTTGATGCACATTTGCGAAGAAAACAGCGTCACGGCAGTGATGGTAACCCATGATGTGGATGAGGCTGTCTTGCTTTCTGACCGCATTGTCATGCTTACCAATGGCCCTGCTTCTAAGATTGGCGGCATTTTAGAAGTGGATATTCCCCGACCTCGGCGACGGATGGACGTGGTCAATCATCCTAGCTACTACAGTCTGCGATCTGAAATCATCTATTTCCTCAACCAGCAAAAGCGGATCAAGAAGCTGCGAGCCCGCAAAACTGGGGCGATCGCCCGTCATGGCCTGGAGAAAACCAATCTGGATATCGGCTTTGTCCCTCTGACGGCTTGTGCTCCACTGGTGGTAGCTAAAGAGAAAGGCTTTTTCGCCAAACATGGCTTGGATGAAGTCAACCTAGTGCGTGAAACCAGTTGGCGCGGTATCGTTGATGGCATCGCCGGAAAGTATTTAGACGCCGCTCAAATGCCTGCGGGGATGCCCGTTTGGCTAACGGTAGGTGGGCATCAAGATCAGCCGATTCCCGTGGTGAGCGGGCTGACTATGACTCGCAACGGCAATGCGATCACCCTAGCCAAGTCGTTTTATCAGCAAGGGATTTATACTTCCAATGACTTAAAACAGTTGCTGCTAGAATCAACGGAGCAGCAGCATACCTTGGGCATGGTACATCCCTCTTCCATGCACAATATTCTGCTGCGCTATTGGCTGGCGGCTGGGGGCATTGATCCCGATCGAGACGTATCGCTAAAAACCATTCCTCCAGCGCAGATGATTGCTGACCTCAAAGCAGGCACTATTGATGGCTATTGCGTGGGTGAACCCTGGAATCTGCGGGCCGCTATGGAAGAGATTGGCTTTACGGTGGCCACTGATTTAGAAATTTGGCAGGGGCATCCTGGTAAAGTGTTGGGCGTGCGTGAAGACTGGGCGATCGCCTACCCCAATACCCACATTGCCCTCGTCAAAGCCTTGCTGGAAGCCTGTGCCTACTGTGCTGATGACAGCCATGCCCTCGAAATCAGAACCTTACTGGCGCAACGCAACTATGTGGGCACCCAAATTGACTATATTCATCTCGGAGATCCTAATGCCTACGTATGTAGCCTGGAGCAGCCGATGCGAGAATATGCCCATCATCTGTTCTATGGTGATGGTGTCAATCGCCCCAGCCGCACCGAGCACCTGTGGATGATGACTCAAATGGCGAGATGGGACGATATTCCCTTCCCGCGCAACTGGATGGAAATTCTAGAACGGGTCTGTCGAGTCAATGTGTTTAGCACCGCTGCACGAGAACTGGGCCTGTTGGACATCAAGTATCGTCGCAGCCCCATTCAGCTCTTTGATGGCGTCGTGTTTGATGCCGAAGACCCAATTGGCTATCTTAATACACTGCCAATCAAGTGCCATTTCAGCGTGGCCGAAGTGGCGATCGATGGCCGTCGGGCCGCGTAAAACCCATGATACAACTATTCAATTCTATGCAAACTCAATCTACGATTTCGGCTCCAAATGTCAAAACGTCGCCTTTTCTGGCGATTCAAAATGTGTCAAAAGTCTACCCTACCCCGACGGGAGGCTACACCGTCTTAGAGGATGTTAACCTCTCCATTGCAGCAGGAGAATTTATCTGTTTGATTGGTCATTCTGGCTGCGGTAAGACGACCCTGTTAAATATGGTGTCAGGCTTTAATCAGCCGACCTCAGGCACTGTGCATCTGCAGGGTCAGCCCATTACCCAACCTGGCCCTGACCGCATGATGGTGTTTCAAAATTATGCGCTATTACCCTGGCTGACAGCGCTTGAGAATGTCTATATGGCTGTAGATGCCGTCTATCCCAAGACTTTGGAAGCCCAAAAGCGGGCGATCGCCCGTGATCACTTGGCCTTGGTGGGGTTGAGCGACGCGATGGATAAGAAACCTCCTCAACTCTCTGGGGGCATGAAACAGCGGGTGGCGATCGCCCGGGCTCTGGCCATTCGACCGGAGGTGCTGATTCTCGATGAACCCTTTGGTGCCTTGGATGCCATCACCAAAGAAGAATTACAAGAAGAACTGCTGACCATCTGGAATGATCACCGCTGCACAGTGCTGATGATCACGCACGACATTGATGAAGCTCTATTTTTGGGCGATCGCATTGTGATGATGACCAACGGCCCTGCAGCCACCATCGGAGAAGTGATTACGGTGCCGTTTCCTCGTCCGCGCGATCGTGTGCAGATCATGGAAGATCCAGAATACTATCGTCTCCGCAACTATATTCTCGACTTTCTTTACAATCGATTTGCTCACGATGACGTGGAGTAAGCTCTCTCTCGCAAAACCATCTGGGTACATCCTTAAGAAGCACTCTGTCATGGTCAGACGCATTACAACAATTCGCGCAGCAAACACTTACGTTCAGCTGATCTTAGAAACCATCATCGAAATCGGCCTCCTGTTTCTAGACTGGCGCATTGGCGACTGTGACTGCATTGCTGTTTTTCGCTGGTTCCTCTGGGGGCTAACCGCGATCAATGCCTTTCTCATCACTCTGACCTTTCGCGGGGTGCTGCGGGGCCAAACCATCTATAGCGCCCGCCGCGAAGTCGCCCTGGAGATTGCTGTCGAGATTGGTCTGATTGCAGTTGATATCAACTTTATCGTCACAGAATGTGCTTGTGCCACGGTTATTCGTTGGCTTTTTGTCGCCCTGACTTTTCTGAACTTAGGTCTGATTTGGTCAACATTGAGAGGAATCAAACAAAGCAAGAAGACCAGTGAACGTTAAGCCCAATAAGTCATTCGCTATGTTCAATCAAATTTCAGAAAGTGTCATGCATCGCGTTCGATGGTTCCTAACCTGTACGTGGTTGCTGCTGATTGCTTCTCTCCTATATGACCCAATTTCGCCGCTGCTTTCTAATCCAGACTATGGTTGGAGTCCGTTTCGTCTCGATCCTGATCGATGCGTGCAGGTTCAAGGCGCTTGCCTCAGTGAACTACCCTACCCGATTGGGGCACCAATCTTCTGGGGAATGATTGTGCCTGCCTCAATTCTGATTTTGCTAGTCTTTGGCCATGAGCTGTGGCGACGGATCTGTCCATTATCCTTTCTGTCTCAACTTCCTGTTGCGCTCAAATGGCAGCGTCGTCATCGACGCGGAGAAAAGGCGGGCAAGGTGCGCTATGAGATCGTTCGCATTAAGAAAGAGTCATGGTTAGGGCGCAACCATTTATATGTGCAGTTTAGCTGGCTATTCGTGGGATTATGTGCCCGGATTTTGTTTGTCAACTCCGATCGGTGGGCCCTGGCAGCATGGCTCTTATTGACAATTGGTGCAGCGATCGCCACTGGATATCTCTATGGTGGAAAATCGTGGTGCAACTATTTTTGTCCGATGGCTCCAGTGCAGAAAATCTATGCTGAACCCGGCGGGCTATTGGTGAGTCAGGCCCATGTGGATGAGAACCCGATGACTCAATCCATGTGTCGTACGATCAACGATGATGGTAATGAGCAAAGTGCGTGCGTGGCCTGCAAGAGCCCCTGCATCGATATTGATGCCGAGCGTTCTTACTGGGATGGCGTCTCCCGCGCCGATCATCAGCTCCTCTATTATAGCTATGTGGGGCTAGTTGTGGGCTATTTTGTCTACTACTATCTTTATGCAGGCAACTGGGACTATTACTTCTCTGGGGTTTGGGCTTACCAGACTAATCAACTGGATACACTGTTTGATCCAGGATTTTATCTTTGGCAACGCCCGATTCCGATTCCTAAGCTGATAGCCGTTCCGCTGACATTAGGCGGTTTTACTTGGGCTGGACTCACTGTAGGCAAAGCAATTGAATCAGTATATGGCCGCTGGTTGAAACACCGCCAAATCAGCATATCATCTCAGTCAGTGCGTCATCAGCTTTTTACCCTCTGCACCTTTGGGGTATTTAATCTGTTTTTTGTCTTTGCTGGACGACCCTTTATTCTCTTACTGCCTCCTTGGATGCAATATGGGTATGATACGTTAATTGTCGGTGCCAGCACGCTATGGCTCTATCGCACTTGGCGGCGCAGCCCCGATCTATATTCGCGTGAAAGTCTGGCTTCTCGCTTTCGCAAGCAGCTCCATCGTCTCAGTTTGGATGTGTCTCGATTTATGGAGGGGCGATCGCTCGACGATCTCAACACCCATGAGATCTATGTGTTAGCTAAAGTACTACCCGGATTTACCAAAGAAAAGCGGCATCAAGCGTATAAAGGAGTACTCCGCGATGCCCTTGAAGAAGGCTATGTCAATACAACGAGTAGTTTAGAAGTGCTCGGCCAGTTGCGTTTAGAGCTTGATATTAGTGATGAAGAACACCACACCGTCTTAACCGAATTAGGCGTAGAAGATCCTGAATTGCTCAATCCCAGCCGCCTCAGAGATCGAGAGAATTTGGTGCGGCTGAATGGCTATCGCAAAGCCATGGAGCGGTTGCTGTTGCTTCAGCAGCGTCAGTTTAATTGGGATAATCTAGAATGGGAGACCAATCCAACTAGTTCCCAACAGGCTATCAATACTCTTCTTACTCAAGACCTTGAAGCCGTGAGGATGCTCCGTCGTGATTATTCCATCACGCCTCAAGAAGATGATCAAGTGCTTGCTGACCTGAATGCGACAGCAGGGCTGGTGCGGCGATCGCACTTTCTGCTCAACCAGCTTGAGAATCTAGTGAACCGCTATCGTGCATTGAACCAGCCAATCGTCTCTCAGCAGCGCAACGTGCTGACCTTGCTGCGAGCGACTGTGCAACAGCAAAAACGCCTGCTGGTCATGGGGCTACTTGAAATTTTAGAACAGCTCGGAACTACTTCAGATGGCCATGACGTTGCTAAACACTTGGGGAAGATTGCACCCGTTGCACTGCAAGAGTTGTTAGACGGTTCCACATTAGGATGGCGATCGCGACTCTCGGCTGATCTGCTAATCTTGCTTGAAAATCCTGAAGAAAATGGTCTGTCCTGTTCACTAGAGCTAGAAGCAGCCACCATTGCCGATCATTTAGATGCACTGCTGTGGGAACCCAACCCATTGATTCAAACAACTAGCTTATATATGCTGCATCAAGTTGACCCCGATCGCGCCGCACAACAGGCTATGCAACTGCTGTCATCGACAGCGTCCATCAAGCCACTGGTGCAAGAAACGGCAGCCATCGTGCTAGCGCACCCCCACAATGCTCTGAAGCCTTTGTCTGCGTTTGCGACCCTAGAGAAACTGGTCTATCTGTTTAACAGTGACTTCTTTAATGGTACTCGCAGCGATACTTTGATTGCATTAGCTCAGCGATCAACGATTCGCAGCTATGATGATCAGAGCATTGTCACCGAAGAGGGCGATACCTGTCGTGAATTGCTGGTGCTGATTGAGGGATCGGCTCAGATTGATCTGCGCTCTGGCGATCGCGCCCCCCTGATTCAACACTTGCTACCGGGGCAAGTCCTGGATGAACTCGAAGTGTTATCCCATCGAGAGCAGGCTGGCACCATCATTGCAACGGCTCCCCAGACACGCATTCTAGCAATTCCAGTGGATACCTTTGATGATCTACTAGACTATGACCACGACTTTGCTCGACGCGTGCTTGAAATGGAAAGTCAGCGTTTACAGCAGTTGCTGCATCGCGGCGATCGCCAGTCGTTGGTGTCAACATTGCCGTAATGGAAATAATGGACATGATACTCCCATCATCCTGGTTTCAGCAGCGGACAGCAGTACTCGCAACGATGCATCATAAAGAGCGCGTTATGGCTCCAATTTTGCAGCAGGCGCTTGGCTTGCAGGTGATTATCCCACCTGATTTTGATACTGATCGATTTGGCACCTTCACGCGAGATGTGCGGCGGACAGGCAGTCAGATCGACGCAGCCCGAGCCAAAGCAATGATGGCGTTGCAGCAAACAGGGCTGACAATGGCGATCGCCAGTGAAGGTTCATTTGGCGCACATCCCCAAGTCCCACTCATTCCCTGTGATCGAGAACTGGTGCTGCTGATCGACCAAGACCATCAACTAGAACTGGTGGGTGAAATGTTGACTACCGAAACCAATTATGCCCAAGCGACGGTGCATAGCTGGAAAGAAGCTCTTGACTTTGCTGAAACTACAGGATTTCCGTCTCACGGATTGGTGGTTTTTGTCGAGACATCCTCCTCCCTTACTCCACGCATCATTAAAGGCATTCAGGCTCTGGATCAACTCCAAGATGCAGTGAAATTAGCACTAGAGCGATCGCCCCATCATACTGTCAAACTAGAAACCGATATGCGAGCACTCTGCAACCCCACCCGAATGCGGGCGATCGCTCAGGCGACTGACGATTTAGTTCGTAAGCTCAATCAGCTCTGCCCCCAGTGCAACTATCCTGGTTTTGACGTTGTGCAACACCGACCAGGTTTGCCATGTAGTCTGTGTCATTCTCCAACGCAACTCACACTAACAGCTATTTATCGCTGCCAAGCCTGTGGATATCAGTCTGAAGCTCGATTCCCTAATGGTCATGTAACAGCTGATCCGGGGCACTGCTGGGTGTGTAATCCTTAGTTGTTAGGACGGGTGTTGTTAGGACAAATGACGCACCATGTACCTATTCAACTAGTTGAGGTTGATGGGCCAGACAGAAGCTCTTGGCCCGCCCTGTGATAATCCTGAATTATTTAGGTTAGACCAGCGCTTGCAGAAGGGCCCGCAGTTTTAGCCGCACTTCTGCCAGTTCTCGATCAGGATCAGACCCATCGACAATCCCGGCACCAGCAAACAGTCGAGCCCGACAGCCCTGCAGCCAAGCAGAACGAATGCCGACAATAAACTCACTGTTATGTTCCCCATCAACCCAGCCCAGCGCCCCGGCATAGAGCGATCGCGCAAACGGTTCATATTCAGCAATAGCAGCTCTCGCGGCATCTCGCGGGAGTCCGGCGATCGCAGGCGTGGGGTGCAGCTGCGCCAAAATATCAAGCGGAGATACGTCTTGGGGTAATGTCGCTCGAATCGGCGTATGCAAATGCTGAATGTTAGAAAGATGGAGCACATCAGGGTGTAGACGGTGCTTGGGCACCAGATCAAATTGCTGCATGCATTGCACAATAAAATCGACAACCAGCTGATGCTCATGCCGTTCTTTCGCACTGTGCAGCAGTCGTTGCCCCAGTTCGATATCATCTGCTTGCGTTTGCCCTCTAGGCGCAGAGCCCGCTAGGGCATCAATCACTAAGTGTTGACTGCGAATGCTGAGCAGCCGCTCTGGGCTGGCACCAATGAAGTGGCTGCCTTGGCCTTGGCTCGTTGAGAAGATGTAGCAATCGGGGTGCATCTGGCGCAAATTATCCAGACAATGAATCCACTGAAAGGGCAAGTAAGATAGCACATCGACCGCATGCGCCAACACCAGTTTGTTGAGGTGATGCCGACGAATATCTGATAATGCCAATTTCGCAGCATTTCTAAAGTCATGGCTCTCGATCAAGTCCCAAGACTGGCGCGGGGTTGCCAGACTCTCTACCAATACGGGCATCCGATATTTCACCGCTTGAATAGTCTGGAATTCTTGGATCAAGTCGTGCGCGAGTTGGTTGAGCTCGGCCTCGTCGGATGCCAGATCCACTCGTAGATTTGCGACCAGTCGGCAGGTGTGCGGCTGGCGAATGAGCTGCCATCTGGGCAATAGCACGGTTGCCGCCGGGACAGTGTCATCCAGATCTCCCATCGTATCTTCAAACGTAAACGCACAAAAAAAGCAGAGCGATCGCCCAGGTTGCTCTGATGATTCAGGATAAATAATATGTTTGATAATAGTTTGAATAAACGATTGAGCCTCTGCAAATCGAGATTTTCCATCCGTTTGAAATAAAATTGTACTGGCGATCGCCACCACGGCTTCCTGATCAAATCGTTTTTCAAAGTAGAAATGTGCCTGATTTTTTCGATTGAGTTCGTGTAGTAAAGAAAGCGGATCAATTGCATCAATTTCAACAACAATATTCGCAATCTTAAAATGTTGATCGCGCAGTGCTTCTTGCTGACACTCTAAAAGAAATTGGCAGAGCGTTGGCTGATGTTGCAACAAATTAGGGCAGTACGGTTTGATGAGCATAGAAATGAGATCTAAAATCGTTTAGAAGTCAAGTTGTTAACGTGCAATCGAGAAATCTCTTCACAATATCAGATGCACTTGGGTCTGGCGTCCGGCGTCCTTTCAGCAAATCTAGAACAGCAAGCCAAGCTCCTCTCAGCAGGCCGAGAGTGTATAGGATGTGCATCCCATACTGATATCAAGTTCTGGCGCGACTTACGTTAAATTATGATGCTCAATCCAGGTTAATGTCTGATTTTCTCGTACTTTAAATTTCAGACTCTGGCAAGAGTCTTATTCTAAAACGGCAATTCGAGAAAACCATCAACACATCTAGGAGCAATCAGATGGCGACCCAAAACATTTTGATGCTGGTGGGTGATTTTGTAGAAGATTATGAAGTCATGGTGCCATTTCAGGCGCTGCAAATGGTCGGGCATACCGTGCATGCGGTTTGTCCTGATAAGCGATCGGGGCAATCTGTACGCACTGCAATTCATGATTTTGAGGGCGATCAGACCTACAGCGAAAAGCCGGGACACGCCTTCACGCTCAATGCCACCTTCGCAGACATTCGGCCTGAAGAGTATGATGCGCTGGTGATTCCAGGTGGGCGGGCTCCAGAATATATTCGGCTGAATGCAGATGTGATTCGTATGGTGCAACATTTTGCCCAAGCCAATAAGCCCATTGCTGCCATCTGCCACGGGGCGCAACTGTTGGCAGCTGCGCAGGTGCTTCGGGGTAAACGCTGTTCTGCTTATCCGGCCTGTGGCCCTGAAGTTACCGCAGCTGGTGGAGAATATGTTGATTTGCCAGTGACAGAGGCGATCGCCGATGGCAACCTAGTCACCGCACCCGCCTGGCCTGCTCATCCGCGCTGGCTGGCAGAATTTCTCAACGTTTTGGGCACCAAAATTGAGCATCTCGATTTGGCTCCAGTCTAGTTAACCCAACACCACCCAATAGTGCGTGCTCAAGGTGCGTGCTTAAAGGTGCGTGCTTAAAGGCGGCATTGTCTAGCTATTCGAGGCTATTGTTTGAGGCTATTGGCCGTTAGTAGCTATTCCCTGCTAGCTGCTGGTGCTGATAGAAGTCTGACTATCAGTTGTGCAGCTCAAGATCTTGAGCATGATCCAAATCACAGTTGAGGCAGGATGGGATCACTCAGCTCAGTGCTTTGATCTCATATGCTCATAAAATAGTAATCCTTGGTTTCACGGCAATGTAGCGGGCTCACGTCGGTATGTCCGTCGCTCCTTCCATAGCGAATTTTGATAGCGAATCTCGGTAGCACAATTATGCTGAATCTGAGTAGCGCGATGTTGCTTGAGTTATCACTACTCCCGAGTGCGATCGCCGAAATGACTGCCCACGCAGCCCAGACAGGCGTAATGACGGTTGCCGATCGATATGGGTTGATGGCTGCTGTCATGAGCTATCCGACGCTTACAGACGAAGAACGAGAAGCTGTCGATCGTCTGCTCCACGCAGTTTCCCGAGGACGCATTGTTCTCGTCAATGAGCTTTCCGTTGTCTATTAGTATTGCTAAGACTGCCCCGTGCTCGGATAGGGGAAAATGCAGGGATTCCAAATAGTTAAGTCGTTGGCAAATTCAGCAACACTTGGGTTGATATTGACCTGTGCGAGTCAATATTCAACTTTGTCGGGGTTTGCATTCCATTCTTGAAACACGACCCAAGCTTCATCACGCAGGAGTTGTTGCATGGGTAAGGTTCGTTTTGCAATCGGGCGCTCAAGTTCTTGATAAATGAAGTGATCATCAAACCCGACCTCAGCGGCATCGGCGTGAGTGCTGGCATAATAAACTCGGTCGGGGCGCGCCCAGTAAATCGCACCCAAGCACATGGGGCAGGGTTCGCAGCTAGTATAGATTTCGCACCCCGTGAGCTGAAATGCGCCCAGGGTCTGGCAGGCATTGCGAATTGCTACTACTTCTGCATGGGCAGTGGGGTCGTGGGTCGCAGTTACCTGGTTGCGACCTTGGGCAATGATTTTGCCGTCTTTGACTACTACTGCACCAAACGGGCCGCCTTCATTGGTCAAAACGTTTTGGCGAGATAGGGCGATCGCCTCGCGCATAAAGTCTGCGGGTGTGGCGTGTTTGGGCTGATCTTGAGTCATACGATACCTCAACGGTAAACAGGTGATGACGCTCAATATCTACGCCGACTTGTCATCTGTCAAGCCATGAGCAGCATTTATAAGGGGGTAGCCATAAATAAACGAAGCTATGGTGGGGTGCGCCCTCCACTGGCTTTATTTATGACCATGTACTTATCAATCTACAAACGGCGTATGCCATGTTGACCAGTTTTCTTTATTAAATGGCGACTTCCAGTGCTTAATCAGGCCAAACTCTAGCTGCTGTCGCGGGCGAGTAGCTGCGGGCGTCTCCCACCAAAATGCAGTGTTGATCGTTGTGGGCAAGTGATGCTTAAAGTGGGCGCTTTGATAGTTCAATACATACTGCTTACAGTCATGCACGCCCTTCCAGCGCTGATTGGCCTGACAGGTTTCCCCCACATATAGCAGCAGCGGCATTGTGGTATCGATCACAAAATAGATGCATGGGTCACTTGGATGGCGATCGCTGGGCCAATTGAAGAAGAAAAAGTTGTGATACTCTAGCTCAAACGGATCAATAGTAACTGGATCAACACTAGAGGCGTCGAGCCGAAACAGAGTGGTCTGTTGCAACGGCTGAGACGCTTGCACCTGCTGTTGATAGTGATAAATTTTGGTTTTCCAGATTTGCAGCGCCTCGGCGTCGAGGTCAAGCGTGGGTTGGGTTCTAGCCTTGGAGTATCGGAGTGCTCGTTGCTCAGCTGCTGTGAACAATGACCCCTGGTCGCTCTCATTAGCCACGCAGATAGCCTCCCCAATTTAACGTTCCAACAATTTGTGTGTCAGCAATGGCTCTAACGTCCCATGGTGCGTTTCATGGCATCTAGCTCTTCGTCCATTTCCCAGCGATGAAACGTATCTTCTAACGGATCGCCTGATCTCGCTGAGCTAGGATTGCTAAAGCTATAGTTGGAGGCTTGATTCCAGCCAGAAGTTTGCCACTGTTGAGCTTGTGTCGCTGTGCGAGCCGCCTCCGCCTCCGCCAGTTTCACCTTCACCTCTTGGCGTCGTTTCTGAATCTGCTGCATCAGCGTGGTCGCGTGGTGAATCCGCTCCTCCACACTTTTCATCTGCCCCCAGAGTTGATTACCCTGTCGCAATAGAACGGCTTCACGCGCTTCCGCAGGCTGCACCAAATCAATCCGCCCTGCCTTTTTGGCCTTTTCAATGCGAAAATGCCAGCGCTGCACCTCTTGCGCGGTCGCCAAGATCTCATCTTGGAGCTGTTTCTCTCGCATTCGAAAGCTTGCCAATAATCTTAGCGTTTCTGCTTCTTGCTCTCGCAACTGCTCATCTAGCGCCTGCAGCTCAAGGTGGGGGTTATTTTTGAGGAATTCCTCGAGTCGAGTTTCTAAAAAGCGGCTCAGATCTTCGAATACGCCCATGAACGGATTTCCTCTCGCAGCGACCGTGCATTCTAATGGTATCAAGCAGAACCGTGAGCGCGGGAAAGAAGCCTATAGAGGTCGCAAATTACTGACCTGATGGCTCAAAAACTTTGGCCAATATAGACTGATCGCACTTCACCATTGCGACGAATGATGGCATCTTGATCAGAAACAGACACCAAAGCCCAGCCACTAGAGCCAATTTGCTCACCGATTTCAATGCGTCGAGCATTGCCATCAAACTCGAAGATGGCCGCTGAGCGATCGCCCATTTGCAACAATGCTACAAG
>CAZCXK010000113.1:0-8629 GCA_964502605.1 uncultured bacterium
AATACCGCTATCGCACGGTCTTGAATACCTTTTTGCCATAATGAGAATTGCTGGAATCGAGTTGGATTCGGTTAAAGCAACCCATAAGCACGCTATACTAGTAAAGACTTCAACGGGATGTAGCGCAGCTTGGTAGCGCGCCTGCTTTGGGAGCAGGATGTCGCAGGTTCAAATCCTGTCATCCCGATTTTACGGATTGTTCAGTTGGGTTGTTATACAGTTCTAGATGCTTAAGTAGATGTAACTATCTTATGCAAAAGGCGGTTGCACTCAGTCAGTTTCTAAGGGAGCATGTCACGTTTGCCAATCTCCAAATTTGCCCTCATCCCCCAACCCCATCTCCCGCTCTAGGAGAGGAATTTAGGGTGAGGGCACGAAAGTGACATGCTCTCATTTCTAACCCTTGCTGGGTATTGGAACCCGCAATATTTTGAATGACTTTTAGAACTTTTTGAAGCGCTGGCGACATGTGCTCTTTTCGCCACGCAACAGCTAGCTGAAGTTCTGGTGCTGTGCCCGTCAGAGGGCAATAGGTTACGCCCGCCAAAGCGGATTGTTGAAGGCTTTTGGGCACAAACGTGATACCAATTCCAGCCGCTACGAGTCCGACTCGCGTTTGGTGTTTGACTTCTTCATGAACAATATGAGGTTCAAACCCGGCAGCCCTACACAGGGACAAGATTTGGTCGTAGAGGACAGGCCCCTCACAGCGGGGATGCAAGATAAAAGATTCAGTAGCAACCGACTTCAGCGGTAACTGTTGCTGTTTAGCGAGAGGATGCGTTGCGGGTAGGGCAACTACTAATTTCTCGCCTTGGAGAGGATAGAGATCCAGCAACGGTGCCTCGATCGGTGGATGCAGCAGACCAAGATCAACAGTTTCTGTGCGTAGGGCGTTGACCTGATCCAGAGTGCAAAGCTCGGTCATTTCCAGCTTGACATCGGGATGGCGATCGCGAAATTGCTTGAGAATCTTAGGTAAAACCCTGTGCATGGCTGAGGGAGTAAAGGCAATCCGCAATGTGCCTATTTCGCCCCGTGCTGCACGCTGTGCGACATGAATGGCCAACTCAACTTGCTGGAGCGCTTTACGCACTTCTACCAGAAACGCGGTTCCTGCTTCCGTCAGTTCTACGGTGCGTTTAGTGCGCCGCAAGAGGATGATTCCCACTTCCGCTTCCAATGCTCGAATTTGTCGGCTCAGGGCAGGCTGAGTAATGTGCAATCGAGTAGCTGCTCGACTAAAGTGTAGTTCTTCAGCGACGGCGACAAAGTAGCGCAGAGAGTGAAGTTCCATAGTAATAACTGTAGGTTATTAATGCCGCTGAAAAAAGCATTGGACAGCATTATTATGGCTCGTTTACGTTGAGGAATGTAAATCGGATTTTACAAGGTTGATGTTTACTCGTTTTTTGTCAAAGCAATGTTTGCTGAAAGGGTTGCTCTTGTTTGTTAGCACGATTGGGCTCGCGATCGCCCTCACGCGCAGTCTCAATCAACCAGAATTACATTCTGCTGCAAATCCTGAGCTTCCTCCGCCTGCTATGACGAGTCAACGTGCGACCCCTTCATTGCAAGTGGAAGATAGATACGATCACCCGTTGGCGCACTATGCCACCGTGTCTCGTAGTGATGGTTCGTTTCGCCAGATGTTCATCGACGAGAATTCAATGGCAGCGATTCAACCTGGGGAGCCGTTACCCAATGGCGCGTTGATTGTGATGGAAACCTGGTATTCACCTGAGACGGTTGGCACTGTGTTTGTCAAACAAAAGCAAGAGAGTGAATGGCAGTATGGTTCGTTCAACCCCGGTCAGCCCAACTATCAAATGCGGTTTAGTGGAAGCTGTCACAGTTGCCATGTCCCTTTTCCAGAAACCGATTTTACGCTGACGAAACCACTTCTGGAAGCAGCCTTGCAGACACAGCAAGTACAGGCAGCATACTGCGATCGCCCAGGACGCACTCCTTGTGAACCCGAATCCTACATCCCCAACGCCAGTTAGGAGTTTGAGATAACAATGAAACGGTATTGTTTTGTTGGAATTGCTCTGCTTACAGCTGTTTTTTGTCCTTCGGTTCAGGCTTACAGGCGCAAACTCAACTCCGCAATTTTGATTTTCAGGGTCGGTTTTTAGCGGTTTTGTCTGATGCGGATGCGGTTCTGGTTATTTCTTAAAAAACAACTCGCCTGGCAAAACTGCCCAACTCTGGAGGGACTACGCAAACTTCTCGCCTCAAAACTTGACGCGATCTCCTCTGAAACGATTGCGCCATTGACCTCCTACGATTTCATGCTCGAAGCCCTATTTGGCACAGCTTCATATTAAGGCTGTGCGATGATGCATTGGAGTGCGACATTCGAGAGCTAATTGAGTGTGAAGATTGGTCAGAGGCTGATTTAAGAGAAGTCAACCTCAACAAAGAGGATTTTCGCGGGAAAAATCTGAGTCAAGCTAAATTACAGCGCGCCAACCTCAATGGAGCTAACTTTCACGGAGTGAAGCGGGTTGGAGCCCAACTGATGGGAGCCAATGGAAATATCGATCTAGTTTGGCTGGGTGGATTTACTCTAATTCAAGCTCTGGATCAGGCATCTGATGCCAGAGTAATTGCTCAGCATGACATTGATAAGGTCTTTCGCACTATTTTTATTGGCAATCGCAAAAACCTAACGCTTCTTTTGGAGGGTGAACTGCCTAATTTTTGGCAAAGCGAAGATCCTGAGATATTGTTAGCCTACTCAACCTCATCTCTGCTCATGAGGCTATCCCCATACTTCCTAACAGGGTGCTTGTCGTCCTATTTGCTCCAAGCGCTTAAAAAAATGGTGCCAAACTTGCTGCTCAGACTCAATTAAGCGAGGTGAGCTTAGGCGCGGCGATCGCGCATGAGGTCATAGATTGCTTTATCCCAATACCAGTCTTCGGGTTGCCCCGGATGGGTGCGCTTGATATAGCTCACCAGCCGTTCGGCTTCTTTGCGGTTGCCATTGAGCATTGTGACCAATTCGCGTTCGAGCCGCCGACTGTGGCGAGCAGAACCAGATGGAGACCCTAAACGGCCTACGGGTTGCGACCCATGCATCTGGGCGATCGCCCATTGCACCAGTCTAAACAGCGCGTAAACCAGTGTTGCACCAACTATCCAGGCAATAATGCTGTCCATGCCAACTCAGTGCTAAAACATTCTTAACGGCTTTTGCATTCCCATCCTAACAAGTGTCAGACTGGCGATCGCTCTGCTGCACTTGTAGCTGGAATCGTCGGATGACGATCGCACCTCTACTAAGGATTTACAAATCATGCCGACTTATACAGGCATTTCTAGCGATGCCTTTCGCCACCCGCTCGACCATCAGGCAGAGCAGGCCTTGCGAAGCGTTCCTGGCTTCGATTTACTAGCTCGCAAGTTTGTTGAGCTGGTCTATGAGCGGCCTCAAAATATTTACCTGATGGGCAACAGCATTGAAGTTGGCCCACGTCAATATGCCTCGATTTATCAGATTTTTCGCGGCTGTTTGCGCGATCTCGACATCGTCCCAGAACCGACACTATTCGTTTCACAGTCGCCCCAAATCAATGCCTTTGCCCTGGGGCAAGAAAAACCGTCCATCATTCTAAACACTGGACTGCTAGATGTCTTGAATGAGGCCGAAATTCGCTCGGTGATCGCCCATGAGTTAGGACATATCAAATGCGGACACACCACCCTGACGCAAATGGCGATGTGGGCGATCGCCCTAGTATCGGGCTTAGCCGATGTCACACTGGGGCTGAGCATGGTCATCAGCACGGGGCTGATCTTGGCCTTTTATGAATGGTTGCGCAAAGCTGAGCTGTCGGCTGATCGGGCAGCAATGTTAGTCATCGACGACATCGACTTGGTCATGACCACCATGATGCAACTGGCTGGTGGCAGTCGCCGCTACACGCAAGAATTAAGCCTGCAAGAGTTTATCAACCAGTCGCAGCGCTATCAAGATCTCGATGTCGATAGTCTGAATCAGGTCTATAAATTTTTGCTTTACAACAACCTATCAAAAGGCGTATTTCTAACCCATCCGTTTGCCGTTGAGCGCGTGCATTATTTGCAAGAATGGATCAATTCTGAGCAATATCGCCAGATTCGTACTGGCAACTATCGCAGGTCAGGAGAAGGGTCAGTGGATGTATCCGCTACGCCCGAACCTGACGCTGACGCACAAGAAGTTGAAGCTCTGCGGCGGCAAATTGAGCAGATGCAGCAAGAAATAGACCGTATCCGGCGATCACGATCGTCGTGAGCAGTGCTCGCACCTAAGCGCGGCTAAGCTCAATCTGCCAGATGGCGCTTCGCTGGAGTAATTAGCATTTTGTCAACGCGGTTGCCGTCCATATCCATCACTTCAAAGCGGAGGTCACGCCATTCAAAATGATCGGCTGCCGTAGGAATTCGCCCTAAATGAGTAATGACAAAGCCGCCCAGGGTTTGATAGTTGCCCTGTTCTTCTCTAGGCAACGAATCTGCCAGATCAAAGAGTTCCTTAAACTTCTCAATGGTTAACATGCCATCGACTAACCACGACCCATCGTCTCGCTGAATGGCTGGCGATTCATAGGGATTGTCAGCAAACGGAACGTCTCCAATAATAACTTCCATAACATCATTGAGGGTAACAATGCCTTGAATGACACCATATTCATCGACGACGATCGCAATATGGGTGCCAGATTGCTTAAATAGCTCCAGCACTTTGAGCGCACGAGTGCTTTCAGGAATAAATAACGGCTGCTGCAATAGCGCTGTAAAGTCAAGCGGTTCATTGGCTAGACATTGGGCCAAGACATCAGACACGCTCAACACACCCAAAACATTGTCGAGGCTGCCATGGCAAACCGGGAAGCGGGTATGACGGGTGTTGATCAGCTTTTGCCGATTGATTTCATGCGAATCACCTAAATCAAGCCAGACGATGTCAAGCCGGGGGGTCATCAGGGCGCTGACATGCTCATCTCCAAGCCGAAAGACCCGTTCGACCATGTCTTGTTCGGCAGCTTCAAACATACCAGCCTCAGTGCCCTGACGCACTAAGACCTTGATTTCTTCTTCAGTGACCAACGGCTCCGTAGTCGATGAATCAATGCCCAAGAGCTTGAGTACGGCTTCGGTGGAGAAGCTCAAGAGATGAACGACTGGGGCTGCAATCGTTGCCAAAAAATGCATCGGTCTTGCTACAGCCGACGACACCCGTTCGGGATTATTTAACCCCAGCCGCTTCGGCACCAGTTCTCCAATCACCAGGGTTAGCAGCGTAATGCCAAACACAACAATTCCCAGCCCCAGCGCGTGGCTGACAGTAGCCAATCCTGGGATGAGCTGAATGTAGGTTGCCAGTGTCTTGGAGAGCGTCGCACCACCAAACGCACCGGCTAAGATGCCAATCAGCGTGATACCGACCTGCACCGTCGATAAAAATCGGTTAGGAGAATTGGCCAACTCCAGCGCAACCCGAGCATTCTTATTGCCCTGATTTGCCAGCTCTTGCAGCCGAGTTTTACGCACAGAAATGACTGCGATCTCTGCCATTGCAAAGACCCCATTTACCAGCACCAACAGCACAATAACCAAGATTTCGAGAGTGAGAGAAGACATGCGTTTGGATGACAGATGGGCTGCAACAATCCCGCAACTGAGGTGAATCGATCGGTTTTCTATTTGAGTCTACGTTGGGCAGAGGGTGTTAGGCGAACTTTTCTTTAATTTCTTCAATACGCTTCCGATTGACGCCTAGATCAGATTGTCCGAGTCGAGACGCCGAACGCACATGAATCACCCCTGCAGCCTCATCTAGATAGAATTCAACATCATCAACAAACCCCATCAGGCCGCTGGTGAATTCAGCGTAGAGATAACGGTTCTCTTCGGTCACGATTTTGGTGCGATCCATCTGTTGGATCAGCAATTTGAGGGCTAGCATCGCCTCATCTGGAGGCGTTGTATAGGTCAACGGTTCGATAAAATGCTCACGATCTGAGCTAGGGCTTTGACTGCTGACGCAGTTGGGGCTGGCTGGGCAGGATGCTAGCTTGCCATCCTTGACCCCTAAGGTATCAGGACGCGTCCCTGAGAATGAAAACACATGACCTCCTAATGACAGTTGAGCTGGGGGCTGGGCGATCGCCCCTTGGGAAATAACTGGAGCCGCGATCGCTCCACTCTGCCCTACTCCGCAAGTGAGGGCCAAGATGAGAGTAAACCAGCAAGACAGGATCAGCTTGAGCATATGTTTCTCACTGAATCAGAACGCTTTGCTCAATATTACTTAACATTGTGAACCAATGGGGGCTCTTGAGGGGCGATCGCACAAGTTGAGGCCGCAGATGTTGAATCAGAAGCAGCATCAGAGGGCGGTGGCACCAGTCCAACAACATGAGGCACCGGGCGCGGCAGATAGTCCATTAGCGGCTGCCCCTCATAAACGAGTGACGCACTAGCACCCGAATCTAGCATGACCACATCATGCAGTCCGAGCTGCGCTAGCAGTTGCCCCAACGAAACTGAATCGACCCGACTGGTCGAGACCCCCACCACGGGTTGCCCCGCCTGGTTAATCCCCCAGAAGGCGCGGTGTCGATTCGCATCAAAATCAAAAAATCCCAAAAAGGCGTCTGGTGTGCTGGGTTTCCCATTTTTAACCAACCAAGCTGCGCCCACAAAGGCATCTGTTACATCAGGCATGTCTGCTTGAATGCCTTCCAGCGTGTTGTGCTGCTGAGGATCAAACGGGATAAATTGCACGACATCTGGGCTGATTAACACCAGGGGTCGCCCAGTCAGCTTGGGGTTTTCGCTGGCATTGCCGGGGACAAATTCTCCCGTACTCTGGCTGAATACGGGGCCAATCATCGTATTAGAGTCTAAATATTTCATCGAGAAAAACCCACCATCCACTGCCGCGCTAATCTCTGTACCCGCAACAATTTCATACACCTGATAGCGGCTGTTGGCATGAATGGTGACGGGTCTGCCGCCTGCTGCAAGGCTGAGCGAGACGTCGTCCACATCAATCTGAGTAAACTGAACCGGCGTGGTGAAATCAAAGCCATTGCTCCAGAGGCGCGGCTCTGAGCCGCCCCAGGCTCGATCGATGACGCGTGCTAACTGAGATTGACCGATCCGATCGATCGATAACAAGTTAAATGATTCTCCCGCAAAGCGATTTTCGGCATCATCCATTGTCAGCGCGGCCACATAGCCTGCCTCTTGCACTGCCGCTGCCACTCGCGCATCATAGTTGCCTTCTGGGTAGGTAAAGTAGCGAATGGGGATGCCTAATTCTTGCTCTAGCACCTGCCGCGATTGGACGATTTCCAGCTGCAATTCGGCATCAGCCAGCTCGCGCAAATCAGCCGGATGATTAACGCTGTGCGCCGCAATCGTGACCAACGGGTCAGCCGCCATTTCACGTACCTGCTCCCAGTCAACACCGGGACGGCCATGCTCGCGACCGACTTTATAGGTGTAAATCGAGAACAGCCCCGGATAGCCATATTGCTTTAGCAGCGGATAAACATAGTCATAATGACCGACATAGCCATCATCAAAGGTCAGCAGAATGGGCTTTTGGGGCAGAGGTAGCCCTGTACGTAAATGATGAACCAGCTGATCGAGACTAATCGGAGTCAGGCCGTTCTGCTGAATGAGTTGGAGATGTCGTTCAAACTCCTCAGGCGTCACATCAAAAAAGACTTCTTTTTCTGGCAGGATGTCGTGATACATCATCACAGGAACTCGCGCCAGCGTAGCCCGTTGATGAATTGACGGCCAGGGGCTGGGCGTCAGAGAGGCCAGTAACTGAGGCCCTAAGGTTTGTACAAGTGTTCCCAGTCCTGAGGCAGGCGCTTCTAGCCAGATCGCCATCTGAGCCGCATGATGGGCGATCGCCTCAAACTGTGCAGTGGCTTGTGCCTCTGTCGGTGTCGGGCAGACCGTCTCTTGAGTAACCGGAGTCTCAGGCAATGATTCTAGAAAGAGAGACGCATCAGGTTCGTCATTGGGCTCGTCACTAAATGGCTGGGGTTCTGCCTCAAACACAGTTGCATCTAATTCTGGATTGGTTGGAGTTGGGAGGGTTGATAACCGAGATGGCGCAGGGGCAGACGATGATGAAAGGATCAGGGATGCAAGACCCAAGATCATCAGGCGCAATTGAACGGGTGGCACCATATTTAAGGGGATGAGGGCGATCGCTAGTGTTACATGATAGTTCTACATGATTTTTTAGCACGGTTCAGGTTTGCTAAACGACATTGACCACGATTTACGACGCCGACTCAGCAGGTGATGGCCACAACACGGGCTTAAAAATTCGTCGCCTGCGGAATCCTGCATCCTAATACCCTGTTAGCACGCTAATCTGAGCACCCTCCCAGCTAATAGGTCTGCGTCTAGAGCTGAGCCATTGAGCCGTTTTTGGGGTTGATCTGACTGCGTGATACAGCTATAGGCAGAATGCAGCAAAGCATCATCATGCTCGATATGATCTAACTAGCTCCGATACTCTCCAGACACTCTCAAAGACTCTCCAGACACTCTCAAAGGCTCTCCAGACACTCTCAAAGGCTCTCCAGACACTCTCAAAGACTCT
>CAZCXK010000113.1:8729-15947 GCA_964502605.1 uncultured bacterium
CTCTCCAGACACTCTCAAAGACTCTTTGAGGAGCAGGGTGCCTGACAAAACTCACTCCCAGATGTGAAAACAGATCAGAAGGAGGGAGTATTAAGGGATAGCCTGAGAACACTCCGACGCCCAATGACTTCACGTAGGGGGCAAAGTTCAGACAGTAACTCATCTGGAAATGCCGAACTTAATGCTGGATGAGCTTGTTGACCAAATGGCGAATGAACTCAATATTAGCCGTCAGGCGGTGATTAAGATGATGCTACGCTGTGCCCTTGATGAGCACTATCGATCGTCCTGTTAGCGAGTTGCGATTTCCCTCAAGCGATCGCCCATCACACAACCTGTTAGACCATTCGGTAAACGAGTGCTATCAGTAGGGCGATCGCTTGGTCATTCTGGGTAGGAACGGTGGCAGGATTGGCAAACGAAGAGGTATTTCAGTATGAGTTGATGCGTAACCGTTCAAGGGGGTGACAAAATTTAATCGAGAGAAACAGCAGTAGCTGTTAGGGTAGGGCTTTGGTGATTCGCCAGCATGGGTTGTTGCCCTACAAAGCGCTCAATGAACTCGTGTTTGTGGGGCATAGCGAAACGGGAGCGGTGTCTGAATAATCGGTTCAGTTGATTTTCAATGACACGTTAAAGGTAAAGCTACGCCGCATTGTGGTGCAACTCAACCAGCCCACTCGAAATTAAGAGGTCGAAATTGCCCTGCTCTCGAATCTACCAATGGCTGATGCCGATGCTTTGCAAATTGCGGCACTGTATCAAAAACGATGGCGGATTGAACGACTGGTTCAAGTGCTGGAACAATGTTTCCGGGCTGAAATCAATACTCTGGCTTATCCCAGAGCCGCCTTGTTTGGCTTTGTCATGGCGCTGATTTGCTACAACCTGTTGGCGATCGCTCAAGCCGCGATGCGTCGTGTGCATGGAGCCGACAAAATTGAAGCGGGCATTTCCCCCTAGTATTTAGCCGATGAAGTGCGTCGCGTTTATGACGGCATGATGATTGCCATTCCTCCAGTGCAATGGCAACCGTTTGCTCATCTCGACCTAGACTCCACCGTTCAAGTCCTCCAGCGCTTAGCCGCACAGATGGAATTGTCCAAATTCCGCTCTCATCCCAGAGGCGAGAACAAGAAAGTCCCCAAACCCAAACGGCAAAAAGACAAACCTCACGTTTCTACTGCCCGATTGCTGGGTGAAGCGAAATCTAAAAAAGATGAAAAAGCACCTTGAAAGGGCTGGTATTGCTAACTTATTGGATCTAAACTGGACTTCTCCTTTCACAGAAGGTCTCCCTGGCAGAAAAATAAGAGAGTTGTATTTTCTCTCACATCTTGACTGTGTATTCTAGCGAATCACTATTTTGGGTTATACGTCTTGACTCTTCTCGTTTAATGCCTGAATCTCTAGCAGCAAGGCTTCCTCTTGAGCTTCAAATTCGTCTTCTGGAATGTCACCCATGTCAAAGGCGAGTTGCAGAGTTAATAGCCGTTTGCTCAGGTTTTCAGTATCATCGAGTTCGCTGCTGGCTTGGTCGAGAATTTTATTACCAATCCAAGCTAGTCCCGAAACAGGAGCCATCACGGGTGCAAGTAGCAAGTCGAAAAACATCACAAAGTCCTCTAGATACTCCATCAAAGCTACTGATTAAGAAAAATCTGAATTAATTCATCTGGGCGAAATTAAACGGAGCTGTAAAGTTGTTGTAGCGAATTCGTAAGCGCCTATCAAATTGTTGGTCTAAGGCTTCAATCTGACAGCTGAACTGGGGTTCTGAATCCCAAGGAATGAGATAAGCTGCGTTGTAAATCATGGCACTGGTCAGCACATCATTCTCAACAGTTTCAAGAGCTAACGGATTTAACGCAGACTGAAAGACTGAGATAATAATCTCTTGGCGATCGCCCATTGAACGTTCGATTGCCTGACCAATCCGCACAATTTCATCCATACCGAGAGACTTTCCGTCAAGGCGATCGCGCTCAGCTCTCAGGGCATCATTCTCAGACATTAGAGCACTAAGCTCGCCACTTTGATCCCAAAAGACTTTGATGCTGACTTCACGCTGGCCTGCTAGTTTACTAAATAGGCGGGTCAAATTTGAACCTTGAGAATTGATTAACTCCTGCTTCACGGTATCCCAGTCATTAATTACGACTCCAAACTGAAGCGGTAACAGTGTTCGATACCCTCCATCCATAGCTTGTTCTAATACACGCTCATGCCCTAAGAGGTTTCGCCGACTTGCCAAATAGCGCTCCTGTTGAGCTTCAGAGTATAAGAAGACAAAGTCTTCAACGCGATAGGTCTGCACAGGTTGATCATCCAAGCCTGTTAAACTCAAATTCACTGGCCCAGGTGATGGAAAAATGCCGTATAAGTAAAGTCCTTGTGACATCGAAATAACCTCGGTGAAAAGAGAGAATGAGGACAAATCATTGTCGCAATGCATAAAGATGCAATGTGAAAGATACTCAACTAACTAAACCAGTCACGACATTCAAAATTCATATCCTATCCGAACATTACCCAATAGGACGTGAGGTCAAAACTAGTTGAAGCTTGACATGAATCAGGTTTAGTTGAGCTAGCCCTAAATCTAAGTTGCCCTGAAGCACAACTCCTGTATGCAAAAGGCGATCCAGTAGTTCTAAAATTGAAGGGTTATGAGACGCTTCTCCTGGATAGTAGCTGCCAGCCTTGGGGAGAAGAGTACCAATATCACCCAAATCAATGTTTAAATCACCTGGATCGACATCAAAGATATTGCAAAGCTGAATCACCTGTTCTTCCAGCTTCCTCAAGCTTTCTGCGGCTCGATCTAAGTCATTGTCGCTCAGCTGATTAGTATCCATCCGGCGAATAACCTGTGCTTCCATGAGTTGTCGAATTAGCTCTATCACAGTTAGCAACAATGGAGCTAGGCCGGCATCTCGCCCTGTAGAAGGATGCTGAATTGGCAACAAATCTAGAGATTCAGATGCAGGTTGTACTGAAATAGGGGAGTCAAATAGAGTCATAACACAACCCAAGTTAACTGCATTCATTAAATACTTCAAAACAGCTTTTGGCAGTTCGAGAAGTTCATAGTTCAAAAAGGTAGTGTACCATTCTCGAAATTGCCATTCGACATCTCGAACAAGTATCTGTCGATAGTGTTCTGAGTCAACATAATAATAGGGTTTAGAATCGCTCATGGATTTGACCTATAGCACGCTAATGCCATTGTTGATTGAGCCATTGCAGGCGAGCTATGTGCGCAAGTTGTTGATATTTCCCTGCCGATTGCCGTGCATATTCAATCGATAAATGATGCGATCGCCCCACAGTCTTCATAGCCCGAAATCCAGGAATAGTATGAGATGTAGGAATTTGTCTCATCGATTTGATACTAATCATGTCATCGCTCCAAAGAGGGTGGTGGATCCGCACTAGGGGATACCGTTTTTAGCGATCGCAACTCTCTTTCCAGGCTTTCAATGCGAGACTGCATCTGCTGATTAGCATCTAGAAGCTTTTGAGACTGGCTGTTGAGATATGGATCGCTTTCCCACCAGTTGATGCCAATTTCACGCGCCTTATCGACAGATGACACCAGCAACCGAATGCGGATACTCAATAGCTCTGTCGAACCAACTGAAACAGAGATATCTCCGGCAATGACGATACCTTTGTCGAGTACGCGCTCTAAAACATCAGCCAGAGTTGAACCCGGCGTAGAGGTAGCAATCGTGCGATTAGTTTGGGCTGTAGTTGGAGATGTCAAAACCATTACCTCTGAGCCTCCTGAGTATGCGTCAGTATCACTGATGCTGATTCTGTTTCAACACGATTCAGCAAGCCTTTATCATTGAGAGATCGCAGCGCATTAACTGTTTGATAGCGGTTGAGCCCTAACGCCACTTCAATCTGTGAAGGACGCGCATCCTGATACTGCTGCAAGTAGCAATACACATCTTGTTCAAACGGCACGGAATCAACCAAAAGAACAGCATGAGCTTTCTCATCAGGTGTAAAGGGGGCGATCGCCTCACGGTCTTGGTTTAGTCTATTGTTTTCAGCCTGATTGAGAATCCCACCAGCCTCGAACTCTTTAGTTACCTGATCACCAGAAGATTTGATATTGGTAAGGCTTTCCTGACTCGCGGAAGATGAAACAACTGCTACCGGATGCAACTCATTCGAGTCACCTCCTTCATCAGCCGTTTCACGCGTTGAGATTTGATTCTCATCTGACTTGGAGGTAGTTTCCAGCGCATTGGTAGTTTCCAGCGCATTGGCATTTGCTTCAACTAATACTTGAGGAGAACCAGACTGTTCATAATCTGCAGCTTTAATCCCTTCAAAATGCAACTGCAGGATATCCTCAGAGTGAGAATGTCCGGTAATCATCTGGTTAAATAAAGTCCACAAAACTTGAGTTGATTCCTGTAAGGGTAAATCCGTGCGAGATAGTAAGATATCTTGACAAACATCTCGAAATTCAGCATTTTCTGGCATGACTAAGATATTGTGCTCCTGACAAACCTTAGCCAGCATCAAACATGAGCGCAGTCCTGATGAGTCTTTGGCATTAATCTCACTGCGGAATGCTCTGACAAGCTGCACGATGAACGATGATTCTTCCCGACTAGCTCCGGTTTTCTGAGCTACGATTTCTTGCTGGGTTAATTCATCAGGTTCTCCCATGCTGACTGTGATCAGGCGATCAAGCAAGGCATCTTGTGTCGCATGAACACCACAATATTCGGTAGGGTTCGATGTAAAAATAGCGCGAAAATGTGGACTGACCCGAATATATTCATTGCGAGTCCCATTGGGCGGCAAAACCAAGAGTTTTTCTTCTAATGCCGACAGTAAAACATTGTTAACTTCTGGGCGAGACCGATTAAACTCGTCATATACCAACGTAAAGCCTTCTCGGCAGGCTAAGGTCAAGCGAGAATCGACCCAGTTATGCCGTAACTCGTCTTCTACTTTTACAACGCTGTGAATAAAGTTATCAAATACTTTCTTGCGGGTATAGCCTGTTTGATGACCAATTAAATCAGATGTTTTGAATTCGTCGTCGCCAAACAACAGCATGATAGGGCGTCCGAGCAAATCTGCTAAATGAAGAGCAAGAGTCGTTTTACCTGTGCCAGCAGGCCCTCTAAGATGGACAGAGAACCCCGATTGCAGATATCTCAAAGCTCTGGCCGATACTCGTTCAATGGCCGGTGTGCTGACAAATTGCCGGGGGCGCGCATGTAGGAGCGTAGTCACAGGTTAATATCCTCTTGAACGTAATAAATGCGATCGCGTTGTGTTATCAGTCCTTTCTTAATTAGAGAACGAAGAGCTTCAACAACATGAAATCGGGTGCTTCCTAATTTGGATTCGATTTCGGTTAGTCGAGATCCTTCACTCTCATAAATCAACGTGTAAATTTCTTCTTCTAACTGAACTGATTCTGGCTCGACATCTGCGGCCAATTCGGCTCTCTGTTGAATGGATATGACTGGAGTTGTCACTTCATGCACCTGGTGTGGCACAATCGGCTCAGATGCTAATACTGCGGAAGAAACCTGAGTTGCGGCTAGCTCCGTTCGAGGCTGTACTTCTAGCACCGACGCTGTTTCATCACCCCACACAGACTGATGGAGATTAGCCCGATGGGCTCGGAGCTCTGTCCGAAACTCAGAAAGTACCTGAAACAACTCATCCATTTCAGCTATGCGACGGTTGCGCTGTTGGCAAAAACTTTGCTGAAGCTGCCGAGAGCGCTCATGCCGTAGCAACTCTAAATTTGTGAGGTAGTCCTCAACTTGAGTTTGAAGATTATCAACATAGCTCTGCAAATTATGCATGAGCTGTTCTTTGCATTGAAGCCGTTTTTGATGCTGAACTAAAAGAAATGCCTGGGCATCGGCCCGAATGGCAATTGTTTCATCTGCAATATCCCTCAGATCTGCCTTGAACTGTTCTTGTAAAATCGCAACTGATGCATGAAGCTGATGATGGAACTGATCGAGTTCTTGCATGAGTTGCTCTGCTTTTTGAGAGCGATCAACTGACAGATTCTTGAGAATTTGAGCCGTTTCTAACTGCAGCGTTTGCGTAAAGCTTTGAAGCTCCTGAAACATTTGCTGGGCTGAAATATGACGCTGACCGGTGAAATGATTGAGTAACTCTTGGGTGTTTTGCTGAAGTTTGAGTTGGAGTAGGCTCAAGTCATCACGGAGCTGTGAACCATTGATCTGACGCTCAGTATGGAACGACGCCAGCATCGTATTGATTTGCCGTTGACGCTCAATTAGTTCTTGTTGGCGCTGTTGGCGTTGCTGTTGCCATTGTGCTTTTAGGGCAGTCACAAAAGCCTCCTTATGCAGTATTAGGGCGTCTGAATTCTATTGATTGCTAGACTCGAGGAGCCAGACAATGGCTCCTCAATGTTGAGAGTTTTAAGCAGCCGGAACAGCTGCCTGAGCTGTCAAACCAACCGCTTCAGCGTACTTGAGATAGGTATCGACCGATGCAATCACAACACGGGCTTCGACAGCGAGCAGTTCGATGCCAACAAGAGACACGCGAACCCATGCATCAATGACGATCCCTTTGTCGAGAATGCGATCGACTACTTCTGCAAGGCTAGACGAGGAATTTACTTTTTCAACTGCCATAGTGAATCACCTAAATAGGGTAGAGAGTTTGAATTGTAAAAGACAATGTTCACTCCACTCTTATGACAAGAGCTACTACAGATATCACATGTTCATTAGCCAAAATAGATGGTCTCAGTCAAATGTTAGACGTATATTTACGCAGATCGTAAAATTACTGAGTCCTGCCAGATCGATGTGTTGAATTCTGTTAAGAGCAAACATAGCGCTGATCTAAGGTGTCATCTTTGGAGATGAATGACTGACTTGATGTCAGCTCACTTTATTTACGCTATTCAAAACATGCCCACTTTTTAAAGCCTGATAACGTTGTGGGTAAAAGTCAAGCCTGACAACCTAAAAATCAGCGTCATTTCAAACCAGGGTTAAACGCACCTAAACGGTAGTGCCTCAACCTGATGTGGGATTGATAGAAGTAGAGAGGCTCATTAACTAGAATTCACGCGATGGAATGCCCGCTGTGTGGTCATAGCAACGCCCATAAACACGGCAAGATGCCCAATGGTCATCAACGCTATCTTTGTCCTGCTTGCCAGCAAACTTTTTCTGAATC
>CAZCXK010000114.1:0-15307 GCA_964502605.1 uncultured bacterium
CTGAGTGAATCGAAATCTAAAAAAGATAAAAAAGCACCTTGAAAGGGCTGGTGCTATACACGCAGATGAACTCAGCAATTGAAGATCTCAAGGCTTGGCTATAGGGTAGCGCGAGATGATTAAACCGGGTTGACAAGACTCGACTGGATATCTGGGATGCGAGCCGATTAGCGTGGTAAGTCGTCACCAGATGACGGGGCTTTGGGTGTGTGGTTGGGAGTATGTTCTCGCCAAAACAGCGTAGCTAAGGCCTGCTGCTTTTGCATGCGATCGGAGCGATAAACCACAATCACACTGCCTGTAACCAAGCAGGCGATCGCCGGAGCGATGATCGGCACCCAGCCCTGTTGAGTAAAGATTGCGAAACTTGCCCCCCATAACAGGGCGATCGCCGTTACCCCGGCCAAGCTCAATATCGCAGGACGCCGCAGCGACCAGGCCAAACTGCCGCCTACTGCCGCCCAAAATAGGATCCACAGGGCTTCGCCCCACTCTGCCCAACACCAAACCAGCGGCTCATCTTCTAAAACAGCCCCCAAGATTTGGCTCACCATTTGCCCATGAATTAAGACACCCGGCATCTGGTGACTCTGCTCTCGTCCAGATGTGTAGGGCGTGTAGAACAAATCTTTACTACTCGGAGCAACGGTGCCAATGAGTACGACTTTATCAGTGACCCAATCTGGCTCAATGCGGCCCTCCAGCACATCGGTAAAGGCGACCTGACGCGCTAATTGATCAGCAGAGCGATAGCCCAGCAGAATTTGGTAACCTGCGGCATCGGCATCCTGATAGCCGCCAAAATTCTGAGCCAGCGGCAAGAACTGGGTGTCGCCAATTTGTAAATAGTCAGCATTCTCGCGCACTCCCACAGACGGCGACTCAGCCGCCAAATATTGTAGGGCGAGCCGTAGCGAAAATGACCAAAAGACCTCATCGTTGAGTTCGGCGAGCATCAGGTTGCGGCGCACCACCCCATCAGGATCAATCGGTAAGTCGCTGAAACCAATCTGACGGTGAGGGATATCGCGCGGTGGTGGAATTTCGTCTTCACTGCGTTCGCCGAGCTTGGTAATCGTGATCACATCCTGCGCCTGCAGCTGTTGAATCAGGGTCTCATGTCCGGGTTCTTGCGGCAGATCCCGATGGAGATCGAGTCCGATGGCTCTGGGGCTATGTTGAGCCAGCGTCTGAATCACATCGGCAACGGACTGATCGGATGGGGTCGCACGCTGGAGCTGCTGCAAATCTGCTTCGGAGATCGTCACGATTAGCAGACGAGGATCAGGGCCGCGATCGCCCTGCAGCTGCACCATCCGGTCATACAGTGTGAGTTCAACCGATTCTAGTCCGCCCATATATCGTAGGCCCAACACCAACCCACTGACAGCCAAAGTGGCGATCGCCACTCCTTTTGTGCCCTCTTGCAGCCAGCGTTTCCACCAGGGTCTGGGTTCGAGCTGCGTGAAGTGGGTTTCATCATCATCCAGCCGTAGCGCTGACGCGGGAATATTCGTCAGCTCAGTGGGCAATTGCGATAAATGGTCGAGAGCATAGAGCGTGTCTGCCACCGACTGATAGCGCTGGCTAAAGTGATAGCGCACCATCTTATCGAGAACCAGCGCCAGCCCCATGCTGACTGAGGCATGATCGCGCCAGAGCAATTCTCCAGTATCTAAATCGGACTGAAACTGAAACGGCTGCATTCCAGTGAGTGCTTGAATTGCAGTAATGCCGAGTGCATAAATATCACTGCAAAAGCGAGGCTTGCCTGCCAGCTGCTCACTGGGCGTGTAGCCTTCCGTGCCAATGCCGACTGTGAGGCGAGTCTGGCCGCTGTCCGTCAGCATTTGCGTCCGAATCTGCTTTACGGCTCCAAAGTCAATTAGGACAATTCGGTGGTCGTGATATCGACGAATCAGGTTTTCGGGCTTGATATCACGGTGAATGACGCGGTTCCTGTGCACGAAATCTAGAATGCCCAGCACATCCTTTAGCAAGGTGATGACATCGGCCTCACTCATGCGCCGCAATTGGGCGAGTTCGTCGCTCAGCGGGATGCCATCAATGAATTCTTGCACCAGATAAAATTCTCGATGGTCTTCAAACGAGTCGAAAAACTGGGGAATCTGGTCATGCTCCCCCAGTTGCGCTAGGGTTTCGACCTCTGTTTCAAACAGGCGACGGGCGACTTTGAGAAACTTGATGTCGTGGCTGGCCGGTTTAAACTGCTTAACAACGCACTGAGCCTGATCTGGGTGCTGGGCGTCTTCTGCTAAATAGGTTTGACCAAACCCCCCGGCTCCCAGTACCTTAATGATTCGATAGCGACCATTCAGTAGGCTTCCTTGCATGGCGTGTGACAGGCGTCGCATTCTGATTTTGACACACAATCTCAACGGCGACGATTGATATTGCTTACGTTGAGACGATGATGTGATCCGGGGAGGACTCGAGTCTGCAAATGATCTGATGCCGGTCAGGGGCGTTAGCGGAGCCTGATCTTGGGCATATGGACGGTTGCTCTGACCCTACACCTGCATTTCCAAACGATATCAAACCCTTATGATTACTGGTAAAACTCAACTTCTGGGTGTGATTGGCTATCCTGTTGAGCATTCCTTATCTCCTGTGATGCACAATGCTGCGATCGCCCACCTGGCAGCCGATTATGTCTATGTCCCGTTTCCGATCCACCCGGATGATCTAGAGTGGGCGATCGCGGGTTTGGCTGCCATCGGTCTCAGCGGCTTCAATATCACCATTCCCCATAAACAGACGATTATCCCATTGCTATCGGAGATTTCACCGACAGCTGAGGCCATTGGAGCCGTAAACACAGTTTGGCGCACTGCCCAAGGCTGGAGCGGCACAAATACCGATGTAGACGGGTTTTTGGCACCCCTACCGCACGATCGCGATTGGCAGCACGCAGTTGCTGTTGTGCTGGGCAATGGCGGCGCGGCGCGGGCGGTCGTAGCCGGATGCGCGCAGTTGGGCTGTGCGGAGGTGCATGTGGTTGGGCGACACCCCAAAAAGCTGCAGATCTTTCAAGCCAGTTGGCTCAAGTCCCCTTGTGCGGTCAACTTGGCAGTGCATACCTGGGATGCCCTCTCCCAGTTGCTGCCCCGCTGCACCCTGCTGGTCAATACCACCCCCGTGGGAATGCACCCTCAACTAAACGCTTCACCTCTTATGGCTTCTGAGCTTGATGCCCTGCCTGCAGGGGCGATCGCCTATGACTTAATCTACACTCCAAACCCGACCCAATTCCTGAAATATGCTCAGGATCAGGGGGCGATCGCCATTGACGGATTAGAAATGCTGGTGCAGCAGGGAGCAGCAGCGCTGCAGATATGGCTGCAGCAGCCTGTCCCGGTTGAGGTGATGCGGCGATCGCTGCGGCAGCACTTAGGGCTGACTGAAGATCCTCAAGCGCAGCCATCCTGAGGCTGACGGGTGGGGTATTTCCAACCGTAAATGGATGATGGATCGATAGCCAGCGTTGAGGATGTCATGGGCTGGCCTATAAAAATCACAAGCTGGCCTATAAAAATCACAAGCTGGCCTATAAAAATCACAAGCTGGCCTATAAAAATCATAGGCTGGCCTGTCTCTGGAATAGGCTGGCCTATAAAAATCACAAGCTGGCCTGTCTCTGGAATAGGCTGGCCTATAAAAATCACAGGCTGGCCTATAAAAATCATAGACTGGCCTATCTCTGGAATAGGCTGACTGAGCCTAATTAAGCAACACCATAAAAATGCGATCGCCCTCGTTATGGAACGAAGCGAACATGTCTGTTTGAGAGCAAACCTGGAGTCAGGTGTTGCACCAAAACCCTGGAATGCGCTCAGGCACTGATCAGCGCTGACGCTCTAGCATGAAACCCTTCTCGTGTGAGCGCATCGACTACAGCATCGCCATCTAACACGCGAAACTGTGCCCCCAGTCGCACACACTGGCGGCGCTGGTTTGCCGCAATCATGGCCACCACCGACACTTTGCCTGCGCCAGTCTCATCTTGATGGTCGAGGAGAATATTCTTGAGCCGATATTGTTGAGTAATGTCGCCTGCAATGTTGGGGTCTAGTTCGACCATCACCATGCGGACAGATTCGACAGGCTCGGCATCATCAATGATGAATTGCGATCGCTCATCGCGACGATCTACTTTGCCCCAAATCATCAGCCGCGCGTCAGCCAGAATGTATTGGCCAATGCGGGCATAGGTTTTAGGAAACACCACCGCCTCAGCCTGCCCGGTCAGATCTTCGATTTGCACGATCGCCATCGCATCCCCCTTTTTGGTGACAACAGGCTTCACCGTTGTCAGCATGACAATGGCGCTGAGAGTCATGTTATCGGACTTGTCGGCCAATTCACTCACATTGATGGGGGCAAGCACCTTCGAGGCCTGCTGCACTGACTTAAGCGGATGATCAGAAATATAAAAGCCGAGCAGTTCTTTTTCAAGCTTGAGCTTTTCTTGCTCTGGAAAGTCTTCGATCGAGGGAGCTTTGGGAGCCGACTCAAAGCTGGCTGCGCTGCTGGCTGTCTCCGGGCCACCGCTAAACAAGTCAAACAAATTTCCTTGGCCAATTTCTCGGTCTTTGGCCCGCGATTGCGCCCACTCTAGCACCAAGTCAAGATCATGCATCAGCTGGTTGCGGTTGGGGTTGAGACGATCCAGGCCACCACATTGAATCAGCGCTTCTAAGGCTCTCCGGTTGACCGTGCGCGCATCAACGCGATCGCACAGCTCCGCCAGAGATTGGAATGGCCCATCCTGATCGCGAGCCGCAAGAATGCACTCAATTGCCCCTTGCCCCACATTGCGAACGGCAGATAGCCCAAACAAGATGCGATCGCTCAGAGGTGTAAAATCAACTCGCGACCGATTGATATCCGGTGGTTCTACGGTGATGTTCATCGAAATGCAGTTGGCAATATACTGCTGCACCTTGTCTTGGTCGCCACTGTTTGAAGTCAGCAGCGCGGCCATATATTCCGTGGGATAGTTGGCCTTTAGGTAGGCTGTTTGGAAGGTGACATAGCCATAGGCTGTCGAGTGCGATTTGTTGAAACAATATTCAGCAAACAGCACCATTTGGTCAAACAATTCTTCCGCGACTTTGGCCTTGACCCCATTGCTGGTTGATCCCTCCACGAAGATGCTGCGGTGCTTTTGCATTTCCGACACCTTCTTCTTCCCCATTGCTCGGCGCAGCAAATCCGCTTGCCCCAGCGAATAGCCCGCCATGTCTTGGGCGATTTTCATGATCTGTTCTTGATAGACCATGATGCCGTAGGTTTCTTCGAGGATGGGTTTTAGAATCTCATGGGGATAATCAATCAGTTCACGCCCGTGCTTGCGGTTAATAAACTTGGGAATCAGTCCGGCGTCGAGCGGCCCCGGTCGATAGAGCGCTAACACTGACGAAATATCTTCCAAGCCAGACGGTTTCAGGTCGCGCACGATCTGGCGCATCCCGGAGGATTCTAGCTGAAAGATGCCCGCTAAATCCCCTCGTGCCAGCAGCTTATAGGTTTCGGGATCATTCAGCGGCAGATGATCAAGATCCAGATGCTGCTGCCGATTTTGCTCCACCAGATCCACGGTCTTCTGAATCATCGTCAGGTTTCTGAGCCCCAGAAAGTCCATCTTCAGCAAACCCATGGACTCAATATCTTCCATGGAGTATTGAGTTACAGCCCCGTCGTTGTCTTTGTTGCGCTGCAGTGGCACGATCTCGTCTAATGGCTGAGCCGAAATGACCACGCCTGCCGCATGGATGCCGACGCTCTTGTTGGTGCCCTCAATCCGCAGTGCCATATCGAGCCAGCGATGCACTTGGGGATCATTTTCGTAGCGCTCTTTAAATTCAGGAGCTGGGGTGTCTTCCGAGATCATTACTTTGAGCTTGGTCGGCTTGCCTCGCACCACGGGGATCAGCTTCGCCATGCGATCAGCATCCCCATAGGGAATGTCTAGCACCCGTGCCACATCTTTAAGCACGGCTTTGGAGGTCATGCGGTTGTAGGTGATGATTTGCGCGACCCGTTCTGGCCCATATTTCTGAGTCACATATTGAATTACCTGATCCCGCTTTTCGATGCAGAAGTCGGTATCAATATCAGGCATGGATTTCCGTTCAGGATTTAAGAACCGCTCAAACAGCAAGCCATGATGCACCGGATCGATATTGGTGATGCCTAGGGCATAGGCCACTAGCGAACCCGCAGCCGAGCCGCGCCCGGGCCCCACAGGAATGTTGTGGTCTCGCGCAAACTTAATGTAGTCCCATACGACGAGAAAATAGGTTGAAAAGCCCATCTGCTCCATCATGTTGAGCTCGTAGGTCAGGCGCTCTTGATAGGTGATATCAACGTCGGCAATCGAGGGGCAACTGAGGCGCTTGAGCAACCCCTGCGTCGTCACGTCTTGTAAATAGGTGGCGGGCGTGTAGCCGTCTGGCACTGGATAGTCAGGAATGCGCGGCTCACCCAAAATGTCGTAGGCTTCAATCTTTTCAGCGACTTCGAGCGTGTTGGCGATCGCCTCTTCAATCACATCATCGGTGAGATGATCGCGGAACAGCTGCCGCATCTCATCAGCAGATTTAAGATATTCGGTGCCGCTGTAGCGTAGCCGTTTGTCTTCGGTAATCAGCTTCCCCGTTTGGATGCAGAGCAACGCATCATGGGCTTCAACGTCGTAGCACGAAATGTAGTGTGAATCATTCGTGGCCACAAGTTTGATGTCAAGTTCCCGAGCAATTTTGACCACCTCAACATTGACAATGCGATCTTCGGGCGAACCATGATCTTGGATTTCGAGATAATAGTCATCCCCAAACAGGTCTTGATACCACTGGGCCACCCGCCGCGCAATTTCAGGCTTGCGCTGCAAAATCGCCTGTGGCACTTCTCCAGCCAAACAGCCACTTGTGACGATCAGCCCCTCATGATATTGCTCAATCAGGTCTTTGTTGATGCAGGGCCGAGAGAAAATGCCCTTCCCCTGGACGCCTTGTAGATGAGACACCGTGGTTAGTTTCACCAGACTTTTATAGCCCTGAGTATTCTTAGCCAACACCACCTGGTGATAGCGCGGGCGGCGCTCTTGCTTGGTGATGTCGCCATTGATCACATACATCTCATTGCCAATGATCGGCTTGACCGATTTGCCATTGCAGAGCTTCATCAGCTCGACAGCCCCATACATGACGCCATGATCGGTGAGGGCGATCGCAGGCATACCCAACTCCACAGCGCGATCGATTAGATGAGGTAGCTGACTCGCGCCATCAAGCAAGCTGTAATCACTGTGAACATGGAGGCCAACAAAGGACATAATTGCTCAAGCCAGAATCTGATTTGAGTCCAGCGTAACGGATTTTTAATTCTATATCTAGCCTATAAATTGTAAATTCTTGGCATTTCACTCTAAATATGGGGCAGTAAGAGGACTTGTAAAAAAGTAAAGTGATGGCAGGCTAACACTTTTAGTATAAATGTATTGCATTTGATGAGAGCTGTCACATTAGTAAATTTAAGCCGTAGCCAAGTCCAGAGTGAGAGGTTTATCTGTGAGCAAACTGTCTAGGTCGAGCCAGAGGTGATATGAAGTCTCGATTGCTTAGGAAGCTATTGGAGAACAGGCCGACGGTGCATTTAGCGATGATTAAGTCTGGCGACTATAGGTGTTTTGCAGCAGCGGACATAGGCTGCCATATTGCTTCAGCCCTATAAACAGCAATCCGTCTCGCATCTTCATCACAACTTCTTGTCTTAGAAGACAACACTTTAATAGCGTTTAGATGCAATAGGTTTGCGGGTATCAATCTTAAGGACGTCACTATACTGAGTGCATGTTTTAAACAGCTTTCAACATTAAATATTGGGTAATCGTGACTATGCTTACTTTGTCTCAACGCCAGGTGCTCCTCATTGGTCTGGATGGCCTAGAAATCTCATTTGCTGAGAAGTTGATGGCAGAAGGTAGAATGCCCGCACTTGAGGCACTGCGATCGCGCAGTGCTTCTTTTTATTTAGATCATGGTTCTGCTCAGCGGACAGGTTTGGCGTGGGAACATGTGGCATCTGGGCGATCGCCCGAAGCAGCTAAGCGCTGGTCAGTGATTGAATTCTCCCCTGACACCTACACGGTGCGACAAGAAGGGTCTCACTTTGTGCCGTGTTTCGAGAAATTGGATGCTACGATCGCCGTTTTTGATCCACCCTACTTTGATCTGTCACAGTCTAAAAAACTGGAAGGAATTGTAGGCTGGGGGGCTCATGATCCGGGCGTCCCCTTGCAGGGAAGCACCGAGAGCCTGTTAGAAGAATTCCTGACCCGATTTGGGTCGTACCCGTCCCCTCAATGGATTTATGAGTTTCCGTGTTACTCACCTAAAAAGTGTGAACAGATGGGGAAAGCCTTAGTTAAGGCGATCAAGGTTCGGCAACAAGCGGCGCTGTGGCTGTTGTCTGAGCATTTCAATTCCCATGATCTGTTCTATTTAGTGACTGGAGAACTTCACTCTGCGATCGAGGCACTCTGGCACGGCGTTGATCCACACCATCCTCTACACAACGCACCCTCTGCTAAGGCCGCAGAGCAGGCGTTGATTGATGTGCATGAAGCTGTTGATCAGATGATTGCCGCCCTGGTTGCAGCAGTTCCAGAGAGAGACGTGGTTGCATTTGCCATGGGGGGAATGGGAGCGAATCACTCCGATTTGCAGAGTATGGTTCTTCTACCTGAACTGCTCTACCAAAATGCATTCGACTGCCCATTTTTGAAGATTCCACAGGAGTGGAGTCGTGATCCTAACGAAATTCCGACCTTCTCACCATCAGAAAACTGGCATCGTCCCTATGCGTGGCTGCAGCCCCATAACAAATTCCATCACTGGCAAGGAGCGTTTCATCGAAAAGCAGCACGGGCTCTGCAACAATACTTTCCCAATCTAGCTGAGCGATTTTCAGTCGATTTATATTGGCAACCCTCGATTTATTATCAGCAGTGGTGGTCAAAGATGCCAGCGTTTGCGCTCCCATCATTTTACGATGGCAGAATTCGCATTAACCTTGTGGGACGTGAGAAGCGTGGCATTGTGCCTCTAGAAGACTACTCAAAAATCTGCCAGCACCTAGAACATCTCTTAAGAGACTGTCGAGATCCAAGAACCGGAGAGGCTGTAGTCGCAGATATAGAGCGTCCGGCGATCGCCAATCCATATGACCTCGATCATAGTGATGCCGATATGGTTGTGATTTGGCAAGGCATGTCAACTGCGTTTACACATCCCAAATATGGCGTGATTGGCCCCGTTCCCTATCGACGGACAGGCGGGCATACAGGGCCTCATGGTGTGGCGCTGATCGCAACGTCGGCATTGTCCCCCGGATTTCATGGGGTGAAATCTGCGTTTGATATCATCCCCACAGTAGCTGAGATGTTAGGGCAGCATCTCGACGATGCTTGTTCTGGTGTTAGCTTGATCGACTCTTGTGTTGCGTCTCAGCAATCGGTGTGAAGGCGATCGCCCTCACACCTTAACCGGCTCCTGAAAGCGAATTTTGAGATAGTCGGCTTCAATCTTAGCGCCCGCCGGTTGGAGGGCTGCCAGAGCCTGAGGCAATACTAGGTTGCGCCGATGGTTGCCAATGCGGATGTTCAGCTCATCCCCGGTTTTGCTCAGATTGATCTTGTCTTTGGGGATTCCCGGCAAATAGACCTCTAAGCTGTAATGATCTTGGCCTTGCACCACTCGCAGCGTCGTCTCTTTGTAGTAGACCTGCGTGGGGTCTTCATCGGCATAAAGTGTTTCTTTTAGCCGCTGCAGCGCCTCTAGCCCGCACATTTCTTCGGAGTAGAGGGGCACTTCTTTAACCGGGAGCGGGTGAAAGTTCTCATGGATTTCGCGGCGATATTGCTGCTGGTTTTCTTTCCAACGCTGGAAAAATGGATCAGCGACCTGATCAGGAATAATGCGGTTGGCAATCACCAAATCAGTGCCGACGTTATAAAGGCTGAGATAAGCATGAGCCCGCAACGATTCTTTGATCACCATCTTTTCGGGGTTCGTCACCAAGCGCACCGAGGTTACGGTGTTGTCGGTGAGCACCTTCTCCAGCGCTTCAATCTGCTCGTAAAACTCATAAGGGGCATCCATGACTTCTTGATTGGGCAGAGAAAACCCCGCAATCGGTCGAAAGATTGGCTCTACAAGAGGCCGTAGCGCTACCGAAACAGCCTGCAATGGCTTGTAGAATCGACGCATATACCAGCCTGCCACTTCGGGTAAGCTCAGCAAGCGCAGCGCCGTCCCAGTGGGAGCCGAATCGATGATCAGCACCTCAAACTCACCTTCATCGTAGTGGCGCTTCATGCGCACAAGGCTAAAGATTTCGTCCATGCCAGGGAGAATGGCCAACTCTTCGGCTTCGACGCCATCTAACCCTCTCGCTTGCAGCACCTGCGTGATATAGCGCTTGACTGCACCCCAGTTGCCTTCTAGCTCCATTAGCGCATCCAACTCAGCACCCCAAAGATTAGGCATCACCTGCTTGGGATCATGGCCTAGCTCCATATCAAAGCTATCCGCGAGAGAATGAGCCGGATCGGTGCTGAGGACGAGGGTTCTATATCCTAATTCAGCACATCGCAGACCCGTTGCTGCGGCGACGGAGGTTTTGCCTACGCCTCCCTTTCCGGTCATCAAAATTACGCGCATGAGTTGTCAAGCCTTTCCTGAGAATTGTTTACACTTATTTACCTACTATTATGACGGGTTCTGGGCCACACATGCTGCGCCAGCACATCGAAGCGAGAGCAGTGCCAGTAATCGATATGGGAGGTAATTAGCTGGCGATCGCCCAATGTGAGTTCGCTCCAGCCATCGATTGTAATCCGAGGCTGCCAGGGGAGTGGCGTCGTCCAGCTGAGCGTCCAGTCGGTGCGAATGGCGTTGCCGTTCTGTTGAATGGCGTGCAAGTCAAGTCGGGGTTGAGTGAACCACTGATCGATGAAGCTGATCATTTGACGATAGCGATCGCAACCTCGAAATTCGGTCATTGGATCTTTGAAATAGACATCATCGGCGTAGAGGTCAAAGTGCTGATGCTTAGGAAATTGGGCGTAGTCTTGTTTGAGAATGTCGAGAATGTCGAGAATGTCAGTCATAGATAGCACGTCAGGTTAAGAGCATGTCAGATTAAGAATTGTCCCAAAGCCTCTCCAGTTGGGCTCTCCATGCTGTCAAAAAGGCATCGCGCTGCTCAGGCGGTTGTTCAATGCCGCCCATCATGCCCTCTCGATAAAATCGCTCCAGAGTTTGCATCGTTTCAGGGAGGGTTTGGCCGCGCTGCTTTGCCACTTGAATGATTTGCAGAATCTGAGTTTCTGCCAGCTGACTAAAGGCATCCGATAGCCCTTTTTGCTGAAGTGCAAGCAGACGGGCGATCGCCATTTCAAAATCATCAGGTGTGAGGCTATGACGATGATGCTGAAACACTCCCCAGAGCACACCTTGGAATAAGGCATATCGAGTTTCTTGAGTCGTGTCAAAATTGGCTTCTAGCAACTGCTGCCAGAAGGGGGTAGCCTCTGCTGCAGTTGCAATTGAGACCAAAATGCGGAGCCATGACAAATCTTCAGATAAGAGTACTAACAGGCGAGAATTGGCTTGCTCAACCTGCCAGGAGTCGGGCGGCATCACCTGAACATCTTGACCGAATAAGGTTTGCAGCGTTTGTGTAATGGCTTCGGGCGTCATATATGAGCCTGGGATCAGCACCGTTATTGTTCAGCACCGTTATTGTATCGTCCGTCTTTCGTGTCGTGTAACATCCAAGCAGCAGGTTGCGAGTCTGCGGGTGTGAGTCAGATGAAGCTGTTAAAAAACCTCCCTAAACCTTAGGCTGAGGGAGGTTGACAGAGAGAAACAGACTTTACAAGTCCAGTGGGCTGAGATCAAACCCAGCTCGAAACTAGGGATGTTATTTACGACACAACGCCAGCGCTAGACTGGGATCAGCCTTAGTTAGGCAACCACTCTAAGACGGCTTCGTCTTTCGTATTGGTATTGCGATCAGGCGTCTCGCGCGTAAACTTCATATGAATCGAACGCGTCTGTTCGCCATCAGCTGCAACTGCCATAATCGGATAATCAATCAGGCCATCCTGGAATGACATCTGGAATCGGAATGTGCCATCCGGATTGAGCTTAATGGGCTGTCCACCAATGTAGACCGTTGCATCTGGCTCGGTCGCGCCGTAAACAATCAGTTCTGCATCAGCAATCAGCCAAAACTGACGAGGCCGAATCGGTGGGGCTGACGCCGAGAAGCCGACGCCCGACATACCGATCCCAGACATGCCAATGCCCGACATTGTCATACTGCTACCTGACCACATGCCCACGCCCGACGGGAAAACATATGAGCTGATCGCCTGTTCAGGGACTTGATGCATCGACCCAAACAGAGAGCCTGCGACGCGCTGCGCCTCGGCAGATTGAGCTAACCCAAAGACTTGATCATAAATTGGATTGCCGCCCCGGTCGGTTGCTGTCATCAGTTTCTTGCTAGGTGGAACTAACGTCAGGAAGGTCTTACCACGCAACTCCTCTTGCCAATCGATGCTAATGAACTGATCGTCGATCCAGTCGGAGGGGTAAACGGGCGGAACCCGAACGCTAGTCGAACGAGCCAATACTAGCCAGCGACCATCAAGGGTCAAATAGCCAATCTCAACTGCATAATCGCGATCGCTCACTGGTAAAGGCAAGTACCATTCGCGGGCTAGTTCGTCGCACTCATACTGTTGGAGGCTGTGTGAACGCTGATAATCCAGATTAATATCGGTTACGTCATAGAGGCGGAGCGCGAGACGGCTCCCGCCTTGACTACGAAGCTGCTCTTTATGACTATTGGGGATATCCCAGTAGACGTATGCCCATTGGGGATCGCGGGGCATTAAAACAATCCGGCTCTCACCATAGCCAGACGGCAAATCGCCCAAGCCTTCATCGACTGTTGCCAATGCACCTCCAGTGCGGTCGGCTTGCCCAACATCAAATTTTGCTGCTTCCACTTCTGCTTGCGCCTCCATCGGTTGAGATGTCTGTGCCGCAAACGGCTTTACTGCTGCCGATGATCGGGATCTCTCAATTTCTTGGATAGAGGCAACAAGCTGCTCTTTCCGCATTCGGCTATAGCGGGATACTCCATATTCACTGGCAACTCTGCGGAGTTGCCGCAATGTCATTTCTTCTAAAGATGGGCGCTCTTGGGACATAAGTATAGACCTCCAGTAGTTTCGCAAGCGGTTCGGGTTCTCGCCTGACGCTCTCGTTGAGCCGAGGGAAGACCCAATTGGGGATCACGGGGATCAACTTCTGCCCTTATATTGCAGAAAATTAACAATGAGATCAAGGGGCCGATCCCGGCAATTTTTCATGATTTGTCCAAATTTTGGGGATCACGGGGATCAAAAAGTCATGATTTCCTGACAAATGGATAATTTGGGGATCGAACGGGGATCGGAGCAGGGTTGAGCAACCAGTGTGTTCCGATTGGATGTTAGTTGATGCAGTCAACCACGACAGAAAAGTCGCAATTGGGGCTAATCTGGAACATGCTGCTCTTCGTCGTGTCCGGTAGTGGGTATTGAGAGGGGGGTGAAGTATATTTTATGACTGCTTTGATGACGCCTAATCCCCCCCAGTTTGATGGGTCAAATGCCAATGCTTCGGATCAGTCTTCTGGCGATCGCCCCTCTCGGGCAGTTCCTGGGAGGCAGCTGATGAGTCAGGTGTTGTCGCCTGCGATCGCGCTCTGGCTGCGATCGCAACTCGATGCAGTGAAGATGCTACAGGTCAAGCTAGACGGGGGCGATCGTCAACTGCTGACTGGCCACATTCCCAGGGCAGAAATTTTGGCTGAGGCTGTTGTTTATCAGAGCATTCATTTGCGCCAGGTGCGCCTGATCGGCAGCAACATTCGGATTAACCTAGGGCAGATAATACGGGGCAAACCCTTTCGCCTCCTTCACCCCATTCGGGTTGAGGTCGAGGCTGGATGCAGCGAAGCTGACTTGAGTGCGTCGTTCAATGCTCCTGCTATGACATTAGTTGTGATGGAACTGCTGCAAACCCTGCTGTCATCGGATGATCGACAACATGACATGCCGACTCAGCAGAGTGGCGGCCCCCATGCACAAGCAGTACATCATTTTTTGTATCCCAACGCTGACGCGCATCCACGACTTGATCATCTGCAAGTGAAACTGGGTGAAAACGGCCTGACCTGCAGCGGAGATCTCGTGATGGAGGCAGAGCGTTTTCCCCTATCCCTACAGACTGAAGTGACCATTGCTCGGGGCCGATGGCTGCAATTCAAACATCTACACTGTTCGATTCAAACGTCATCTCAACTGGTGCAACAGCAGGCGGCCCTCGTAGAACTGGACTTAGGATCTGATGTAGAACTGCAGCAGCTGATTTTGACCCCTCAGCAGGTCAAGTGTCAGGCTACGCTAAAGGTGCTTCCGGCTGAGGAGAGCTAGGCTCTAGGGCTGCCAGGAAAGGAGTTGCCAGAATAGGGGCGATCGCTCCCTTCAAACCGCACCACAGAATTTTCAGCAATCACATAGGCCGCTGAATCGGGCGTCAGGTGGATATCATGCCCGCCTGTAAACTCCCCAAACGAAGGCAGTGTCAGTCGGTTTTGCAGTTTTTCATAAAAAAAGCAGGGCAGTCGTAGGGAGTCTAAGCGGGTTTGCAAGCGCATACAGGGATGACTATGCCCACACAGATTGATAGCCTGATGCCGAAAATCAGGTTCGTGGCTGAGAAGCATCTGATCGATTTGTAAAGCCTCTGGAATGGAAGTAATGGAGAGCTGGCTCAGCGTCTCTGTTAGATGGCGATCGTGATTGCCAATAATCAGATAAACGTCAAGATTTACGTCATGCAGCAGACTCAACCAGTCGTCAATCAGATCATGCGTGAGGCCAGATTTAGCATGAAATAGATCTCCCAGAATAAATAGCGTCTGAGGATTCCAGGTTTGGCAGAGCTGACGTAGTCGGTGCAGCGTGGTCTGATTGACCTGACTCGAAATCGGAATGCCAAAGCTCTGAAAGGTCTCAGATTTTCCTAAATGCACATCTGCAATGAACAGGCTATTGAGGTGCTCACTATAAACTGCCTTGGCAGGTAGCAGGCATAGCTCAAGACCTAAGATACTAAGGACTTCCATCAGCTCAGGTATTTAGAATTTAACCTTTAAGATC
>CAZCXK010000115.1:0-11457 GCA_964502605.1 uncultured bacterium
CATGACCTCAAAGGGGACTCCTCTAGTTTGGCGCAACTTCATATTTAATTGGTATTACAACGCTAAACCTGCCTAATATCGGCTTACTATTAAGCCGATTCGCTGAAAATGCTCAGGCCAAGGAACGATCTACTAACCCGCTGCTTGGCCGACTCCCCCCAGATGCAGGTTTAAAAAAGTGCCCCAACTGTGCCACTCTGATGGATGAGAATTCTGTCCATGCAAAGGAGTTGGAATGGGCGCAACGCTGCAACAGATTGCTGGCTATCTAGATGACCTCGACTGGATCTACCGCATCGACCCTGAGAAGTCTCGCATAGTCACGGGTGCCTATTCCCAACATATTGATGACTTCTTGATCGTGGTGCAACTCGAAGAAGATGGTGGATTCTTTAAGCTGTTTGCCCCACGGGTGTTGTCTGGGGTCAATATCCATCCCCATAAGGAAGCCATCTTGCAAACCATGCTCTGTATCTCATGGGAAACCAAGATGCTGCAATGGGAATATGACCCCTCTGATGGTGAAATTCGAGCCATTATTGAATTCCCGCTGGAAGATGCAACCCTGACCGAGCGGCAATTCAACCGCTGCCTGCACGGGCTCGTGCAAATTGTCGATGAGATGGCCATGCCTCGGCTGATGGCGGTCATGGAAACGGGCGAAGATCCGGGAGATGTCGAGGTGGGCGAACGGTTGCTCCTCACCTTGCAGGAAGAAGCTCCCGGTCTGCTGACCGTTTTGGAACGCGCAATGGAAGCCCGAAAACGTCGGGGGCAATTTCCGCCTAACGATCGGGACTAACTCGACCCTAAAAGAGCATGAACGAAGCGTCCCATTAGTGAACCCCTGTGGCAGAATGAATGGGTTAAATATGCGCGGCGTTGGCGGGGTTTGGGGTTGCTATGGCTAAGTTTGTGTTCGTCACAGGTGGCGTCGTTTCGAGCATCGGCAAGGGGATCGTTGCTGCAAGCTTAGGGCGGCTGCTGAAATCGAGAGATTATTCGGTCTCTATTCTTAAGCTAGATCCCTATATTAATGTTGATCCGGGCACGATGAGCCCGTTTCAGCATGGTGAAGTCTTCGTCACTGAAGATGGAGCCGAGACAGATTTAGATTTGGGTCACTATGAGCGATTTACAGACACCTCAATGTCTCGGCTCAACAGTGTCACGACGGGGTCGATTTATCAGGCCGTGCTCAACAAAGAGCGGCGGGGCGACTACATGGGAGGGACGGTGCAAGTCATTCCTCACATTACCACTGAGATTAAAGAGCGCATTTTGCGGGTGGCTCAAAATACGAATCCAGATGTGGTGATTACTGAAATTGGCGGCACGGTGGGTGATATCGAGTCGCTGCCGTTTCTCGAAGCCATTCGTCAGTTTCGCAAAGATGTTGGGCGGCATAATGTGCTTTATATGCATGTGACGCTGATTCCCTGGATTCCGTCGGCTGGAGAGATGAAGACCAAGCCCACTCAGCATTCAGTCAAGGAGCTGCGATCGATTGGCATTCAGCCTGATATTTTGGTGTGTCGGTCTGACCGCCCGCTACCTTCTGGTTTGAAAGATAAGCTTTCTGAGTTTTGTGATGTGCCGGTTGAATGTGTGATTACCTGTCAGGATTCAGGCAGCATTTATGAAGTGCCGCTCAATTTAGAAACCGAGGGGCTAGCCCATCAGACGCTAAATTTGCTGAATCTCGACCAGCGTGATCCGGATCTGGCCTTTTGGCAGATGCTGGTACAGCGGCTATACCATTCGGGGCAGCCGTTTGAGGTGGCGATCGTGGGTAAGTATGTGCGCCTGAGTGATGCCTATCTCTCGGTGAATGAAGCGCTGAAACATGCGGCGATCGCCTCAGACGGGGAGCTAAAGCTGCGCTGGGTTAATTCTGAAGAGTTAGAAGACCAGGATGCTGCGACCCTGCTGGCTGGGGTCAACGGCATCATTGTGCCGGGTGGATTTGGCACGCGGGGCATCGAAGGTAAAATTCGCGCTGTCGAATATGCCCGCACGCAAAACATTCCCTATTTGGGTCTTTGCTTGGGCATGCAATGTGCCGTGATTGAGTGGGCTCGTAATGTGGCTCAGCTTGCAGATGCAAACAGTTCTGAGTTTGATCCTGATTCACAAAACCCAGTGATTCATCTCTTGCCCGAACAGCAAGATGTGGTTGATTTGGGTGGTACGATGCGATTGGGGCTTTATGCTTGTCGCATCACTCAGGACACTCTGGCGGCACGTCTTTATCAAAACGAGGTCGTCTATGAACGCCATCGTCATCGGTATGAGTTTAATAACGCATTCCGCAATTTGTTTATTGAGACGGGCTATGCCATTAGTGGGACGTCTCCCGATGGCCGACTGGTCGAAATCATTGAATATTCTCATCATCCCTTCTTCATTGCGAGTCAGTTTCATCCTGAGTTCCAGTCGCGTCCTAATAAGCCCCATCCGCTCTTTGCTGGGTTGGTGGCAGCGGCGATCGCCCATGCCAGCCCCATGGTGCCGCTACCCGAACCGTCGTTACGCGCTGAGTTTATTACATGATCGGTGAGTGATTGGATAGAGTGATTTGACTGTGGAGGTCAAAAGCTGATGCTGAGATGCCGCCGTTGGATACGACTAGCTAGCCTGGTTGGGGTCGTGGTTGTTGGGTGCAATTCGGGTGACTCTGAACCGCTCGGCAAATTGACCGTGGGCATTGTCAGCTATGATTCGGGCGATCGCACTGTTGAGCAATATCAGCCGTTTAAAGACTATCTGGCGCAGCAAACTCAAACCGTTGTTGAACTAGAGCCTGCGTTTAATGAACTGCAAGCTGTTGAGCAAATCCAGCGGCGAGATCGATGGTCGGTGGTGTTTGCCCCGCCTGGTCTGGCGGCGATCGCCATTCAAGAGGCGCAATACTTGCCAATTTTTCCGATGCAGGGCACTCACAATGTGCGATCGGTGATCGTGGTGTTAGATGAAAGCCCCATTCACGCGCTTGGCGATTTGGCAAATGAGGCGATCGCCCTCGGTGAGCCAGGGTCTGCCACGGGTTATTATTTGCCGCTGTATGATCTGTATGGGCTGACACTCGCAACGGTGCGCTTTGCCCCGACCTCTCGGACGGCGCTGCAATGGGTGAGTGAGGGTGAGGTAGTTGCTGGGGCCATGTCTGAACCTGACTACCAAAGCTATCGCCGCGAATTTCAGAGTGCAAACTTCCGCATATTGCACACCAGCCGAGCCGTACCTACTGGAATGGTGCTAGTCGGCCCTATGGTGGAGCGCAACCAACAGCAACAAATCGAACAGGCTATGCGTGAGGCACCGTCTACAATTACAGGAGATGCGGGCTATATCCCCAATGTAGAGTTGCCTGATTATGAGCAGTTTATTCAATTGGTTGAAAAGGTAAGACCCTTGGAAGCGCGACTCAATCAAGATCCTGTGATTTTAACCATGCCAGATGAGGTCTCGTCAGACCCGTCATCTTAGGCGTCTATCTGCACGATTCGCCGTATGAATATTGGATCATCGCCGCCATCACCCCCCCGAAATCGCGCCCTTGCCGCCATTGTTGTGACACATGGCATTGAGTTTAGCGAATCGATGATGCGTGAGCAGCCGCAGACAATCAGTGCCGTTCGCCATGATTGGCAAGCCATGATGGGCGATCGCTGCCAGGGCTATGGGGGGCAGCTATTTCAGGCATCGCCCGACACGATGGCGCTCATGTATTTTCCGAGCGCTGTGCAGGCAGTAACCTGTGCGATCGATATTCAGAAAGAATTGAGCCAAGTCACGCTCAACATTTCACCAGATGCTCTGATCTCCCCGCGATTGGGCATTCATCTCGGCGACGTGGTGCTAAGTGAAACCAATCTCGTTGGGGAAGGTGTTGCGATTGCGGCGCGTCTATTAGCCGAAGCCTCACCGGGCAGCATTTGCATTTCTAAAACTGTGTATGACGTGGTCAAAGCTCGACTGCATCTAAAGGCCGTCTCGATAGGAACCCTTGGGATGGATGAGCCCTATGGGGCGATCGATGCGTTTGAGATTTTTCCTATGATGGCGGCGGCAGCCTCGTCTGAGCCTGAACACCTTAAGAGCAGCAGTCCTAATACCCTAATCAACAATCGCTATCAAATTCAGCGGGTGCTGGGGCGGGGCGGGTTTGGGCAAACCTATCTCGCCAATGATACCTATCGCTTCAATGATCTGTGCGTGCTCAAAGAATTCATTCCGCTGACACAATCGCCCCGTCTGATCGAAAAATCACGCGGCCTATTTGAGCAAGAGGCTCGAGTGCTTTATCAGATTAGCCATCCGCAGATTCCTAAGTTTTTGGCCTGGTTTGCTGAGCATGAGCGCCTATTTATCGTCCAAGAATACATCGATGGGCAGACCTATGCAGACCTCGTGCGCGATCGCCAGCATCAGGGGCACCTTTTTTCAGAAGCTGAGCTGATTCAGTGGTTATGGGATTTGCTGCCCGTTTTAGACTACATTCATAGCCTCAATATCGTCCATCGTGACATTTCACCCGAAAACATCATGCTGCCGGTACAGGGTGACAAGCCTGTTCTGATTGATTTTGGAGTGGTCAAAGAGATTGTTAGCCAGATCTGGACGGGGCATCCCAGCAGCCACGGGTCAGTGGTGGGGAAGTTTGGCTATGCGCCGCCAGAGCAGATGCGATTGGGCCAATGCTTTCCCTGTAGTGATCTCTATGCCCTAGCCATGACGGCAACTGTGCTGCTCACCGGGCAGAAGCCCAGCCCAGTCCCTGATGTTGGTTCACTGACCTGGCAGCAGTTTTTACCCCAGCCTCTAAGCGATCGCACAACCCAAATTCTCGAACGCATGCTGGCTGAGCGTCCTAAAGATCGCTACCAGTCAGTTCAGCAGGTGATTGCCGATCTCCACCCGCTGGTCGCACCGCATCGTGCTGTCGAGCCGTCGAGGGCGATCGCCCCTCAGCCATTGCCGCTCAGTGAATCCATTGCGCCGGGTGCTGCGCCAGCAGGTGCCGTACATCCTCACCCTGGCGCTGCCGGTGCGACACCATCTGAGCCAACTGCCTTAGATGATCCAATGCCAGAGGCAGCTCCGGCTCCATCGACCGCGTCCTGCTCTGCCGAATTTTTAAGCCGCTGCCGCCAACAGCTGAGCCGCTGCATCGGCCCAATGGCTGCGATTGTGTTGGAAGATGTGCTGGCTCAACAGCCGCAGCCAACGCCTGACCAGTTGATTCATGCTCTGGCTCACGAAATTCCGGATGCTCAGCTTGCACATGATTTTCGGCAAGCGTTTCAGCAGGTTGCGTCGACCCGATCACCCACCCCCTCAGGGGTACAGACTGCTACTCCACGGCGATCGCCCTCGCCATCTCTGTCACAATCTCCGCTCCAATCGACTCAAGCGTTGTCACCCGCTATCTTGCAGCCAGAGTTTATTGAGCACTGTCAGCAGACTTTGACGCAGTGCGTTGGCCCTATTGCTCAGTATGTGATCGATGACGCACTTTCTGATGATCCGAATATGATGCCGCATCAGCTCATGGAGGCGATCGCCATTGAAATTCCTGATGTGGATCAGGCGCGTGAGTTTCGTCGTCGGCTGACTGCCTTTTTGTGATTGGGCTATCGTCTAAACTAAAGAAGATTGGATAGTAAACGCTGACTTGCAGCTAACGTCAGGGATGCTTTGTGGGCATGCTTATGCGATGCCTATTTTGAGATGACACCAGACGTCTGGGCAAAACTTCACGGACGACTTGGGTCTGATACCGAATAGAGAATTGGTAGCCTCTCAAGCAGGGTGTGAGTTTAATACCATTTAGTTAGATCAATCTTACGATTCTCTTGCCTCTGGCTGAGTGGGTTAATGTCAACCCTCTCCATCTCTGTGTCATATGGACAATCGTCCCCCAGCGGGTTCAACCCACGCCCAAAGCACCCTTGCCGCCATCGTCATTACAGATGGTGTTGCCTTTAGTGCTCGCATGGCCAACGATGAAGAACACACCCTCTCGCTGATTCATCGCGACCTCAACCTCATGCGTGATCTTTGTACTCGCTTTGAGGGGCAAGTGCTCAAATCAACGGGTGATGGGCTGCTGATGTATTTTGTCAGTGCGGTGCAGGCAGTGACCTGCTCGTTAGAGATACAAACAACTCTTGTCAGCCAAGCCTCGGCACTCGCCCCACAAAATGTGCTGGTGCATCGAGTCGGCATTCACCTTGGAGATGTTTTCTTTAGCGAAACTGATGTGATGGGCAATGGAGTTAATATCGCAGCGCGGTTGCAAACCGAAGCAGGCCCTTGGGGAATTTGTATGTCCCAAACGGTTTACGATGTGGTGAAAGGTCGTCTTGATTTGAATGCAACCTATCTAGGGCCGTTGCAGTTGAAGAATATTCATGAAACAGTTCCGGCCTATCAGATTGCGCCATCGTCGGCGATCGCCCCAACGCAACCCCGTCTTCCATCACCTATTGTGTCTGATGTTCAGCTCGGAAAATTGATCAACCAGCGCTATCGCATCGAAAAAATCTTGGGGCGGGGGGGCTTTGGCGTCACCTATTTGGCCTCTGATACCCAACGGTTTGATGATTTATGTGTGCTCAAAGAATTTTTGCCCACCAGCAAGACTGACTACATCATTGAAAAAGCACGGACACTGTTTGAGCGCGAAGCTCGCATCCTTTATCAAATCAGCCATCCGCAAATTCCAAATTTTTTGGCCTGGTTTACCGAAGGCGGGCGCGTGTTTATCGTACAGGAATATATCAACGGCAGAACCTACTCTAACCTGCTCAAAGAGCGCAAGCAGAACGGTCGGCTGTTTACAGAATCGGAGGTGGTGCAGTGGCTGCAAAACTTGTTGCCCGTGTTGGACTATCTGCACGCGATGAATATTGTGCACCGCGATATTTCGCCCGACAACATTATGCTGCCCAATGGGCGATCGCTCCCTGTGCTGATTGACTTTGGCCTCGTGAAGCAGACCGTTGTTGAGATGTGGGCCATTGATGCTGATGGCGATCCATTTACCGGGCAGGCGTCATTTGTTGGCAAATTGGGCTACGCCCCTCCCGAGCAAATTCGCATGGGGCAGTGCTTTCCCTGTAGTGACCTCTATGCTCTTGGGGTCACTGCGGTTGTGTTTCTGACTGGGAAAGAACCCGGCATGCTGATGGATCAGGGATCGCTGGAGTGGCAGTGGCGATCGCACACCCAAGTGAGCGATGGGTTAGCGAATATTCTCAACACCCTGTTGGCTGAAAAGCCCAACGATCGATATCAGTCGGCTCAATCTGCAATTGCTGATCTGACCCAATTGGCCTCTATGGCACCCCTGCCACTTGTCCGCCAGATGCCCCAAGTGCAGCCAGCAGCCAACATCACCAACATCATCAATGCCGACCCCACATCTGAGTTGGCGATGTTCGTCAATTGGTGTCGTCGGGAGTTAGCCCAGCAGATCGGCCCCATGGCACGCTGTATTGTAGACGAAGCTCTGACGCTTAATCCGCTTCCCGATGTTCAAACCTTGGTAGATGTCCTGGTGGCTGAGATTCCTGACTCCCAAAAAGCTCAACACTTTCGGGCAGCAGCACAGGAGGCGGTGACCCATCTGACTGTCACGGCTGAGTATGTCGGGTCTGAATCTGCTAGGCTGATTGATGCAGACGTGACCTCTTCTCAGTCAGCCTCGTCGCCATCTCCTGATGACATCAGCCCCGAATTTTTGGAGCATTGTCGCCATGAGCTCGCCCATTGTATAGGCCCTATGGCTGCGTGGGTAATCGACGATGTCATGATGCAACATCCTCAACTTAGCCCTGAAGAACTTGTGCAGGCGATCGCCGCTGAAATTCCTGATCCACAGCTCTCTCAACAGTTTCGGCTGCGCGTACTTTAACGACCTTGGGTTTCATCTAAGCTGCGCCGGCCAATACGATAGCGCTCTAATCGTTTCATGGCCATCATCAGGCTGGTCTTCATCCGGCGAAACGCTTCTGCCAGACTGCCCACTTCGTCGTTAGATACAAAATCAAAATCGGCACTCATATCTCCGGTGCTCACGGCTTCGGCGGTGCGTGCCATGCGATTGAGCGGACGAATCACAAACCGCTTCAGCCAGAGGTTGACCATGAAAATTGCCGCTGCAAAGGTGGCCACAACGATCCCCATAATCAAGACAAATGACTGACGGGCATTTTGCCGCACTTGGCTAGCCGGGACAGAAATCATCTGAGCACCGACAATCTCATCTAGCCCCCAGCCAAACCCATTGGTTGAGCCGTAAAATTCAATCATACTCTGGGGTGCGTCTTCGACAACACCATGACATTCTAAGCAGCTTTGCGCCTTGATCTGAAGAGGCCGTGCCAGATAAAACAAGTCACCGCTAGGAGTGTTGCGATAGCCGCGCACTTCTTGCAAGGTGCCATTGTCGCGAAAGCGATTAACGATATCGGCTTCAAAGTTATCGGCTTTATCTCGTAAATTTGTGGGATTTAGCGTTGCTTCTTTATAAAAAAATTGGTTGTAGTCTCGATTGGTTCGCAGTTTTTCAAAGACTTCACGAGCAGAATAGGCAGGTACAGTCTCGGGTAGAAACTCGGTCTCCAGTCGATCTGCTAACTCTGGATTGATCTGCGTGCTGGTATAGTCTCGGACTGAGTTCATTGTTTCCATCAGCATCACAGCTTTAGATGCGACCGTATTGCGCGCATTATATTCAAGCATGGCTGCAAGAGCACTACCGCTAGCAATCACGCCGATCAGAAACACAGCAACCAGAAGAATTGTAAACTTTTGACCTAGCTTTAAATTTTTCAGGAACATGGCTCGTCTCCCTAATCTGGAGGCAAATGATAAATGTGAGGGGGGCACCCCATCTACTGATGAATGTAGGCTATCAGGATATTGGCAAACTCTCAGGCGATCGCGAATTAATCTGCATAAGCTCAATGAATTGTGATGAAGGGGGCGATCGCTCGACGTGATTAATTTAAATCTAAACCTCAACCAGAGTATTAACGGCTGCTGGATAGATACTGAATTTACGCTGAGTCGATATCGAAGCAACGTTTAGCACCACACCATTACTGCTACATCCATCATGATGTCCATTCCGGCATATCATCTATGCCGCAAGTCAAAATGACTCATTGACGCACAACGGCCATGCAGTCGTTGCGGTTTAGCTCTAATCCTTAGACCGAGTCTTGTTGATCTGACGGGTGAATGCTGCACCATTATGCAGGGGACGAGCATAAGGGACGCCAAGTCACCACAAAAAAGCGCCAGAGCAACCGCTCTAGCGCTTAAGTATGGCAATATGCCTATAACCCAAACATCAAACTAACCTGCTTAGAAGCTGAAGGTAGTTCTCAAGTGACCAATGATGGCATCTTCGTTATCGTTTTGGTTGAACGGATCATTCAGCCAAACAACACTAGGTGTAATGGAGATGAAGTCGTTGAGGCGATAGCGGTAGTAACCTTCAACCAAGAATCCGGTGTCATCGCCGAAGTCACCAAACGCACCATCACGAGTGTAGGGAGGAACACCAGCTAACACACCCAACTGGTTGCCTTCACCCAGCAAGTCGTTGATAGCCAATGTACCTTGCCAGCTCCACACATCGTAGTCGGGGTTAGCACCGATACCCTGGATGTTGCCATAGAAGATACCGCCGCCAATCTCGAAGATGTCAGCTAGCTTGACGTTGACTTGACCACCGTAGTAGTTACCAACTTCTGCCGCATCGTTGAAGACCAAACCACCACCGGCATAGGAGTTGGAGTAGGTGAGTGCAGCATCAATGAAGTCGCTCAAGAAGGTGATCTGGGCGATCGCACCATAGTCACCATTGAACAAACCTGCACCAGGACTAGGATCAGATGCCTCAGCCGCCGAATAACCAAAGTCAAAGCTCAGGTTGTCGGTGATGGAAATAATGGCACCCGCGCCTGCATCACCAGGAATGAAATTGTATTGAGATGGGAAGCCAAAGTTGCTAACGCTACCTTGGCCACCGTTGTCTAGAGGGCTGATAGTGCTGACGACGAAATCATCACCGCCGATGCTGTTAGCACCGATCGTAATCTCAGCAATATCAAACAAGGGGAAAGTGTAGACCAAGTCATCTAAGACAAAGTCTCCACCGCCACCGCCACTAAACGAGCGACCGACAGAATCAGAGGAGAAATCAGGCAGGTCACGCGCTTGCAGACGAGTTCTCAAGCGGTCTTCGCCTGTGAAGCTGGTGTCGAAGTTCAAACGAGCCCGATAGCCAAAAGTAGTTTCATCATCGAAGCCTTCTGGCTCATCAATGGGGATCTCTTGCGCAAAGATCACTTCACCATTGAGCTTTGTGGTGGTTGAGAACTGGTTGGCTTCAACTTCAGCCACACGAGCTTCGAGCGCATCGACGCGACCGCGTAGAGTTGCCAGTTCAGCGGCAAATTCTTCTTGCAGACGCTGGAGCACTGCTAAGTCTTCACGAGTGACGACATCAGCAAGACCAGCCGCAATCAATTCGTTAATACGATCCAAGCAGGCGTTCATACCAGCAGCGAACTCGTAACGAGTCATCGCCCGGTTACCGCGATAGGTTCCATCGGGATAACCTGCAATACAGCCATAGCGCTCAACCAATGACTGGAGAGCTTGGAAGGCCCAGTCGGTTGGCTGCACGTCAGAAAGCTGAGAAATCGAAGTCACCTGACCCAGAGAGTTGTTGGTTCCTTCACTGCTGTATTGCTGAACTTGGTCTAAGACATAAACACTATTTTCGCCAGACGCAGAAGCAGGCACTTCAGCAATCTGGACAGGCTCAGCTGCAGGCTCGACTGCAGAAGGTTGCGTCAGATCAGCAACATCAAGTCCAGAGGTAGCAGCGAGTTCAGATAACAACGCATCACTTGATGCAGCAGACTGCTGGGCTTCAGACGCGATCGCTGAAGATGCGAGCAGGGTGGCAGTCAAAACCGCTGGAGTAACCAGCAATGATTTCCATAGAATTTTAGGCAACATTTTCTTTGTCCTCACACCTATTCCTAGAGGGACTAGCAACCTATAAGCGATCTCATAGCACTGCCGTCCACCGTTTTTATGTTTCCTCAGTACAGATTAGCAGAAAAATCTGGGATGGTTAACCTGATTCAATCAATTATTCATGAGGAAGCGGGTGAGAATGCAAAGATTAAACCTTATAACCCTCTGAAGGGTATATTCTGATGGATTCTGAGATTCAAAGACCCAAGCCTGCCCGTAAGCAGAGCTTAGGTCTCGATTGCGATTGCGATTGCGGGGCTTCTTGGAACCCAGACGGTAGATCCCCACATCGGCCAATTACCTAGAATCTGAACAATGTACGCAAGCTGCCGATGATGGCGCTGTCGTTGCCATTGTCATTAAATGGATCGCTGATCCAAATGATGCTAG
>CAZCXK010000115.1:11557-15228 GCA_964502605.1 uncultured bacterium
ATGGCGCTGTCGTTGCCATTGTCATTAAATGGATCGCTGATCCAAATGATGCTAGGCGTAATTGCAATAAAGTCGTTGAGGTTATAGGTATAAAACCCTTCGACTAAGATGCTTGTATCAGCAGACTGACCCTCGAGGTCGCGGGTGTAAGGCAACACCCCTCCGACAACGCCCAGCCGATTCCCTTCTCCAAAGAGATCGTTAACAGCCAGAGTGCCTTGATAGCTCCACACTTCAAAATCTTCTGCAGCACCAATCCCATTGATCTGCGAGAAGGCAAGACCCCCGCCCAGCTCTAGAATTTCGTCGAACAGCTTAAAGTTAAACTGTCCGCCGTAGGTGTTTGCGGATGCAGGCCCGTCGAGATCATAAACACCCTGATCAAAAGCTGAGGCATTACTGGTATAGGAGTTGGAGTAAAGCAGACCCACATCAACAAAGTTGCTAGAAAACACCAACTGACCAAACGCCGCATAATCGCCGTTGAATAGACCAGAACCCGGTGTAGAGTCAGATGGGTCATCCGCAATGTAGGCTCCATCTAAGCTGACGGAGAAGCTGTCATTTTCAAGTAAGACCACCGAAGCCCCTGCGCCCGCTCCGCTTCCTGGGAATGCCTGCTCATATTGACGCGGGTCGCCAAACTCAGAAATGGTGCCCGTGTCGGAACTGCCGAGCGGAGTGATCTCAGTGCTTAAGTCACTGAATGAAAATCCAGCTGCTGCAACGAAAACGGAGACTTTGTCACTAAAGAGTGGGAACTCGTAGTTTAAGTCATCAATGTCAACGTTGTTGCCTGAATCTCCACCTGCATGGAATCCAATCTGATCGCTAGTGAATGGGTTGCCATCGCCATCTGCGAAGTTACCCGCTTCAAGCCGTGTTCTCAAGCGATCGCGCCCGGTAAAACTGGTGTCAAAGTTGAGACGAACTCGATCGACAAACACGGCCTCATCATCAAACCCGTCGGGCTCATCAATTAGCGCCGACACCAGAAACTGGACTGTTCCATTTAGCTTAGTCGTCGTTGAAAACTGGTTGGCTTCAACTTCAGCCACGCGAGCTTCGAGCGCATCGACGCGACCCCGCAAGGTGGCTAATTCAGCCGCAAATTCTTCTTGCAGGCGCTGGAGCACGGCCAGATCTTCACGAGTCACCACATCAGCCAAGCCAGCAGCAATCAGCTCATTAATGCGATCTAGACAAGCGTTCATCCCAGCGGCAAATTCATAGCGAGTCATCGCCCGGTTGCCACGATAGGTGCCATCGGGATAGCCTGCAATGCAGCCGTAGCGCTCAACCAGTGACTGGAGAGCCTGAAATGCCCAGTCAGTCGGCTGCACATCAGAAAGTTGAGAAATAGACGTAACTTGTCCCAGGGAATTGGTGTTGTCTGATGCACTATATGACTGAACTTGACTCAAGATATTCTCATCGAATTCAGCGCTGAGAACTTCTCCAGATGTTTCCTGGAACGTCATTTGAGACAACTCAACCGATTCAAGCTGAACGGCTTCATCAGCGTTTGTTGAGCTTAACTCGATCACATTTGACTCAGACTCTGGCTGAGTCTCAGAGGCGATCGCAGCTAATGAAGACGACAAAACTGCACTCAAAACAACTGGCGCAGTCACAACCAAATACCACAGCACTCTGTTAACCATAGTTCCTCACACCTAATGCAATGCAAAAGTCTTCCAAAGTTTCTGCGAAGCGACTTAAAGCCTTCATCCATATCAACGCCGAATCAATGCTGAACGATGATTTTTAAGTCTTGCGATGATATTCACAGGTTTTCCTGAGAAGAGGGTGAGGGGTGGGTATAGAGAAGGTTAAGGTCTGCTGTAGCTCTGATTACAGTTTATCAACCTGATGAGATGAAACCTGTGGAAAAATCAGCCGATCTACAACCTCAATTAAAAAAGGCTTGCAGTTTGCAAACCCTTGAATATGTGAACTCGACAGTGCACATGTTGTCGTATTTTCATCTAGCCGACTGACACATTGCTGTCTAGACTGCAGTGCTGGTCAGACTAAACTTGTGAGATCACCTTTGCCATCTCAAAATCGCTTGCTGTCAAGCCTCCAGCATCATGACTCGTCAGTTCGATCGTGACTTTATTGTAGGAAACCGCTAAATCAGGGTGATGCCCTGCTGCTTCAGCGGGCTCGACTAAACGATTAATAAAGTGAATCGCTTCTACAAAATCTTCGAATTCTCGAACACACTGAATCTTTTTACCACTTAGTGACCAACCAGCCAGTTGACCAATCTGATCTTTGATTTCACTTGCGTTGAGTAACTGAGCCATACGCCAATGAGCTCCAACTCTACATATCTACCTTATCTGCTTTCAAGCATTCATGCCGACGGGAAAGCTAGCCACATGTCTGGTTTAACCTGGAGCTGCCGTAAGCGATCGCCGCCTATATCTCTCGTCGTCAACATAACCATTTAAAGAACTGTTTAAAAAACTATCCGCCCTTACCATCAGTGATCATGCAGGGCACTCACACCTTAAGCGGCAAGGGCGGTCTAGCGGGTTTTCAGGTTGAACTAGACTGCCGGGAGGAACGTAACCAACCCAGCGTTGCTCACAAGGAGCAAATAACTGATCGTTAAAGAACAGCCCCGGCACTCAGCCAGCTTAAATCAACCTGGAAACCCACGCATTTACTACTATCTGGCATGGGCATCACCTCCTTGTTCCCTAAACGGTTTAATCTCAAAGAGAAGAACTTTAGAAGTCCAGGCTTTCACCTGTTCGTTAGGATAGCACACTCATTTGGACTGCTGCATAATTAGCTGCTGCGGGATTGCTCTAGCCATTTTAGCTACCGCATGCACACAAGCCGAAAGCATCTGGGGTGAGGCATGACAGCACGATCGCCGCACCTACGCTCAGAATGCTTGATGACAACGGTCTGTATCACACACCGGGAACGACGATTGATACAGCTGATCGCGTTTGCCAAACCAAGCATAGCGGTTGTCGCGTACTTGCTCATAGGCGCGATCGCCCATTGATTTCACACCGGGGAGCGCACGATAGGCGTTCACAAAAAGGTGCCCCATCGGCAGGATGCGCCCAATTTCTTCAGCTGCCTCGCTGCCTTGCCAGCGACACTCTGGATGATCCGCGTCAATTAAGATCATCCCCAGTTCGCAGTCTTGCGGGGTAATGCCAAATTTGGTCAGGATATCTTGATCTTGCATAGGCGCATACTGAAAGCGCTGACCGCGATCAAGGCGTTCGAGAAACTGTACGAGATTTGAGCAGAGATTGCAGTGCCCGTCGTAGATTACATAGTGGGTCATCAGAAACAAAGCACAACGAAACGACAATGAGCAGAATAGAACTACCTGATTCGCGTCTCACATCTTAACGACTGAGATCTCCTTTAAAAAGTAACAGCTAACTCTTAAGGTGACTGCCAGCACTAGAGTTCTGCTAACCAAATCTGGTCGTTCTATTTTGTGAGTGACAGAGAAAATCGTAGGATGATCGGGCTTTGTTGGGTGTGGGTATGAATGAAGCGAGAACAGGGACATCTCCAAATTTGAGCTAGTGAAGTAGCAATCGAACCGAGTGCTTCAGCATCTCTACGGACTTGAAGTAGCACAATGTCTGGCGATGTAAGCGAGCGAGATAATGCCTCAATCGGGTGTT
>CAZCXK010000116.1:0-15145 GCA_964502605.1 uncultured bacterium
TAAAATCATAAAGTCAACAGGTGTTTGCATGCGTCAGGTCATTCTCACCTGCTTCAGTTTGAGCGATGGTTTAACTGAGATGCCGACTGAGAAAGCAGACTGGCGATCGCACTGCCCGTTAGCATCGACGCCAACGTTGCTGGAATAAACGGCACCCAATAGCCCTGAATCAGCAGGATCAAACAGGTAAGATAGAGCCCCCCAACGGTAACGCCTCCCACAAGAATCAAATACAGCGACGGAGTGTTTATCAACTTGATAGCAGCAAGGAGAGGCTGCCGTCTTAAGACATATCCATAGCCTACCAAGGCTCCACCCACCCCGCCCCACCCCCAAACCCATCCGCCATCTGCCCACCACGGCCAGGTTTGCAGCAGCGGGCGGCCATCATAAACGGCACTGAGAATCTGACTCACCATTTGAGCCTGTGCGATTACGCCTGGTATTTCACGATAGGGGTGAAACCCTGAACTATAGGGTGTAGCCAGATAATCTCCAGCACTGGATGCTGTCACGCCAATCAGCACCACGCGATCGTTGACATCCTCAAATCGTAAGTTCCCAGAGAGTGCCTCTGACAGCGTCAGCGTCGGAGCCATGTCTGCAATCGACCTATAGTTCCGATAGTTGAGTAAAACTTGATAGCCCCAAGCATCCAGCCGCTGATATCCACCTCGATGTCGGCGTAAACGCTGCAGCATAACGTCTCCGGCGATCAGCTGATTTTCTATCGTATAGCCTAACGCCATGCCGTCAGCGGCTAAGTAATGAAACGCCAGCTGAGCGCTGAGGGCATAGGGCGTTTGACAGGGGGATATGGGATGCGGGTTTAGGGCTAGCAGATGCCTCCGCAACACATCATCTCCGTCTTTGACGATATCGCTAAACCCTTGACGCTCAATCGGCACCTCTGGAGGGGGTGCAATCCCTGGATGGTCGATGGCAGCATCTCGGACTTTGCAGGTGGCAAAAAGGCGGTCATTAGTGCGGAGTTGAGTGGCGATCTGATGGGGGAGATCCTGCGCCGGAAAATCTCGGTAGATGTCCAGCCCGATGGCGCGAGGCTGTAATGGCTCTAAGGTTTCCAGGAGCTGAGAGAGGGCCTGATCGGATAAAGACCCTGTGCGCTGCTGCTGTTGGGAGAGTTGCAGATCCTGTTCGGTGATGGCGATCACCAGCAGCCGGGGGTCAGGGGGTTCACTAGGGCGCGATCGCATTAATTGGTCAAAGGCTTGTAGTTCCCAGCGCTGCAGCAGTCCTGTGTGTCGCAGCCCCATGACCAGAGCTGCAACCATCAGGCTGATCCCCATGATGGCGCGAAGCCGCCGCCCACCGCTGATCAACAGTAAACGAGAGGGTGGCTCAGGAGATGACGGCACGGATGTGGCTGGGGCGGCTGAGGCAATGGTAGACCAGTCGTGCCAATAGGGGGGGACTTCTGCCGGATTCTGAAAAATCACAGGCAACCAAGCCGCACAGGGGTAGTCATTCTCTAACCCTTGCAGCCGTTCACGAGCCTCCCGCACAGAACGATAGAGGCTTTGGCCATTGGAGAAGGCCGTCAAAAAATGGCGCAAGAATTGCTGCGCCACCTGATCAGGAACCGGCTCCCGCATGACAATCACCTGCGGAATATGTAAATCAGCCAATGATTGTGCTAGCCCCAGGCCATCACAGGAGTTGAAGATTGCGAGTTCGAGCCCTTGGGCGATCGCCTGTTTGAGTGCATATCGCAGCTGTTCTAGCGTTAATTCATCTGTGGCGTTGAGGCGCAACACCCCCGTTTGCTGGCTAAAGCTGTGTCCGGCAAAGAATAAAACATTCCAGGGTTGCCAAAGCTGATGATTGAGTTCATCCCGCGTTGGCTCGACCAAAAAAGTGATGTCTGCTTGGAAAGATAGCTGTTCTAAGTAGGTGCGATCGGTCTGGATATCAAGGTTATGGCTGTTGCCGAGAATAGCTAGCACTTGTGCCTTTGACTGAGTCGCTTGACCCAACTGTTTGGGCGATCGCTGATAGGTGGGGGCACTCAGGGCAACTTCAGCATGGTGATAGTCATCAAAAAACGGCCATAGGTGCCAGGGTAGTCGCTGCACCAGGATGTCATCAGACTCAATGATGAATCGAATGTCATCTGCGATGTCTAAATGCGTGCGGAGCGGCTGCACAACACTGCAAAAGGATTCGGCATTCAACCAGGTGCTGATCGCACCTGATAGCTGCTGACAAAGGTCGCTAAATTCGCGGGCAGAGACATTTGTAATATCAGCAGCTTCAATCTCAATGCGAAAATACTGATCGAGTCGTTGGTAGAGAGCCAGATAGAGCAGTCGCCATTGTCGATATAGCTCAGGAATATTGGGTGCAGCAGGTAATGAGCCTGTAAATTTGATCGGATAAAGGGTGGTTTGTCCCCATAGCTGAGCGGTCACGGCAGGAAAGCCGCTATGAAAACCTCCAGTACCAAAACTCAAAACGACGACCTGATCCATAACGGGACTAGCTGGATGGGTGATTTGCAGAATGGATGCTGCCTAATCCTCCAGGGTGGATGACGGGTTAAATGACAAAGGTTTCAATGATGTTAGCGTTGCCCCATGTCACCTGAATATCAAAACATTCTCCAGGGATGCCTCGAAAGCGCCTAAGCTGAATGTAGTTATCATACTGGCGCGATCGCACGTTTTGCAGAGCCTCACCGACATCAGACAGCAAGCTCATCTCAATATCGGTTGGGAGGTAGGTCATGCCTCTGCCCGGATGAAGCTGAGCAACAACATCAACCTGATCGTGCAGCCCTGCCCCCCGTTCCTCATGAGCAGTAGGGGTCACAGCGATCAGCAGCGCTAGATACTGATGGTCTAGTTGCAGCCCCAAATCAAGCAGTTTTGCCCGTTGAACAAAGGCTTCATTGAGCTGTGTGTTGCCTCGAAATGCCAAAGCAGGTTGAGGACTGCCCAAGAGAGAGTCGAGCGATCGCCAGCTATCATCAATTCTATGTTCTAGCCACTGACTTAACGATGTGCGGGTTGTGACAACCTGTGGACGGTGGCGCTGGCACAGATGCTGAGGCAACTGATCTAGGGGGTTGAGCTGATCAAGCGGCACCTCTTGCACGTCTATTGTTTCAATAAAGCCCAGCAGCGTGGCCTGACAGAGTGTTTCATCGAGCTGTACGGCCACATATCCCAGTCGATCAGTCCAAACCTCTGGCGGAACATGCATGACAGATTGACCGGGCAAAACTGGGCGACATTCCAAGCTGCCCTGCCCTGCAATCTCCAGGGCTCCTGTATCCATTACCGTTTGGAAAATCGGATCAACACTTTGGCTGATATCGGCACGGGTCTCAATCCCCATACACCGCAGATAGGTGCTGACCGCAGAAGCCGCCAATACATTGAGATAGGCCTGCTTAGCCGTCTGGCGATCGCGCTGATATTGACAGATGTGTTGGGCGTGCTGGTGCGCCCTGAGGGTAATGGGAGTTATAAACGTTGACGCATCTAAGGGGTAAGTCATCGTAGGGTATGCCGCGTATTGGATGGGGTAGGAATTACTGTGCCAAGGCAATAGTCTCGTAGTTTGGATGCAAACCGAGTGACCCCCCGGTAGTAAAAGCTGCTAACGGTTGACAGGCTAATATTAAATTCTGCCGAAATTTCGTCCCAGGAATGATCTAACAGTCGTCGCGTCATGATGGCTTGAAATGTGGCTGCAGGTCGTCCGGCGACATGGGATTGTTTGAACAGATTTTCTGGGTCAGATTCAACACATTCAACTAATAAATCCGTGAGCGTCTTGATCTGGTCTGGAGAGGTCAGATCTAGGTTTTCTAAATCATGGAGGCTCATGCGCGTAAAGCCCGGTTTATCCAGCACCTTTGGGATCGCTTCTATAAAGAACCGTCGTCGGAGTAGCATATTCACCCAGACCAAAACAGGGCCACGCTCTGGGGAATATTTGTCGATACTCTCACAAATGAACACCATCAAGTCTTGCAGAGCTTCGTCATAGATTTCACCATAGCGACCCCCATATTGCCCCTTTTGTGGGCGACACAGCCGCCCAGAGGTCAAAATTCCATGGACTAACTGCCGCAGCGCCGTTTGCCGTTTTTGAGACTGCCACGGATGCTGCTGAGCCTCAATGGCATATCGTTTGAGTTGCTCATCTAAAATTGCTGGGTTCATTGCAACCGATTCATAGAAGCTTTGTAGATCAGATCCGTTTCTATTACTCTGTCACTTCGTTTGCCTAAGATTTTCCGCGCCGTTTACATTTTGTTACAATTTTTTAATGCGCGTTGAGTTAAGGAATGATGTGCCAGCGCTGGCATCAACGCCAAGGTGAAGACGTGACAAGGCTCAACTTGATAGCAAGGCAGAGTGACATCACGCGCAAACTAAGTCAGGACGAACGGCGATCGCCCTAACGAATCCAGGGAAACCGTTCATCCCGATTTGTAGAGAGTTGTCAGGAAATGGCGCGGATGTCAAACGCGAATTCTCTGGCGTTGCTGCATGACGGGATGATTATAGTCCTGAGCGTGAAGACGATAAATGCTACGCATCGCTAGCGCAAACACACTGCCGTCAGGTGGACTGTTTGAGTGAGTGCAAGCATCTTGCTCACAATTGAATTCATCCTATTCGTCCTTCAGATCGGCAACACAGATTTTTTGCGCCTGAGGTCATATTAAGAGCGGTCAGGAGTATTGAGCGCCGGACGGGCAAAATCAGGCGTAGGGAGTTGATCGAGATGGTGCCAGCAGACCGTGCAGGCAGGCAAATCATGATGCACTGCATATGGCTCATGCACAGTATCAAGCCAGTGCAAAAATGTTTCAAAGTTTTGAGTCACTGTTGCTGCCTCATCTGACGTATGGCCCAACTGGAAGTGAGGAGCCTGATTTTCAATGGCAAATGGGCAGGCATGAAATTTGCCCTCCGTCGTCAGCACCGGGTAGCAGTGGGGGCACTGGTGATTGATTTTAGGTCGCGTTACTTCTCCAGTAAACGGATCAATGCCGCGTCCAGAATCGACGATATCGGCATGGCCAATGGCGATCGCCCCTGGATGGTTGATTTCATATGATTCAAGCACTGCCAACGACTTCTGAGGCATTGGCGGTGCCCCATCCCCTGTGGCAATGGAGTAGTTGAGCGACGCGGTTGTCGTGCCCAGCGGATCAGACTCAAGGATTTGCAGCAGGTGTTCGGCCTGAATGCCATTAGAATAAATTACGATCGCCCCTTGATAGTCGTGATCTCGCAAATAGGCGATCGCCCAGATAACATTGGCATGATTGAGCGTCGGCTCCCCCCCATAGAACTTGACAGTGCCCAAATCATGCTGCATTACGGTCTGCAAGACGGCATCAAGATGGTCATGGGTATATTCGTGATACCAGCCCTTGGGTGTGCCAAATACCGTGCAAAAGTCACAGTCACGATTACAGCGGTTGCCAGGATAGAGATGCAGTTCAAGCAGCCGACCCGCCTGCACAACCCCTCGTTCATTCGATTTGCGTTGTTGAAAAACTAGCTTTTGAGATGTCATATGTTTCCTTTAGATGTAATGGATCGGTTGCCAAGACTTGATGCCAGCGAAACAGTGCAGATTACAGCGCAGACCAAGCACTGGTAGTGGCGAAGAGAACGATTCCGTACCTGTCAAATCAATTAGTTGTGACGGGCAGACGATACCTTATCCTTCCTACAACTAGCTCATCACCCCGCACCCCTTTGGAGTCACGACGCGACCACCCAATCACCCAACCAACCAACCAACCATTACCCTGCAACCCTCTCCTCCCAGGCATTCTCAAGCTGAGTCGTATATTCTGCATTCACAATCGGCACCGTGATCTCTCCCATATCTTGTAGAGCGATGCCAAACTCTTTCTCCACCTCGACAAAGCCTTGTTTCTGGTCAGGCGGCAGTATTTCGACATCAATCAACGACTGCGACCCCCAGACACTCGGCTTAAACTTTTCTAGCTGAGCCTCAGGACTCGCTAACAGATTGGCCAGCACCATGCCCCCAGCGGGATTGCTGGCATTAACAGGAATTGCTGTAAACGAGGCATCGCTCAATGAAATACCGGGCATCGCATAGGCTTGAGTCGTCGCTGGCAACTGCTGATTGGCCAATCCTTCTGCGACGGTGCCAACGAAGGCTGGCATCAGCCAAATTTCGCCATTGGCCATCAGTTCTGAGAGTCGCGTGATCGTCGGTGGATAGGCATTCCCTTCTCGCCAGAGGTAGGGTTTCAGCTCATTTAAATAGGCAAACACCGTGTCTACATTTTGATTCCAGAGAGCCTGATCAAAGTCTGCGCTCACATAGTGCTCATAGCCGCCCGTGGTGGCATACAGCATCGTCAGCAGAAAACGACTGCCATCAAAGGCTGGGGGCGCTACATAGGTAAAGCGACCAGGGTTTGCCTTGGCCCAAGCTAGTAGATCCTGATGATCCATCGGGGGGCGATCGCTTTTAGCTGCATCATAGGCCATCACATAGTAGTTGTGCGTGTAGGGTGCTTCATAGCCATCGATCGTCAGCCCAAAATCAGAGGTCAACGCTGGATTTTGAGCATCGTAATATTCCATGGCAGGCAGTTTGTCAGTAAAGGGGCCATACAGTAAATTGCCCTGTTTCATCGTGCGAAAGTTTTCGCCATTAATCCAGATCAGGTCGATGCTGCCCCCTTGAGTCAGACCTGCCTGCACCTCTCCAACGACCTTGTTGACAGCTTCCACCGTATCGTTGATGGGTATGCGATTAAGGGTGACGTTGTATTGTTCAGTAAGCTGTTGAGCCACCCACTGATCGGCATAGGTATTAATCTGGTCGCTGCCGCCCCACATAGCCCAGTTGACTGTAGTGCCACTGGCGGCGGCGACAATGTCATCCCAGGACGCGGTTGACAAATCTAGGTCTGACGAAGGTACCGAATTTTGACTCGGGGCACAATTAGTTGCCAGGGTTGCAACACAGGTCCCAGCAGAGAGGATGAGAAACCGACGACGGGACAGCGCGGATGGGAGGTTGAATAGGTTGGAGTAGTTCATCAGTCAGGGAGTAGGTAGATTGAGACAGGATAGATTCTGAAGACAGAGGGTAGCAGATGATCACGAGCGTTGATATAGCCTGAATTTGTCACAAAACAGGTTCAGGCTGCGGTATGGAGGCATCTGATGGAAAACACCAGAGGGCTTCCGGTGGCAGTCGAACCCATACCGATTGATCAATGGCAACATTTTGAGCAGGCGGCACCCATGCCTGCAAAACCAGATCAGACATTGTGCGCAGTGTCAGACGGCGCTGGGTTCCAGTAAATCGATGATGCGTAATCGTCGCGGGTAGCATATTGCTATCAGATGATAGTTCGGTAAATACCTGGATCTGTTCTGGACGGATGGTGGCCTGAATTTTCCCGTCTTTGGCTTGGTGGCTCATCAAAACAAATCCATTGGGCAAGCGCCACTGATATCCTTGAGCTAGAGCGGCAAAGAAATTAACCCCTCCCATAAATCGAGCTGTGACTTCATCGTGGGGATGATGGTAGAGCTGTTCGGGAGTGGCCACCTGGCGTAAACAACCATCTACCATCAGGGCAATGCGATGGGACATGACAACCGCCTCAGACTGGTCGTGGGTGACTAGCATCATCGTTACGCCTGTTTTAGCCTGCAACTTGAGTATCAGCTCTTGCATGTCTTCGCGCAGGTTAGCATCTAGGGCTGACAGTGGTTCATCGAGCAGCAGCAGTTTTGGGCGAATGACCAAGGCGCGTGCGACTGCCACCCGTTGCGACTGCCCTCCTGAAAGTTCTGAGGGTTTACGATCGCCAAACCCTTCGAGCTGTACCTGTTTCAACATGGCGATCGCCTGCTGCTCTCGATCGACCCGATTGACCCTTCGCATCTTCAGACCAAAGGCCACATTTTCGCCCACGGTTAAGTGGGGAAACAGCAGCCCTCGCTGCAAGACCAGCGCAATGTCTCGCTTCTCAGGAGGCACCCGATTTAGCACGCGACCGTCGAGGTAGATGCGTCCCATATCGGGCTGCAACACACCCGCAATCATCTGCAATGTGGTTGACTTGCCGCAGCCAGATGGCCCCAGCAGCGCCACAATTTCACCGGCTTCGACCTCTAACCAAAGATCGTGAACAGCCCGCAGCGAGTGAAAGGATTTCGTCAAGGTTTGAAGGATCAGGTGAGCCATAAGGTCAGACGAGCGTAAAAAAGTAGACGGGTAGATAGATAGAGCAGCTTATTTAGAGGGGTTCCTCAATCATTCTAGAGAGGTCAAACATCTCCTAAACCTCCTAAGGCCGTGTCGTTTTGCAGAGCTTGACTGGCGATCGCCAGAAATACCAACCCTGGGATAATCGATGTAACAGCGACTGCAGCCGTGAGGCCATTGTTGCCCCCTTGCAACAGCGTAAAGAGCACCATTGGCAAGGTAAACACGCGCCCACTGCCAACAAAAAAAGTGAGCAAAAATTCGTGCCAGGAAATCAAGAAAGCAAATAGGGCTCCTACCATTACCCCGGGAGAAATGATCGGCACCGTAATCTGCTGGAACACCTGCAGAGATGAGGCACCCAGCGATCGCGCTTGGATTTCATATCCGGTGTCAAAATTTGCAAATACGCTGGCCAACACCAGAGTCATATAGGGAATAGTGGGCATCAAGTGGACAAGAATTACGCCGAATAATGTGCCGCTCAGCCCAACGCGAATCAGCACAAACTGAATTCCCATCAACGTTGCCAACGGCGACACAATCACCGGAGTGAGCAACACCAGCTTGAGCATGGCCTTCCCCGGAAAAGTCATCAGCCCCAGGGCTCGTCCTGCTGGCAGACCAACCAAAAGAGATAGCATCGTCGTGATCAGGGCGATCGCCAGACTTTGCATCAAACCCTCACCAATTTTGGACGTGGGAGCGATCAGGTGCTGCCAGTGGCTCAGCGTCCACTGATCCGGCAAAAGCTGCGGAAAGTACCACCCTTGCGCCAGCGACCAGATTAATAACGGCACAAACGGCAAGAATAACACTGCAATGATCAACAGAACCACCATATTTTGCAGCATTCGGGGTCTTATAAGCAGGTTCATTCGCATTAAATTCATGGGGCCGATGCTCCTGAACGGCGGTTAGACGTGAGCCAGAGATATAGCCCAATCACCCCAATTGAAATACAAGACAGTAGCAGCCCCAAGGCCACGGCTTCCGGACGACGGGTCAGATCCGTATCTGTAAAGGCGCGATAGACCAGAACAGGCAGGGTTTGAGGTCGCGTCGCCCCTAGCAGAAACGGGACTTCAAACGAGGAAAAAATAAACCCAAATACCAGTAAACTCGACGACAAAATTCCGGGCTTCATCAGCGGCAATGTCACAGTCCAGAAGCATTTCCAGGGGCTCGCTCCCAACGCTCTCGCTTGAATTTCATAGTTGGGGTTCATCCCTCGCAGCACCGCTAACAGAATCAGTGTCATGAAGGGGATTTCTTTCCATAGAAAATGAATTAAAACGCCAACATTGGCCGGATCATTTACCAATAGCGGCACATCTTGATCGGACTGAATCCATCCGAAGGCATAGAGCCCCCGCGCCAGCCAGCCGCTAGGAGCCAGCAGCAGCAATATTCCGGCCACCCCAACCAGATGAGGAATCGGCAGCGTAATCTGACAGGCCACGCTGGCCCATCGCCCTGCCGACCGCAGCAGCAGAGCTAGCCCAATACTCAAAATGGTAGACACTCCCGTTGCAACTAGAGCAATGTAAAGGCTCAACCCCAGCGATCGCCCAAATTCTGGATTCATCAACGCATCTCGGTAGGCATCAAGGGTAAACTGCGTGTCTCCTAAAACGCCAATCAGGCCGACGCTTTGGAGAAGCGCTAACACCAATCCGCCGCCAAACAGCAGAACGATCACCCCTACAGCGGGCAACAGCAGCAAATAGGCACGCACCCAACTCGGCAACTCTTGATGCGTCTGAGCCAATCTCAAAATAGGCTTTGCGTTCAAACGTCCTCCTCTAGCCATGCCATCACATCCTGCCAGATCAGCGCAAACTCAGCACGCGTCCGCTGGAGACGCGCCATGCGGTCAACAGCGTTGGGGCTATCTTCATGGGCATACCAGAGGTTCGCCGTGATCCAATAGCCTGCAGTCCAACAGAACGATCGCACCGCCGGGTAGACGCCAAAGGCGGAAAAATGGTGCTTAATTGCAGTTGCTAAGGGCTGATTCTCTAATGCATTGTAATAGCAGTCAAGAAAGAAGGCGCGATCGCCCACTGGCAAAGAATATCCATGGTAGCGGTGGATAGTGACTGGAGAAAGAAAGTGCCCCAAATCACCTGCAGGTGAGCCGATTTCTGCCCATTCCCAATCAACCAAGTAAGCGCTGTGGTCGTTGATCACCCAGTTTTCAAAGGTATGATCACTATGCACCAAACACATATGTGGATAGTCGGCTAGCAGGTGCTCATGCCGCATTCTTGCCTTGGCTTTAGATAAAACAGACTGCAGCATTTCGACAATATCAGGATCGGCATCTGGCGATTCTAAATAAGGCTGAGCATAGCGCTTTGACTCATGATAGAACAGGGTCAACGGCTGCTCAATCGTTTGCACTGGAGGAATCAAACGCTCAATGTCATAGTCAGGTGACAATGAAAGCCGATGCAATGTTGCTAGCGTTTCAGCAGCTTTTTGCAGGTGCGATCGCCCATAGTTAAGCGATCGCCCTTCTAAATAGTTGGTAATCAAATATGTATATGGAAACTCTCCGATCGGCTCTGGCACAGCCTGATGCAGCTCATGGCCAATGCCAGTTCCCTTTAAGTAAATGAGAATGGCTTGTTCAAACTGGGTAATCCGGCTAAAGTTGCCGCCAAAGCGCTGATTAGGCGTATTGACCGCCACGCGTACCAGTTCTGAACCATTTAGCCGAAAAATAACATTGGCTTCCCCATGGGCAAATAGCTCAAGCTCACAGGTCTTCGTGTCTCCCCATTGGTCATGCAGATGCTGCTTTAGCATCGCCTTAAGCGTCTTCAGATCTGGAAAACCAGTCGGCACAGACCGTACTCCGCATTACTGAATAACAAGATTAGTAAAGAGACTATACTGGCAGAGTCTTCAGTTCATATGAAATTTTGCTGAATTATTCCTGAGTGAGAGATGTGCTTCTCAGGGGCTAAATTTTCTGGAGCTAAGTTTTGTCAGTGTATTTTGTTGGGATCACTGCAAACAGAGTGCAACCGTCTTCAAGACGGTAACTATTTAGATGCTAATGCAATCTAAACTTGATCGGTCAAGACATGACAGGTCAACTGATCCAGCATTGTGTGGATCACTCGATTCAAGCACCAACCGCCGGTCTCTTTTCTCAGTAATGCATGAGTATGAGCCGAAACACCTATCTCACGGAGATGAACTTATAATGAAGACTAAGTTCAATCGGAAGAATGGTTTGCCTACAAGCATGTTTGAATTGGTCACTCGTTTTAGTGCAGATAGTTCCCTGTCTGGGAACTCTAGGTTGAGAGGTGATCCATTCAGTTGAGATGTGATGGTTAACGATTAACGGTTCAGGGTTGCCTGCAGAGACGCATTTCTTATCCAACCGCCTGCTGATCAGGTAGCCCTAAGATGCTGACTCCTAATTTTTATGCCCGACTCAAACCGCTGAAAGCGCTGATCGAAATTACAGATCCGCATAGCTTTGTTGCAGTCCCAAACAGTTGGTACATCGTCATTACTGACGTTGTAGACTCGACCGGAGCGATCGCCGCAGGACGATATAAAGATATCAATATGCTGGGAGCCTGTTCAATTGTGTCGATGCTCAACCTGGCACGGAACATTGAACTGCCGTTTGTGTTTGGCGGAGATGGTGCCTCGATTTTAATTCCCCCGGCACTGTTTAGCGCGGCACGGGAAGCGCTGCTTGCCAATCAGTATTTAGCATGGTCTAGATTTGGCCTCAAACTCAGGATTGGCATTGTTCCGGTGGCTATGGTTCTAGATAAGGGCTATGCGCTGAAAATTGCGAAGCTCAAAATTTCTGATCACTACTACCAGGCGATGTTTAGCGGGGGTGGGCTGACCTACGCCACCGAAATAGTCAAAGAATATAGCATTCCCGATGTGGTTCCAATCAGGCGGCATTCCTTGCCAAAGGCCGATTTCTCAGGCTTAGAATGTCGCTGGCAAGATATTCCAGCATCTCATGAGGAAGTTGTCAGTCTTCATATTCTGGCGATCGCCCAATCGAGCACCCGCAGCGATGAAATTTATCGAGAGATTCTAGGCACCATTCAACAGATTTATGGTCCCAGCGAAAGATCTCATCCTCTGGCAAGCCAGCATCTACAGCTCACGTTTAATGTCAAAAAGCTCTCAGCAGAAGTGAGAGTTCGCACGTTTCCCCAAGGCGTTTGGCAGCGCATTGCCTATCTTGGCAAAATTTGGCTGGAGAATGCTCTTGGAGCGTTGCTTATGCGGTTTAAGTTGGTATTAGGTGGGACGGATTGGGGAGCTTATCCTAAATGCGTTGTAGCGGCGACTGACTATCAAAAATTTGACGATACGCTGCGAATGATTATTTCTGGCGATCCGTCACAGAGTCAGCGATTGAGCCAATATCTAGACGCACGCTATCGGTTGGGAGAGCTGGTGTATGGCCTGCATATTTCTGACCGGGTGCTGATGACCTGTCTGGTGTTTGAACGCAATGGGCGACAGGTTCACTTTATTGATGGGGCCGATGGAGGCTTGACTGCTGCCTCATACGAGCTTAAACAACGCATGCGGCAAAAAGCCATCAACTGGCAAGTTTTTCTGAAAATGTTGAAACTCAAAGCCAAGGGCGATCGCCTTAATAGCTAAGACCAGGTATCTATTATTTATGCGAATTTGTGCGTCTATCATTAGTGCGTCCCCGCACAAGCGATTTAGCCATAAAAATGACAGGTTTCCCAAGCCGTTGGCATCTGGCAACACTCTAACCATGACGTCAACAATGACGAAATCAAGCGCTTGATAGAAGGTGTAAGGGTGCGCTTTGAGATTTTGAATAGAGGCGATCGCCATGTTGACGCCAATAATAGGTAGGATCATAACCATGATATGACCCTATTACAATCAATGAGTCTCAGGCACCCACTGCTTCTTTAGCAGCGTAAAGCACCTCAGCCGTAATCTCAGAAATACCGCGATCGCGCGCAAACTTTTCGGTATTCCGCTTGACCTTACCCCGCACAAATCCTGGAATGCGATTAAGTTCTGCTTGACCATCTTTGCTCCAGTTGAGATCAGAGTCGGCAGAAATGGCTTTGGTGATCACGTCTTTGGTGTCGTGTCCACCAAAAATTTCAAGCAGATGGTCTTCCATGCCCAGGGTGAAGGAGTTATAGATCAAATCCGCGATTTGATTGGTGCCTTCATAGCCTAAAAAGGGCTTATACCCAATCGGGAAGTTTTGGATGTGAATCGGAGCGGCAATGACGCCGCAGGGGATGTTGAGCCGTTTGCCGACATGGCGCTCCATTTGAGTGCCAAAGATAGCAGCAGGCTCAATGCGGGCGATCGCATCACCAATAGCCCCGTTATCGTCACTAATGAGCACGTCATCGCAATAGCCATCGACTTGTTCTCTAAACCAGTCGGCATCATATTTGCAGTAGGTGCCCGCTAGCACGACATGGATGCCCATTTCGCGCGCCAAGATTTTGGTAATGGCTGCCGCATGGGTGTTGTCACCAAACACGACCGCCTTCTTGCCGGTCAGGTTTTGGCAGTCGATTGAGCGAGAAAACCACGCCGCTTGAGACACATGCAGCGTTTGGTTGTCGATATACGCGTCGTAGTTGACAGGACTGATACCCAGCTCGGAGCCACGTTCGGCAATCTGGTCATTAATGATGGCTTGCATCGCACGAATGCATCGCGCCGTTTCGACGACTCCCATGGGGCTGATGTCAATATATGGCATGCCAAATTCTTTCTGGAGATAGCTGGCAGACATCAGGCCAATTTCTCGATAAGGCACCAGGTTAAACCAGGCACGCGGTAGCTGCTTCAGCTGATGAACGGTGGCTCCTTCTGGGATAACCGCATTAACCTCAATGCCCAAGTCGGCCATCAGGCGCTTTAGCTCCGTGCAATCGTGCTGATTATGAAACCCTAACGTGGTCATGCCGATAATGTTGACCGATGGTTTTTCAGTTTTAACATCGGATACATCTTCTATTCGGCGAGCTTTTTCGAGATAAAACTGCACAATCTGGCTGAGGGTGCGATCGGCAGCTTGCAGCTCGTTGACGCGATAGTGATTGACATCTGCCAGCATCACGTCGCCCTGGGCATCAATCTGGGCGCGATCAACAAAGTTTTGCAAGTCTTCTTGCAAGATGCTAGAAGTGCAGGTCGGCGTCAAGACAATCAGATCAGGGGTTTCTTCTTTGTCTTTGCGAACAATATTATCGACGACTTTTTCTTGGGAGCCCCGTGCTAAAACGTTGCGATCGACGATGCTGGCGGTGACCGGAGTATAGTTGCGTTCTCGCTCTAGCATGGAGCGCATGACGTTAAAGTAGTCATCCCCAAGTGGAGCATGCATAATTGCGTGGACATTCTTAAAGGAACTGGCGACGCGCAAGGTGCCAATGTGGGCTGGCCCTGCATACATCCAGTAAGCCAATTTCATAGAGCGATCTCCCGTGTACTGAGCATGTGTAGGCTCAATGAGTAAGTATATTTAGGCTAAAGGATTGATGGTTTAGTTGTCTTGATTGTCTCAGAGATGTCACGATTGTGAGCGATCGCCCCAGGCCAGATTCTGCTGAGCTGTGGGGCAAAGGCGATCGCCTTATGGCAGAGCCAGCCAACTATTGAGCCCAATTGAGCTACTCTGAGCCAATGGCTCAATCGAAACGATTCTTAATAGCAATTCCTTCTTGATCCCAGTCTTGCATGGCGAGACGGCTGTTTCGAACATGATACTGGTCGATTCTCATCTCTGAGCTGCTGTGTATACATATCTCTTGTCTATGGTCTCAGCCTCTCTCGGGGGACTTCCCCCTGTTACACGACACGCAGTTAAAACAGGAGG
>CAZCXK010000117.1:0-15089 GCA_964502605.1 uncultured bacterium
CGTTTACGGCAATTCGTTTATGGCAATTATAGAGACGTCTTTGAGGGGTTTGGCTTAAGTTCTAATGCTTTTTGATATGAGGCTAAAGCTTCCCCAAACTGTTGGCTATCTTCTAAAACTTTACCTCGGTTGTACCAAACCAAATGATAATCGGGCTTAAGTTCGATGGTGCGATCGTAGGCAATTAATGCATCAGCATATTGATATAGCTGAGCTAGGGCAAATCCTTTGCTAAACCAGGCCAGATAGGATTTAGAGTCAAGCTCAATTGCTTTTTCATACCAGGAAATTGCATCGGTATAGCAATGTCGTAAGAATAGGAAGTTGCCTTTACGAATGCAGCTAGCTGCTGACTCTGATAGCTCTAGTGGAGAGGCTAATGGGAGAGCAGATTCTGAACCGAGATCGGGTTGTGATTCTGCCTGCGACTCAAGGCTTGAAGTTCTATCTGAGCAGACTGATTCGGGCAACTCAAGTGGTGGTAATGCTGAATTTAGATGAGGAATATTGTGAGTAATCTGATTCTTTTCTAGAACTTCGAGGGTGATTTGAGGTGTGCGATGTAACAGCTCAATCTTTAAATGTTCGAGGTCGGTTTTAAGATTGAGTGACTGGTTATGCAGATGAGTTAAATTTTGACTGATTTGATAGTGAGCATTTTGCACCTGTTCTTTGATGTCTGCACTGATGGTTTGGGCGCGATTGCGACGAATTATGAATGCCAGCAACCCGATGATGACGGGTAGAAGAACAATGACCTCGATGCTGAGAATTTTGAGCAGATTGATGGCAGGGTCAAATTTTTGATTGAGCGTTGACTGCAGCCAGTCTTGCAAGGTTTCGCTCGTTGTGACACTGTGCTCAATGAATTGCTCTAGGGTATCAGCGTGTTCTGTTAATAGCCATGGAACAATAGACGCCTGGGCGATCGCCACCTGAGTGATGTCTGTGGGCGCGCTTTGAGGCAACGAGGCGATGGAAACGTTGGGTATGACTAGAAATGCAACTGCCGTTAAGATGCCAATTCCGACAATGAGGAGCGATTCTTTGCCTTTGATTCTAAAGCGCACCTCTGCTGCTAGAGCCGCAACTAGCAGCGATGAGAAGAGGGAAATGAGCGAAATTCGGGGTTTAGGCTTCATAGACGTGGTCTCGAGCAAAAGTTAGGAATGTTGCCTGCGGCTTTGGCAAATCTGAAGCGACTCTATGATGCAGCCCTTGATGCAAACTATCGATAGATTCATGTGCCTAACTCTTCAGAAAATATGTCCCTGATCAGGATGGTTTTGATGGCGATCGCCCCTGAGGTTCCCGAATTGGGTGACCAATTTTACTCGGACGGTGAGATCACCCCATATAATATCAGCGATATCGGCAAAGGCCGATAGTATCAGCGATATCGGCAAAGGCCACATCAGCCTGGAATTCCAGTCAAGCCCAGAGAGCACCTAGAGCCCAAACCGAAGCAACCGAGAGGATACCCATCTGATATGAGCGAGGCGCTATTTCAAATTGACCACTTGCGGGTTGCTTACCCTCAACGGGGCGATCGCCCTAATGCTGATCCAACGTCAGAGGCTGAAATGCCATCGAGATGGGTTGTCGATGATGTGTCGTTGACGCTTATGCCCGGTGAACGGCTGGGACTGGTGGGCGAATCTGGCTGCGGTAAATCGACGTTGGGACGGGCAGCCATGCGGCTGTTGCCACCCTCAACTTCGGTTGAAGGTCGGGTCATGTTTGGGGGGCAGTCGATTTTTGAGTTGGCTTTAGACGATCTGCGGCGATTTCGCGGCGAGGCGATCGCCCTGATTTTTCAAGACCCAATGACGCGGCTTGACCCCCTGATGACCATTGGCGATCATTGTCTGGAAACCTTGCTAGCCCATGAACCTCATTTATCGCGCCGAGCCGCAAAACAGAGAGCCATCGCGGCATTGGAGGCGGTCAATATTCCGGCTAGCCGCTGGGAGCAATACCCCCATGAGTTTAGCGGCGGAATGCGGCAGCGGGTGGCGATCGCGCTGGCCTTGCTGTTAAATCCCAAACTGATTGTGGCCGATGAGCCCACGACCAGCCTGGATGTCACAGTCTCTGCACAGATTTTGCGAGAGCTGACCCGGCTCTGTCGCGATCGCCAGATGGCGTTGTTGCTGATTTCTCACGATTTGACGTTGGTTGCCGAATATTGCGATCGCATTGCCGTCATGTATGCAGGTCAACTCGTTGAGCTGGGCTCTGTAGACTCTGTGCTCCGGCATCCTCAGCATTCATACACGCGATCGCTGCTGGCTGCCGCTCTGCATCTCCAGCATGGAGCTGATCGAGAATTGGCCTCGTCGTTCCTGGATGCTTCTGCCTCAGACTTACCCACTCCAGTCTCACCCATTCGAAACTCATCGGCTTCAAGCCTCAAAGATTCCCCGTCGAGTCTGGAGCCACTCCTCAAGATCCAGCATCTCAAGCTTTACTACACCCTCGAACGAAACCTGATTGCCCGATTATTCTTTCCAGATCAAGATCTGACCGTCAAAGCCGTGGATGACGTTAGCCTCGACCTCTATCCTGGAGAAGTGCTAGGGCTAGTGGGTGAATCGGGCTGTGGCAAAAGCACCCTGTCGCGTGCGATTCTACAGCTTGTGCGTTCGACAGCTGGGTCAGTAGAATTTCTGCATCAAGACCTGACAGCCCTCTCGCCTGCCGCCATGCGTCACCAGCGGCGGCAATTGCAGATGATTTTTCAAGATCCCCATGCCTGCCTCAATCCGCTGATGACCGTCGGCCAGTTAGTTGCGGATCCGCTTTACATTCACCAGCTGGCATCTGGCGCTGGGGCTAAGATGCGGGTGTTAGCGATGCTAGAGCGGGTAGGGCTGACTCCAGCCGATAGCATTTATGGGCGCTATCCAAATGAGCTGTCTGGGGGACAGCAACAGCGAGTGGCGATCGCCCGTGCCTTAATTACGCGACCCAAGCTGCTCATCTGTGATGAACCCGTGAGCATGTTAGATGCGAGCATTCAGGCGCAGGTGCTTGAGCTGATGCTTGAGCTGAAGCAAGAGTTTGACCTGACGTATCTGTTTATTACTCATGACCTGTGGGTTGCACGCTTTTTCTGCGATCGCATTGCCGTCATGCAGGCAGGACAGATTGTCGAATTGGGGCCAACCGCCGAACTCTTCTCAAACCCTCAGCATCCCTATACGCAAACCTTACTAAATGCGGCTCCCCTCCTAACGCGCTGGCAGCGCCAGACCCAAGACTAGAGCCTATGACTAGGCCAATAGACAACGTACTCGTTTCGGTTGTGGTTCCGGTTTATAACGAAGAAGAGAACCTCCCAGAGCTACATCGCCGCCTCAGCGCAGTGGCGAATATGCTGCATGGGTCTATCGAATTTATCTTTGTTGACGATGGCAGTGGCGATCGCTCCCTCAGCCTGATTCGAAGTCTGCGAGACCAAGATCACCGCGTATGTTATCTCAGCCTTGCCCGCAATTTTGGTCATCAGATTGCAGTCACAGCAGGGCTAAACTTTGTGCGTGGAGACCTGGCTATCGTTCTAGATGCTGATTTGCAAGACCCGCCAGAGCTGATTCCTGAACTGATAGACCAGTGGCGTCAGGGCTATCAGGTCGTTTATGCCCGCCGGATAGCGCGCCAGCATGATTCTCCAACCAAACGACTAATGGCACATGTGTTTTATCGTCTGTTGCAGCGCCTTGCTGATGTCGATATTCCCACAGATACTGGAGATTTTTGCCTGATGGATCGGCAGGTCGTAGATGCCCTGAATGCCATGCCAGAGCGCAACCGCTACATGCGCGGCCTCCGGGCTTGGGTGGGCTTTCGGCAAACCGCAGTCACCTATGTGCGCCCCCCGCGCCATGCCGGATCGGTAAAATATACCTTTGGGAAATCGTTGGCGCTGGCCATCGATAGTCTTGTGTCCTTCTCTAAAGTGCCCCTCCGCATGGCGACGTATATCGGGCTACTCTCAGCGGCGATCGCCCTGATGATGATGGTGCTGGTAATTTATTGGCGCTTATTTCAGCCTGATTCGCCTATTACGGGATACACCACAATCATCATGACAATTCTCTTTTTAGGAGCGGTGCAGCTCATTAGCATTGGCATTCTCGGAGAATATATCGGGCGGATTTATGAAGAAGTTAAGGCTCGACCGCTCTACACTCTAGCTGAGCTGGATGGATTCTTGCCCCGCGATTGGTCGGCATAGACATGTTGCGGTTTGGGATGCCCTGCAACGAAGTGTAGCCTTGTAGAGTAATGTATAAGACTAGGCGGCAATGAAGCGGAGATTAGGCGGATCTGTTCTGTCGCCCTATCAAGCCTGACTAGACGCCGCCTGCCAAAATATCTCACAGTAACGTCTCACCGCTCACACTATTAATGTGACCCTTCGGGCTGACTTATGGCAACGAAAGAACGCAGACCGATTCTCCTCGATTTTGAAAAACCTCTGGTTGAGTTAGAGTCTCGAATTCAGCAAATTCGAGACTTAGCCAGCGAAAATGAAGTCGATGTGACGGAGCAGATTCGGCAGCTTGAGGCACGGGCAACTCAGCTACGGCAAGAAATCTTTAGCAGCTTGTCGCCAGCTCAACAGCTACAAGTGGCTCGCCATCCTCGTCGGCCTAGCACGTTGGACTATATTCAGGCCATCAGCGATGAATGGATTGAGTTGCATGGCGATCGCAACACTGGATTAGATGATCCGGCGATTGTGGGTGGTATTGCCAGACTTGACAGTAGACCTGTAGTGATGCTAGGGCAACAAAAAGGACGCGACACCAAAGACAATATCACTCGCAATTTTGGCATGGCCTCACCCGGCGGCTATCGTAAAGCCATGCGCATGATGAATCACGCCAATCGCTTTGGTATGCCCATTCTCACGTTTATCGATACGCCAGCAGCTTGGGCGGGGGCTGAAGCTGAGCGGTTAGGGCAAGGAGAAGCGATCGCCTACAACCTGAGAGAGATGTTCCGCTTGGAGGTACCGATCATTTGTACTGTGATTGGTGAAGGCGGCTCGGGTGGGGCACTGGGCATTGGGGTGGGCGATCGCCTGCTGATGTTTGAGCATTCGGTTTATACGGTGGCTCCCCCGGAAGCCTGCGCATCAATTTTATGGCGAGATACCAGCAAAGCACCCCAAGCAGCAGAAGCCCTGAAAATTACGGCTACCGACTTAAAGCACCTGGGCATTGTCGATCAGATCATTCCTGAACCCCTCAGTGGGGCTCATGCCGAACCCCTCAAGGCAGCAGAGATCTTAAAAGTAGCTCTGCTACACAACTTGGCTGAGCTTAACCAAATGACAGCATCCCAACGTCGAGAGCTGCGCTATCAAAAATTTAGGGGTATTGGGCAATTTACCGAAACAGGCAACCCCTAGCTCAGCGATGCATTGGCAACATCTGCACTGGGTTTATGGGGTTTGACAGGGTGAGCGCTCATCGACTGATTTCAATCGTTTCCAACAATTCTGCTTCAAGGATGATTGCGAATGACTCGAAGCCCGATGCTATAATTTTTAAGGCAACAAATGTTAACAATTCTCGCTCGGCATGGGCTGCCGCCTCGGCTGCAATATGCATGTTGAGTCTGGTTCAACAGTTAGTTATGCGTCAATGAGACAGTCTAGGTGGTCGTCTTGAGCGCTTCATATGCAAGTTGAGTTGACGAGCCTTGTCTGGAGAGACATATATCCCTCCCTCATACGTCCTGTATTTACCGGTTTAGATTTTGAACAGTCTTTTCGCTAGTCCGTGAATGGTCAACTCACTCAGCGAGAGAGATTGTTCGCTCTATGACTCGGCTGGAGTTGAAATCTGTCACGTTTGGAATTTTTCATGAGCCCTTTAATTAATCGTCGTGCCATCATCACAGGGGCAAGTAGTGGAATTGGCAAAGCCACTGCTATTGCCTTCGCTCAGGCTGGATTCGATTTGGTGTTGGTCAGCCGTTCGCAAGATAAATTGCAGCAGCTGGCTCAAGAGATGGCCCAAGTGGAAGTCGATGTTCAACTATTTCCGCTGGATCTTGCACAAGTCAATGATGTGTGCTCCAAAATTCGGGCGATCGCTGATGCGGTGGGTGCTGTTGATGTTCTAATTAACAACGCCGGAATTGGCTATACAGGCAAACTGCATGAGACATCACTGGCCGATTGGCAGCATGTGATGTCTCTCAACCTAACTAGCGTTTTTCAATGTATTCAAGGTGTTTTGCCGGGAATGCGCGATCGCCAGGAGGGCATGATCATCAACATTGCGTCAATTGCTGCCCATTCGGCGTTTCCCGGATGGGGTGCCTACAACGTCAGCAAAGCTGGACTGGTAGCACTATCCAAAACCCTTGCTGCCGAAGAGCGTTCTAATGGCATTCGAGTGGTAACCGTTTATCCAGGTGCAGTCAATACCCCCCTTTGGGATACTGACACAGTTCAAGCTGACTTCAACCGCTCGAACATGTTGACCCCAGACACAGTGGCTCAATCGATTCTTCATACAGCATTGCTACCATCTGGTGCTGTGATTGAAGAATTGACGCTAGTGCCTTCTGGCGGCTCACTTTAAGGCAATACCGACCCCTTAGTCCAGGCACATTTCACCAGTTGATGTTACCCATTTCATCCGGTGCTGTCGTTCTCATTTTTCGTTTTCTTGGAGTCTTTATTCCACATTCACTATGACTATTTCTGCCAACGGTTCTTCGTCTAAGAGTTCTTCAAACGCAAACCAATCATTGACTGGTCAACCTAGTATGATCAATGAAACGAATCCTTTGAATTCTCGCATTGCCTCACAGCCTGACCGGAGCAAGTCTAGAAAGGCTGAGAGCAATGGATCTGGTACACAACAGCCAGATGTCAGCCCTGAGCAAATGATGGATGCCGTACGTGATTTACTTTTGGGAGTCGGTGAAGATCCTGAGCGTGAAGGGCTGCTCAAAACCCCTAAGCGCGTTGCCGAAGCCATGCAGTTTTTAACCAGTGGATATCATCAGTCTCTCGAAGAACTAGTCAATGGAGCCATCTTTGATGAGGGGCATAATGAGATGGTGCTGGTGCGAGACATTAATGTGTTTAGCCTTTGTGAGCACCATATGCTGCCCTTCATGGGTCGGGCTCATGTGGCGTATATCCCTAATGAACGTGTGGTTGGGCTCAGCAAATTAGCTCGCATTGTTGAAATGTATGCTCGTCGTTTACAGGTTCAAGAGCGTCTGACGCGGCAAATTGCCGAAGCCATCCAAACGATTCTGGAGCCGCGAGGGGTTGCTGTAGTCCTGGAAGCGAGCCACATGTGTATGGTGATGCGAGGCGTCGAAAAGCCAGGGTCATGGACGGTGACTAGCGCCATGATTGGAGTCTTTCAGGAAGATCACAAGACTCGTGAAGAGTTTTTGAGTCTTATTCGCCACCAGCCCGCGTTCTTCTAGAATGCAAACCGATTAGCGACTGATTGTTTATATCTAGAAAGTGATAGGGGCAAACAAATACTTGCCCCTAGCCAAACCACGACCAACTTAATGAATTTGAAATCAAGGCTGAATTTAAGCATTGGCCCAAGCTGACCCGGGCTGATGAATCAGTCGTGACCATTTAAATCAGCCAACGCGCTAGCTAATTGCGAACCGTGACAGCGACTAGTGTTGCGGCACAGGTTCTTGGGCTAAGAACTTTTCTAGCTCAGTCAGCGCATCGGCATCGACCTTGGTCTGCATGGGGCAAAACTTCGGGCCACACATTGAGCAGAACTCAGCCGTCTTATAGATGTCAGCAGGCAGCGTTTCGTCGTGGTACTCCTTAGCACGCTCTGGATCGAGCGATAGCTCAAACTGGCGATTCCAGTCAAAGTTATAGCGAGCCGTGGATAGCTCATCGTCGCGATCGCGAGCCCCAAGACGATGACGTGCCACATCTGCCGCATGAGCGGCAATCTTGTAGGCGATGAGGCCATTACGCACATCTTCAGCATCAGGTAGCCCCAGATGTTCTTTGGGTGTGACATAACAGAGCATGGCCGTACCATACCAACCGGCCATCGCCGCACCAATTGCTGACGTAATGTGGTCATAGCCAGGAGCAATATCTGTCACCAAGGGACCTAGCACATAGAATGGCGCTTCTGAGCACTCTTCCATTTGCTTTCGCACGTTGAACTCGATTTGATCCATCGGCACATGACCGGGGCCTTCTACCATAACCTGAATATCCTGTTCCCAGGCATTACGGGTCAGATGACCCAGAGTTTTTAACTCAGCCAACTGGGCAGAATCTGATGCATCGTGCAGGCAGCCTGGACGTAGCGAGTCGCCTAAGCTAAATGAAACATCGTATTTTTTAAAAATCTCGATGATGTCATGAAAGTGTGTATAAAGTGGGTTTTGCTTGTGGTGATGCAGCATCCATCGAGCCAAGATGCCACCGCCGCGCGAGACAATCCCCGTGATGCGATCGCGCACCAAAGGCAAATGCTCAATCAAAATTCCAGCATGGATTGTCATATAATCCACACCTTGCTGAGCGTGTTTTTCGATGATGTGCAGAAAATCGTCAGGCGTTAGATTTTCAACACTCCCATGAACACTCTCTAAAGCCTGGTACACCGGAACTGTGCCAATGGGCACGGGTGAGGCATGAATAATAGCCGTGCGAATCATGTCTAAATCACCGCCTCCGGTTGACAGATCCATGACAGTATCCGCCCCATATTTCACAGCTAGCGTCAGCTTATTTACCTCTTCGCTCAGATCTGATGAGTTGGGCGATGCGCCAATATTGGCATTGACCTTGCAGCGTGACGCAATGCCGATGCACATAGGCTCGAGATTGACATGATTGATATTGGCCGGAATAATCATCCGACCTCGGGCAACTTCCTCGCGGATCAGCTCTGCTGGGAGATGTTCCCGTTGGGCCACATACTGCATCTCTTCAGTAATCATGCCCTGGCGGGCATAATGCATTTGAGACACATTGGCGTGTCCACGTCGTGCTGCGATCCAGTCTGCTCGCATATTTAGTTCCTCAAGATAAACAGCTTCCCTCCGCTGGTATTAACCAGACTCAGGTTCTAAGGGACTCTCTCAGCCTGAAATATACAGGCACCCCTAGCCTAGTTGCTCATCATAGCACCTGTTTTTGGGTGAAGCTGTTGAGATTCAGAAAATTTATGGATTGAGTTGGAACGGGCAGTTGACAGAGGCGATCGCCCTCTTTCTCTATTCGCAGCACACTTTAAGTGGCTGAGCCAACAAAAAACTTTAGCTGCGTCGAGCCATTCACTGACAACATCCCGCTAGAATTAAAAAAGCACAATAGTTTCAAAGATTGCGTCATGACATCAGCCGCGACTCCTCAACCCCCTGAAATAATGGATGACCATAAGCATGGTCTTCCAGTGACAATCATCACAGGCTTTTTGGGCAGCGGCAAAACAACGCTTCTAAACCATATTTTGACCAACCAAGAAGGGCTCAAAACTGCAGTATTGGTGAATGAGTTTGGCGAAATTGGGATTGACAATGAGCTGCTGATCACCTCGAATGACAGCAATATGGTGGAGCTTAATAACGGCTGCATCTGTTGCACCATCAACAACGACCTGATGGAGGCTGTTTATCGGGTGCTTGAGCGCCAAGACAACATCGACTATCTCGTCGTTGAAACAACTGGCTTGGCTGACCCGCTTCCGGTTGCGCTCACATTTCTGGGCACAGAGCTACGTGATTTGACCCGGCTTGATTCGATTGTGACAGTAGTCGATGCCGAAAATTACAGCTTAGATTTATTCAACAGTCAGGCCGCTCAAAACCAAATTGCCTACGGCGACATTATTTTGCTCAATAAGGTTGATTTGGTAGATGAAGCAAGGCTGGAATATCTCGAAACTAGTATTAATAAGATCAAAGACGGCGCACGCATCTTGCGAACCCGCCAGGCTGAGGTGCCTCTGCCGCTAATTTTGAGTGTGGGATTGTTTGAGTCTGATCAGTATTTTAGTGCTGAAGCCCAAACCGATCACCACGAGTCGCATGAGCATGAGCATGACCATCATGACCACCATCATGACCATCACCATCATTCTCACCATCTAGAAAATGATGGGTTTACATCAATTTCGTTTGAAAGCGATCAGCCCCTATCAATTCGCAAGTTTCAATACTTTCTAGATCATCAGCTTCCCTCGTCTGTGTTTCGAGCGAAGGGGATCTTGTGGTTTGATGAAAGCCCTAAGCGGCATGTGTTTCACCTCAGCGGTAAGCGCTTTACCCTGGATGATGAAGAGTGGAAGGGGTCACCCAAAAGCCAGTTGGTACTGATCGGTCAGAATCTGAATCATGATGAGCTGCGATCGCAACTCGAGAAATGTGTGTGTGTGACGTCCCCTAGTCGAGGGCAAGGGTTTGCCAAACGATAAGAGCAAGGGAGATTTGAGACGCTAATTGTAGCGCCTGTCACATCGGAGTCCTTGATTTCCCCATTATCTTAGTTACCAGAATTAGACGTTTCATGCCAGCGACGTGACCTCCACAATAGCTGGCTTTTTTCTTTCTGAACTCTATTTTCCTGCGCCAATCCTTTACTGGGATGCTTTCGCCAAGTCGTGAAGTGGCAGCCCAGGAGGATAGGCTCCCTCTTCTTTGATGCGCTTGATCAGGCTCTCTGGAATTGTTACGTTGAGCTTTTTGGCGATCGCTCGAACAATATCACCCCGATCGATAATGCCCGAAACAGCGTCTGCCGGGGATATCACGGTAATATGGCGCAAATCTTCGGCTTCGAGATGATCAATAACCTCGCGGAGCGGAGTCGATTCCCCAACTGTAGGAATTTGATCGAGCGGTTGAATCACGTCATTGAGCGTGTCTTTATCCCACTGGCTGCGCTCGATCAGTTGAAAGTTGCCGACTGACACCTTGCCTCGATAGCGGCCATTTGATGAGGCAAAATAGACGGCATAGGTGTCTTCATCTGAGAGATAGCGTTCAGTAAAATCGCTCAGGGTCAAATCTGCATCAACTACACGAAACTCGCGTGTCATGGCATCTGTCGCATTCAGATCCATCAAGGCTTCTTGGAGATCAGCCACTCGGATGTAGGCACTCGCATTGCGAACCCCAAACCACCCTAGAAGCGCAATCCAAAGGAGCCCAAAGCTAAAATAGATCAGATAAAGAGAGACGCCGACGATAATTGCAGTCCAGCCGAGAATTTGCCCGATGCGAGCCGCCCACCGCACCCCTTGAATCCGACTGCCCGTCGCCTTCCAAATGCCTGCCTTGAGGACTTGGCCTCCATCCAGAGGTAAACCCGGAATCATATTAAAGAGCGACAAAATCAGATTAATATTCGCCAGATTTTGGATAATCTCAGTCGCTAATGGGTTGAAAGGTAAAAACTGATAGGCAAGGGTCAGCACGACAAAGAGTGAGAAACTGACTGCTGGCCCAGCGATCGCCACTTGAAAGGCTTGCCCTGGTGTTTTAGATTCTTGATCAATGGACGCTACCCCACCAAACAAAAACAGCGTAATCGAGGTAACGCTGATGCCTTGCGATAGGGCAACCAAGCTATGCCCCAACTCATGCAGCAGCACCGAGCCAAACAGCAACAAAGCCATCACAAAACCGGCGACCCACGCTGCAACGGTTCCCCAGTTTTGACCTTGCCAGCCCAACCCATAGGCCGCTGTGACCAATGCCAGAATAAAGAACCAGGATGAGTCTAGATAGAGCGGAATACCGCAAATAGAACCAATACGCCAGCCAGATTGCATGTAAATTGCCTAAACCGCAGCAACAAATAGGAGTAAACTCCTACTTTATTGTGACCCTAGAATGCTAAGTCTGGACACTACCTAAGGAATTATCGTTTTTTTGCTGCGCGATCGCATCTGCTGCACCACCCACCCAGAGGCAAAAAAGTGCCTCTTTTGATTGACTTCAACGGATTGATCGAAGTCAACGTAAGGCAGGTGGCGATGTTCTAGCCCCTATGCTCTACCCCTTATAGGAGGCCAGCATTGGCAAGTCCTAGAATGATCCCGGCTCCCAAAACATGGCCAAAGCTCGTAGTGGCCAATAGCTCAGGAATGCCAAACCCAGTAAACATTGCTGGTAACTCTACAGGCAGGGCTGGCCCAACGCCGCGCTTTTGGATGGCATAATAGCCTACCGCTATCGCAAATAAGTTGCAGGCCACCATAATAATCGCGACGTTGATTGACCAATTAGATGTAGACGGGGCAACTGCAAAAATGTGAATGTTAAACAAGGTTCAATCTCCTTACGAGTAAGCAGCTGATTGATTGCAAATTGATTGCAAAATCATCCGGATTATACGAAGCGACTTGCGCTAAATTACGGATTGTTTGTCAGATTTAACAGTAAAGCGGCAAATCGATACAAATCTAAGTAATCTAAACAGCATGCGAATCAAAATTTGTGGCATCACAAAACCCGATCAGGCTCATGCGATCGCCCAATTAGGAGCAACGGCTTTGGGCTTTATCTGTGTGCCAACTTCGCCGCGCTACGTCTCGCCTGAGCGCATTCTGACAATCACGCAGGCGTTATCAGCCCAGTACAAAATTGATCGCATCGGCGTCTTTGCCGATGCCTCGCTAGAAACGTTGGGAGCAAGTCTGGCGATCGCCCCACTCACGGGCATTCAACTCCATGGGCACGAATCCCCTGAGTTTTGCCGACGACTCAAGCAACGCTGGCCTCACCTGGAACTGATTAAAGCCCTGCACATTCGAGATGCAACCGCACTGGCAGTAGCGCTGACTGAGGCCGACCGATTTAGTGCGGTAGTGGATACGCTGCTGCTTGATGCCTATCACCCCAGTCTCTTGGGCGGCACAGGTCAAACGCTTGACTGGTCAAACCTCCAAAACTTCAGGCCCAGGCGTCCTTGGTTATTGGCAGGCGGACTCAACCCCGACAACGTGGCGATCGCATTACGTGTGATTCAGCCTCATGGCCTTGACCTCTCCAGCGGGGTAGAACATGCGCCAGGTGATAAAGACTTAGCCAAAGTCGCCTGCCTGTTTGAGCAGCTTCAACAAGCATCCTCTGCGACCCAGTCGGCTCAAAGCCAAATTCAATGAGTCACTTCACCCGTCAGCCCGTGTTGCGCATGCCCGCTGCAATGCCATTAATGGTCAAGAGTGCGCCTCGCAGCAGCTCTCCCCGACTATAGCGAGAGCGAATGATGCCCGTTGACGCACTGGTTTTATGCTGACGCAGGCGCTTGAGCAGTGACACTTGCAGCACTCCCAATGGAACAATAGTGCCATTGCGTAACTGCACCGATCGCTGCAGCTCAGGATCGCCATCCAGCAGCTTTTGATGCCCAGTCAAGGTGAGCACCAAATCACGAGTTAAGTAATATTCATGAGCAATTTGCTCAAATAGCCGATCAAAGCGATCGCTATCTTCAGGCTGAGACAGCTCTCGTACATAGTGATTTGCAATTTGCAGATCAACCTTAGCCAGCGTCATTTCGACTTTTGAAATCACCATTCTGAAAAATGGCCACTTGCAGTAGAAATATCTCAGCAGTTTCAGGTTTTCAGTGGGCTCTTCTTGCAAGAAATTGTGCATTGCCGTGCCGACACCATACCATGAGGGCAACAAAAATCGCGTCTGCGTCCAGCTAAACACCCACGGAATGGCTCGAAGATTGGAGAGCTCTCGCTTGCCGCCGCGACGTCGAGCCGGACGAGAACTAATCTGAAGCTGACTGATTTCTTCAATCGGAGTGACCTGATGAAAGAAATCAATAAAATCAGGCTGTTCATAAATCAATGCCCGGTAATGAGTCCGCGATCGCGTTGCGAGCTCCTCCATAATTTCGTGCCACGGTTGAATATCATCAAACCCATTACGCAACAAACTGGCCTGCATCACTGCAGTTGTCACCGTTTCTAAGTTATATAGCGCCAACTCTGGCAAATTATATTTCGACGCTAGCACTTCCCCTTGCTCTGTAATCTTGATGCGCCCATCAATGCTGCGACCGGGTTGAGCCAAAATAGCTTCATAGGCAGGACCCCCACCCCGCCCCACCGAGCCGCCTCGGCCATGAAAGATGCGGAGAGAAATCCCGTAGGGTTCAGCTGTGTTTTGCAGAGCCTGTTGCGCCTTGTGAATCTCCCAATTGCTGCTAAGGAAGCCCGAATCTTTATTGCTGTCAGAATAGCCCAACATCACTTCCTGAAGATTGGGCACTAAGGGAGATGCCAACGAGCCTCCCTGCAGAGCTTCTCTGCCTCCAGCAAGATAGGCTCGATAGAGTGGCAACTCAAAGAGCTGCTTCATCACAGCAGGAGCTCGACACAGATCTTCAACAGTTTCAAACAGCGGCACAACGCGCAAGCTTCCAGCACCAGTCGCCGGATCATAGAGCCCCGCTTCTTTAGCCAGCAGCAGCACCTCTAGCAGGTCACTGACATTGTGACTCATGCTAATGATGTAGGTCTGGCAGATATCAGCGCCAAACTCCTGATGCAGCTTCCGCACCATACGAACCGTCTTAATAGTTTCACACACCTTCTCAGAAAACGGCAGCTCATTGGGAATCAGCGGACGGCGCGTCTGTAGCTCTGAAACCAACCAGTCGATGCGATCGCCTTCTGACATTTCGTTATAGCTGCTGGGCAACAGCTGGAGATATTCGGTGATTTCGTGAAAGGTATCGGAGTGGCGCGAACTTTCTTGCCGAATATCGAGATGTGCCAGGTTAAACCCGTAAATTTCAGCTTGGCAAATTAGATTATCTAGATCCTGACAGGTCAATCCAGTTTCTTCTAGATTGTGCTGAATCAAACGCAGCTCCGTTAAAAAATCTAGACCTGAGCGATAAATCAAGGCCGGGTTGACTTCCGGCAGCTGATCTTGGAAGCAATCGCCATTGTAGAGTTGTTGGCTGCGTTCGAGCGTATTCTGAAGGCGCTTTTTGATGTAAGCCAGCTTGAGTCGATAGGGCTCTTGACGATATCGAATCGACAGTTCTTCATAGATATCGGGCAGATGGTTCTGGTCTTGTT
>CAZCXK010000118.1:0-15055 GCA_964502605.1 uncultured bacterium
CACGCTGCGATCGCTGCAGGTTTCCTGGCCCAACATTTTCGAAACCACGCTCACCGCCACAACCCAACCGCTGTATCTACCCCCAACAATTTTGCTAGTGGTCGTGGGAGTTACCTACCGGATGCACCGTCTCAATCCATCAGATTTGCGTCAGGCCATTTCAGACGCAATTCCAGTGATTCGCAACGTCACGGTGGCACTAGGGGCAGCGGTGTTGCTGGCGCGGGTTTTTATCAACTCTGGCACCAATGCCAATGGTCTTTTGAGTATGCCGTTGACGCTGGCAGATAGTATGGCGGCGATCGCTGGGCCAGCCTGGATTATCGTTGCCCCTGTGATTGGCCTGCTAGGGGCATTTGTCGCGGGCAGTGTCACAGTCAGCAACATGATGTTTTCGCTATTCCAGTTTGGCGTGGCCGACCAATTGCACCAGTCTACGCTGCTGATTTTGGCGCTGCAATGTGTCGGAGCCTCCGCCGGAAACATGATCTGTGTTTCTAATATTGTGGCTGCCGCCGCAACCGTCGGACTGATGGGGCGAGAAGGGTTACTGATTCGGCGACTTCTGCTCCCCTCGTTCTATTACATTGGGTTTGCTGGCATCCTGGGTATGCTGCTGCTGTATGGGGTTGGTGATCGCGGCGGGTAATAGCGGGTGATGGCTTAACTATTCTCGGGCACGAACGGATTCAGGAACATTAATAGAAGATGGCAAACCGGCGATCGCCCCCCAGCCTCGAAACGCGAGTCAGCTATCTTGTTTGGATTCGCTATCGTTTCAGGAATTAGGCAGATGAGTCGTGATGTTGTAATCAGCGGCCTAACTCTCCCGCCATATTGGTATGCATCCACTTGAGCATTAAGAAAATTCGTTATTACCCATCATTTTACATTCATTTGTTTACTGTAAAGAAAAGCGCATTCTGACTGGATGATCGGCATCATCAGCCATTTGATAGCCGTGGCGTTAGTGCTCCGAAATCTAGGATATTTTCCTACTAGAGCAGGCTCTAAGAGTTTCGCTCAGCGGGCGATCGCGTTCTGATGGTTTTGTTTAGGCTGATGCTCTGCCCCGTCTAACCGTAATGTTTGACTGTAATGTTTGACTGTTATAGATGAAGCTGGTTCGAACTGAAGCATTTGATCTAATTTGAATTGAAAACTGATCAAGAATTGATTGCTTTTCTTAATTCCGATTAAGTCTACTTAATTGCAGTCATTCCAGCGAAGTTATCCAGCGAATTAATCCCAGCGAATTGATCCAGTTGAGCACCCATTGGATAGGATTGATCACCATGCATGACCTTATTTCATCCCCGTCGATGTCAGGGAGTCTCAGTTTAGTGAATCCAAGTATTGAACATTTCCACCATCTGCAAACTCAGTTGCGCGATCGCTGGCAGTCGATTGATGAATTTGATTGCAACACCTATGACATCTTGGTGGTGCCCTCTCTCAGTCTCGATCAGCGAGAGTTGGGCAAAATCGAGGGCATTCATCATTATGAAGAGCGGCTGCTGTTTTCGGTGATTCGGCTACGCAATCCCAGAACCCGCATCATCTACGTCACCTCACAGCCCATTCACCCGTCGGTGGTCGATTATTATCTGCAACTGCTGCCGGGGGTGCCGTTTTCTCATGCACGCGATCGCCTATTGCTGCTGTGCGCCTATGATTCATCACTCAAACCGCTGACTCAAAAGATTTTAGAGCGTCCTCGCCTGATTGAGCGCATCCGGCAGGCGATGCGTCCGGGGCAGTCGTATATGACCTGTTTTAATTCCACGTCGCTAGAGCGCGAGCTGGCGATTCAGCTCAATGTGCCACTGCTGGGGCTAGACCCAGATCTGCTCTATTGGGGCACGAAGGCCGGTAGCCGAGAAATTTTTGCAGCGTGCAACGTGCCTCACCCTAATGGCAGCGCGCTGGTGCAGAATGCCGAAGATTTGGCTGTGGTTGCGGCTGAGCTATGGGAGCGACAGCCTGATTTGCAGCGCATTGTGATTAAGCTCAATGAAGGGTTTTCAGGAGAGGGCAATGCCTTGCTCAATCTAGATGCCCTCGAACCGGTGGCACCGGGCTACGCGTCTCATGCTCAACGGGTGGGTGCCATCTATCGTAGCTTTGAGCATCTGAGGTTTCAGGCTCCTAGCGAGACTTGGGAAAACTTTAAAGGCCGCATTCATGAGCTGGGGGCGATCGCCGAGGCGTTTGTCGAAGGCCATGAAAAGCGATCGCCTAGCGTCCAAGGCCGGATCACACCATCAGGTGAGGTCGAGATTCTCTCTACCCATGATCAAATCTTGGGTGGCCCAGATGGGCAAATCTTCCTGGGCTGCAAATTCCCCGCAGATGATGCCTATCGCCTCACCCTGCAAGAATGGGGGCAGCGCATTGGGGAAAGTCTCGCTCAAAAAGGGGCACTAGAGCGGTTTGGGGTTGATTTTATTGCCGTGCGCGATCCAGATGGTCTTGACACCAGCGCAAATGCCTGGACGTTGCAAGCCATTGAGATTAACCTACGCAAGGGCGGCACGACCCACCCCTTTATGACGCTCAAGCTACTCACCAATGGACGCTATGAACCTGAAACGGGTCTGTTTCATGACAATGAAGGCAACCCCAAGTACTATATGGCCTCCGACAACTTGCAAAAAGAGTCTTATCGCGGCCTCTTGCCCAGCGATCTGATGGATATCATCGCCCACCATCGGCTGCATTTTGACAGCGCCACAGAAACCGGAACGGCCTTCCATCTGATTGGCTGTTTGTCAGAATTTGGCAAGCTAGGCTTGACCAGCATCGGCAACTCATACGCAGAGGCCGACGCGATCTATAATCAGGTGATTCAAGTGCTGGATGAAGAAACTCGGTCTGTAGGAGGTCATACCTGTCAGCACGCCTCTTTTCCTACGCCCAGCATTGCCTGGGCTGGCAAAGCATAGCAGAGCCATTGGGCTGCGGCGAATGCAGCATCGTGCGGGGCTACGCTATTACACATACGCTGTTATATGTACATAGCAGGTTAAAAGGGATCGGGCTAGTCAAGCCCTGTAGCCGTTGAAACTTAACCCCAATTGCGTCGTCACCTGTTTTGATGGGTTCACCCGTCACGGCGCAACTCCGCCCCTGGGTCATCAGCAGTGCTGGAATCGTTCGTTATTCCGGAAACAGTGCCACCGCCAACGTAAGGTTTAAGGAACTAACGAGCGACTCTAGGACACAAGATAGGCAACTGTTTAGGCGGTTTTGTTGTCGTCACTCATACTATGACTTAGCACTCAGGAAAACAGATATGGAACTTCGCGATCGCCTTAAAGATAAAAATGTAAAAGCTAGCGCTGTGGCAGATTTTGTCAAGCTGATCGACGAGCAAGTTGCCGCCAAAGGTGGGCTTTCTGGCATGGGGTTGAAAGCGGCTTATGGTGCAGTCAAGGGTGTTAAGCCCGGTTATATTTCAGGGGCGATCGCCCGCTTATTGCCAGACGCCCTGACCGCCATTGAGCCAATCTGGAATGAAGGCATTGCCACAGGCGACCCAGTTGAGCACTTGACTCAAAATTGTTCGCGCACGGCTGACATGCTGCTCAATGTCACCGACGCTAGAATTCAGAAGTCAAACAATGGCATTGTCCGCAGCTCCTACAACCAGTTTCGCAAGTCTGTCCAAGGCGATGTAGAGAAGGCGGTGCCGGGTTTAGCCAAAATTATTGGCGATCGCATCCACGTTCGTCAGGAGTCATCCCTGGAGGGATAAGAGCGTCTCAATGCCTCCAGAGAACTGAGAGAGCTGGCCCAATTTGAGGACACCCAAAACCCTGGCCATTAGGGGTTCTCTAGCTCTGCAATGGGGATGGTGAAATAGAAAGTACTGCCCTCTCCCACGACGCTTTCGACCCAGATCATTCCTCCATGTTGAGCAACAAGGCTTTGACAAATTGATAGCCCCAACCCAGTACCGCCTTTTTGTCGAGAGTCAGACACATCGACTTGTTGAAAGCGTTCAAAGATTGTTTTGAGTTTGTCAGTCGGAATACCCCGTCCGCGATCGCCTACCTGAAACTGGATTATGTCCCCTTGCTGCTCTGCTGTCAGTGTGACTGTAGAATGGGCGGGAGAAAACTTGATCGCATTGCTGAGCAGGTTGGTCAGGGTTTGCAAAATCGCATCCGGGTTAGCCCAGATGTGAGCCGTGATAGGGTGTGTCACCAGGATGATGTCAGACTGATTGGCGATCGCCCGAATTCCCTCAATGGCCTGATACATTAGACTTGCCGCATCACATGCGGTTTTCTCCATCGGCTGCTGGCCTGACTCCAGCCGCTCTAATGCCAGGATGTCATTCACCAGTCGCACTAGTCGATCGCAGTCGATGGCGGCAATGTTGAGCATATGTTTGGCTTTTTCAGGATTGTGATCATAAATGCCTACTGACAATAGGCCCAAGGCCCCATGAATAGCCGTTAGCGGGGTTCGCAGTTCATGGCTGACGATAGAAATAAATTCGTCTTTCATGCGCTCAACCGCTTTGCGGTCGGTAATATCTGTGGCGATCGCCCAAAATGTGGTGGGTAGTTCATGGGAGACAAGGATCGGAAATAGCAATGATTGAAAGATGCGGCGATCGCCATTCATCATCAGCTCATCCTCGACCTCCAGAGGCTTTCGGGTTTCAATCAGCGTCTGAATGCGAGATTGAAAGGTGGTGACAACAGATGCAGGCAAGAAATCTGCAAAAGTTTGGCCAATTATCCTGGATACAGGAATGTCCAAAAGGCGGGCAAAAGCCGGATTAACCTGCAAATACCGCCCGTCTGCATCAAAGAGACTAATAATCGTTGGAGCATGATCCAGAAAGGTTTGCAGTTGCTGGGTCGTGTATTGAAGGGCGAGTTCAGCCCGTTTGCGATCATCAATGTCGCGCCCCACAGCCTGGAGTTCTACCAGCTTGCCATCATTATCATAAATGGCTCGGTTGACCCACTGCATCCAGCGGACTTTACCCTTTGCAATAACGCGGTGTTCAACCATACCAATTGGATTTTCTGGTGTTAATGCAGCCATGCAGCGATCAATAGCTGCTTGATCTTCCGGATAGATTCTAGATTGGTAGCGATGCCCAATGACATCTCCCTTAGCAACACCGTAGTAGCGGCAGAAAGCATCATTAGCAAAAAGAAGGATGCCATTAGGCTGTAATCGCATGATCAGCTCGGTTTGGTCTTCGACAATGCCGCGATAACGAGCTTCTGATTGACTAAGGAGTTCTTCGGTATGTTTGCGATCGCTACTATCTCGACAAATACATAGTTGAACGGGTTGCCCATCCCAATCAACTGCATTTGCGCTGATTTCAACATGATAGATAGACCCATCTTTGCGGCGATGGCGAGTTTCAAAGATGTTTGTGCAAAAGGTCGATGTTTCAATCTTGTGTTCGAGTTCGGTAGTTGTCCAATGGGCATCGAAATCTATCAGATTGAGAGTAGTGATTTCGTCTAAAGAATAGCCCAACATGTTGGCAAAACTGGCATTGGCTTCGATAATATTGCCTGCTTGGTCGAGGACGACAATGCCATCAATTGAATTATTGAAGAGGGTTTTGCGGCGATCGCTCTCGTCAGCCAGCGCCAGCTCAGTGCGTTTGCGATCGCTAACGTCCATGAGGAGGCCATCCCAAACAGCTCCATCGGGAGTGTCCTGGACGCGAGACTTGCCTTGAATCCATTTCAACTGCCCGGATGGGGTGATCAGTCGCCCTTCCCATTCCCAGTCGGCCATTGTTTGAACGGCGATCGCCACAGATGATTTCATAGGGGGCAAATCATCTGGATAAATCAGATTCCAGAGGGCATTGGCATCATTGAGAATTTGTGCTGGCGTTAGCTCTAGCAACTCATAGGTTCCAGAGCTGACATAAGTGAATCTGCCAACTCCATCAGTGCCAGGGAAATAGCGATACACCATGCCGGGCATATTCTTCACTAACGTCTGGAATCGCCTTTCACTTTGCTGTAACGCCTGTTCGACCTGTTTGCGATCGGTAATATCGGCAGCACAGCCAATCAATCGTTCTAACTGGCCAGCATCATTTTGGACAGCCGTGATTTGAGCAAAAATCCAGCGGATCTCTCCATCAGAACGAATGATGCGATATTCTCGCGTTAGAGAATGCCCCTTAAATTGCGTCTCTAAGGATTGCTGAACGGTGGGGCGATCCTCTGGGTGAATGGCCTCCATCCAGGAGTCTGGATTGTCATAGAGGCTCGCGCAGGTGCGTCCCCAAATGGCTTCGTAGGCAGGGCTGACATAGGTAAACTGCCCCGTTATTGCTGAGCGCACAAAGAAAAACTGGCTGACAGTCTGAGCAATATCGCGAAACCGTTCTTCGCTTTGGCGGAGGGTCTCTTCGGCCTGTTTGCGATTGGTGATGTCAGCGACCGTTCCGGCCAGTTTAATAATTTGGTCTCGGTGATTATAGATCGGCTCTCCTCGACTTACCAAATAGCGCATGGTGCCATCAGGACGAGTAATCCGATGTTCTACTTTATAGGGGGTGCCGTAGGCGATCGCAGCGTCTACAGCCTGACGCAGGGTGTCGCGCTCATCTGGATGCACCAGTTCTAGAATGTTGAATGGTGCAACTCCCGACGGCGCGGGGCTGCGTCCGGCAATCCGAAATAGCTCATCTGACCAGAGGGTGGTGCGGGTGGCTATGTCTAGCTCCCAACTGCCGATCTGGGCAATGCGCTGGGCGGCTTGTAGTCGAGCCATGCTTTCATGCAGGGCCGCAGTTTGGTCAGCGACATGCTGCCTTAAATCTTGTTCGTAGCTCTGGCGGAGCTGTTCGACCTGTTGCAGAGTAGCGGCCATGTGATCAAACGAGTCAGATAGGGTGCTCACCTCTCGGATTTGACTGGGGGGTAGGGGCTGATTGAGCTGGCCAGTCGTGATGGCTTGGGTTGCTTGGGTGAGCTGCAACAGCGATCGCGTGATTCGGCGCGTGATCCAGATGCCGATGGCTACCGATCCGACGAGCGCTAACCCACAGACCATTACCGTGCGGCGCACATTGACCCAAATGTCTGCCATAAAATGCGACTCTGGCAAGACGGTCACCACCAACCAATCCAGACCATACTTATCCTGATAGGGATCAACATGCAGGAAATGGCGATCGCACGAGACCCAAATTGCACAGTGAGGGTTGAGCCTCACCTGAAGCTCTTGCGGCGATTGAATGGCGTTGAGATCACCAAAGGTTTGCTCAAGCTGCCGAACGGCTGCCCGCATGACTGGGTCAGGGCTATCTGCCGCAGAGAGCCGCTGAAATGTAATCTGTCCAGGTTGGGAGACTGCAGTAGTGCCTTCACGACCAGACAACTCACGCTCTGATGTCCTGTAGGTGAGAGCCCCAATAGAATCGGCAATCAGCAGCCCATCGCGCTGCATGATGAAGATCTGGCCATCATCGCTGGCCGAGAGGGTTTTGAGAAAATCGTTGAGCTGCCGCAGGCTAAGGTGAACTGCAAATACCCCTTGCAACTGGTTTGCCTCGTTATAAACGGGGGCGTAGGCACTCTTGCCTAGCAGATTAGTTCTGCCAATCTGGAAGGGGGCTGTCCATCCGGGTCTTTGAGTCTCCACTGCACGACGATACCAGGGGCGATCGCGCACATCAATGTTTTCCATCGTTTCCAAATAGCGATCGAGCCTTCCTGCGGCATCAATGCTGTAGATTTGGTTGAGCGCAGGACTGTCTACGTCTGAGATCGCAGCTTCATAGAGCGGTTCTCCAGCTTGCAGATGAGTGTTGACTCCCAGATCGTCAGGGCTGACTCGATGAATAACTCTCAGATCTCCTTGTGGAGTGCCAAATAAGACTGTCGTTACGTCTTTCGTCTGCAAAAATTGCAGAATTAGATATTGATGCAGTTGATCTAAATTGTCGAGGCTAATTGCGCCAGATCTTAAAGCAACGATATTCGACTGATTGATGCGGTGCGCCTTTTGTAGGTAGCTGTCAAGCTTCTGCACCACGCGATCGCCCGTTTCCTCCATCAGGTGATGTGCTAAATGATCGACGGCTTGCTGCCCGCTGCGATACGAGAGATAGCCTACCAGTCCCACAATTCCGACGACCTGAACCACAAACGGGACTATGAGCAAGTTTCGAAGAGAAATCGGTTGGTGCCTCACGCGATCGCGCCACCCACTGGAAGAGAGCCATGTCATATCTGCTGCTATCTAACACGGTATATGGGGGGCTACACCAAGCCTAATTTGGGAGCTGGAGTTTTCTTACAAATAGAACTCCAACTATAGGCTTAGATGGGATCTAACATGATTTTGTTGCTCTGAGAATTTAACATAGCCTGAACGCAATCAATTACTTCTGCTCTACCGTTTGAGCAATCTTTACAAAATGAGCCCGTCAATTAACCAGGGTAGAGGGGCGATCGCCGTGGGGAGCATCCCACATTTGCAAATTTATCGATGTTTGTAGTGCTGGCATCTTGCCCGCGAGCGAGACGCAGATGATGCAGTGCGTTCGCTCTAGCGATGCATAGCATCTGCAAAACTGGGATGCACCCTCGCCGTGCCTCTTCAATCAACTCTACATTGGATGCGGAAACCGCACCCTTACAGTAGTTCATCTGATGTAGGGGGCAGGTCTCCTGACCCAATGCAGGATATGGGTTGTAAATAGTTTTGTCCGTCAATCAGCCTGTTTAGTAGAAAGAATTGGTTCAATGAAGAGAGAAAACATCCTATTTGAGAGTTGCAATGAAAACAATTGGCCTAATCGGTGGCATGAGTTGGGAATCGTCAATTGAGTACTACCGCATCATTAACGAGGTTACAAAGGCAAAACTAGGTGGACTGCATTCTGCCAAAAGCGTCATGTATTCAGTTGATTTTGCCGAGATTGAAGTTTTGCAACATCACGGCAAATGGCAACAAGCCGCATCTCTGATGATTGCTGCTGCACAAGCTCTTGAACGAGCAGGTGCAGACTTTGTAATTCTCTGCACCAACACGATGCACAAACTCGCAGACGACATTCAGGCCAATATTCAGATTCCGTTTCTCCACATTGCCGATGCTACGGCCAACAAAATTCAGTCTGTTGGGATTCAAACGGTGGGCTTGCTAGGTACTCGGTTTACGATGGAGCAAGATTTTTATCGAGGCCGCCTCGTGCACAACCACGGGTTAGACGTGATCATTCCCAATGATCATGAGCGAGAGATCATACATCGCGTGATCTATGAGGAACTATGTCTTGGCTGGGTTAACCCAGAATCTCGAACCCGATACATTGAAATTATCAATCGGTTGGTTCAAGCTGGCGCAGACGGAATTATTTTAGGCTGCACAGAAATCGAATTACTCGTGAAGGCGAACGATAGCCCGGTTCTTCTGTTTCCAACAACCCAAATTCATGCAGAGGCAGCCGTAGAAGTAGCAACTCGTTGTGGATAGGTTGGATTGTCACGAATTTTACCACCAGAAATCCTTTAAACATCTCGCACAAAAGAGAGCCATTCTTTCTTGAATTGATGAAATAATTCGTTATAGCTTCTACTTCCAATACCCGTTTATCTCTATCTTCAGAGAGGTGTTAAATACTCACAAAACGGCGTTGGCATTGCTGAATATGTCGGTGAATAAATCAACCGATAGATGACAACCTGTAATTTAAAAAATTAAACTACTTCTATTCAATTTGTTACTGACTTATCAGCTCAACAGCAGGTTTTGTCGAGATTATGCATGATTGCTAGTCGGATAAATGCCGTATGTTGGGGCAGATTGATGCTGAGTAAAATCAATGTTTAGAGAAGGTTATTTCTATGAAGATTATTCGTTTTGTTGTAGCAGTCGTTATCTGCACGCTGCTGGTATTTTCAACCATGAGCCCTGCAACTGCCGCAGGCCGATCTCAGCCCACTCACCCTACGGAGGGTAGTTCTCAAATGAATCGGCTTCAAGATCGTTCTGAAGACGTTGTGAACGCAGAGCCTCGTTCGATGAAAGACGTGCAAGGTGATTCATCGGGCGGAAAACTGAACGAAGTGCAGGGAGATGCAGATCGCGACAAGATGTATCGGTCAAAAACGTCTCAACAGACTGAGTCATTCAGAGATAAAGCTGAAGATGTTTTAGAAAATATCACCGGCAATAGATAGATCCATTGCTGACAAAAATTCTGCATTGGACGCGGAAACCGCACCCTTACAGTAGTTCATCTGATGTAAGGATCAGGTCTCCTAACCCAATGCAGGATATCGGTTGTAAATAGTTTTGTCCGTCAATCAGGCTGTAGACTCTAACAATTGGCGGAGGTGAGCCTATAACTGAATGAGCAAAACCTAAAGGATTCTAATGGGTTTACGTAATCTTCATTTACCTCTGATATGCTTCACAAATGGTTGTTGATTGGGTATCTATATTGAGTCTTACCTTAAGGCTCATATGTTCGCTCACCAGCATCTAACCCCTCTAACACAAACTACTTTGGAGATATCACTATGGGTTTTTTGGGTAAATTGTTTGGCAAGAAAGAAGAAGAAAAGGCTGCTGCTACGCCTAAAGTCGCGGTTGCCAAAGCTGCAAAAGAGAAATCAATTCCACCTGAAAAGGTTGGCCTAGATGGCAACTTTGATGAGAGTGGCCTTGCCAAGCGGGTTGCCAAAGCGCTTGACGATGCAAACATTTCAGACAGTGTCGGGCTTTGGGTCGCACAGCGGGGTAGCACGGTTGTGCTCAAATACAACGACGATGCCAAGACCGTTTTGGCTAAGGCCGAGCAGGTCGCAAAGGGTGTTGAAGGTGCAACTGGAGTTGAGACCGCCCCCAACACCTGATTTAAACCCGTTGGTTACTGCTTTCACACATTTTCGTATGCAAGGGCTAGAGAGGATCGTGCCTCGTGCCCTTTTTTTAATGCCTTTAATAGCCCGTCTGTCATGTGGGGCTAGGGTAGAGGCTCAACTCTGGTTGCATTGTGCAGAAGCTATTGCTCATACCAAGTTTGTCGCCACTCGATCATCTGGTCAATTTCTTGCTGCTGAGTGGTTAAGATATCTTGAGCTAAGGCTTGCATCTCAGGGCGATCGCTCTTTTCTAGTGCTTCTTCTGCCATCACTAATGCCCCCTCATGATGAGGAATCATGGCATCAATGAAACGTAAATCAAAGTCGGCATCGCTAGAGCCTAGATCAACGGCCATCATCATGCTGGCTTTCATCTCAGCGCTCATGGGCATCATGTGGTTCATTTCAGCGTGATACATCATCGGTGTTGCCGCTGCATCTGGATACCAAGCCTGTCGCCACTCCTGCATTTGGGCGATTTCGACTTGCTGCGCTGCGATGATAGCATCTGCAAGCTGGGTGATTTCGTCCCGAGTGGAACTAGCTAAGGCATCTTCTGCCATGGCGATCGCCCCTTCATGGTGCAAAATCATGGCATCAATAAAGCGCAGGTCAAATTCAGCATCGTTGGGGCCTAAATCCATGTTCATCATGTCGTGAGACATAGACGAAGACGCATCTTGATCTACGACCAGCGTGCTGGGTTCTGATGGAGCTGTTTCCGTGATGGATGTGGGTGAGTTACATGCTGCTAGTAGCCCCATGCCACTGGCTGAGATAACTCCTAGTGTCATCCAAGAGGTCGTGATGGTTTTCAGGATCATACTCATAGTTGTCTTTTCTTCCTTTATAGGCTGTGTGCCATTTATGGTTTGATATATCTTCAGTATGGGCAGCAAATATAAATTCAGCATGAAATTGCTACAGTGTTCCATATCCTGAAAGAATCGACCAGATCGAAAATAGTTCTGTTAAAAGACATCGATCATGGTATTTCATGAAGGATAAAGAAAACCTGATTTATTTATTAAACTGATTTATTAAACCGAGCAATCCGGAGCGCGTGCATCTTGTCTGCGATCGCCCTCTAACCCAACTGTTGACGCACCCATGCTCGCAGCGCCATCTCAGCAACTACTTCATCCTGACGAGCCTGCGCCAGAAACTCATATAGCTTGATCTTAGGCACCAACGGAAATGTCGGACTCGTCTCTAGTTCCTCATATCCCTCGGCTTGGAGGCAATAAACCCGCCAGGTTTCCCCGTTGTAGCGCCAAAATTCTGGCACGCCCATGCTGGCATAGAACCGCAGTTTATTAATATCGGTATGGGTAATATCCACCTCAACTACCAAATCAGGAGGCGGGTCATACTCTAAATCAACATTGCGCCCTGCCACTACCGCCTGATTTTGGATGTAATAGGCATTATCCGGCTCTGCCGAGCGATCTAGCACCTCTCGATCTAGCGTGGTGGAGCCCATGGTTTTGAGTTTCAGGCCCAACTCCACCACTAAAATTAGAATAAAGCGCTCGATCAACCGCACCGCAAACTCGTGGTCTTCGAGAGGCATCGTGACTTCTAAGACTCCCTGATCATAGGTAAACCGGATGGCTCGGTGCTCTCCCAGCGCTTGCCGAATCGTTTGATAGCGGTGCCAGTCAAGATATTGGAAGACAACCCGCCGCTCACCAATGGGCTTTGCGATCGGTTGAGGAACAATCGGAGAGGCGCTCACCATAGGTTATGCCACGTGCAGTCAATTACTTTTAGTGTAAGCGAGACAGCACATCAGCATCAGGATGGGAAAGAATTGTGAACACGGCTCTGAGTTCTCAGTTCACCCTTGGTGCAGCTATTGATGAATGGTGCCTGTCAGATTTTGGCATCAATCCAGGAGTGCCTTGTCAGGAGTGTCTTTCTCAGGAGTGTTTTGAGGGCCTGCTTTAGATTGGGCTAGCCCACGGAGATCATGGCGAATCCCAGGGATTTTGTTCGCCTTCTGACTCTGTCTCGTACCCTATAAATAGGGGTCTGTCTTGTTATGACAAGAGCCCTGCCTATTGTCATGATTCAGTTAGCACCAGTTGAGCATTATGGTTTCTACTTCGGTTAAATCATCCATTGATCTATCTCAAATTCGTCCTGACGTGCGATCATTGCAGCCTCGTCTAGTTGAGTGGCGTCGAGGGCTGCATCAGCGACCAGAGCTTGGATTTCAAGAGCATTTCACCGCTCAGTTTATTGCTCAAAAGCTGGGAGAGTGGGGCATCGATCACCAAACAGGAATTGCCACCACTGGAATTGTTGCTGTAATTCCGGGACAACACCCTGGGCCTGTGCTCGCGATTCGGGCAGATATGGACGCATTACCCATTCAAGAAGAAAATGAGGTGCCCTATCGGTCGCAACATGACGGTGTGATGCATGCCTGTGGTCATGATGGGCATACGGCGATCGCCCTCGGAACAGCCTCCTATCTTTCCCAACATCGAGACTTTGCAGGCACGGTAAAACTCATCTTTCAGCCTGCCGAAGAAGGGCCAGGAGGCGCAAAGCCCATGATTGCATCTGGGGTGCTCAAAAACCCCGATGTCGATGCCATCATTGGCTTACACCTGTGGAATAATCTGCCTTTGGGCGCAGTCGGCGTCCGCAGTGGGGCTCTCATGGCAGCGGTCGAGCTATTTGAATGCACCATTCAAGGTAAGGGAGGGCACGGCGCGATGCCCCATCAAACGGTAGATTCAATTCTGGTTAGTTCACATATTGTGACGGCGCTGCAAACCATTGTGGCGCGTAACCTTGACCCCATCAAATCGGGCGTAGTCACGGTTGGCAAACTACATGCGGGGCATGCCCTTAACGTGATTGCAGACACCGCACAATTGGCGGGGACGGTGCGGTATTTTGATCCGGCGTTGGATGGTTTCTTCAAACAGCGGGTGGAGCAGGTGATTGCCGGTATTTGCCAGAGTCATGGCGCGTCATATGATCTGGAGTATTGGCAATTTTATCCGCCGACGATTAATGATCCGGCGATCGCCGACTTGGTGCGCTCAGTAGCTGAGACTGTAGTAGAAACCCCTGCTGGTGTGGTGCCCGACTGCCAAACGATGGGCGGTGAAGATATGTCCTTCTTCTTGCAGAACGTTCCGGGGTGCTATTTCTTCTTGGGGTCTGCAAACCCAGAGAAAGGCTTGGCTCATCCGCATCATCATCCCCGGTTTGATTTTGATGAAACAGCATTGGGGATGGGGGTTGAAATGTTTGTGCGCTGTGTAGAGCGATTCATGGCATAAATGGGAGTAGGATTGACGGGGATGATGAGGTGTTATCCCACTCAGCTATAGCCTGGTTTTTCGTCGTCGTTCTACCTGTGGAGTTCGCATTCCAACATGGCCTATCGCAGAACTCGGTCTAAAGGGATCCCCCATGTGCCTGATCCGACTGAAATGGGGCGGCTGATTGATCTGATGCCCGCATCAGGACGCATGTGGTGCAAGCTAGTCAGTCAACCCAGTCAACCAACGGTGATTGACACCGATTTTCCGCTGCCCTGGAATCGCGATCGCCAGATTATGATCAACTTTGATCTGTGGGAGCAATTGCCCCAACCCCAGCGTGATCTGCTGCTGCTGCGAACCATTAGCTGGGTCACTCGGATTCAATGGTTTAAGGTCGATGTGTATCAAGGGCTAGTAGCAGCAGGGGTTGTCGGCACATTGGTCGAACTCGTCCAGGCTGATGTCGTGGGCATTGCGGCTGCGGGCGGTCTGACGGCACTGGCCGGATGGCAGATCTGGCGCAAAAACCGCAGTAGTCAAACAGAGCTTGAGGCCGATGAGAACGCGCTAAAAATTGCTCAGCGACGGGGCTACGGCGAAACCGATGCCGCTCGCCATCTCTATGAGGCTATTGAGTCTGTAGCGCGGATTGAAGACCGTTCTAGCCTCAGCCTTACCGAGTTGTTGAGATGCCAAAACCTAAAGGCGATCGCCGGTTTGTCACCTATTAATGTTCCTGAATCCGTTCGTGCCCGAGAATAGTCAAGCCATCACCCACCGCCATGCAGCAGCACTATGCCTAGAACGCCAGCAAACCCAATGTAATAAAACGTGGTGAGCGTGGTTTCGAAAATGTTGGGCCAGGAAACCTGCAGCGATCGCAGCGTG
>CAZCXK010000119.1:0-14995 GCA_964502605.1 uncultured bacterium
GAGGTTTAAAACATGGTCATTGAGGTTTGAAACCTAATTGCCGAGGTTTAAAACATGGTCATTGAGGTTTAAAACATGGTCATTGAGGTTCAAAACCTCATACAGGAGAGTAGTGTGTTCGCGCTAGCGATGCGTAGCATTTATCGTCAGGCGGTTAACCAAACAGGATTTAGTATTAGACCTGAACGAGATCATCCAACTCCTCATAGTCGGGCAAGGTGGTGTCGATCGCCCGTCCCTGACGGAGGACAATGCGATCGCCCTGGGGTCGAGAGAGAAGTTCGCTATAACCACGGGCTTTGAAGATGATCAGATCGGCTGGGTGCCCGACAGCAATGCGTCCGAGGGCGGGGAGATTCATCATGTCAGCCGGTGTGGAGGTAATGGCCGTGCACCAGTCGCCATAGGGCGCATCAAGATGGCCGATGCGGGTGGAGAGGTTGAGCACTTCGAGGGCATCGTGGTCGCCAAAGCCATGAAACGGGTCGCGGCAGTTGTCGCTGGCGATCGCCACTGGAATCCCCGCTTCTTTTAACTCATGCAGCAGGGTCACACCTCTCCAGCGGGGCATCTGCCCAGTCTGCAGGAGCTGTTTTGAGACCGAGGCTGTCTGACGAAACTGCCGAGACGCCCGTTGGTTGCGATCTTGCAGGTAGAGATTACACAGCGGCAAACTAACGATGCCAATGTTGGCCGCTTTAACCAGATCAATTGTGTGAGCCACGTCATCTGGCGACTGCACAGCGAGGCTGCAACAGTGTCCGCACACGATCGTGCCTTCAAATTGGTGCCGGAGAGCCGCTTGGGCGATGTGGCGCAGTGAAATATCATTGGGATTGCCGCTTTCATCGCTGTGAAAGTCGAGATGAAGTCCTCGCTCTATGGCCAAGGCAAACACGCGATCGAGTTGGGCATCTAAATCGGGGTTCATGAATGTCACCCCGCCTAAAATGCCTCCGACCTCAGCCATATAATCGGCCAAAGGTTCGCCCTCTGGCGTGAGATAGTAGTCGAGCGACACCAGACAGGCAGCCTGCAAGTCGAGTTGATGACTCCATTCGCGCTGAAGGCTGCTAAAGACCTCAAAGCTGACCTGGCACTGTTCTCCAAATGAGTCGAGATGGGTGCGAATGGCTCGGGTGCCGTGAGCATAGCTACATTTGAGGCCAAACATCATGCGGCGATAGAGATCATCTGCATCCCAAAACTTATCTGCGTCAGTGCGAATCACCTCTAGCGCACTGTCAAAGGTGCGATCGGGGTTGGGCGATCGCTCCCAGGTATGCCCTTTGTCGAGGTGCGTATGCATGTCGATAAAGCATGGCCAAACTTGTTTGCGGCTCAAATCAACAGCGGGGCGATCGCCTGCATCAGGCCGGCCAGCAGGCTGGATTTGCGAGATGTATCCAGCTTCAATTTCTAAATCTACATGGGCAAGAGATTCTCCCAGGCGATCAGCTTGAGGTCGAGTTTGACTCGATGCCAAACGATCACCATCGGCAGAAGACAGCAACGCAGCAGGAACTTGGGCATTTTTCAGCCAGTAATGGTCGGTGTTAGGAATCATGTTGGTTTAAAAATTTCGGCGAGCCAGTGACGGAGAGCGCAGGGGGTGATAGCTTAGTTTTCTTGCCTGACGGCGCTTTCGTGCCAATGGCGCAGAGCCAAATCAGACACCAAGGTGAGACTAATGAAAATCAGGATGCCCAAAACGGTGGTCATCAACAAGGCGGCAAACATGCGAGGAATTTGCAGATTATAGCTTGACATTAAAATCTCATAGGCAATGCCCGAACGCCGCCCCCCTGTACCGGCGACAAATTCGGCAACGACAGCCCCAATCAAGGCCAGTCCGCCGCTGATGCGGAGCCCACCAAGAAAATAGGGCATGGCGCTCGGCAGGCGTAAATAAATTAGCGTTTGCCAGCGGGAGGCGTGATAGAGCTGAAACAGATTAATCAGATTGTGATCGGCGCTGTTGAGCCCCAGGGTGGTGTTGGCAATGATGGGGAATAGTGCCACAATCCAGGCGCACACGACAAGAGCCGCGAAGGTATTGTTTTGCAGCCAAATGATAATCAAGGGGGCGATCGCCACAATGGGAGTGGTTTGTAGCACTACCGCATAGGGAAAGAAGCTGCGCTCAATCCATTTGCTTTGGGCAAACAAAACGGCGATCAGCAGACCGGAGCCAACCGCTGCCGCAAAGGCCAGCAGCGTGATCTGCAAGGTGATCATCAACGACGGAAACAGCTTAGGCCATTCGCGCAGCAGCTCTTGAAACACCCGTGTGGGGGCTGGCAACAAATAGGGCGGCGTCTGGGTGACGCGCACAGCAGCCTCCCAAATCACCAAAAATAATAGCCCCACAATGACTGGAGCAACGACATCTGGTGTGAGCAGTTTCTTTTGAACCTGGCTCAATAGGGAGGTTTGAGCGGCTGAAGTGGTTGTGGGAGATCGGGACGATGTCGGACGGATCAAATTGATGGATGCCCGAATCAGGGGAGGGCGATCGCCATTTCTTGTTGCGGCGATGCCAATTTTCTGAGTCAGGCCAAGCATCAATCCTGAAATTTGAGTAAAAATCTGACGCAAACCCATCATGGTGATCACAAGCTATTTCTATGATCCTGGTTTCTATAATCCTAGTTTTTATGATCCTACTCGGTTCAGCTCAGCCCGTCGTCCGCTATGAACCAGAGCTGACGATGTGGTTTAGCCCGAGTTCCAGATTTAGCCCTGATTTCGTTACGTTTCGTGACTCAACAACGCAGTTCCCAGGTCTTCAGCCAGACAATGAAACTAGGACGGTACGCTTCGATCAGCTCATTGATTGGGTGGTTGCTCCGACCATCAGCAGGGCTGCACTATGCTCGTGACCGGGCGCAGGATCGGGTGCAGGATCGGGCGCAGGATCGGGTGCATGACCGGGCGCAGGATCGGGGCATGACAGAATAAGACATGCCAGATGAAGAGCAGGGGTGTGAGGACGAACGGTTGCAGCTAACTCTCTGAGACATATCGCGCACAATAACCCCCATCACGTTTTATGTTCCGCTTTATCACAGGTTCAGATGTGGCTACGCCCGATCGAGGGCTGGCAGATTCTGAGTGGCACGATCCCTCACAGCGCGACTCACCTCTGGCGATCGCCACCACAAATCTCGATCTAGTTTATCGCTCGACTAGCCAACACTATCAGGCACTCAAGTCGGTCAACCTAGCCGTGAAGTCAGGCAATGTGCAAATGGTTGTGGGGCCGTCGGGGGCAGGCAAGACCACCCTGCTACTTGTCGTCTCTGGGCTACTGACCCCGACTCGGGGGCAGGTCATGCTGCTGGGTGATGATCTGTTCAAAATGCCGCGTCAGCAGCGGGATCAGTTTCGCCTGCACCATATTGGCGTGTTGTTTCAAGAAAGTAACCTGTTGCGATCGCTCACAGCCGTTGAAAATGTTGAAGCGGTGCTTAAAATTCGCGGCATTCATGGCAGCACAGCCCGACAAGAGGCTGATGAGCTATTAGAGGCGGTCGGGTTATCGAAATGGCGACACCATTTACCCCGCGAGCTTTCAGGCGGTCAGCAGCAGCGGGTGGCCGTGGCTCGGTCGATGGCAGGGGTTCCAGCTCTGATTATTGCGGATGAGCCGACCGCCTCACTCGATTCTAAAAATGGCCAAATTGTGATCGAGTCAATGCGGCGACTCGCCAACGAGCGCGGCAGCACAGTCTTAATTGCCACCCACGATCCGCGCATTTTGCCCTATGCCGATCACATCGTTCATTTGGATGATGGCGTATTATCCGACCCTTAACCGAGGCTAGCTCTTGAGCATGAGCCCTGAGCTTGGGCATCGAGAATGACAGGGAGCAATTGCCGTTTCTCAAGGAAGCAATGCGGTAGAATGCTCACGGCTTTTGCAATTATCCCGACTTATCATGCTTCCTGCTCCGACTCTTGTAAAACACTACCGCTGCTTTGGCGGCACCCTCGGCTTCTACCGCCACGCGTCTGAGGTTTGCGGCGTGGAGATGCAGTTTTCGGTGTATCTCCCGCCTCAAGCAGCCTCACAGCCTGTGCCTATTTTGTATTTTTTATCGGGGCTGACCTGCACAGACGAAAATTTTATGGTGAAGGCGGGAGCCCAACGCTATGCTGCCGACTATGGGATCATGCTGGTTGTCCCCGATACAAGCCCCCGCGATACGGGCATTCCAGGTGAAGATGAAACCTGGGATTTGGGCAGCGGTGCTGGGTTTTATGTGGATGCGACCGTCGAGCCCTGGAGCCGCCACTATCGCATGTATAGCTATGTCACCGCAGAGTTGCCCAATTTAATTAAAGAGCATTTCCCGGCTCATCCTGATCGCGAAAGCATTTTTGGTCACTCGATGGGGGGGCATGGGGCGCTCGTTTGTGCGCTGAGGGGGGGCGATCGCTATCGGTCAGTGTCTGCATTTGCTCCGATTGCGGCTCCGATGCGCTGTCTATGGGGGCAAACGGCGTTTACCCAATACTTGGGCTCTGATCAAGGGGACTGGAAAACCTATGACGCCAGCGAATTGGTGCTCACGGCTAACTATGGCTGCCCAATTTTGATCGACCAAGGCAGTGCAGATTCGTTCTTAGCCGAACAGCAGCTCTTACCAGAGGTTTTTGAGCAGGCTTGCCAAGCAGTCGGACAACCGCTCACCTTACGGATGCAGCCTGACTATGACCACAGCTATTATTTCATTGCGTCGTTTGTTGGAGATCATATGCGTCACCATGCTGCTGCGCTTTGCCCGTGAGCTTAGCCTGCATAATTCATGGATGAGCAATGTGTAATATGTAAGATGGGCAAGGAGCTTACTTGTGACCATCTTTGCTGATGTGATGGGCAGGCGGTGCTTTGCCAATCCTAGTCAAAGAATCGCTGAGCATTTGACTGGCTGGGAGATTTAAACTTGTTTCAGCAGAAGTCGTGAATAATCTGGGTTAGTGTGTTGAGCGACTGCTGAACTCCTGTATAACTCTTAATCCCTGTATATGGACGCGTAATATTGAGTCAATGTAGTGAGCTAAGTATTGAGCCAACGTATTGAGTCAACGTGCGAGTGAATGCCGTGTCGCCATCTCAACAGCCCCAAATTTATGATGCCGTGCTCGGGGGGCAGGTATTTGTGCCGCTAGGCGGTGTTGTTTTGGGAGGGCTAGAAGGCGCGCAACAGAGGTTATCAGCGTCTGGCAGCACTCAAAGACTTCCAAGCCTACGGGTCAGAAGGGATGCAGCAGTAAATTTGGGACCCCTGCCACGCCACCTACTGGGACAAGTTAGTGATCTGGAGTGCCTTTAGTGATGCAGGCGGGTGGCGATCGCACACGCTACTGCTCCGAAAAACGGTGAAAACGCTACTCAGAGCTAATTTTTTCAGACCGTATCCCCATCGGGCATCTGCCATTTATGGGGGATGAGTTTGGCATTTTTAGCGTCGAGGCGATCGCCACGCGACTGCGACTCTGTGCATTAGAAAACAAGGCAATAATGTTCTGGATCATAAATGTTCTGGGTTATAGAGTCATAGGTGCAATCGGCGCAATATCGGGGTCAAACCCACCAACCTGATTGGTGCGTAGTACCCAAACCGACGCTCGATATCGCAGAAATCGCCTTACAACTGTGTCACTCGCTTTACGGGGTAAGAGCGTTCTCCAACTACTTAGCCCCATGATCAGGTTTTTGAGCGGTTCATCTTCCAACGTACTGCCTAAATGATATTCATTCTTTTCCCAGTCAGCACGAGGTTTGCCCAACGGCTGCAAGTCTCGCTTTAGGTCACACCCCAACTTTAGCAAGCACTGAAATTGTGCCGCCTGATCTGGGTAACGCGTCTCCCAATCCTGAAACCAATCCACATTTGACTGAAATACATGTTGAATCTGTTGAATGCTGGCGAATAATGCCTGATTGGAGTCTTGAGAACAGTTGTTGGCAGGCCCTACATAGGTACCTCCCGTGCCATTGCCAATTCGATATCGAGCTGTCATCGCCTGCATTTGCCCCAACATGCTGATCAGAGGCGATCGCTGCACCCCATCAAAGTCATAGTTGCCGGTAAACGCATCTAACTTAATTAAGAGGTTGCAAATAGGTCGCACACCCAGCCAGCCAAACTGGCGATCGCCCAAATAACGGGACTCGTGCAGCGTTCCGGCAACCAACCCATCAGTATTGTGGGTATAAATCTGGTGATAGCAACTATCAAAGCGGAGTTCATCGGCTAACGGATCGCGCACGACAGTCGCCATTCCATAGGCAAAGTGCCCAAAGAAAATGGGAGTTGCTGCCGCAGGTTCGCGCTTCTTGCCGCCGATACCACCATACACATGCAGCATCAGAGCGCGATCGCCCTCCTGCCACTCATCGATGGCATCTTGAATCGAGGCAGGAGAGCCGTTATCTCTGGAGGCACACAGCACTGAAGAGGCCTGTCCCTTTTGGGCCGCGATGTCTGCCCAGGCATCCTTACGGATATATCGGTAGGCAGCTTTCTGCCCGAATACGACTCGATTGGGCTGCAAGCGCAGCAATGCCCGAGGCAGCAGTGATTGCACCACAAATTGCCCCGACGCATCGGCAGCCCCATAGATATACCACCCGGCTTCATTCAGTGGGGAGATTTCAAGATTGCGGCTAGTTGATGGAAAACAACCATTCTGATCGGCAACTACCTGAGGCATAGACACGACTTCATATGCGCCATCAAATTGGCAAGAGGCACGGTTAAAGTGGATCACTTGATAGCTATCATGGTCTATAGCCTGGACGAATTGCACCAGACCATAAAATCGGCCAGTCACTTGAACTGGAGTGCTGTAAATAGAGAGCGCAACAGACGCAGCGGCAGATGCATCCCCCCGCTTGATTTCCCCAGCCCACGGTTCTACCATTACGGGCTCATTCAAGGCAACGATGATGTCATCTACAGGATGAGAGCCCGCCAGCGACTCAAGTGGATCAACCTGCAGCCAGTGATTTAGACGGGTAGGATGCACCAATCCCCCATAGGTGCTGGTATGCTCGGCGTCGGGGCTAAAATGGACATCTTTCGTCACCGCCTGCACTAACCGTTGCGTCATCAGGTCATCACTCCATCCCAGTCTGACTACTGTTCCTACCAAGTCTTGATAGTGGGCAGGGGCGTGATGCACCTCAAACCACACCCCTCTGACGGCCGGTCGCTCGTCTGCTTTGGGTAAAATCAACCGACCCATCCAGGGGGCGATCGCCCGATATCTCTCCAGATCAATAGGCTGATTGAGTGGATAGTAGTTCGGACGTGTGAATGGAGCCTGACGATATAGATCGTAATTGCTTGGCTGCACGGCACTGAGATCAACTGCAGGCAAGCATTTACCCTTGAGGATAGCGTTGATATAGCCAATGGTCTGATCCAATGCGCTTTGACCATCAGGCAATATCAAGTCAGGATCAAGGATGCCACCGGGTACTTGATGCCCAACCGATCCCATCGAAAAGATAGAAATTTTACCAAGCCGTTTTGCCCGATTCCAATAGGACAGCGGAAATAGTTGCCAGCGCCCCGGAAATAGGATTGTGCCAAGTTGCTCAACACTGTCGTTATCGCCCATCACATGATAAAGATGCTCAAGCTGCAAAATATTACAGTTGCCGCTAATCACCCCACCAAGAGAAATAACATCAATAGGGGCACCCAGCGCTCGTTTGAGCACCGGGGCACAGGCACATGCCATCTGACCACCGCCACTGTAGCCAATCAGCGTAATTGGCATCCCACTATCCGGCTGGTAGCCATTCTTGACTAAGCCGTTGTAGACCACCTGAGCAATTCCCTGGTTATAAAGGGGGCCATAGCGCTTATCGGCTGAAACACCGACAATCAGGATATTGCGAATATTAACTAATAGCCCCAACAGCGCCATCGGGTTGGCCAGTCGGGCTCTATCAGCCGCCTGCCACAAAAATGCCAGAGGGCGATCTTCGTCGAGGGGATTATTCATCACAGAATAGGGCATGATTCCCCGAATCAGCGCCACATGATTGGGGAGTTGAGGCGCTAACGTATCGAGAAATTCTTCAATGTCAGGGAGATACTCAAAGGTCGATTTGCCAATTCCATCCAGGTAAACAACATATCGAGAAATTGTTTGGGTTTCTCCATTGATCCGTGCTGGCATCTGTGCAAGGTCTCCAGCATTCACGGTCATGTCAATTTCATCCTCATACCAACCAGCCCACCAGCCCAGAGTTTCGAGGGGGGCAAGCAAGCCTGCGACAACAATCGCAATAATCGCAATCCACAGGAGGTCAAAGATGAGTCGAAGGAGCTGAGGCAGATCACCATGCCACTCTGATATCCAAGCGCGAATCGGTCTGAACAACACAATAACTAGAATGGTTAGAAGTGCCATTGCCAGCAACCCCGCAGCCGTTTTGGCGATTCTGTTCCAGTTGCGCTCACTGTCATGGCTCTCATTTGCTAGCTCTCTGTCCGCTGATGATAAGGGAGACGCAAACTGGGCAAAGTTGCTTTCTCCAACAACGGATTGATAGCGGGTAGAACTAGAGGATCTCCTGGCTTGATGGATAGCTGCCATACGCTCTCGCAGTTCGTCTCGCCAGGTCAACGATGCATCATCCAGTTGGGCCTGAACCGCATCCCGAATGTCGCGATGACTAGTTACCAAATCAACACCTGCAACTATATTTGAGAGCCAACGACCCAAATTAGCAATGGGTTGACCGATCGTATTTTGTAAAAGCTGCAAGGTAATCCATCCAAGTGCCACATACCCAAACGCAGACCCCAAGCCAATGGCAGTGATCGCATTAAAGCCCACAACCATGGCCAATAAGTGCCAGATAGAAAGAATGGAGAGAACGGGAACCCCCAAATAGGGCAACGCGCCTAGAAAGCTAAAGAGTAGCGGTGCGTAACTAATACCTAGAACGATAGCCAAACTCTTAAACGATAGGGTGACAGCCCCAGGAAGTAGCGTAATTAAACCAGTGCTGAAGACAAGAAACCCAAAACCTGTGAGAAAGAGAATCGCAGTGACCAGTAGACTAAAGACAAAGCGGATGGGCTTCACCTGATTGATAAACAGAATTACAGACTGGGCGATCGCCTGCGATAAACCGGCCAAAAGCACAATGATGAATGCGACTACAATGCCTTGAGGAAGGGTGCTAACGGCCCTAAACGCCTGTGCATTCAGAGCAAAGACCCAGCCGACTAATTCCCAAAAGCGCGCAAGTGCAGTGTCGGTCATGTTGAGGAGTGCTGCTGGCAGATGTTAAAAACGTAGTCAGATGGAAGATTTTACATTGCGACTATGATTGACACTATCGCATTAACGGCGATCGCCTTTTAACATTTTCTTACAAATAATAGAGACACAGCCCTGACGGCAATGCTTCTGCAGGCAAGACAATTTGCTCCATGCCCTGATGTGTTAGTTACAGGAATCAGGAATGCTGATCGGGTGAATGAGTCTTAGCCCCTCCGGAGCCGCAATTAGAGTTTTTGTAGCAGCTTATCAAGTTCTCGGCGGCGATTGGTGCTCTTGGCCGCAGAAATTATAGTCTTGAGCACATGAGGCGCTCCTAAAAGACTGCCCAGATGAATTCGCCATTTATTCCAGGTCAGTGACCGTGAGACGGGTCGCACATGCCAAAATCGGTTGACTGAGGCCACCATCCCATCTCCGACGGTCGTGATTTCGTGCCACCATCCTGCCGGAATCAGCAAAACATCCCCCGGGCGCATCACCACCTCATGGCGATGTGGTAAGGCCACCTGCAACTTAGGAAACGCCTCAAAATTAGGAGCATTAGGATAAACCTGGCTATACCCTGGGCGCATCGACAACCCCCGACGCAGTTGCACATTGACCGGAAATGGATACAGTGACCCCAGCTGCGATGGGGGAAATAAGATCACATGTTTTTCACCATACAGCTGCATAATGACACTATCCATTGGGTCGTAATGCAAACAGGCGGTGTGTCTACCCGCACCGACCCAAAGGTTTAAGGGAGTGGCAGGACACTGCAATCCTAAACGACGCTCAGCATTGACTAGGGTTGATGCAGTAGCGAGTGGCGTTTTATTCAGAGGGCACCGCCCCAAATAGATATCTTTTTCCTCTGCTTCACCGCTGCGGATCATGTCAGCAAAGTCAGAAAAAGAGCGACTTTGCAATGGCACGCCACTACCAATCGTTGTCCAGGTGCGTTTGTCATGTTGGTAGCGATCGCGCCCATAGCAGCGCAGTGGGAAGTAGTGAGAACCGAGCTGTTGACATAGATACTCTAAGCTCCAAGGTGGATCTAACGGAACTAGCCCTTTGACAACCACTGGAACACCCTTGCGCTGATAGTGTTCAAAGAATTGATTGGGAAACAGCGTCGTTGCCAAAATTTGCGCCAGCGGACAACAGCTAGCATCCACAGCCGCTAGCCGACTATTCATATCTTGAATTTGCATTGAAACTATTTCAGTAACTATTTCGGTAACTATTTCGATTGGGTTTTTTGCTTAGTTGCTTTTCTAGACTTCCCTGATGATCGTTGAGCCTGGGGTTGAAATCCCAAGGATGGCGACTCTGATGTCGAGCGATCGCCCATTTTGAGAGATCCATTATCCTGAAGCACAACATACTGACGATTGCGCGCTCTCACCTTGGCATCCTCTTCGCCATAAAAGAAAGAAAGCATCGCAAACCGCCGTCCCTGAGTTACAGGCGTTACTTCATGCAGCAATGAGCATGAAAACACCACTGCTTCCCCGATTCCGGGTCGATATAGATGGGAGCCAAATTCTGGGAAGCACAGGCATCCGCCCTCATAGTCACCTGTGTTTAAATTCAACGTCATGGCAAACCGGCGGTGAGCTGTTCCCTTGGTGGTGTTGTCTCGATGCCGTCGAAAGAACCCCTGTGTGGTTGCTTCGTAACAGGCCACCAGATGACGCTCAAACCGTGAAATACTAAACTGAAACGCCTTTTCAATCTCCGGCTTAACTCGACGCAAAACTAAGTCATTGATCGTTTGCAACAGAGCCGGATCGGCTAGCAACAAATCACGCCGCTGCTTAAACCCGTAATCAAATACTTCAACCGTTTTGCCATCAATCTGTCGCATGAACCCAGAGTCACGGCCACCATCTGTTTCATACTGATGAATCAAATGCTGACAGAGTTCAGGGCTGAGTACATGGGGCACCGTTAACACGGGAGCTTGCGGTGCCGCAAACTCAGCTGGCCCCGATACAGGCACCTGAGTGGCAAACTCAAATACCTGCTGAGCGTGCGTCGCTGGATCATGCACTGGGAAAACCCCCACGACTTGCATGCGCTCATTCAGCACGAAGGTGGTTGGCGTGTAGGTATTCAGGCTGAGTTCTTCGCGCCTAGATTGCGCTTGAGCAGGATCACAAACACCAAACAGGGCGCTAACCCGCTGCTCAAAATCCCAAATCAACTTGAAATACGTTGCTGATGTGATCAGCTGTTCGAGCTGCACATCACTCGGATCGGCCATCACGCCAAAAAACGGAATCCGGGTCAATGCAAACCGATCTTGCATTGCCACGAAGTCTTGAAACAGGCGATCGCCCCCTGCCAGTGTCACACTGCCTAAAAATGACAGCACCACCCGAAACCCACCAACTGTGTCAAAGTGAAACGCTGAACTGGATGTTGAAGGAGCCACAAATAACGGAACTGGGTCGCCCACCGTAAGCCAAGTCGTAGACATGTGTAATTACTCACCCATGACTAACATCAAACTGAAAATTAAGAAATAAGGAATGCAGCTTTCGCAATAGCAAACACAAGGCACCGAAAGATTGGCTCAATGATACCTATTTACTGTAATAGCGCTAATCACGAAAACTGCATGGGAAGTTAGTTTGCATCTTGAATTTAACCTCCCAGTGTCAAAAAACTGGGGGGAAATCGGGGGGAAATCGGGGGGATTGGAAATATATTCAGATAAACAGACCATTAAAAAGCGGTAAGTTGGATGTATGCCGACGACTCTTCCTATCCATGAATTTTTGTCTGCTGTGGGCGTCTTGCTAGATGTTCGTAGTCCAGCTGAATATGAACAGGGTCACATTCCAGGTGCCATCAACGTTCCATTATTTAGCAACGACCAACGAGCCCAAGTGGGAATATGCTATAAGCAACAAGGCCGCGAACAGGCGATTGAGCTCGGTTTGGAACTGACTGGCCCCAAGCTGGCAGCATTTGTCAGGCACGCCAAAATTATTGCCCCTAGTCGCATCGTCCGGATGCATTGCTGGCGGGGCGGAATGCGGAGCGGTAGCATGGCGTGGCTATTGGAAACAGCGGGATTCTCTGTCATGACACTGACAGGCGGATATAAAGGGTTTCGCTACTGGGCGAGGGAGACTCTGGCCGTGCCAAAACCTATCATTACCCTGGGTGGAATGACAGGCAGCGGCAAGACGGCCATTCTGCATGCGCTGGCGGCCCAAGGGGAACAGGTGTTAGATCTGGAGGCGATCGCCCATCATCGAGGCAGCAGCTATGGCAGTTTGGGCTTGCCGCCGCAGCCAACTAATGAGCAGTTTGAGAACCAGGTAGCCACAACTTGGAACACCTTAGATGGCGATCGCCCCGTATGGATTGAAGCGGAAAGCCGACGCATTGGCCGCTGTCGGGTGCCCGATGAACTATTTCAACCGATGATGGCGGCTCCCGTGTTGCAAATTGAACGGCCTCAACGTGAACGTATTGCCCATTTACTAGTTGAGTATGGCGAGGCCAATCGAGACGAGTTGGTTGCTGCGACCCAACGCATTCACAAGAAGCTGGGTGGCCAACATACCCAACAGGCGATCGCCAGCATTGATCAAGGTAATCTTGCCCCAGCTATTGCAATCGTCTTGAACTATTACGACAAAGCCTATACCTATGATTTGTATCAAAAGCGCAATGTGCCTGTTTATTCCGTCGATGTCAGCAGCTTAGATGCGTCCTCAAGCGCCCAACTCTTAATTGAAAAGGCCAAGTTTCATCTAAAAAGTTTCATCTAAATTGTGCGAACCAACCATGATTGTATGAATCTAATAATGTCTTCTCTCCCAAGCTGCATCCAAGCAAAACATTCTCCCCATCCCCCCATCTCCCATCTCCCATCCCCCCATCTCCCATCTCCCCATCTCCCATCTCCCATCTCCCCATCTCCCCCATTCCATCTCCACTTCTACCAGGACAACTGCTCACGGTAGCTTGGCCACAACAGTGTCAACAAAGCCATGACTCCCGCCTCTAAGCTCTTAGTCAAGTTCAGCCGTCGCCTCTTTGAAGACAAGACTCAACAAGAGGCATTCATCCAGGCACTAACCCAACCTCAACCGCTGCATCCCTGCATTGCTTGGTGCCGCGATCGCCCCTCTGAGTCACCCTTCTCAGTTGAGCCTCCCTTACCGTGGCAACCCAAATGGGTGGATCGGCTGGGCTTGGGCATGACTCCAGGTCAGCATCTAATGCATGATCAGGGATATTTTTACTGCCTTGATTTTTCATCTGTCTTTGCCGCATCCGGATTGCAACTAGTGCAGACTCCAGTTTCAACCGTGCTGGATATGTGCGCGGCTCCGGGCGGAAAGAGCGTGATGGCTCATACTCATCTGCAGCCTGATCTAATGCTTTGCAATGAGGTAATTGGCAAACGATTAGGAGCGCTGTTGTCAAACCTTAAGCGCTGTGGCATCTCCCCAGCGATCGCCCTCAGTTTAGACTCCAAAATTTTGGCCGCCGAACTCTCTCAATGCGCTGAAGTGGTGATCGTGGATGCTCCCTGCACCGGACAATCACTGCTGGCAAAAGGCACCGACGTTCCGGGCTGTTTTCATCCAGTGACGATTAATAAAAATGCCAACCGTCAAAAGCGAATTCTGGCCAATGCCGCCGCTGTCGTTGCGCCGCAGGGCTATCTGGCCTACATGACCTGTGCCTATTCTCTCGAAGAAAACGAGCAGGTGAGTGCCTGGTTTCTCAGCCGCTTTCCTCAGTTTCAAGTGGTGTCAATTCCAGCTCTGGCCGACTTTCAATCGCATCTGACCGCAATGCCTTGCTATCGCATGTGGCCTCAATCAGGCTTGGGCTCAGGAGCATTTACCATCCTGTTTCAAAATGCGGTAGAAGGCGATCGCCCCCCGATTTCTGAATCATTTCTCAGTCGGCCTCGTCTCAAAGTTCTCTCGGCTGAATCAGCAGTTCAGTAAACCCAGTTTGCGGGTCAGGTTCTCGACAAAAGCTGACCGAGTCAAGCAAGCCAATGACTAGCTCGGCAGTGGTATAGATCAGGCAACCGTCGCTAACATGCCCTCCGATGACTTCACCCGTTGGGGTAGCGATCGCCATATGGAGATGGATGCCATAGCGAGAAAGTGTTCCAGCGATCGCCACGATTTCAAAATATCCTCCTAAAACAGTGGCCTGCTCCTGATGGGCAAACCGGATGGCCGCTTGGGTCAAGCTACCTATGCCCGAGAGCATGCAGCCCGCCTCAATGGCATCATCACAGGCTAGCTGCAGCAGGCTCTGTCGTAAATCGTCACCTGGGTGCAATCGCATCGGAATCACCCGCATCGGCATGAGCCCTACCACCAGATTGCAATCTATATCACTCTATATGTATCGCGCTCTATATGCATTGCGGCAGTTAGTAGCCCCTACTCACTCTCATGCTTGAAGGCTTAGAGCTAGAAATCCCACTGAGTACTAGTTGATTTTCCAAAATGAAGGTTATTGGAATCGCTCTGCTTCCAGCTCAAATGCTTTCGATTCTGATAGTATTAGCATAACATCCCCCCTTTCGGTCAGCTCATTCGCATGGTTCAGGATTATCAATCCAAACTAGTTCTCTAAGATTGATCATTACTCATCCTGTTGCAATTTCTCCATAGAGCTTTATTCAATGCCGAAATCCTAT
>CAZCXK010000120.1:0-14680 GCA_964502605.1 uncultured bacterium
GCTCTTAAACAAGCAAACCTAATCCCAATCATCCCAATTTTGCACTGTGTTCAAGTTTCATTCATGGAACGTCGTGATTCAAATCAGATTTCCTATATTCGGAGAGATGAGACCTGATAACAACCTATGAGACGATGAATTACGGGATTGGCTCACGGTTGACATGTTTGCATATCGGCATTCTTGATTGTTTCTACGTTTTGATCTTCGTCCTGGCATCATGGAGACGCTACCGTTACTGATTTCAGATGAAACCCTGCGAGATGGAGAGCAACAGGTCGGCCTTTTCTTTAACGAACCGACCAAGCGCACATTGGCTCAGCTGATTGCCCAAACGGGTGCGCATCAAATTGCTCTCATGCCAGCGATTCATCCCGTCGAGGCACAGCTCGTTAAAACCCTTGTTGAAGATGGCCTCAGTCATCAGCTGATTGCATCGACGATGATGGCACGGCCTTTTATTGATCAGTCCTATGCCTGTGGTGTGGCGCAAGTTATTCTATTCCATGCGGTTTCTGATCGCCTCCTGGTGCTGCGAGACAGCGAAACTAGCATCGACCCAGACTATTGGCGTCAATTTGATGGGGATACCATTCCAGCTTCAGTCACGACCTCAGTGCGGCAGTCGATGATGCGTAAGGTGGTTGATCATCTCCGCTATGCCAAGGCACAGGGGTTGAAGATTTGCTTTGCGGCAGAAGATGCCAGTCGGGCTGATTTTAATTTTTTGGTGGAATGCATCCAGACGTTTGCTCCGTATGTTGAACAGTTTTTGCTCTGCGATACGGTGGGTGCTTTGACGCCCGAAAAGACGTTTGTTTGGATTCATGATTTGCTAGCCTGTACGGGAAATGTGCCGTTGATGGTTCACTTCCACAACGATATGGGCATGGCACTAGAAAATACGATCCAGGCAGTGCGAGCGGGCGCATCCGGCATTTCAGGAACCTTTCGTGGCATCGGAGAGCGGGCAGGCAATGTGGCCCTAGAACAGGTGCTCAATGGTCTGAGGCTACGCTTTGGTTGGGAAGTCGATGGCATTGATTATGATGCGGTGACGCGGGTGACTGATTACCTGGATCACCTAGGAGCGCGATCGCACCCTCCCTATTCACCGCAGTCGCAGCGGCATGAGACCGGGATTCACGTTCATTCACTGCTGCGCGATCGCCAGAGTTACGCGATTTTTCCATATAGCCAGCTTGAGATTTGGTTTGGCAAATACAGCGGCATCAGCAATTTTCAATATCTGTTTGAGGAATATCTGCAAACCCCACTTACCCGCGACCAATATGAGCATCTGCGAGTGAGGGTTAAAGCGCTCTCGCTGAGAGAACAGCGTTCGTTTTCTGCGGAAGAATTGTTAGACCTGATTAAGCAGGGCATTCTTAAGGCGTCCTGAAGGAGTGAGAGGTTTGACGAGCATGGTTCTGCTGAAGAATCTCAGGACGCACTGACGCGAGCGGAACAAGCTGCAATCAAAATCTAAGCTCTTAGCCGATAGGTTGAGATGACTGGAAAGGGCGATTGAGCTTAGCGCTCCACTTGATTTACTTTCGGTTTGAGTTCTGCAAAAAGAAGGCGATCGCCCGTTTGACCGTAAATGTTCCTATTCAGATTTGCGGAATCTCTGCGGAATCTCTAGAGATAGGGCGATCGCCCTATGCAGATCGGTACCAGCCGATATCATCATTCACGACTTGCTGCTACCCCTGCTACCCCTTTGTGCGCTGAACGTGATCCATAATCTGTTTTTTACGCTGGTCAGACACTTGGGGGGCTTGCTTGATAAAATTTCCCGTACTACGGGCAAGATGCTCCATGATGCGCTTTTTGCGGTCGTTCACGTTCCGTTCCTCTTATATGCAATCCATTTATACAACTGCCCCACCCTACAAGTTTCTGGAGCTTCGAACGCCCTCTTCAGGTAACTAGAGGGCAATAGGCAGTAGCACAGAATGATTTTCAATCATCTCTATTATTATAAACAAATTTTAAGTTTTATGAGGCAGGCTGAGCCAATTTGCTAACTCATAAAATTCTCGATTTCTAGAATGTAATGATCGGGCTGAATATGATTTTAGTCATGTGATTTCTAGCCTGAACAATGTACACCATTAAGTAGAGGTTAATTTACTTCGATTCCAATAGTTAAAGGTTTAGTTTTTGAGTGATGTTCAAATCTGAAACGCTTGGTGAGCATTTTCTAATTAGATCAATATTTTCTAGTTAGACGTATTAAATAGTGGCCCGATCAACTCAATTAAGAGAATGTTTAAAGGGTGGCGAACGTGCCGCATGTTACCGATTTTTCTGAGCACTTGACCGAATCTCACATCAAGTTTTCATACCGGGTATTGCCTCAGAGGTTGCCCCCTCTCGGCCCAGCCCAGGCTTAAGAAAATTGGGGTTAAGGAACTTTGAAACATTACGTGCTCCTCATAGACAAGTGAATAGAAGTTTTCAGGTTTTCAGCATAGAGGTTTTAGAAGGGTAAAGTGGTCTCAACCTCAAGTACAAAGAGCTTATGTATCCAGGATGACAAAATCAGGGAGGGAAGCTTTAATTTAGCTTTCTTTCGTCTAGTTTGAAACGAGGCATCCGAGGATTGCAGCACCCGCATACCCCTGACGTTTACCTCTAAATGTTCTGTTGAGATCGTCCAGTTCATTGGTTTTATCTGGTTTAGTTTACTGGGGGCGATCGCGAAATTTGCATCCTATTTTCTGAGTCAATTAGTTGCGATGAACGTTCATTTATCTCAAACGTCCCATAAGGAGAACTCGTTGAGTTTATTGTCGTTTGCCCGTTCAATTTCTGAAATAAAGCCTGAGATGAAGGCCGATGTGGTGCTGCTTGTCGCTGGTGAGAGTCAGCTTGTCGATGAACTGCAGCAAGAACTGAAAACGAGCGGTTATCCGGTGGCGATCGCCCATAATACTATTGATAGTTTGCTCATGGTGCATCGCATCAGCCCCAGTCTGATTATTTTAGATGTCATGCTCAACGGCCTTTCAAGCCTTGATGCATGTCAGCGATTGCGTTCGATGGGCAGCAAGATCCCAGTGATTATGCTGACGCCTGAGGATGAAGTCCGCGATCGCGTCGCAGCTCTAAATGCCGGAGCTGATGATTGCCTCTCTAAGCCCTTTTTTGTCGAAGAATTGTTAGCACGGGTGCGGGCTCATTTGCGGCGAGACTATCGCAAAGACGAGGATGTGCTCCGCTTTGAGGATTTAACGCTTAACCGCAAAACCCGTGAGGTCTCTCGCAATGGCGAACTGATTGACCTCACAGCCAAAGAGTTTGACCTACTGGATTATTTAATGATCAATCGGCGGCAGGTCGTTACACGAGAGCAAATTCTCGAACATGTCTGGGGATATGACTTTATGGGCGACTCCAACGTGATCGAGGTTTACATTCGCTATCTTCGCCTCAAACTAGAGTCTGGAAATCAGAAACGGCTGATTTATACGGTGCGCTGTGTGGGGTATGTCTTGCGAGATGCTCCTTAAACCTGGTGATCATGCTCTCAAGAGGGTGATATCTCGTTTGTTGCGCGTGATGATTTTGTCTTTTTCTAACCGCGAGAGGGTGCGATAAAACACCTCCGGGCTGAGTCCCAGTTCACTGGCAATGTCTTTGTAGGGGCGATCAAAGTGGATCGTCGCCTGCTCTGGGCTTCGAGTAAATCGCAGATATTCTAAGATGCGATCGCTAGCTGACCTCACAGCCAGCAATTCTAATCGCAACTTGAGCGATCGAATGACCTCATTGAGTTGATAAATCAGGTCTTGAGCCAGTTCTGGTTGCTCGTGCAGGGCTCGCAAGACGAGCCCTTTGGGGTATGCGATCACCTCAGAAGCCAGATCACTCATTGCATCACACTGATAAACCTCAGCATATAAATCAGTTTCGGCAAAGATTTCCCCCGGACGGACGACTCGAAAGGTCACGACGCGCCCTTCGACCGTATGGCGAAGTAACCGAATGCGACCAGACTTAACGCGGTAAACCGCATTTGTGGGGTCGCCCTGGTGATAAATCGATTGCCCCGGCGTAAACTCAATAGTGGCGATCGCCTGTTGTAAGTAGGATGGTAACTTTTCAATTGCCAACACTTGATTGTCCAAACCAGACGGCTGACTCATAAGCCTCTTTACAGCACTTATTAGGCGCTACTTGTAAACATTTCATCGTATAGGATTAGAATCGCGTCCTAACCTGAATCATGTCTGACCGTCGAATGAGAATCGTCTAACAATTGCCTGAAGAAAACTGAATAGTCTGATTAACTGACAACTGATTCTAGATTGGCCTGATATCCTTGCCTCTACGATTGTTTACTGGCCTGATGTCAGGGTAAATCTTCTGAGTTTCTCCTATGCATCCTTGCCCAAAGTCTAGCGCCTACAGGAGGGAGCTTATACCCTGGTTGCCTGACAGATCTTCGGAGTGTGGATTTCGGCTGCGCTCAATCCACGTCATTGTAGATACCTTAGGCAGAGTGCAGTCGAAGCCTATGGTACGGGAGAATCGGCCTTTCACGAGTTTCATCAGCCAGCCAGGCTTATACCTATTGGCTTATCAATGGCTTAAAGACCAATAGGTAAATCTGTGGTTGCACCCGCACTAAGGACTAAGAGAATCTGTGCAAGCCGTGAGAGGCAAGAAGAAACCTCAGCCTTGCGATTCTACCTTCTCCAGTTCAACCGTCATAAATAGCCCCAGATAAGGATTGAGCGGGCTCAACAGCTTCTCCAGTCCGACTACCAAAGGATAACTCCACGATGGCAAGAGCTGACGCAGCGATAGGCCACCACTGAGCAAATAGCGAAACGGTGTGTGAATCTGAAGATCGCAGATGCGAAACTCTGGAAACTCGTGTTGAAATAGGGGGCGATCGCGACAAAAAATAATCCAGGGAATCGCCATATTTGACCCCGACAATGGCCCACCCTCCTCAAAGCCCCATCCTCCTTTTGTGATGAATGGTTCATGGTGAAAATTGGTGTAAATCAAGCGCGACCAAGCCGTATTTGCAGGCTCTATCATCGCCACCTTGCCACCGCGTTTGAGGCAATGCCGGAGCTGCTCAAAAAACTGACGCGAGTCTTTCAGGTGATGCAGCACATCTACCATAACAACAGCACTGACGCTGTCTGAAGCTAGGGGCATATCCAGTGCTGAAAAAACACGATCGACCCCCTCATAGGGCAACACATCAGACGTGATGACCTGGGGCGCAATCTGTTTGAGAAAGCTAGCACCGCTACCCAACTCAATAACTTCGCCCCCCGGTGGTATCTGCTGAATTCGACCTAATAAATCCTGATAAAAGCTTTGATAGGTCTGATATAAAAAGGGCTTGCGCCGAATAATGGCTCGCAAGAGATGAATATTCTCTGGATTATCTAAATCATGCTGCATTTGTGATGCCTCTGGCAGCTTGAGCCCCGCAAGAAGACGTTTGGCCATCATGAGAGTTGCCTCAGCAAGATCAAAAGACCGAACAAATCATGTAATACCGATCAAATAAACTTTATTTTCTTCGCAGCATGGAAGCACATCTTGAGCAGCGTCAGCCCTTCCTTGACATGCTGAATATTCGACTGCCCATAGGTGCGCGGCACATATCGCACCGGAACATCTTGAATTTTTAAGCCTAATTTGGCGGCCCCAAACAGTAGATCAAAATCCCCAAACGGGTCAAATTCTCCAAAATATGAGCGATTCTCGGCAATCTTCTGATAAGTAGCCTTGGAGACGGCTTTGGTGCCACAGAGCGAATCCTTAATCTTGACATTCAGCAAGAATGACAACAGCCATGCAAAAAAGCGATTCGCCATCCGATTTAACCAGGGCATGGTTTCCTGGCTTACCGGATAAATCAGCCGACAGCCATTGGCCATTTCACACGTTCCGGAGGCGATCGCCTCAAAAAAGTGGGGCAACTCCTCCGGTCTGACGGTTAAATCAGAGTCCAGAATGATTAACACATCCCCACTGGCTTGCTCAAACCCCAACCGCACTGCATCTCCCTTGCCTTTGCCCGACTGCTGAAATGCTTTAATATCCCATTGATTTCCATACTGAGCTTGGACGCGCTGAATTTCTGCCCAGGTATCATCCGTCGAGTTACCTTCTACAAAAATCACTTCAGTATGGCGGCCCAGCCTCGGCAGGCGTGCAATGCAATTCTCAATATTCCCAGCCTCATTCCGTGCCGGAATAATCACCGAACAGCTCATTTCACGCATATTTGCCTCGGCCACTTCTGACTGAGGCCGCAGCCGCGCAATGACATATTCTGTCAAACACAACGAATTGATCAGAGGCAATGGAGCCAACACCCGGTTAAAAAGCCAGGAAACAAACCAGAAATTTTTGGGGAACAGCAGGCGTTTGCCGTGATAAACCACTTCAAACCCGCTCAGCTCCAGGAGATTGGTCACATCACCTCGGTTGAGCCAATTGAGCGGTGGCAGAGGCATCCGTTGCCCAATTGCGGTTGCAATATTGAGGATTAGCTCCCAGGCTGGGTTGTGGAAGGTTAAGATCAACCGTGTCGATGTCTGACAAGCCCTACGAGTATTGCAAAACGCGTTTTGAATATTCTCAATGTAGCTAATCGTGTTTGCCCAGATAATGTAGTCAAAGAGCATTTGTGGCGAAAACCCTTCAATGTCTTCGACTCTGAAAGCAAGCTCAGGGAAGCGAGCCTGAGCTGCTTCAATTGCGGTCGGGTTGATATCAATCCCCAGGCCATTGTCAGGCTGCAATGCCTTGAGCAGGTGCCCTGTTCCTGAGCCAACTTCTAACACAGCTGAGTCGGGCTGTACCCAAAACCGATAAAATGCTTCCAGATCATGGTAGTAGTGAAGATTTTTACGTCTCCACTGATTCAGAGCGATCGCCCCATAACCGGCTGCAGATTTCCCCAGATGGTTAGAAGAATCAGTTGTTTGCATCGCACACTATCATCACACTTGTCTGAATCAGAGACCTTTGGCTACTCAAAAATTTACCATTCATCAGCACATCGATATCCGGTAGAATGTGCGTCCAGGCAATGAGATCAAGCCCTTTGTTCCCTGGAGGTTATTTACAAATAATTTGGAGATGCTATGACGCATTTCCGCAGCCGCTTCAGCCGATGCTGATGTCATCGCGGGGCAAATGCCCAAACTATAGAAGCATCAGGGTAACCCTATCGACGAGCATCGCAGTTAGGAGTCGCTGCCATCTTGTTCGCGGAGTTTTTCTAACTCCAATCGAATTGAGGCCAATTGCTGGGTCAGTTCCCTAATTTCAGTCTGCACTCCAGCCGTTGGCACTGACCCACTAGAAGGCGGTTCATAAACAGTTGGGCTACCATAGCTGTCAGGTTTGGGCGGGGTGCTGACCAAATTTTCTACAAAGTTGCGAGCTTCTTGCTCCGTCACTTCTCCTTTCATTGCCCACTCTTCAGAAAGCTCAGAAAAGTCTTGAGTCAACTTGGATAGATTTTCATCACGACGTTGAGGGTCTTGCAAAATTTCAATAAGAGATGCGGTCGCGCCGAGTGTGACGCGAAATCCTCTCTGGAGGGTTTGAACAAGGGTATCCGGATTCATCAGCTTTTGATAATGACTCTCTGAATATAGACGCTTGCACTTGATTCTACGCTTTGAGGCTAGCGATCGCAATTTATCATCCTAGGAATGATCCGTTGGCTCAGATAACGGTGGTGCTTCAGAGGCTGCAAGAGGCACATCTAAAGACTCTTGGGCATTTTGAGAGGCTTCGGGTTGAGCGAGGTCTTCGGTAGGGGGGATTCGAGTTTTGTGGAGAGAGTGCCAATGGTCTAGGAGATCTTTGACGACTGCCTCTTCGAGCCAGGTTTTAATGACGACAGCCAATGGCAGCGCCAGAATTAGCCCTAACGGCCCCAAAAAGGTCGCAAAAAAGAGCTGAGCCACCAATGTCGCAGCAGGCAGCAGTGACACTTGCTTTTGCATCACCATCGGGTTAAACCAATAGCTCTCTACATTTTGGATGACAAGATATAACCCAATCACGGCGATCGCCTTCCCCGGCGAATCGAGCAGCGCCACTAACACCGGAAATGCGGCACTCAGGGTAGGGCCAATATTGGGAATAAAATTAAACACCCCCGCCAGCAGAGCATTGGCAAAGACAAATTCGACCTGCAGCAGCGAGAGACCAATCGCGCTGACAACTGCCACAAATACAGAGCTAATACAAACAGCTCCTAACCAGTTGAGCAGGGCGCTTTCACATTCTGAAAAGATGGCATCGGCCCGCCGCCGATAAAACGATGGAAATAATCGCAGCGTCAGGCGGCGATAGGCGAGTGGGTCTCCTAACAGCATCAGCGTCAGCACGACAACAAGTAATAGCTGTAAGAGAACACCCAGCGAACTGGAGAAAAACGCCAGAAAATTACCAAAAATCTGTTGAGAAAGAGACGCCGCCTGCTGAATTAAATCAGAATAGTTTGGCAACAGCTGCACATCTGGAATCGGTAACCACGGCGGCGGGTTGTCGATTGAGTTGTTTAGCCAAACTGAAAATTGACGAAAACTATCCGGCAAAATTTGCAGCAGTTGTTCAAACTGGTCAACAAATAAGGGGACGATGATCCCCAGAAAAATGACGCCCACGAGCACGACTAAGCCAAGGGCGAGAATAACGGCTCTGCCACGGGCAATCTCAAGTCGTTGCACGAGCTGCCGCACCAGGCTATTGAGGGCGATCGCCAGCACAATGGCCGTAAACAGCAGCAGTAAAATCTGCCGAAATTGCCACAAAATGATGACTGCAATCCCAAAACATACAAACCCAATTAAATCAGCCAGTTTCACAACTCCTCACGATTTGCCATTGGGCAACGATGGACGATTTTGATATGGCATCAGAATACATTGCACGGATGGGCGTCCTGACATCGGCTAGGGATAAAGATCTATCAGAGCATAATTTCATGTGGTAACTGCTGTCACAGGTAGATCAAACGTTTTGGCCTCCTCTACCGCAATCGGATAATCATGCGTCACCTGCCCCGTTGTCAATCGTTCAATCATAGAATCAATCGATTCAGGGGTAATTTTTTGCTGTGGCATATCATCCTCAAGCAAGTGCGTACAAATGTTTGCACTTGGCGAATCTCCTTGCGAGCAATATCAGCCGTCACAAGTGTCTGATCATTGATATCCTTGATGAGCCTTATTTTCATCCACGACGATTTCATCTTGCCGATGAATCAGCAAGATTGCGCGACTGCCTCATTTCTGCTCAAACGCCTGAATGCAGACACTCGGCGATATTCGGTAATTCGCCGCTGGAGAGCTAGCTGCAGAAATGAAATCACCCCAAAAAACTAAGAAAATGCTGCCAAAGTCCATCAAAGCCCCCTGAGCACTATTGCAATACGACCATTGGACAAAACACAACCAATGTCGCCATTATCGCAAGCAGAATGGCCGATTTTGACAGATCCGAAAATTGCCCCGCACTACTAATGAGGCAAGCCGAGCCAATCAGTGCATCTCAACAGCTCAGAGGGCTAAACTGAGCGCCTATGACAGGGCGGGTTGGGCAGAAGATTCGGCTAGCTCAACAAACTGAATCACATCTTGCCGTGGATCAGAATAGGAAACCTTTAAGCAGAGCCGACTGCCCAATTCTGCCGAGCGATTTAAGCGGACAGGCAGCTCTAACCCAAGATCTTCCAGCAACACCAGCGCCAGATATTCGTGCTCTCGCAACCAGCGAAGCATTAGCGCTTGCCAGATTTCATCGCCATGCCGTCGGAGAAATTCGAGCCCCCAATAGCGATTGGTTTGCCGTTCGACTAGTGTTGCCTCATAGGCCGCCGAACTGGCCGCTTGGACTAACGCCTGGACTTCATCGGCTGCAAACGGTAAGGGAGCCCCCTGCAAATGCGCCTTAATCTGAAAGTGAGCCAGCAGGTCGGTATAGCGACGAATGGGAGATGTCACCTGGGTATAGGTATTTAGTCCCAAACTGGCATGGCGAATAGGGGTGATCCCAATTTCACTGCGGGGCATGCAGCGGCGAATGGCACAATAGCGAACTGGCCCTGGGGGTAACAGCAGCAATTCTTCGTCGGGGGGCAGTTCGGGCTGAGATTGACCTCGAAAGGGAAGTGCCAACTCATGGGCCTGCCCATAGCGTCCAGCTGTCTCGCCTGCTAAGATCATCATCTCAGCTACCATTTGGCGAGCCATCGAGTCATCGAGAACCTCAATCATGATTTCATCATCATGTACTTTGATCGAGGACTCAGGCATATGAATGCTAATGGCTCCCTGAGACTCTCTCCACCGCTGGCGCAGGCGAGCCCAGGATGCGATCGCCTCTAATTCTGGTTCAGCCCGAACGCCCAACTGCAAGATTTCATCGACATCTTCATAAGTCAGTCGATAGGTAGGCTTGATCACAGACGCATGAATAGAATAATCACGAATGGCCCCATCTGCATCTAGAATGACGCCAAAGCTGAGGGCCGTGCACAAGTTCCCCTGGACGAGGCTCATTGGGCCTGTTGCCAGCTCGTTGGGGAACATGGGAACCATTCCTGTCGGCAGATACAACGTTGTGGAGCGGCGGCGAGCTTCCAGTTCTAGCTCATCTCCAGGTAACAGCCATCGCGTCGGATCAGCAATATGAATCCAAATTCGCTGTTGGTCATCGTCAAGAAATTCAACGCTCAAGCCATCATCGATTTCACAGGTGCTCTCATCGTCAATGGTATAAACCTTGAGCGCGGTCAAATCCAACCGATCGGTGCTTGAATCAGGCGGATAGGCAGTTAAGCGATGTTGAGCCATTTCAATTACCTGAGGTGGAAACTCCTGCGGAATCTGGCTACGCCGCAAAAACAAATTCTCATGGATGCTCCACAACCGGAGATCAACAAGGAGTTGAAATGCAGCTTGAGCAGTTTGGGGGCGCTCCAAATCGGTGAGGAGCTCAAGCGCTGGAGCTTGATGAGTGGCTTCATCACCCAGAGTAGCAAGCCGCTCTAACGCCTGAATGCGGATGCGATCGCTGCTTTGCCATTCAACGGCCTCTCCAGCTAGCACGCGCCTTACCCGGTCAAGAAACACCTGTTTCTCTGCCTGACGCTGCACCTCGATCTGAATCTGATGCTTGAGATCATTGACCTGCACCTGCGATCGCGGCTCATAGCGATCGCCCTTCTGTTTAAAAAATAGTTTGTCTTCAATCAGCAAACAGTGCGATGCATAACACGATTCGGCGGTTTGCTCCGAAAACAGTAGCATTGCTAACCCATCTGGGGCGATCGCCTCTCCCTCTTCGACGAGCAGCTCCCAAGCTACTTCAAGACTCGACGGATCAAGATAGGGATCAACCCGCTGCAAAAAACCAGGAATATCGGTCGGTCGGTAGGATTGCCCTGGAATAACCTGATAGGTAATCTGCCGAGGATGGAGGGTATGTGCGTGCCCCCGATCATCGACCACGACCCAGTTTTTTTTCCCTTCTGGACGATCTACAACCGCCAAACGGCGATCGCCATGAACTCGAAATTCAACTAGTGCGCCTTTCTCCATGACGATGCCATGTCCAGATCTCAGCAATTCTTTGTCGGCTAATTCAGCGAAGTTTAGATCGACTAAAGCCTCAACGCGATTCCTTAACCTTCACGATTAATAAAGGGAAGTAATGCGATCAGTCGAGCCCGTTTAATGGAGCGCGTCAAATCTCTCTGCTGTTGTGCAGTCAACCCAGTAATGCGACGAGGAAGAATCTTGCCCCGCTCAGTCACAAATCTCCGCAGAAGCTCAACATCTTTATAGTCAATAGGTTGCTTCGGATCAATAGGTGAAACTCGACGACGATAATAAGCCATAGATCAACAGCCTTTAGACAACAGTTTTAGTTAGATAGACAATACAAAAAACTAGACATGCCCAAACTTCTCAGGCAACACGCTTGCAAGACATGCAGTTTAGCAAGATATTCAAACAATCAATACTAGCTGGGCTAACATAGATTCGTCTTCACCCCAGCGACCACCCATTTGGTAGTGGGTACGGGTAGATGATGTCGCCTTAACAGCTCCACCCCAACGTTCAACGTACTGCCAAAACCCACTAGTCAGCGCTTAAGATCTCAAGCTCAAACCTGACAGAACAAGACCTTACCCGTGAGGATGGCTCACACCCTCACCGCCACTCTACTTGGTTTCCTTATGCACTGTGTGCTTATTGCAGTGTGTGCAAAATTTCTTTAACTCTAAGCGGCTAGTGGTGTTGCGGCGGTTTTTCATGGTCGTATAGCGAGAAACACCTGGCGATCGCTTGTCAGGATTGGTGCGACACTCGGTACATTCGAGCGTGATAATAATACGGATGCCCTTGGCCATAGTTTTATATTGCTGAGATGAGACTGGACAATTAGACGTAGCAAAACACAAATTTCTATCTTCTCATACGATCTTGTGCATCTGCAAGTAATTGCTTAACTTTTAAATCGAGTGAATAGCCTCGCTGGGTTTGCACCACTCGCGTCTTTGCAACCTGATCATGGAAAGCCTTCTGCTCGGCACGATCTAGCCAGGCAAACCCGCAGTCTGCGGCCACAGGCAGAAAAAATAGCAGACCCCAAGCCGCTGTCGGGCTCAAACTCGCGAGGCCAATTAAAGCCAGAGCAGACGCCCCTCCAGCGATCGCCTCTCGCTGAGCTAACTCCTGCAACCCTGGGGTTCCTCGATCAAACTGGGTATCAATTACCCTCATATCTAGTGCCCAACGTCCCAGACTCTGGCCATAGTTTTGAGCCACCACCACCACGCGCAACCCCAACCAGGCGATCGCAAACACTACCACTTGAGCCGCAACGCTGCCGCTTAGCACGGAGCTAGCAAATACAGCTACGATGAAATCAATTACAAAGGCCGCACCGCGACGCCATAGCGGTACTCTGGGATAAAATCGAGCTTCTGAAACGGTCAGGTCGGAGCGCATAGCAGCAGAAACATGAGAATTCTTAATAGGGTGATCGTGGCGGATAACTGACTGTTAGTTTCATACTAAAGCGATCTAGGCGCACATGGATGACCCGCGATCGGTGCTGATTTAAGTATGGCTCAGGTATTGGTAAGCTAGAAACGCCATGCTATGCAACAAGTAATGTTATGAGTTAACCGCCGCTTAGGCTCTGTTCGTGATCGGTCATTCTTTTATGGATAGTTTATGGTTCCTGTTGCAGTAGCAGAGGCTCTAATTCTAGACTGCGTTTCGCCTTTGAGGGCTGAGCAAGATACTGAATGGGTCAGTTTGTTGAACGCCCATGGCCGTGTCTTAGCGGTTGAGGTGACGAGTGCGCTTGATTTTCCCCACTGGGATAATTCGGCTATGGATGGCTATGCCGTTCGGTTTGCCGATGTCAAAGAGTCTAGCGTTGAGCAGCCAGTGATCTTAAACATCATTGAAGAGATTCCGGCAGGTTACTCGCCTCAATGGGTGGTCGAGTCAGGGCAAGCCGCCCGCATTATGACTGGGGCCGTCATGCCGGATGGGGCGGATACAATTGTCATTCAAGAAAATGCTGAGCGTCAGGGCGATCGCCTCTCGATTACATCACCCCCTCAATTTCAGGAGTTTGTGCGTCATCGAGCCTCGTTTTATCGGGCGGGTGAACCGCTGCTGCCAGCTGGAATTTGTTTGGCTGCTCCTGAAATTGCCGTTCTAGCTGCGGCTCAATGCTCTAACCTTTCGGTCTATCGGCGGCCTCGGGTAGCAATTTTATCAACGGGCAATGAATTAGTTGCCCCAGACCAGCCTCTGCAAGCGGGTCAGATTGTCGATTCTAATCAATATGCGTTGGCCGCTCTTGTGACAGCATCCGGTGCAGATCCTCTGTGTTTGGGGATTGTGCCAGATGCCCCCTCAGCACTCAGGGAGGCGATCGCCCACGCGGTGCAGCAGGCAGATGTGGTGCTATCGTCAGGTGGGGTTTCGGTTGGCGACTACGATTATATTGATCGCATTTTGGCTGATCTCAAGGCCAAAATTCACATTCGCGCCGTTGCCATCAAACCGGGCAAACCTCTAACATTTGCTACGTTTGAGCCATCACTGGAGCGCCCTCAGCCAACCCATTATGCGGCAGCAAACACCCCCATTCCAAAGCTTTATTTTGGGCTGCCGGGCAACCCGGTTTCATCACTGGTTAGCTTTTGGCGGTTTGTCCAGCCTGCTCTCCGCAAGCTGTCAGGGCAATCAGCCGGATGGACACCCCAATTTTTGACGGGGCGATCGCGCCATGATCTCAGAGCAGGAGGTCAGCGAGAAACCTACCTTTGGGGACGGTTGCAGATTATAGAAGGAGACTATGCATTTAGTCTTGCTGGAGGGGGACATAGCTCTGGCAATCTGATTAATCTGGCTCAAACCAATGCCTTGGCAGTGGTGCCTGTGGGTCAAACGCAAATTATCGCAGGAGAAAGCGTTCACATTTTGCCGATAGGGCCATTGATCGCATCCGATGTAGCCGTTTCTCCCAAGGAACGTTAAGTCTCAACTTAAACACCTGAAAGGGAGTCAAAAAATCGCGCGCAGGCGATAGGTCAGCAATTCTCATTATGGAAATTTAGCTGGTATTCGGCGGGACATCTAGCTCT
>CAZCXK010000121.1:0-14664 GCA_964502605.1 uncultured bacterium
TGGTTTCAGCTAGTGCCGTAAACTAAGTGTCGTGAACTATAAGTGGATTAGTGGCGTCAGACTTTCACCCTGATTGGCTGATAAAAGTCTTCTGCCCTCACCTTACATCCCTCTCTCCCAGAGCAGGAGAGGGACTTTGATGAAGTCCAAACGCTCTGGCTCCTCTTCGCCCCCTGTGGGAGAATGGGTTGGGGGATGAGGGGCTCATGTTTTGTCGTTCAACCAGGACTCTCGCCACCTGCACGGATACTGATTTAATACGAATTAGAGTCGAATCTGGTTTACATCGGTCTGCTGCTGTCGTTTACTGATGCCGTTTGCTGCCATAGTAATGGGCTCAAGTGAGTAGCTGCACCAATCCATACGCTAAGACTAGTTTGACTGGAACAGTCAGCCTGAGTTCCGTATTAATGGCCACTCTTAGAAAGAGTCCACTAAGATGGATGAGACGCAGACAAATTGTGTCAGACCCGGCCTGTAGCTTGCTCTAGCAAGAGTCGCTCCATTCTGATTGGATGGTTCGAGCCAACTTAATATTTAATACATCCTTAATGCTATATCTCAGAAACTTGGGGTATCACCCTGCTGCCACACCGACCGCCATCCTCAACGCGATCAATTTAGAGTTACCCCCTCACAATCTGGGACTGATTATTGGGCCAAGTGGTTCGGGTAAAACGACGCTTTTGGAAATTTTAGCTGGACTTGCCCAGAAAACATCTGGCATGATTCATTGGCGGGAGCAAGAGCTAACTCCAGATCATCTACAGCAGCTCGGGGGGTTGGTCTTTCAGTTTCCAGAGCGACATTTCTGCGGACATACCCTGCTTGAGGAGCTGCGTTTGGGCCATCCTGAACTGGGCAAAGAAAAAATCGATCAGGCTTTAGATGCAGTTGGGCTGGCAGGCTTGTCGCTCAAAACGCCACCCCATTCGCTGAGCGGTGGCCAGCAGCGACGGCTAGCATTGGCCGTACAGCTGATTCGTCAGCCATATCTGCTCTTGCTAGATGAACCTACTGCAGGGTTGGATTGGTCGATGCGGCGACAGCTTGTCAATTTGCTGGCTCGGTTGAAAGCCGAATGGAGCCTATTGATCGTCACGCATGATGCCGGAGAATTATTGGCGATCGCCGATCGATGTTGGACTCTCAACCACGGGGTGCTAGCTCCAGCGGATCCTAATCAGCTCAAAGCCGACGCGCAAGCGTTGCAATCTGCTGTGCGGAGCTAACCAGGATGATGCATAACCTGGAAGATGATGTGGCGCATGATTTGGGGCGATCGCCCACAGCACCAGTTCCAAATCTGCAATTGCCAGAGTTGACAGATCTGTGGCAATCGACTCTGGGGTGGCAGCCAACAAGCGACCAGCAGCAACAGTTTCAGCGTCTTTATGATCACATTCTGGAGGGTAACCGCACCTTTAATCTCACTCGAATTACTGCCCCTGTAGACTTTTGGGAGAAGCATTTGTGGGACTCGTTGCGAGGGCTGAAGAACGCTGTCAAAATGCCAAACGAGGCCGAGAGCGCAAGAGCAGAGGCAGCATTAGGACAGGGGGGAGTAGAGCCCAACGCTGCGGAGTTGTCTGCGCCCACAAATGGCACCTCTACAACTGCCACTTCTACGCCCAAAGTTTCTAAGCCGTATCGGGTGATTGACATTGGCACAGGCGCTGGATTTCCAGGGCTACCTGTGGCGATCGCCCACCCCGCATGGCGCGTCACGCTGCTAGACTCAACCCGCAAAAAGCTGACGTTTGTAGACGCGATCTTACCCGCTCTCAATGTTGTCAATGTCACACTTTGGGTGGGTCGAGCCGAAGACATTGGACATTTGCCGCAGCACCGAAATCACTATGACATGGCGCTTTTGAGAGCCGTTGCTCCGGTCACCGTTTGTGCAGAATATGCACTGCCACTATTAAAACCGGGAGGATTTGCCGTGCTCTATCGGGGACAGTGGAGCGAGGATGAGCAGACCCGCTTGCAAACTGCGCTGCATCGGTTGGGAGGGGCGATCGCCAGAGTTGATGCATTTACGACGCCGATGACTCAGAGCATTCGTCACTGCGTTATTGTGACCAAGATTGCGCAAACTGAGCCAGAGTTTCCGCGTTCAGTCGGCATTCCAGCCAAAGATCCACTATAGAGACTCCGCCGTAGAAGTTCTACGGTAAACTTGTTTCTCCCTGGGTGGGGCGATTGCCCCAAGACGAAGTCTAGCTAAAAGCCTGAAATTCTCTCTTAGGCAAAACTCAGGTCTAACCATGGATGAGACTGATATCAGCAGTTAGCCGCATCTGAGGCATCGGCCTCGCTCTTCGGACAGTCTCGGTTTTCGATCGCCCCATTGGGCATAGTCGTGCTGCATAAGAGCGCTGCCTGCAAATTGTCACCGACAAAGGTTTTCCAGAGATTGGCTTGAAAGAGATTTGTCCGGCGAAAATTGGCATCGACTAAGTTAGCGCTGATCAGATTGGCCCCTTCTAGATTGGCCCCTTCTAGATTAGCTCCATTGAGCAAGGCATCATCTAAACTTGCGCCATCCAGGCTAGCTTTGGTTAGATCTGCGTTTCTAAATTTGGTGCGAATGAGCTTGGCCCGATGCAGATTTGCCCCTCGGAGATTGGCCTCATTCAGATTGGCTTCTGATAAATCAGTCTTGCTAAGATTGGCATAGCTGAGATTTGTGCTGTCTAGTAACGCATCATGGAGGTTCGCTTCTTCCAGATTGGTATATTCCAGCATGGCTCCGCGAATGCTGGCTGCTGTTAAGTTGCTGCCGTTGAGGTTGGCGCGGCTGAGATTGGCTCCATCCAGATTGGCGGCACTCAAGTTGGTCTGGCTGAGGTTGCTGCCGCTGAGGTCGGCACGTCTAAGGTCGCAGTGGCAAAAATTGACCCCCGAGAAGTTTGCTCCGCTGAGGTTAAGATCTCGTAGGTTGAGATCTTTGAGGCGATCGCCTTTGCAACTGAGACGCTGCAAATAGAGGATGCCGCGTTGACGCTTAAAATCATTTTTGCTGGCAACCAGTTTGAGGATTTGGTCAAGACCTGAATTCTCATGGATCTGAGGCCGGTCATGTTGAATCACTCTCTGAGACGCAGCTAAGGCCACAGCGCTGCTCATTCCAGCCCAAAAGAAAGCCACTTGCCGAATTGTTTTTTCGTGCTCAATCCGGTTTTCAAACACGCGTTCGGGCAGACCGGCGATCGCCAGCATCAGCCCTGTGGCTCCGGCTGAGGCAGTTACGCTCAAGAGCTGAAGCACTGATATCCGTGCTTTTGAAGAATTCATACTGATTTGTCTTGAGGGTCATCGTGAGAGGGAGTTGATGATAAACGGTTTGCCTCACCGCCACGAGTCAGGCTGAAGCTGGTAGCAGCAGTGCCAAAGCCCATCAGATAGGGGCCCATCATGTGGTCAACCATCGTGAAGCTGATCCCTGCTCCTAGAACGGCCAGCCCTGCTAGACCCTGTGCCAGTTGCTGCACCCAACGAGACTTTCTCACCCAGGCGGCGTCATGTTCATTCGCTTGAAACTGAGCCATTTGCAGCTTGAGCTGCAGTCGCCGTTCATCCAGGGTTATTTTCTGTTGGACTAGTTCGATCTGCGGGGGAGCTAAGTCTAAATCTACTAGCAGTTCATGTTCGGCAAGGAAGGGGCGATCGCCTAAGCGCAAATCATGCTGCCCTGTTTGAGTCGAGATCTGATCGCTGGCAGCGCTAGAAGAAGAGACTGCAGCGTTGTCTGGAGAGGATGCCGTTGAGTCGATAGGTAAGTCACTAGGCATAGGCAGTATCGGTGAATGGATTCAAATTTCGGCAATAGACCCATTAGTAGATAGAGATAGATGCTTTCCATGAGCTACTCTCGAACGCATCAGACCAGATGCACTCCTGATCGCGCTTGATTCTGCGTCAAAATCCTGATTCTGCATCAAAATTCTGAAGGTCTAAACAGATTCAGATGATGTTTCTACATCGGACGCATTTACCCGGCCCGCTCAAGCCCCAAGGATTATTTTTAGCTAAATTTTAACCATAAATAACCAAAACTAGATATTTATAACCAAAATACTATCAACACATAAAGATTTGACAAAGTAAACTAACCAATAGTAACCATAGCCAGTCCTTGTTCATACAATACGAGGTGTAGCGTTCTCTTCTGCACCCATGACTCAGACAACCTCAGCCAATTCGACCATCTACTTAGCTGGAGATATTGGTACGTCTGGCTCCAAGTTTTTCTATCAAGTTCAAGACAATCAGCGCGAAGCCCTCTGGATGGGGGCAGGCGTTGCAGACGGATTGACCACCCTAGCGTTATCGATCCTCAATGCCGGAGGCCGCCCTCAAGATCATGCGTGGCTTCAGGTGGGGAATGAAGTTATTTTGGTCGGAGACGCCGCCAAAGCCTTTTTGGATGGGAATAGTCTCGCCGAAAACAAATCTAACCAAGCGGTTTACAAGATTCTGGCTGCGCTAGGAGTGATCGCCGACAAAGAGCGGTTGCCGAATCAATATGAAGCTGTGATTTGGCTGCCCTTGCCTCTAACTGAGATGAATACCAAAGATGAGATTGCAGCCAAACTCACCCAAACTGCACAAAATTTCCGTTTTCGAGGCATGGCTCAACAAGCACGGGTGAGTCTCAAGTTTTGTCCAGAAGGGTTTGGGCTCTATCTCAATCGCAAGGCTCAATTAGAAAGCATGGGCGTGCCGATTGACCAGCGTCGCACGTTCATTTTGATGTTAGGACATCGGAATTTGTCTGTGCTGTGCTTTGAGCAAGGCAGCTTGAAGAGTGCAAAATCTAATTCTGATGGCCCCGGATTCTGGACAGTCTTTGAGCGGGTTTCACGGAGTTGTGGCGTGACTCCAGTCGATTATCCGGCGCTGATGGCAGCTCTCATCACCAGCAAAACGACTCAAATCTCACAAGCACGCGGTGAACTCTATGACTTTGCAGCGGCTGTGGAAGCTGTCAGACACGCATATTGGAAAACCTCTCGTCTATACTTGCAAGACAATTTGTTAGGTCAGCTGTCTGATAGTCCCGCCGATATTATTATTAGCGGCGGTGCAGCCTATGTGATGCAGAATACGATTAAGCAATATTTTGATAGCTTGCGAATGACGGATCAGGTCATCTTCGCAGATGGCAAGCAAGAGAAACTAGATGAGCTTGTCAACAAGCTGCCTGAAGCGACTGATAATCCATCATTGGTGACTCGAATGTCAGATTGCTATGGCTTGTTCCAAGGACTGGTCAGCAAGTATAGTGAGGTCTTAGCTTAGTATGTGCGGGTGCAATGGTTGCCAATCACAAGGCGAACCGCCAGCGGGTTCAGTTTGCATTTAATGCAGATTCTGATTCTGTTGTGGGCGCGGTATTCCAACATCTTATTAAGAACCATCTTTTCAGTAGCCGTGAAGGGAAGCGCAAAGGCGTTGATGCCATGGTGGCTTTTTACAAGCCGTTTGCGTTTCAGGGGCGTGAAGATGTGACCAATGAAGAGCTGCGATCCATGGCGCAGGATGCAATTGAGGTTCTGTCGCGCCAGATTGAACTCCTTCATGGTGCATTTGGGGTTGAGCGTCCGGCAGCGATCGCCCTTGACGTCAGGGCGGAAATCAAAGAGGCTATCGCTGAAGTACTGATTGCAGAATCAATTCGGGTGCATCGCGATCAGTTTCAACAGCACCCTACAAATCGGGTCTCGGAACTGTCTGTCTCCGCTGGAGGCTCTGGCAGCGACGAGTTTGATTTTGATGAAGAGACGATGTTGGGCGATTTGTGTAGTAATGCTGAAGCGGCAGCATAGCCGCCCGCAACAATGACGCTTCAACCGAAGGAACCCGCCAAGCCCCTGGGGAATCAGGCACGGCAGCATTATCTGGTACAAGCTCAGCAGATCATTGGGGAAGAGTTGAATTACTCTGCGCTCTACCAACGGTTTGCTCAGAATGACTGGGCAGCTGTCAAACTCGATGATGCAGTTGCGGTTTCAGCACTTAAAGCAGGCATGGCCCCTAAAGACGCCGTGAATATGCTGCATCAGGGGCCATACGTGCAATATCAGGTGCATGTCAACCAGGTGCCTGTGTTGGCCATGAGTCAATACGCTAGGGGAACTGTGATCCAGGCTCTGCATCACCTCCAGCGAATTCGTTGTAAATTACCAGGGGGCGATCGCCAATCAGGTGCAACCTCCTGACGAGGTCAATGCCGACTGTATTCTGTAACTGAATGCATTCATCTGAACGATCGCCTATGAATGTGATCGAAATGAGCCATATTAACTCCCCTCCCTTGGCGATCGCGTACCGTCGCGCATTAAGCCACTGAGACCTACTTAATTAGCAACACCTACCAATAACACAGAAACATAGTGGGGCTGAAAGGCTAACACGATGACCATTGCAGAACATCTTGCTCTCATTCGGCAAGGGGTGGAAGCCTGGAACGAATGGAGAAACAACAATCCAGGCACTCCCAACCTGAGCCAGGCCAATCTTAGCCAAATTGCTCTTGAAATCATTAATTTAAAGTGGGCCGATCTCACACAAGCCAATCTCAGTCAGGCCAACTTAAAAGAGGCCAACCTGAGATGGGCCAATCTGAGTCAAGCCAATTTGAGTCAGGCCATTCTCAATCGAGCCAGCCTGAGATGGGCCAACCTCAATCAGGTCAATCTGAGCCAAGCCAACCTGGTCAACGCCGACTTGCGAGGCGTCAATCTCAGTCTTGCTAATCTCAGCCGCGCCGATCTCAGCGATGCTGACCTCAGTGGGCAAGATCGCAACGGCGTTATTCTCACGGGAGCCGATTTAAAAGATGCCAACCTTAATCGAGTCAACTTAAACTTGGCAAATCTAAACCGTGCAGATTTGAGCCGCGCCAACCTCAGCGAAGCCGACCTCAGCAGCGCCGATTTGACAAAAGCCATCCTCACTGGAGTTGATCTTCGGGGTGCTATCCTCACCAGCACCAATTTGCGCGATACCGATCTTCGTCGAGCTAACCTGATTGGCGTTGATCTGAGCAACACCGACTTAAGCGGAGCCGACTTGCGCGAGGCCAACCTGATTCGTGCCAACCTCAATGATGCGAATCTGAGTGGGGCAAATCTGTCGGGCGCGAATTTACTCAGAACCCAAGCCTTAGGAACAAACTTTACTCAGGCAATCTTAATTGGGGCATCCCTGGAAGACTGGCAAATTGACGATAACACCAACTTCAATGGTGTCATTTGGGATGACGAATCCAATCCCATTGCCCCTGCTTCTGTGCCAGCTCTGAGCGAGACATTTGACAATTCTTTAGCTGCCCTGGCATCACTCGATGGCGCAGCGGCTGATCCCAGCCAGACCCACCTATCTACACTCGAAACAGTAGATTTGGTATTTAGCGATGGCATTGACTGGCGGGCATTGCTGTTGGCGCTGGAAGACGTTCAGGTTCGCCATAAACGACATACGCTGATTGTGCAAGCGATCGAAAACCAGCCCGATGGGTCTGTGGTGATTCGGTTGAATCCGATTCCAGATATTGAGCTGACCGAGTTTAAGCACTTGGTGAGAGAAAGGTATGAGGCTCAGCTAGACGAGCTTGGCATCAGCTATCGCAAAGAATTACAGGCAACCGACGAAGAAATTGCCGTCTATCGTCAACAGAGCACAAACTTATTTGAAATTGTCAAGCTGCAAGCAACGACACTGACTCGCGCTGAGGGGCCGCCTACTCCAGCGATCGCCGAATCGACTGAAGAGCAAGATCTATCATCCCTTGGGGCAGTGCCACCCTCTTCATCAGCACCCAAGTCATCGAACAATCGGTCAAACAGTGAATTGCGGCGAGCAATTTTAGGTGGATTAGACGCTTATGAAGCGCCAATGGTCGAGCGTTCAAGAACCGTAGATGATGCCTTTGAGGCTCCTAAAATCTACGACGACGCATCAGAGTGAGGAATTCTGCCTGTTAAACCGATGTGTGGCAGCTTGAGGAGCGAGTAGACCATCCCTGCCCTAAATAAGACGGCTAGTGCAGAGTCACCGCTTAATTTTAGGGTGACGCTTTGGCTCGTAGTTAGCGCTTCAGCGCTAAAGCACTGACTACCAACCCTGATTTTTAGTTGTGACGCAGCACTAGCCGCCAATTGCTGAATCCTGGTTTGAATCTGACGTTCATCGAGTTCGCCATAGCCTAAGATAAAGACTCCATGGGGCGGCTGAGTTAGATAATGAGGACGACAGGACGTGCGATCGCCATTGCAAGAGGTGCGATCGCTTGAATTTTAATTTCAGATTGCTGCCGCCGCAAGGGATTCCGATTTCTACAGCGGTACTACAAATAAGCATTGCAGTGTGGCGCGTCGTAGTTCTTCATAGAGTTGCGTATGCAACGGCACCCGCCCATCATGGCGGAGCATAATCGGGAAATCCGTGGAAATTGAACAGTAGGGAGTAAATCGCAGAGGTTAAACCGCAGAGGTTGAACACCAGCAGTTAAAGAGCAGAAGCAGGCAGACGCAATTCAGCAGGCATTGAGCTCTCATGGATTCAACTCTGACCCCAAAGTGTACTGGTATAAAAATGCAAAATTGGCTCTTGAAGCAGTCCATTGAACAGCGTAGGCTGAACTCAACCCGGTTGAAAATCCACGCTATGCAATCCACAATTCAGCCCAAGATTCAACTTCGAGAAACCACACCCGACGATGATGCAGTGATTGCTCAGCAGTTCTATCAAATGTGGCGCGATCTCGACGTGCCGGCAGACTCAATTGCCGACGACTGGCAGCCGCACATCCTGGCCTACCTTGCCGATGCCCGTCAAGCCCTTAACTATAAAGGCTTTGCGGCAGAGTGCGATCGCCAGATGGTGGGCTCTGTCAGTTGTCAACTGTTTGCGGGGTTGTATCCCAATATTCTCAAGCCCGACTATCGTCAATATGGCTATATCTGGGGGGTCTATGTGGAGGCTGATTTTCGCAGACAGGGAATTGCCAAAACCCTCACCCAACGGGCGATCGCCCACTTAAAAGCGATTGGCTGCACGCGGGCAGTCTTGAATGCGTCACCCCTGGGGCAACCCCTCTATCAACAGCTGGGGTTTCTCCTCGGAAACGCAATGTACCTTGATTTATAAGCCAGTTTTATGATGAATTCTTCTCAGTCGTCTGCTGCAACCTCTCGCACCCAAATCAAGCGTTTACCCAAGCGCGGTCACTATGACGCCGCCACAATTCATACCATTTTGGATGATGGTCTCATTTGCCATATCGGGTTTGTGGTAGATGGGCAGCCTGTCGTAATTCCCACGGCCTATGGTCGAGTGGGCGATCGCCTTTACATTCATGGTTCGCCTGCTAGTCGAATGCTACGCACCCTTGATCAAGGCGTTGAGGTCTGCGTCACCGTCACCTTGCTTGATGGGCTGGTGCTGGCGCGATCGGCGTTTCACCACTCAATGAACTATCGATCCGTAGTGGTGTTTGGCACGGCTACCCGTGTTGACGATGCTGCTGAGAAACACGAAGCGCTGAAAGCCTTTACCGACCACATCATTCCAGGACGATGGGATGCCGTGCGCCCACCCAATCGGCAAGAGCTGTCTGGAACGCTCGTTCTGGCGTTGCCGCTCCATGAAGCATCGGCAAAAGTGCGAACGGGGCCACCTGTAGATGATGAAGCCGACTATGCCCTGCCCGTCTGGGCAGGAGAATTGCCGCTAGCCCTGACGCCATCGATCCCAATTGCCGATCCGCGTTTGCCTGCTGACTGTTTGGTGCCGCCCCATGTGACTGATTATCGGCGAGTAGGGGCGAAGCAGTGCAGCGAACGGGAGAGGGCAGTCTAAGCAACGCGCCCCAAGCCAAAGGCTTGACCACGCACGGGGTTAAATCAGGCTAAACAGCCTATAAAGTAGGGGTGCCAGGGCGATCGCAGGTAAGAAAGACGCCACTCGGATGCGGGTGATTTCGAGCAAGTTGAGACCAATGCCCAAAATCATCAGCCCTCCCACCCCGGTCACGATCGCCAATCGAGGGTCAGTTGCTGGGTCTGCGATCGCGGATGACAGTAGCCCTGCCAGCAGCGACAAGCCTCCTTGATAAATCAAAATAATCAACGTTGAAAAGCCAATGCCGATGCCATAACTGCTGGCAAAGGGAATCGAAACAATTCCATCCATTGCCGCCTTGAGCACCAGCAGCGTGTTGTCGCCACTGAGGCCATTGGTGATGCTGCCAATTAGCGTCATGGGGCCGACGCAAAACAACAGACTTGTGGCGATAAATCCTTCTGTAAATCGGCCTTTACCGCTGACTGTTTTTTTCAGCCAATCCCCCAGACGATTCAAATTGGCCTCGATCCGCCACCATTCGCCCAGCAAACCGCCTAGAGACAGAGCGATCAGCCCCACAATTGCGCCATCGATGACGCCTGCTTGGGCATTCGTGAGACGGCCTGCCATTGACATGCCAATCCACAAGGTCAGTAGCCCAATACTCTGAGTCAGAATAGTTTGCATTGCGGTTGAGAGCCGATGCTGGAGCAACAATCCGAGGGCTGTGCCCATCAAAACTGTGAGGATATTAATCCAGGTGCCGCTTGTTTTAGCCCAAAAATCAAGGATCATGAAATACCCGATGACATAGCATTAGCAGATGCAGACGGTGGAAACGAGTCTTTGAATGAGAAAGCATAGGGTGTAGCCCCCCATTTTCGCAGGTGTTCGAGTCGCGTTTTGGCATCATTGACAGTCGGAATTGTCCCGGTGTCAATCCACCAGAGGCAAAGATTGGCCTGCGTTGCTGGGACAAACCACTGACGGCGATCGCCCATAACTTTGCCATGTTGAGAGCGATAGACAAACTGAAATAGTGCCTCCATTGACTCCCAAATTGAGAAATTGACAATCATCAAGTCGTCTGCATAAGGGCAAATGTTGGTCGCATTGTCTCCCTCGTCCTTTAAGCGCCACACAAACCCAGGGGTTTGATCGGCGATCGCGTTGATGATTGCAAGCTGAGCCACAAAATCAGCAAGACGTGGGTCATGCAGCGGTGCTTTCAGCCGTCCTACATTAAACTGGGCTAGATGATGATGATGATAGTGTTGTGATGCCATTCTTCTCTCCTGCTAAGTACTCGTTCATTAGCCTACTGATTCAAGGCTGTTTGGCACAGAACCAATTGACGCTAACTTTGATAGAGCCAATTTCCCTAAGCAGCGCTCATGCTCTGGCTTCCGATTGATCGCACCTCCGAGATGCCGCTGATTCGGCAAATCTACCAAGGTATTCGGCAGCAAATTCTTGACGGCAATCTGCACGCCCATCAGCAACTGCCGTCAACTCGTGTATTAGCTGCTGATTTAGGTGTTTCTCGCAACGTCGTGATAGATGCCTATGACCAGCTCATCAGTGAAGGCTTTTTAAACGGGCGTCAGGGCGCAGGCACCTATGTTGCGGATGGCGCATATTGGCCTCCGACGGACGAGTTAGAGCCTCTTCATGTATTGACTGATGAACCTGGGCGATCGCCACTGCCATACCCATCCCAGCCTCCATTTCAGTCATCATTTACAGGAATTGACTTTCGCTCAGGCATCCCAGCGCTAGACCATTTTCCTCGCAAACGCTGGGCGGCGTTGACCCGTGCCGTGTGTACTGAGGTGCCCTCGGCAACCTTTAGCTATGGAGAAGCAGCAGGCTCGATCGAATTGCGCCATGCCTTAGCGAGCTACTTGCTCAAAACGCGTGGGGTGCGCTGCCAGCCTCAAAATATCATCATCACGTCAGGGGCGGCTCAGGCTTTCTTTCTGCTGGCGAAGCTATTGCTGTCTGAGCGTGACTGGGTGGTAGTGGAAGACCCCATTACGGTCGAAATTCAGCAACGGTTCACTGCAGTAGGAGCCTCATTATGGGCGATCGCCGTTGACGAGCAGGGCATGCAAACTCAGCACCTACCTACGACCATTTCGCCACGGTTTACCTTGGTGACGCCCTCACACCAGTTTCCTTTAGGCAGCGTACTGACCATTCAGCGCCGCATCGATCTCCTAGAATTTGCGAAAGCAACCGGAGGGTGGGTTGTCGAAGACGACTATGACAGTGAGTTTCGCTACATTGGAACATCTGTCAGTTCGTTACAGGGGTTGGCTCCCGACCAGGTGATTTATGTTGGCACCGTCAGTAAAATTCTGGCACCTGCCTTGCGAATGGGCTATCTAGTGCTCCCTCCGGGGTTAGTTTCCCCCTGCTGCCACTTGCGGCGTTTAGATGACTTGCACACCCCATCTCTCGAACAGCTGACCCTAGCTCGATTGATTGCTGGGGGAGAGCTTGAGCGCCACATCACCCGCATGAAAAAGCTCTATCGCATCCGTCGAGATACACTCAAACAAGCACTCAGTCATTCGTTTGGTAATCGCGTTACCATCTTGGGCGATTCGACCGGGCTGCATCTGGTTGCTGAATTTGCCGATGTCGAGTTCTCAGATGCACTGCTGCACCACATTGAAGCCCATCAGGTCAGAGTATATGCAGTCGAACGCCATGCGATTGCTAAAGGGTTTCATCAGCATCAAATCATTTTGGGATATGCCCACCTAACTCCAGAGGCGATCGCACAGGGCGTTCGCCGACTCAGCACCGCATTACTGCCGTAATCTCACACCCCACTCTCCATCATCCAGGCGTCCCGATAGCACTCTCTATCCGTCCTCAGCGCCAATGTTAGCCAGTCATATGTTTGTACAGCATGACGATGATTAATAAATTGCAATAAATATTTACATTGTGTTACAATCTAATCATCAACAAGTGGAGACAACAAAAAATGACTGTTAATGGGTACACCACAGAAGAAGGCGGACGTCTCAATAACTTTGCAGTCGAGCCTACAGTCTATGTAGATGCCGCTGAGCGGGCTGGGTTTACCCTTTATGCAGAAATGCTAAATGGCCGATTGGCGATGATTGGATTCGTTTCTGCCCTAGTGCTTGAAGCGTTGACAGGGCACGGTGTTGTAGGCTGGCTGGCAAATCTCTAACCAGCCTCTTGAGACGCTTTAATCGTCAGCCCAATTGAGTGAGATTTAAATTCAAGCGTTGATTAAATTCATTTACTTCGCGCAAGTGAATGTGGCCTCAGGTTCGGCGCATGTGTAGCTCTCCCTACGTCGTGTTAGCCGCCCAGCCGCAAAGCTGATTTGTGACTCATGTATTCCCATCAGGCTTCAGGGGCAATTGCCCTTGGAGCTTTTTCATATCAGTTAGATTAAAAAATGAATTAGAAAACCTGCGGCGTTGCATTCACAGATACAACCAGCCTTTAATCGTTGCAGACGTAAAATTCCGATACAGATATCCCTCAGTTTCTCAAGCTCCATCTATGCTGTAAGCAAGAGCTAAACACTGAGAAAAATTTGAGCTGTGAACGGGTGCTGAAAGCATCTAAGGTGATTTGCTCGGTGACTGATAAGATTGTAGCCTTGGTGAATTCATCAGTCTGGCGATAAGAGATAATCAGGATAGAGCCTCAGAATGAACTGGCAAGACTTAACATCAGCCCAGTCGAGTCAGACATTGTGGTTGATTGGCGGCATGATGTTTCTGATGATGGGTATGTTGGTTGGCGAACCCAGCATTGCGGCAATTGGCTTAGCTGCAATCATTACGGCGATCGCCGCTCTCAATGTGCCGTCGCTCTCGGTGCAGCTCTTGGTGTGGAGTCTTTTATCTATCTCAATGGCTGTTGTTATGCGCGGTATGGTGCCTCGAGAATCAGCCGATTTACAGCTCAATACCGAGGCGCATGTTTCTGACAGCATCCCTCTTGGAGGCGTAGGAGAAGTCGCTTACCAAGGATCACTCTGGACTGCTCGCTGTCAAATTTCAGATGTGGCGATCGCCACGGGGCAATCTGTCTATGTTGTTGGGCGTCACGGCAACACCCTAATTGTCTTACCGACTAACTTTGCCGATGAAGGGCTTACCGATCGCAAAACCTGAGACTGCATGAATTTAGATCAATCTAGCTGCTTGCATCAAACCGCCCTCTTCAAGCTCTCGCGTTGCTACATGCAAGACATCAGTCGAGTCACGATACGATTTAACATACATCGGCCTAACCAGGAGACAGATGAATCATGGGGTCAAGTCTTGCTATCCTCGCGTTTCTGATCATTGGCTATACGGTGGGCTCTGTGAAAATCATGAACCAGGGTGATGAAGCCCTGGTTGAGCGCCTAGGGCGCTATCACCGAAAGTTAGAGCCCGGCCTCAACTTTATTGTCCCGCTTTTAGATCGCATTGTTTGCGTCGAAACGGTGCGTGAGCGGATGATCGACTTTGAGCCTCAAGAAGCCATCACCAAAGATAATGTGAGCCTCAATGTTGATGCAGTCGTCTACTGGCGCATTCTTGAGCTGCAGCACACCTATTACACCATTGAAGATATTGAAGATGCTTTGCAAGCTCTTGTCATCACGAGTCTACGCTCTGAGATCGGGCGCATGAAATTAGAAGACACCTATTCGTCGCGCCGAGAAATTAACCGCAACTTGCTACAGCAGCTTGATGAGGCAACCGCAACCTGGGGTGTCAAGGTCACGCGCATCGAAGTCCAAAATATTATCTTGCCGCAAAC
>CAZCXK010000122.1:0-14320 GCA_964502605.1 uncultured bacterium
CATGGCGTGCCGACGATCTCCATTCATGAGGCCGAGTTTTACACTGCCAGCGCTGTGAAACTTTCATGGCGACACCAGTTTCGCAGCAAGCTATCGCAGCAGCTATTTAGCGCGATCTTGCCTCGCCTTAGACAACAATGGATGACACAAACCCGCCGACTGATTGTAGAAACGGAGCAAATGAAGCCGTGGCAGTATGGCACGCCGCCGAAGGGCAATGCCAACTATGGCTGGGTGCAGCACATGATCCATCACCTCGCGCCGAATGGGATTGCGGGATTTGTGTTGGCGAATAGCTCGATGAGTTCCAACCAGTCGGGGGAAGGGGAGATTCGCAGGGCGATCATTGAGGCGGATCGGGTAGATTGCATGATTGCGCTGCCGGGGCAATTGTTTTACACAACGCAGATTCCGGCCTGTTTGTGGTTTGTGACGCGGAATAAGAAGGGCATAAAGGGTAGAGGTAGATTTGAAACCCACCCTTACAGAGATCGCCGGGGTGAGACGTTGTTTATTGATACCCGGAAGATGGGGGTATTGATTGACCGCACCCACCGGGAGCTATCGGATGATGTGTTATCGCGGATTGCGGATACCTATCATGCATGGCGTGGGGAGCCGGAGGCGGGTGCCTATGCGGATGTGCCGGGGTTTTGCAAGAGTGCGACGTTGGAGGTGATCCAGTCGCATGGGTATGTGCTAACGCCGGGGCACTATGTGGGGGCAGAGGAAGCGGAGGATGACGATGAGCCGTTTGAGGAGAAGATGCAGCGGCTGACGGCAAAGTTGGAGGAGCAGTTTACCGAAAGTGCCAAACTGGAAGCAGCAATTCGGGAAAATCTCAGGAGGCTGGGGCTATGAACATTTCCACTGAAAAAAAAATCTGGACGGATGCCGAGTTTATGGCATTGGCCAGGGAGGGGCATCGCTATGAATTGGTCAGTGGGGAGTTGGTGGATATGGGCAATTCGGGGATGGAGCATGGCTATGTGGCGTGCATTTTGACGATTGTGCTAGGAGGATATATCCGCACTCATAAACTGGGTGCAATTTGCGACTCTAGCACGGCGTTTACCCTCAAAAGTGGGAATAAGCGATCTCCTGATTTTTCATTTGTGGCGAAGCATCGCTTGCAAGGACTCAGCCGCCCTCCGCGTGGGTTCTTTCAAGGTTCGCCCGATCTTGCGGTTGAAATTCTGTCACCGGGTAACACGGTCAAAGAAATCCACGACAAAATTGTGGAGTATTTCGAGAATGAAACCCGTCTGGTTTGGGTGATCCATCCTGATGAGAAATATGTGTTGGTGTACCACTCTCCCGAACCCGATCGCTTTCTCCGGTCTGGGGATGTTTTAGAGGGGGAGGAGGTTGTTCCTCGGTTTTCGATGGGGATCTCAGAATTGTTTGAAGAATGGGATTTTTAAACTAATCAAAAGTGCAAAATTGGACGCAGCAATTCGGGAAAATCTCAGGAGGTTGGGGTTATGAGTCCTTTACTAAAACAGGTATTGCAGGAAATTGAGCAGCTTACAACTGAAGAACAGCTAGAGGTGATCAGTCATGCCACTGAACAGTTGAAAAGGAGAACGATTCCACCCAAAAAACGAAAGTTGAGCGAATTTCGTGGGATTGCCCCTAATTTACTGATGGAGATACCTACGAGGAAGCCCTTCAGAATGCCCAAGAGGTGCTGGAATTGCTGATCGAAAGCTACCAGATGGAAGGGAGAGCCCTACCTCAACCGCAAACGTTACAGGCAGTCTGAGAAGATGGAAGCTCACGTTGAACTGGGAATGGATGATTTAGTCAAGCCCAAGCGGGAGCCAAGCATGGCGCTTACAATGTGCGGGTGTTTGGCTCGGTGGCGCGGGGGGAAGCGACAGAAGAGAGCGATATTGGTTTTTGGGTAGATTACGACCTGGAGAAAATCACGCCCTGGTTTCCGGGTGGGTTGGTGGTGGATTTAGAGCAGCTTCTAAACCGCAAGGTGGACATCGCGACGGTGGATATGTTGAAGGAGCGAATTCGCGATCGCGTGTTGCGTGAGGCTGTGGTGCTATGAGGCGTGAGGCAGAGAGGCTACAAGAGAGTGGAGAGGATTGAGACTATGACTTTGAAAGAAGAACTAATGCAAGAACTGGAACAGGTGCCAGAGGCGGAGTTAGCGAAGGTGATTGAGTTTGTGCGATCGCTCAAAGCACACGCGGCTCAACCCGATGACAATCCAGTCTGGCAAGCTTATCTGGCATCGAAACGGGAGCGGGAGGAGGTCTATCGTCGCCTTGCCAATTCCTAAATTCTTAACGCGCACAGATGTTTTGCTCCTACATGCTGACCAGATCGAGAGTTTTGGTGGCACACCTGGGCTACGGGATGTTGGGTTGCTAGACTCGGCTCTGGCACAACCGCAGGCTACATTCGCAGGTGAATTACTGCATCCAACCATGTCAGCGCAAGCAGCCGCTTATCTCTACCATCTGGCAATGAATCATCCGTTTGTGGATGGCAATAAACGAACCGCGTTTGCAGTGATGGATACGTTTTTACGGGCAAATGGTTATGTTCTCACCCTTACAGATGAGCAGGCATATGACTTGGTACTGCAGGTGGTTGAACGAAAACTTGATAAAGCGGGGTTAATCGCTGAATTGGCAAAGGCTATGCAGGAGGCATGAAGAAATGATGCAGCGGTTGATAGCAAAGCTGGAGGAGCAGTTTAAGGAGTCAGCACGTTTAGAGAGAGCCATTCAAGAGAACTTGAGAGGGCTAGGGTATGGCTCTTAATTCGTGGACTAAATATAAACTCTCCGATCTGATTGCTTCCAACGTTGTTGCTATTGGAGATGGGTATCGTGCGAAAAATTCTGAGCTATGCCCTTCCAAATCAGGTTTGCCTTTTGCACGAGCTGGCAATATTAACAGTGGTTTCCAATTTGATGCTGCTGATTATCTTGCTATAGATAATGTTCCTAGAGCAGGTGAAAAAGTTTCACAGCCTGGAGATGTTCTTTTTACATCAAAAGGTACTGTTGGGCGAGTGGCATGTGTTTCTGAGAAAACACCAGAATTTGTTTACTCGCCTCAACTGACTTGGTGGAGAGTAAAAGATGCTAAAAAAATTGAGCCGCGATTCCTCTACTACTGGATGCACGGACGAGAGTTTTATGTGCAGATTAATGGCTTGAGGGGGCAAACAGACATGGCAGATTATGTCAGTTTGCGGGATCAGCGACAGATGATGCATGTGACTTTGCCACCGCTAGATGAGCAGAAGGCGATCGCCCACATTCTCGGCACTCTCGACGACAAAATCGAACTCAACCAGCAGATGAACCGGACATTGGAGGCGATCGCCCGTGCCCTGTTCAAATCCTGGTTTATCGACTTCGACCCCGTCCGCGCTAAGCTGGATGGACGGCAACTCGCAGGAAAAGTGTCTGAGACGCAGACAGGCGGAACGCCCAGTGGCTCAGATACTTTTTGGGATGCTGAAACTGCTGCTCTGTTTCCTGATGAGTTTGAGGATGGAGGGGCGATCGGGCAGATTCCGAAAGGGTGGAGGGTAAAGATAATTGGTGATGTTGTAGAAGTCAACTCACGCAGCGTTACTAAAGATTATCCTTATCAATTGATTCAGTATGTTGATATCTCTTCAGTTACGGTAGGTTGGCTCGAAGGGACAACCATTTATGCCTTGGCTGATGCTCCAAGTCGAGCTAAGCGATTAGTTCGGCACGGTGACACTATTTGGTCTGGGGTAAGACCTAATCGAAAATCTTACTTATTTATTCATACTCCACCAGAAAATCTTGTCGTTTCAACTGGGTTTATTGTTCTTTCACCTAAAGCAATTCCTCCGTCATATCTTTATGCTTGGGTTATGACAGATGAATTTGTAGATTATTTAGTGTTTAACGCTGATGGAAGTGCTTATCCAGCAGTGCGCCCAGACAGATTTTCCAATGCTCAAATTCTTATTCCCCTGAAAGCTACTCTTGATAGATTTGAGCAGCAAGCTGGCTCTATGCGAGACAAGATTATTCAAAATGAGCGTGAATCAACGGTTCTTGCCTCAATTCGTGATGCCCTACTGCCAAAACTGCTCTCTGGCGAGATCCGCATTCAGGATGCCGAAACGGTTGTGGAGGGGGTGACATGATTCGCCTGTACCTTGACACCAGCGTTCTCAATCGCCCCTTTGATAACCAATCCCAGTCCAAAATCTTTTTAGAAACCCAGGCAATGTTGCTCATTTTGCAACTCATTGAAAGCAAGCAGGTTGAGTTGGTTAGTTCCAATATCTTGGAGTATGAAAACAGCCGCAATACTGATCCCGATCGAAAAAAAGCGGTTGATCTGTACCTCAGCTTGGCGAGCGATCGGCAAGTCGCTAACGAATCAATTCGCCAACGGGCTAGAGAACTGGAGCAAAATGGAGTTAAAGCGATCGATGCATTGTATGTTGCTTGTGCCGAAGCTACCAGGAGTGATTACTTCTTGACCTGCGACAAACGCCTGATTAACCGCTGTAAAAACCTGAGCCTTCGGGTAATGAATCCTACTGACTTTATTCTGGAGATTGGTGATGAAAGTTAACTTGCCAAGCGAACAACGGGTTATTCAGGAAGCCCTACAAATCTTAATGAAACACATGGAACCCCTAAAGGTTGCTCGGTTTGTCGCCGCTTGTAATTTAGGCGAAGGCGATTATTTGAAGACTAAAGAACAACTATTTGAAGGGGAAACTGTTGATAGCTTATATGAAAAGATCCAGGCATTCGAGGCTACCCAAAATGAGTTGTGATTTTTCAACCAGGAGATAGTCTCATGACAGTAGAGCTATACCAGGAAATTGCCCTCAATCGAGACTTTCCCGCATCCAACCTGCATCGGGGCGATATTGCCACCTTAGTTGACTATGTGCCTCATCCATCGGGTGATGAAGAAGGAGCAGTTTTAGAAGTATTTAATGCCCTGGGAGAGTCAGTCTCAGTGGTTACAGTTCCCATCTCTAGCATAGATACCCTGCAACCCAACGATCTTCTGTCAATCCGCCGTTTAGCTCAGGCATCGTAAGTGATGCCCTACTGCCAAAACTGCTATCCGGCGAGATCCGCGTCACCGATGCCGACAAGGTTGTCGAGGCGGTGACGTAATGCCAACTGTGCTCTATTTTCAGGGCTGGCGATTTCACTTCTATTCTAACGAAGGTAACGAACCCATTCACATTCACGCTCAAAAAGGGGATTCAGAATGTAAATACTGGCTCGATGTCGATTTATATGACATTCGTGAAGCTTATTCTTACAACATGTCCCGACGAGATACAAGAGAAGTCCGCAAAATCATCTTGCAACACTTTGACGAAATTGTAGAAGCCTGGAACACCTACTTTGGAGGTTAATCATGAACAAGTACCACCATGTTCAGCACTTAGAGTTTGAGGGGCAGTGGATGATTTTAACCGTTGATAATCACACTTATCGCTTGTCAATTGACCAGGCTTCCAGTCGTCTTGCTAATGCCTCCGAAGCCGATCGCAAAATCTACCAAGTTTCCCCTTCTGGCTATGGCATTCATTGGAGCATCATTGATGAAGACCTCTCTATTGATGGGTTAATCCATCTTGCCCAAAATCAATCAACCCAATCGATCGTGCGCTGATCAAGCAATCCATAATGAACCGTAAAGCCCTACTGCCAAAACTGCTCTCTGGCGAGATTTGTGTCAGGGATGCCGAAAAGATTGTGGAGGCGGTTGCCTGATGCTGTCCCAGGAGGAGTTTGAGGAAATTATTTGCGATCCCTCAAAGCGAGTTGATGGAAATATTACCTGGCAGTCTAATCAGAGCCATGCTCTTTGGGTCGATTTTCGGGCTGAAGTACTCTCTGACAACAGTTACCCTCTCTTTGTTAAAGGCAGCTACAACCAGGCAATTCAAGCGTTGACGTTTGCCTTGATTCATCCCAGCTTCGGTAGAATTTACGGTCTGGATTTAGGAAAAGACCATAAAAACCCAGGTGGTGCACGGGTGGGGGGAAAGCATAAACATCGCTGGGATGAAACCCTTCGAGATAAAGAGGCGTATGTCCCAACTGATATCACAGCTCCTGCAAGTCAGCCCATTGACATTTGGCACCAGTTCTACCAAGAAGCCATAATCACGCATAATGGCATTATGTTACAGCCTCCTGATTGGCAGCCAGGTTTGTTTTTATGACTACTCTCCCTTGCCAAGAAATCGCAGCCACTATTGGGCAGTTATTCGACTGTTCAGAGGTAAATGGGTTCATTCGTATCCGCACCCCCTACCTTTACCCCGATGGGGATGTCATTGACCTATTTTTCAGGACTCAGGGAGAACAGCAGATTTTAACCGACTTGGGCGAGACGCTGCGCTGGCTGAGTATGCAAACAGCTAGCCAGCAACTTACTAAAAGGCAAGCACAAGTCCTACAAGATATTCAACTAACCCACGGAGTTGAGAACTATCAAGGAATGTTGCTTGTCCGTGTCTCTCAACAAGAAACGTTGTCTGAGGCGATTACTCGCTTAGCCCAAGCTGTAATGGGAGTAGCTGACCTTTGGTTTTTAGCCCGGACTCGCACCCTTAGTTCAGTTACTGATGAAGTAGCTGAGTTTTTAGAGGAAAGAAGTATTCGTTTCGAGCGTGATGAAAAGCATATTGGGCGATCTGGGCGCAATTGGCGAATTGATTTTCATACTTGGCATCCTCGGTATAGCTCCTTTGTGCAGGTGCTCAGTACTGGCAGTAAAGCAGCCGCCAATACTAAAGCCAATAGTGCGATCGCTGCTTGGGCAGATCTGTCTCAGTACAAAGTGGGTTCATCTCCTCTAAACTTCATTTCACTATTTGATGACACGCTTGATGTCTGGACACCTGAAACGATAAGTCAACTAGCAGAGTTTTCTGATGTTGCTTATTGGTCTCATCCTGATGAGTTTGTCGAGATGCTGATAAGTTGATTGAGTCACCCCTCTGCATTGGGATGATGGGCACACTTCATTTGCCCATCCTTGTATCTTCAGAGGAAGGTAACCCGTCCCATCCTCGGTGAACAAAACACCGCTTCGTAGCAAAGTGAAGCCCGACAAACTTGATGCCCCAGTGATTGCGCGCTATGCCCAGAGCGTGAACCTCCCCGCTCAGGCGGTGATTGACGCGTCCGCTCAGCAACTGAGCCACCTGATGCATCGGCGGCAGCAGTTGGTAGACATTCAAGTAGCTGAAAAGAATCGGCGCGCGCGTGCTTCTATCGCTATTCCAGCCGACATCAAAGACCCTCTAGAGCAACTCAAGCAGCGAATTGAGGCATTGAATCAGCCGATTCAAACCCTCGGCCACCCGCAAGCCGATTGGCAGCGCAAAGATAACCTTCTGCAGTCAGTCAAAAGTCAGTCATAGGCATTGGCAAGATTACCGCTGCACTTTGTTTGGTCGAGTTACCGGAACTGGGTACACTCTCTGACAAACACATCGCTCGTCTAGTTGGGGTTGCCCCCCTCAACCATGACAGCGGCAAGCACAAGGGCAAATACATGATTGCAGGCGGTCGCACGCGTGTTCGCGGTGGCTTGTCTATGGCAGCCTTAGTTGCCACGCGCCATAATCCTAGTCATTCGCGACTTCTACCAGCGATTGCTCGCCCAAGGAAAGCTCAAACAAGGTGCCCTAGTCGCCTGCATCCGCAAGCTCTTGGTCATTCTCAATGCCATGATCCGCGATCGCAAACCCTGGCCAGATCCGGCTTGAAGAAGCGCTGCAAATTCATTCTAGTCTGCACAGGTTTGGCTACCCGTGCACTTTGTCATGACCCTTTCCAGCTCAAACCATTTTTCCTCAACCGCTTGACTTTCAAGATAATCGCTACATATTGCTCATCCATAAATTATTCAGACTAAAGACCCATAGGCGGATCTATCTGTTGCCATTATCCTAAACCGAGAGTTTTGTTAGGCAATCAGCTTGACCTCACTAGCTGTAATAGCGCTGATCAATCCACATCCGCACTTCGGCCTCAGACGACAGGGTTGTGGTATGGCGAGTGACTGGATCATGAACCTTCCAGTATTCGCGCCCATTCGAATGCTCGATTTTCCAAATTTGAGGTTCGTGAGTGTTGACAAAGAGTGAGTTGGCCCATTGCCCAAGTGCGCGCAACCACGAGCGCACTAATGCAGGTCTGCGGCGGGCAGGTTTAGGTGGATCTGTAAGGAGTTCAAGCCGTTCATACTGAAGCCATTGTTCAGATGTTCTCATGGTCAAGACCTCGTAGAGAATTCCGTGATGCTAATCAACTGCTCGAAGCGCTTCATTGAGTTGATGAGTTGTTGATAGGTCTACAGTAGCGATCGCCCCCAATAGAATCAAAAGGAACAGCTCATTACACCTATGAATGGAATTAATGTAATCAAACCAACCCGGCGGGCTCAGCTCATTATTAATGTTGCTGGTGGGTTGAACCCGATTTGGTTTCTATCCGGGAATCCCGCAGAACACATTGAAACCGATAAACATATGGCAGATTAGTGCATGTGCCAGTTTGTCGCAGTGTGGCAGCACCCAAAAGCGATAGGACGCCTCGAAATCAGGCTTCGCAATGAATTGATAGGGGCGATCGCCTTCAGTGCTGTCACGTTAAAATTGCAGATCCGCTAATTTACCAGATAATGGTTTCCAGATAAGTAGAGTGCAAGTCACATCAGTCAAGTCACATCAGTATTGATGTTAGGAGAGGTTATGGAAATATTTGTTCGCCAAGGCGCAATGCTACTAGCTGCGGGAGGCGTGTTGCTCACTACTCTTTTGGGCAGCGGCTCACGTGTTCTGGCATTAACCGATGAGCAAGTTGCTGAGCGGCTACGGAATGTTCCGGTGTTTACCGTTACAGATGAGCAGGGTTCTCCGTTGGTCACTAGCCCTCCAGAAGGGGTCGAGGATGCGGCACCTGTAGCTGGCGTTTTCATCAGCCAAAATGATGCTCAAGAGTTTTTAGACGCGCTGCGAGAAGATGACCCAGAACTGGCAGGTTCTGTTCGGATTGTTCCAGTTTCGCTCGCAGAAGTTTACGAATTAGCGCTGGCTGGCCAACAACCTGAACAGCGGCTTGAGTTTACGTTTATCCCCAGCGAAGAAGAGGTTGCGACTGCCATTACGCTACTGCAAAGCACAGGCGAGTCAATTTCATCATTTGAGGGCGTGCCGCTGTTTGTTGCCCGTTCTAACACTGACGGGGAAGAGGGGTATCTCACTATCCAGCAAGGTAACCAGCAGGTCATCCCCATGTTTTTTAAGGAAGATGACTTGCAAGCCATGCTTGAGCGATTGCAGCAGGTGCAGCCTGACCTGGCCACTACGGTCAACATTCAGGTGATCAACTTAGAAGGGCTAATCAACACCTTAGAAAACAGCGACAATCCTGAGCTAGAGCAAATCCTGCTGATTCCACCTGAAGAGTCAGTGGAATACATTCGGGAGCAGCAGGGGAACCAGCCTCAGACTCCGCAATAGTGGTCATATCTCACGCAATCTGTGGTTGACTCTCAACGTCATATTGTCTCTGGCTTCGATCTATGGATGTGGCGACAGGCGACCTGTCAGCAAGCTAAGGCTGAGTCAATTGCCGATTCTGAGGTGGATTGGCTCCTGCGTGAACTCGCGGGTCTCGATCGCCTGTCTCTGCGCCTGCAGTCGTATAAACAGGCTCCCGAACTCCAACTCAATGTTTCTCTGGCTGAGCTATCTCGGCTTTGGCACCAGCGCGTAACCCAACGGATGCCGGTGCAGTATCTGGCGGGGGTTGCACCTTGGCGGCAGTTTTTATTGAGGGTATCCCCTGCAGTTCTGATTCCACGACCTGAAACAGAAGGGCTGATTGATTTGGCGATCGCCACTGTTGCAGCGGATACTCATAGACTTAGTCAGGGCAACTGGGCCGATTTAGGGACTGGCAGCGGGGCGATCGCTATTGGTTTGGCTGATGCCTTTCCCGATGCGACCCTTCATGCCGGAGATGTTAGCTCAGAGGCGTTGGCGATCGCCCGTTTTAACGCTGATCACCTGGGCTTTTCTGACCGCATCCGGTTTTACCAGGGTTCCTGGTTTGCTCCCCTAACGCATCTGAGAGGGCAACTGAGCGGCATGGTATCAAATCCGCCCTACATCCCAACTCGCACGGTGGTCGATCTGCAGCCAGAAGTTACCCGCCATGAGCCCCATCTCGCCTTAGATGGAGGAGCCGATGGCCTCGACTGTATCCGACATTTGATCCAAACTGCACCCGATTATTTAGTGCCTGGAGGACTTTGGCTGGTCGAAATGATGGCCGGACAAGGAGAGGCGATCGCCAGTTTGTTGAAACAGAATGGAGCCTATGACACCATCACGATTTACCCAGATTTGGCAGGGCTCGATCGATATGCGCTAGCACGACGCATATGAGATGTCCAACTATGATGGCGTCATGCCCACTCCCACCAGCCCTCCCGCAATTAGACCCATTGCAGTTGTAAGGCCACAGACCCAGCGGATGTGCTGACAACTCAGATGATGGTCACGCATTTGTAGCCAGGCAATTCCACCGAGGCTTGATCCGGCCAGTCCTAAAACCAGCGCCAAGGCGAATAGATATTGGCCAAAGGCAATCAAAGCCCCGTAGCCTTGCGGTTGTCTGACTCCAAGCCACATCGCCAGGGTGAGAAAAATGATGACAATGCCGCCGAGCCATAGACTATCCCTCAGAGCGGCGCGCAGGCTCCAGCCGACAAATGATAGCGCTAGCAACACGCCTATAGTAATAGAGACCGCAAACACCAATGCCCACGATGATAGGCCGATGCTCAGAATAACTGCAATTGCTGCCATCACAGGTGCCGTTAGAATCAGCGAATCATCAATGGCTCCACTCATTGAACTGATCCAGGCGATCGCCCACATCAGTTCTCCGCCGCGATGCAACCCAAGCAACCAGCCAAAACAGGCATAGCCAAACCCCAACAAAATCAGCGACGGATAGGGAAGCGAATGGTCTCTCTGTCGCATAATGACTATTACCTCAGCGTCATGCTTGATCAGCTTCACACATGGTAAATCGATTGTTCAAACCCTTCAAAGCGATCGCACACCCAATCAAATTGATGCACATCCCGTAGTGCTATCTCGATACGGACACCCGTTGAGACACCCTCTGTGAAATGGGTAGACACTCAGAACTGCCAGAGCATAATTTAGTGGATCATGATGAGTGGATCATGATGTGTCAGTGCTCTCAACTAATAGACGGGATCGCCTGACTCACGTCCGCTAAAGTCGCTCCAGCCACTCCATCAGCATTTGCATCGAGTTGTCGCCACACGTCTTGCAATAAAGCTTCAGTTCCTGCTCCACTCACGGCTGAAATTAGAAACACTGGACTGCCGCTGAGTTGCGTGAGTCTAGCAACGATATCCTTGAGCCACTCTGAGTCAGTTTGAACCGCGTCAATTTTATTGATAGCCAAAATTTGAGGACGAGCCTCTAGGCCATGACCATAGGCATGAAGTTCATCTTGAATCACCTGATAGGATGCGACAGGATCATCTTCAGTGCCATCAACCAGGTGGATCAAGAGTCGCGTGCGCTCAATATGTCGCAAGAACTCATGCCCCAATCCCGTGCCTAGGTGGGCACCCTCAATGAGTCCAGGAATGTCAGCAAAGACAGTGCCATCTCCAGTCGGTTTGCGAACAACGCCCAGGTTTGGCACAAGGGTTGTGAATGGATAGGCCGCAATTTTAGGACGGGCAGATGACAGCGCTGAAATTAGAGTTGATTTACCCGCATTGGGTAATCCAATAATGCCAACTTCGGCCAGCAGCTTTAGTTCTAACCGAATTAATCGCACGTCTCCGGGTAGCCCAGGGAGGGCATGTTCAGGAGCGCGATTCCGGTTGCTGAGAAAATACTTATTGCCTAACCCTCCTTTGCCCCCTTTCGCCACACATAATGACTGTCCGGGTTGGGTCAGGTCGCCCAGCATCTCACCTGTTTCGGCATCATAAATCACGGTGCCACAGGGAACTTCAATCAGGCGATCGCTTCCTGATGCGCCTGTCTTATTGCTGGGGCCACCACGGGAGCCGTTGTCAGCCTTGAAGCGGTGAGCATATCTAAAATCCAGCAAGGTTTGCAACCGCTCAGACGCCACTAAAACTACAGACCCGCCATAACCACCGTTGCCACCAGATGGCCCGCCCGCTGGCACATATTTTTCACGGCGAAAGGCGACTATTCCATCTCCACCATCTCCCGCCTGAACTTCAACTTCTGCCTGATCGATAAATTGCATGACGCTAACTCTGAGAGGATTAAACCCGCGTATTCCATCATAGGCAATTCAACACACGTCATGGATGAGCAACGTCTTTGAGGTCGCCTTGTTTGGTGTGGATTCACCCTCATTAATATTTAATGCTTGACTAAAACCTAGTCCCCTCTCAACCTGTTTGAAGAGGGAACTGATGAAATAGAGGTATTGCGTGATCGTTCAGCTTAAGCTGATGAGATACTTAAACGATCGATGAACATTTGCAGCCACATAGTGCATTGGCTGAAATGAAATCATCACGGATCAGAAAAATGATTTCGTCATCATTTCTCTGTCATGTTTAGGGTTTTTAAGTGGTATTTCAGCTGTCTACTAAATTGAGCTCAGACAGAAGCTGAATATCGGTGAAGAAAAACCTTGAAGAGAAACCTTAGTCGTTGTCCCATTCTTCACGACCTAGCAGATCTCCAATGCGATCGCGCAAGAGAAAACTATTCTTCTCAAGCTCGAACTCAACACATGACCATTCGCGAGCAGGTATATGCTGGCAAAGAACATAAATGGGCTGCTGGCGGCTTACAAGGCCACGATGAACGAGATGACGAGCCTCATCGCGGATAAATTCAATGGAGTAATTGACTGACTGAATCATGGTATTCACCCTCTACTGTTCCTAGACGCCTTCAACGAAATTAATGTTTGAGCTATGAAGCCAATTCAGAATGCTACCTCGCGTATGTTAAAGAATTTTCAAATTTTGATTCGCGCAGTGAGTGTAGCCAGCTATACTGAATATTTTTTATTTTCAGGGTAACTCTGCATAGGATTATATAAATAAATATTTCAAAAGTCACTAACTTTTGACAATTTGGAGTGAGTTGCGTTCGAGTAGGCTTTTAGTTTAGCGTGATACCACTTAGGTGGGCTTCTATCTCCTCAAATTTATCGGGTGATGCAGCAAAGCTGTCTGATTGGCTCATCGTTCAGTGCTGATGTATTCTGATTGAGGATTTTGAGGCACATCATTCATGACTTGGCAGCGTCCCGATCATCGACATCCTAATGAACTGCGTCCTGTAACATTTGAGCGCCAATACACTCAATTTGCGGCAGGTTCTGTCTTAGCACACAGTGGTGCAACCAAAGTGCTCTGTACGGTCAGTGTGCAGCCCGGTGTGCCCAAATTTTTAGAACACAAAGGGCAGGGTTGGCTCACCGCTGAATATCGAATGCTGCCTAGTGCCACAACTCAGCGCAACCCACGAGAATTGATGAAACTCTCTGGACGTACACAAGAAATTCAGCGGCTAATTGGGCGCAGCTTGCGGTCGGTGCTCGATATGGCAGCCCTGGGAGAGCGAACGTTGATTGTCGATGCGGATGTGTTGCAGGCTGATGCTGGAACGCGCACCACATCAATTACAGGAGGGTTTGTGGCTCTCAGCGATGCGATCGCCCATCTGATGGAGTCGGGTGAACTGGAGCGCTCGCCCATCCGCCACCCTGTTGCTGCTGTCTCAGTCGGGCTAATTGAGGGGGAACCTATGTTAGACCTCAACTACATCGAAGATGTTGCGGCGACCGTTGATCTGAATGTGGTGATCGACGGCACCATGAATCTGATCGAAGTGCAAGGCACTGCTGAAGACGGAAGCTTTAGCCGCGCCCAGATGAATCAGATGTTGGACTTAGCCGAAAAAGGGATTCGTGAATTGCTGATACAGCAACAGCAAGCACTCGATGCCACGCTACGATGACCAGGCTTAACAGAGTTTAAGGCGGCACCCAGATTCGAATTGGGGGATCAAGGATTTGCAATCCTTAGAGCTTTAGGCCAGAACAATCTTGAAGACGGGGTTTGACTTAATTTCACTAAAAGCTTGCTTAAAAGTTAGCCTAGCAGCAAGTAATGATTCAGAAAAAGTTTGCTGGCAAGCATGACAAAGATAGCGTTGATGACCATTGGATATCTTGCCGTGTTTATGGGCGTTGCT
>CAZCXK010000123.1:0-13803 GCA_964502605.1 uncultured bacterium
TATCCCTTCATCCTGGATGCTTTATCTGTCATTAAAACTGTTTAAATTGGTATTAGTTGCCAAAGAGAAAGAGCCAGTTCTGCTGAAATTAACTGTTGAGGTTGATAGACTGCAACTGCCCTCAGTTGGCGATCGCCCCTGATAGAGCGCTGCAAATCTGGGGATGGATTAAACACAAATAGATGTGATGTTTGATTTAAGTCTGATGGTAATTCGGCAATCAGGTGCGGTGTGGGCGCAATCTGAATGGTAATATCCGCGTCAAGTAGATAGCTCAGCGACAGCAAATCAATGGTTTGGCTGGGTTCCGCCAAAACAACTGGGTCGTCTGTACGGTTCAAAATAGTGGCGATCGCCGGATTGCTCAAGTTGCGGCTCTTCTGATATTTTGCGGGTTCGTTCCAGTGCGACAGAGACGACATCAGGCAGAGCCCAATGACTCCGATCGCGGCTCGCTGCCACCATAGGCGAGATTCAAGTGCATCCGAACGACTCATTTTCAGATCAAACAGGTAGGCGATCGCCATCAAAAACCCTAAATGACATGGAATTAAATATCGAGCTGCGGTAGAAACTTGCCCATTTAACATCAGGTCAATCGCAATTAGCACGAGTGGTGTTGTGCCTGTCAATGTGGCGACAAACACTCCCACTTGGCGAGAGGTCGTTCTGCAAAGCGTATAGAGAGCGTACCCCATCAGACTCAAGACAACTAGGGCGATCGCTACCTTGATGGCAGTTGCCCAAGAGGCATCAAGAGAAACTGGGACATCAAAAATCAATACGGCCAAGCTATAGAGCCAAATGCCGAGCCTTGCCCACCAAACCATCGGTTCTCGCATCCATGTGGTGTTAGAGTGTAGAGTTTCCCATCTGAGGGCCACCACGACGAGCCACGGGACTAAGGCACATACACCCAACGCAGTAGACCCTAGAAAATAGTGACGGCACCATCTACGGTGTTTGGTCACTCGAACTAGCTGACCTCTAGTGATCAAACTACTTGCAAACACTCCGTAAATGCTCAGCCCTAAAGTGACGAACACCGACAGCAGTGACGTGTAGAGCATCATTACCAAAGCGACAACGTAACCACTCCAAGCCCAGAGCGTGTTGAGGCGGAGGGCGCGCAACAGCGCACCGCTGGTCACAATTAATGTAAGCGTCCACAGGCTATAGGGTCGTGCTTCCTGGGCATAAGCAATAAAAAAGGGCGATATGGCCAGTAACCCTGCGCTGAACCAAGCCATGCGGCGCGGTAAGCACAGTTCTCGACAGAGCCAGATGAAGGCTGGGAGACTTACCACGCTCACAACCACCGACAGACTACGCATGGCAGCTACAGAACTGCCCCACTGCTGGGCCCAGAGCCGTGCCATGATGAAATATAGCGGGGCATGTTCAGGGCTTTGAGTCAGAGCTTGGAGTGTATTGCCCCAAGGGCGATCGCCCCTCACCGTCTGATAGCGCTGCAAATCTTCCACCGTAAGCGGCTCCCCGGTGGCAAGATGTTGAGTCACTTCTGCAGCAGTATAGCCTGAGATACGAATGGAGGTGGCTACCTCATCCACCCAATAAATCCTCTGCTCTAGATTGACCACTCGCAAGAGCACCCCCACGACCATTAACATCACTATGAGACGTCGCCATGAGACCACTGTGGTCGAGGTGCAACGAGATTTCCACCTATCCATATGGGGTATGTATGGGGGTATGTATGTTCAAGAATATGTACGGTTAAGACGGAAAAGACACCGGCTAAAAGTCATACCGAATTCCCGTTTGCAGATTAAAAATCAGGTTGGGATTATTTTCTGCAGGCTCGCCGGTATAGGTAAGACGCAACAAATTTTCGAATGACCATTCGTCTGTAATAGGAATTCTTAAGGTGGTCTGCGACTGGATAAGATAATCTGGAAAATCACCCACAGGCAGGTCAACCGAGAGGCTTTGCCCAAAGCGAAATGTCTCAAACAGCAAATCTTGATAATTGAAGCCAAAGTTGGCAGAAATGGGGTCAAAATCTTCGTCTTCATCCCGAAAGTTTTCATAGCGTGCGCCGACTCCTACCTGCAAATCGAGACTGCGATCGGGTGCGGCACGCCAAACGTTGATGCCCAATCCTGTCGTTAGATTGGCACCCAAGTTGAGGTTTTCTAAATCATCACTCCTGACCTGAGTGCTCACAAAATATTGCCAGCGATTGGAGAAATAATGGCGACCATCCGTCGTAAACTGCCCTGTAAGCTGATCTCGATCGGTGCGATCGCTATCCACATCGTAGGTGAGCCGCAGCCCTGTGCGAAATGCATCTCGCTCCCATTGCCGTTCTGCCCCTAGCGAAAACGTAAAGATGCCACGCCGATCGGCTCCCGAAAAGAAGTTTCCGGCTAACCCAACGTTGCCAGCCCAGTCAGTGGGTTGGAGAGGCGTTTGATTGGCATCGGCAATTGCTGCGTCGGCGAGAGCCTGCTGACCCAAGGCGACCAATTGAGACGACTGCTCATATTGCCCCAAATCCGCATATTGCAACGCCAACTCTGCCAAGATCGAGGATCTATCCCTTAAATTATCAATCCGATCAGTTGCGGCGGTAGCTTGGACAAGAGCATTGGCCACTAAGGCGGGCTCTAGCAAATCGGCATAGCGTTCAGCGATACCCACAAGGGCGATCGCCCGACTCCGAGCATTATCAATTGCATTCGCACTGTCGAGCGCTTCATTAACATAGGCGATCGCCCGCGCTGGCTGATCTACCTGTTCTTGTTGCTGAGATGCCTTCAGCAGCAGATCGACCCGAGATTGAGCACTGCCCAAGGCTCGAATCAATTCCAATGCGTCAGCACCTAGTTCTTGTCCGGTTTCATTGAGACCTGCCTGAATGAATTGAGTCGCCAGCCTCAGCAAAAGTTCGGCTTTAATCGAGTCATTCTCAATCTCATTGGCTAGCTCTAAACTGTGTTGCAACGCATCTAGACGAGGATTTGAGATCTCTCTTTCCAGTGGAAGCTGTATGGATGCAGCCGTTTCAGGTTGGTTGACAGGCGGTGGCTCAGGCGCAGATTCCGCATCGGAACCATAATCAGGACTGTCACCAGGCTGACCCAGCACGCTGTAAGGCAAATAGGCTTGCTTAGCACCCCAATAGAATTGAGATCGAGTATCAGTAGACATTGGTTTTATCTGTGCAGAGGCGATCGCAGGCTTGAGCAGTGCAACCCCAATCAACAACGGCAGTACCAGTCGGTGGCACCTTAAAACAAAGACATCAATCTCTGGCATAAACGGGGCGAAACAGTAAGAGGAAGCAGCGTAAAATAACAATCAAATCAATGATGCAATAGATGATTTCGGGCGAACCTTGGGTCTAGCTACTGGTTTTGACAGCTCAGGATCGTGAATTAAATAAGATCGAGAAATCGATGACGGATAGGGGCGACTGACCAGTTGCTCCTACAGCTACCATTCCAAGTTATTAAATTCTTGTTCCTAAGATGATTAACCCCGAATCCAGAAAAGAAAAACTGGACTGAGTATAGCCATTATGATGGCGGACTATTAGCGAAATCATTGCTTCATTGCCAAAATCATTAACCTGAGCGGATTTCTGCTAATTTTCTATACTGATATGCCATTTGAGACCGGTTACTTGGGTAGAGTAAGCATAGGGAATTTCACAACACTCTATGTTGATTTTGTTAGTGTAGGGTGTTTCCCCGTTGTACCCCGGATGGGGGTTTGCTATACTCATATGGATAAATGCTAAGGTACTGCCTTAGGGCAGGTTTTTACCTGGAGCTACCAGCTTCAGAATTTGCTCTGTAGTGTTGCCTAGCATTTAAGCTATATGCCTTATAGGCATAGCGTTCAGTGCAATAACGTAGAGTTCTATCGTTAATTATGTATCGCACAGAATCTTCTATTGACCAGCCTGACTATGTTCGCTACAGTTCGTCTTTATCAGGCTCGTCTCTAACATCCTCTAGTGGTTTTCGATCTACTCAATCCGCTACGCTTTCAGAGATCGAGCAATTACTTCAGCAAGATTTGACTCCCAACAAGCGGGCAATCATTAATGTATTGCTCACCACCTGGAATAGTCGTCATATTCCTCAAGCCTATATCGGCTCGTCTCATCTACAGCGCGCTAGCTAGACAGCTCTAATTTTGTCACTTAGATGTGATCCGCTAAGGGCAAAATCATTTAGAGTTAAGATGTGCCAGATGAAAAAGACGTTCGACGACTGCTGGATCTGATCAAGCGCACTGCCACGCCTGGTGATACGAATGGCAGTGAAGTCTTGTTGAGGAAAATTAGAGATGTTCTTGAGGCTGACACAGACAGCTTCATTGAGCTGGCTCAAATTGCAGGGTTAGACATTGAGTTTCACTTTTCTGGTGCTAATCTCAGCAGCACTGTGCTAGCAGGTGCCGATTTAAGCAGTGCTGACCTCAATTATGCCAATTTAATCGGTGCCAACTTGGAACATGCCGATCTCAATCGGGCTAGCCTGATCGGGGCTGATCTGACCCATGCCAGTTTAAAGCATGCGGCTCTCATTCGCATCAATCTGACCAATGCCTGTTTGGTGAGTTCTAACCTACACCATGCTAATTTAACTGGTGCCTTGCTGACCGACGCCAATCTTAAGGGAGCCAATTTAACAAGTGCCGATTTGTTTGGGGCAGATCTGCGCCATGCGATTTTGATTAGCACGTCACTTTCGTATGCTCAATTGGGCGAGACCAATCTCAGCTATGCCGATTTTCAGCGGGCTGATTTAACCCGCGCTGATCTCAAGGGGGCGAACCTCTACGCTGCTGACTTGAGCTGTGCTGACTTGAGCTGTGCTGACTTGAGAAATAGCAATTTGGGCGGCATTAAAGTGAGTCAGGCTCAGTTTAGAGAGAATCCCGGTATGACGACCGAGCTGAAGCGCGATCTGGTGCGTCGGGGAGCAAAGGTTGGATAGCCCTAGCTAAATGCCCAATTTCATACTGCCTGATTGCGATTCATTCCTGCCCTGACAGACCCGCTGTTTAGGCAGCGGGCAAGTCGAACAAGACGGTTGTCATATAACGTTCGGCCCAGTCGATGCCGAAGGCTTTTTCTAAAACCCGCCGAGTTTTATCGTTCTGACGCTGCTGGCTACAGTATCGCTGCTGGCCCGCTAACAGCTCTTGCTGCCGCTCTGGGGTAGGACTCGTGGCGATCGCCTGCTGACAGTGGATTGTCAAAAACTGTTCGACTCGATGTAAAAAGTGTGATTCCTCGTCTGCGGTAGCGGGTCGCACAAACAGGCAAACGTCAGAAAATATACTGCCCCATGCAGGCAGGTCTCGCGGCTGAGTAAAATTAATGCTGGGCAGCTGAGCAAGGGCAGATTCGTAGCCAGGTGGTAAGTGATGGGTGGCACTGGTAGGAGAGAGATCGGCGATCGCCGCACTAATGTGGCCTCGCCCCCCAACTAAATCGGTGCCAAACATGGGCAGTGCATACTCTGGGCGTGGAAACATGACGCAATGTAAGATATCAAGGGCTGAGCCGACTTTTGCCAATTCAAGGTGCATCTTGCGAAATTGCGGACTCTGAAAACAGCGGTTTTCAATGACAAGTTTTTCGCCCTCAAGGCGACCTTCGACATAGCCTAAATCATCAGGCAACTGGTAGGGTGACAAATCAAGATGGGTTTGCCAGATTGTTTCAATGGAGTTAGCCAATCGTTCGATTAGCGAATGTTGATGGTGGCGAATGGATGAATGAATTTGCATTGATAAACGTTGAAATTAGGGTCTGGGAGTTATAAATTGTATAAATTTAAGGGAGCTGAATAGGTTAAGAATAGCTTAGCCAGCATCATGCGCTCATTCTGATAGTGAGCGTTACCGTGATTCTTCTCATTCTCTGACGTTTCTAGCTCTTATCAGCCTATGGCCGGTCAAATCTTGGGCGATCGCTACGAGGTCGAAAAACAGCTCGGAAAACAATTCGGACGCTGGACGTTGCTGGCACGAGATTTAATTCAAGAGCAATTTGTAATTCTCAAGCTCCTCTTCATTGACGATGAATTGCGACCCGACGATCTGCGATTGTTTAACCGCGAGGTCGAAACGCTAAGGACGATTGATCACCCGGCCACGCCGCAATATTTGGGTTACTTTGAGATTGATTTGCCCAAAGATGGTAAAGCTTTAGCGCTGGTGCAAAGCTATATTGAGGGCATTTCGGTTGATAAATATCTGCATCGGGGTCGCAGATTCACCGAAAAAGAAGCAAAACAAATTGGTAAGTCAGTTCTGAAAATCTTGACCTATCTGCATAATCACGAACCTCCAATTGTTCATCGAGACATCAAGCCGAGTAACATTTTGCTGTCTAATCAGCCGCATCAAAAATCGACTCAAGTGTGTCTCGTCGATTTTGGCTCGGTCAAGTCGGTTACGTCTGTCCAAGCTGGCGCTTCATTTACCATCGTTGGCACGGAAGGATATGCTCCTCCCGAACAGGTTGGCGGGCGGGCGGTCAAAGGGTCTGATATCTACAGTTTAGGAATGACCCTGGTGACGCTGATGACGGGTGATGTCCCAGAAGATTTTCCCCGGCGACGCGGCAATCTAGACGTGAGCCGAGTAGATGGCCTCGAACCAAATTTTGCAAATTGGCTGACCCGCATGACCGATACTGATCTGCGGCAGCGGTTTAGCACGGCAGAAGAGGCACTGGGTGAATTGCGTCAGTTAATGCGTAGCCCCCAGCAGGCATAGCCCACCACGTTTGTGAATTGCTGACCTCAAAAATGCCTTTACAATATCCTAAGATAAGGAGCGGGACTCGCCGATTTGACTGTTGGAAGACGCACATTTGAACGCTGTAGACCCTTGTTTAGATACCGATCGCTCGCCAAGTGCGATCGCCAGAGAAGCTGCTCAAGAGCCATTCATGGCGGTTGTGCGCGAGCTTGTTCGAGCATATCAAGCCTTTGCCGATTATTCAGCAAAACATGTGCGCGAATTAGGGCTGACCCCACCCCAATTTGATGTGATTAGCGCCCTCGGAAATACGTCTGGCATGAGCATGCATCGGCTAGCCGAAAAAACCCTGGTCACAAAAGGAACGCTCACCGGAATCATCGATCGCTTAGAAACAAAAAATTTGGTACGCCGAGAGGTGCCTGAAGGCAATCGGCGCAGCTTTACGATCGTGCTGACACCAAAAGGGCAGCGCACCTTTGAAGCGGTGTTCCCAGCTCACATTATGTATCTCAAAACCCGGTTTGCTGGGCTGGATGCCACTGAGCTAGACGCCATGCAAACGAAGCTAAGACAGTTGCATGAGCTGTTTGAGAACCAATCTTAGATCGGGAAAGGCTGACTCAGGGGCGATCGCAACTTGACAGTTTGTGCCAGAACTTTAAATGACAGACACCCTTATAACCGTAACCGCGCTGAGAGTCAGTCAAGGGCGATCGCTCTATCTAGAACTGGCGCAGCGCACTGCAACCGTATCTAAGCTTTTGCTAACTGCTGGTTACAGGAGTTGTCTTGCTTCTGTCAATACCAAAGGGCAGAGACGATGGCGAAACAACGCGACTCCCAAATAATTTTCTATCACTTTGATTTGATGACTAATAGCAGTTGAGGTAACATCCAGTTCTTTGGCTGCTTGCTGAAAACTTCAGATGTCTAGCCACAATTTCAAAGGTATGCAAAGCGTTAAGCCGTAGCAGCGATCGCATAAGTTTATAGATGAATTTTTCTCATCTAAACCTGAGCGAATTGAATTTGCACCCCCCCTTATCCCTTGTTATTCTTTGAATTAAGAGAACGAGACAGTTTCTTTAATCGCTCAAAAGCCTGCTTAAAACTCATCTAAAGCGAGTATTTGGGCAAGCCTCAACTTTCTGACTAGCAGAACATAGCTGTAAGTGCAGTGAACGCCATACTCAAAAGAGTCTGCTAGAGTTTTTTGGGCGTATGAGACAGGGCGTTCTCTTTATTCCAAATAACCTCAACTATTTGTAAGGAGAAACATCATGGCTAACACAATGGCAATTGGTGGAACAGCAAATATTCGGGCGATCGATGCGACCAACTTTGCTGTAGCAATGACCGGAGTTTTTGATGGTGGTGTCTATGCCAAAACTACTGCCGCCACAGACTCTCCGGAAGGTAAAAAGCACTACGATCTCCGCCACTACTTTGTTGCTGACGACGGTAGCTATGTCTATACCCAAGATCAATCCGTGCATATACCTGTTGAGGGAACGCTCTACTTTGCTCAAACGGAATACACCGTTGTAGAAGCAGGCGGAAAATTTGAAGGGATGACAGGTTCCTTCAGAAGTTGGGGAGCGATTGATTACAGCAAGGGCGTTGGCGTTCTACGGTTTGAGGGACAACTGAGTCGTTCGTGAAAAATAGGAGATGACAAAAGTGGCTACTGTATTGAGAATTGATGCGAGTGCGCGTGTAACTCGTTCGCTCAGCCGAGGTCTAACGGCTGCATTCACTGAACAGTGGTTGAAGTCTAGACCCAATGACACCTTGATTACACGAGATGTAGGACTGAATCCACCACCAGCGATTAGCGAGGCTTGGATTGCTGCTGCTTTTACCACACCTCAGAAGCACACTCCCGAACAACAAGAGGTACTTAAAATTTCTGATCAACTAATTGATGAACTAGAACTTGCTGATCTGATCGTGATCGGTACACCTATGTACAACTATGGAATGCCAGCAGCCTTGAAAGCCTGGATCGATCAGGTCATTCGGATTGGACGCACCTTTTCATTCGATTTAACGCGAGGTGAGCAACCAATCGAACCCATCTTAACCGGAAAGATCCTGGTTATTCTGTCTGCATCAGGGGAAGGCGGGTTTGAATTCGGCGGCACTCATGCTGCCATGAACCATCTCGATCCCGCTATTGTCACCGCTTCCAAACTGTTTGGAGTCAGTGAACAACATGTCATTCGCATTGAATACCAGGAATTTGGAGACGATCGCCATCAACAATCGATTCAATCTGCTCATGCAACAATTCCGGCCTTAGTGCAACAACTCACTCAAAAATTTCTCGGTGCGCCATGAAAATTTCTCGGCCATTCTCCAAAATTTCATCAATACCGAAATGGGCGATAAGAGTCGTGCATTTGTTTACAAAGCATTGGAGTGGTAGTCTCCCATCAAGATCGTCTTCTCCGCACGTTTGACCTTAACACTCCTGTTTGCCATCCCGCTTTTGCTACGCAGAACGGAGTGATGGCTGATCGTTTGAGCGCTCCTTTAACTCGAACAACAGGAATGTTTCATCATGGTTAATTCCAACGAGCCACCTGAGCGGTTTGAATTGTTCCACTTGCAGCGGGCGTTACTCCACATAATCCCCACGGCTCAATCAGCCTATGATAGAAAAAGATTGGCAACACCTGTAATGTTCTGGTTGCCATGGCCTTGGGCGATCGCCTCTTGGTAAATTGCGTGAATGGCTTCTGAAACTGGAGTGACAGCATTGAGCGCTGCAGCAGTTTGCATCATGTAGCGAAAATCCTTGGCTACTAAATCAATCGGGAACAAGGGGTCATGTTGGTGTGCCAGCATCAGGTTTGCTGCCGCTTTTGCAGCCAGACTGATTACTGGCAACTCTCCCAGACAGGTCATCGCTTTGGTGCTCGATATCCCGCTGTGGGTCAACATGCCGATGATTTCGGCGAGGGCGGCAACCTGAATGCCAAACAACGCATTGACAGCGAGCTTCATGGCCATGCCATGCCCCGTCGGGCCAACATGGTGAATCGCTGAACTGCCAGCAGACAGCAACACACCCTGAACCTGCACCAGAGTTTCTGATGTGCCTCCTATTAAATGGATCAGCTTTCCGGCTTCAGCTTGGGGGCGAGAGCCAACTACTGGCGCATCTAGAAACGCAGCCCCTTGATTGGCGATCGCGGCTGCTAGTTCATTGGTCCAGGCGACGGTCAATGTGCTGGATTCGATGGCGATGGGTGTTGCCCCACCAGAAGCAATCGCTCCGGTGTTCAATCCCCATGCTGCGCCCGTCTCTGGGGCAAGCCAAACGGTGCGTGATGCATCGTCATCAGTCACCATCGATATCACCACCTCAGCCGCCTGTGCCGCTGAGCGAGGAGATGGGGCGATCGCTGCGCCCTGAGCGGCCAACTCAGTGGCTGGCCGGGGCGTTCGGTTCCAGACGGTGACATCATGTCCGGCTTTGAGCAGGTTCGCGGCCATGCGCGAGCCCATTGCGCCTAGTCCTAAAACGGCAATTTTACTCATTATGTATTGTCTGGGTTTTGATCGACAGAGTTAATGCTGAACGGTCATCATCTGAAGCCAGGTGATTGCTATCTCTGGAGTTAGTCGTTCGTGGTAGTCCACGAATCCTGTATTGATTCACGCTGTTTACACAGTAGCGTTTGCGAACGCAGCAATAAACCCCAATTAATGCATGACTCCCATGGTTTTTCTACATGAATACCATCAGATTGCGGCACAATAGACCTCTGAAATGCGTGTTTAAGCCAGTATTGGTGCTTATAATTCATGAATGGATCTATCAGTGCTGCAAATTTTTGTAGAAGTGATGCGACAAGGCAGTTTTGCTGCGGTTGCCCGCGATCGCAATCTTGATCCCTCGTCGGTTTCACGGGCGATCGCCAGCCTGGAAGCAGAATTGGGGATCAGGCTATTTCAGCGAACCACGCGACAGCTATCCCCCACTGAAGCCGGAACTGCCTATTTTGAGCGCATTGAACTACTAGTTGAAGAAATGCAGCAGGCGATCGCCATTGCTACCGATATGTCTGGGCAACCCCAAGGCACCCTGCGCGTTACCGCATCGACCTCATTTGGGCAGAAATGTATTGTACCGATATTGCCTGAGTTTCAATCCAGATATCCCGAACTAACTGTCGATTTACTCCTCACCGATGCAGTCGTTGATGTGTTTGCCGAACGCATTGATCTAGCTGTTCGGCTTGGATTGCTCGCAGACTCGACGCTGATTGCCCAACCCCTGATGCCCACCATCTATCGAGTTTGCGCGAGCCTTCAGTATTTGCAACACCATGGTCAGCCTCAAACCCCGCACGATATAAAACACCATCACTGTCTACTCTTTCCGCTGGCAGGCTTTCGCTCCCGCTGGATATTCAAAGACAGCAGTGGCAAGATGAGCGAAATCCCTGTTCATGGGCGCACCATCATCTCAAATGCGATCGCCCTTCAGCACTGTGCGATCGCTGGAATGGGGCTGGCATTACTCCCCAACTGGCTGATTCACGATGATTTGAACAGTGGCACTCTCGTCAATCTCTTTCCAACCTATGATGTGACGGCAACGGATTTCAGTACGGCGGCTTGGCTGGTCTATCCGTCTCGGGCCTATGTGCCCCTTAAAGTGCGGGTGTTGATTGACTTTCTTCAGCAGACGCTTCTTCGTTTGACCTAGCAACTGCCGGACAACGAAACATCTGATAAGGGAAACCAATGCGATGGTAGCGATCGCGGTCAATGATGCAAGTAATGCGGCCATTGCGATTGGGGCGACGCAGCCGGAGGCGATCGGGATAGTCTCGCGTATTCATGCCAGGAGAACCCACGACCCAAAGGTTGAGTGGCAAGGGCAAGGAGTGCGGTAGTTGAGCTAGCGATCGCCATAGATTGGCTCTATTTCCCTGCCATGCTAGAAACGCAATCTGCACAGGTGGCTCAGGCACTGTGGGGTATGAGCGGCGCAGTTCGAGGGCAAAGCTCAGCCCCAACCCCAGTTCTTGCAAGGATTGATAGCCGACTCCTAACATCAGTGGGGTTGCTGGCTCTATGGTGAGGTCTTGCGCGACCTGATGCGGATAGTAGCCTTTTTGAAACACTAGCCCATAGACCACAAACACGCTACTGACTATGCCAGAAATCAAGGCGATCGCCACCGCAGATCGGTTAAATGGTAGTTTGCCGAACCGCACAGTAGATAAACGGCGCTCCGATCGAGAAACAGCGGCCAAACATGCCCCCAGCAGTGCACACCCCCCTGGATAGTAGATAAAGTTGTAGCGGGGCACTGAGGTGACATCTTTATCGAGGAGGTAAGTAATTGCAAAGAACTGAGCCACCACCCCAAACGTAACGCCACCCAGCAGTTGCAACACAGGGCGAAGTTCGGGCTGCTGCCAGAGTCGTCGCCAGCCCTGCCCAACCTGCCATGCTAGCCATCCGGCAACCAGCAGCATGCCTGCTGCAGATAGCACCACAACCGGCCAGGACTGCATTTCTACAGGCAATGCCACTATCATCAGCACCCACCCCACTAGCGTCTGATAAAACGGGGCGATGCGATCGCTCCAGTCAATGCGGTAGGGAATCAGCCAATCGGTTTCAGGGCGGCTAAAGTGCGCCATCACAATTGGCATCCAGGGCAGATAGCTGAGGGCGATCGCCCCAGCACTAGCCAGCAACGTGCCCCAATGTGACATCGAAATGGGCGATCGCCTCACCCGCCAACTCACCATCCAACCTGCGAGTGCCAGCCCTTGAGCCAGCACTACCAAAATAAAAAAATAATGGACATATAGCCCAAGACTATTGGCGATCGCCCACCCTAGCCACACCAACCAGCGGGGACGATGCTGGCTGCAAATATCCCGCTGGATTTGCACCAATGCCATCAATGCCAACGTCACCAAAAACATGGGCAAGGTATAGTGGCGGGCTTCTTGGGAGAGATAGACAGCAAATGGCGACACCGCCATCAGCGCAGCTCCGATCAGCCCAGCAATGGGTGAGAAGGCCAGCCGATTGAGGCCATACAGGGTGGCGATCGCCCCCACCCCAATCAGAGCAGGCAGCGATCGCAATGCCCACACCCACTGGTCAGTGGTGGGGTTGAGCCACGCCATCCAGCGATAGAGCAGACAGAAAAATAGCGGCGGGTGCACCGACTCAATTGTAATTGTCTGGGCAATCTGAGCACAGCTGACGCCGCGCTGCACAGTAAATAGATCCGTTAGCGCGGATAGCGAAAATGCCTCACCCACTGGCACACTGGTCTGGCTATGCCCGGTGGCAAATATGGCCGTAATCACCTCATCCAGCCAGAGTGGTTTGGTGTCAAGGTGCCACAGCCGCAGCATAGCACCCAGCACTAGAATCGCGCCAAGCATGCTGTAGTGTAGAATCGGTTGCTTAATTGGGTTAGACGGGCGGTGTGGCATGGTGACACTCAAAGATGATGCCGATTATAAGACTAGTGCAGAAAGGCGGAGGGCGGAGGGCGGAAGGGAAATCCTCTATGGATTCCAGCTCCAGACTTTCATAAACTGAGGGGGTAGTGTCGCTGTATGGCATCAAGCCGTCTGTGCAGCGACACATTAGCAATGGCTTAATCAAAGTCAGTTGGCCAGTTAGGGTGGCGATGATGCTCAAACACCCGATCAATCTGGTCTGCCGTCACCCGTGAGGTAGATAGCTCCGGAAGATGATTTTCTGCGAAAAAGCCGACCGCACTGGTTTCATAGCTGGTGCTGGCCTCGCCGCCGATCAATTCACAGAGAATAAATAGCTTGTAGACATGAAAGGGGAGGAGGGGATAATGCGGATGTTTGCTGCGGTCATAGATGGCCAACAGCTTGACGGCTCGTGTTTCATATCCTGACTCTTCCCAAATTTCTCGTACAACTGACTCTTTTGGTGACTCATTGACATCTGCCCAGCCGCCAGGTAATGACCAGCCGCCATCTAATGCTTCTTGCACCATGAGAATCTGGTTGTTGTGAAACACCACTC
>CAZCXK010000124.1:0-13769 GCA_964502605.1 uncultured bacterium
GGCAGATGACTCGCGATCGCTGGGTTTCAGCGATGCTCACCTATGTTGTGCCTTATATGGTCAATGTTCATGGGCAGTCGATCAGTCGCGATCGCCAGCGGTCAATCCAGAGAGGATCATAAACCGTATGTAACAATTGGTTGGGCATTCGGCACCCAGTACATGTCGCGGAAATGTCGTGGAATGTGTCGTGCTGCCATGTTGTGTTCTCTGGATAATCGTTTGAAATGAAATTTTTGTTTGGTCGCCAACCGGAGGTTAAACCCACGAGCGAGCCCCCTAGCTCTGGGTTAGGCACATTTGGCGGCGTCTATACCCCCTCGATTTTGACCATCTTGGGGGTAATCATGTACCTGCGCTTTGGTTGGGTTGTCGGCAATGTCGGGCTGCTAGGTACGCTGATTATTGTGACACTTGCCAGTGCAATTACATTCCTGACGGCACTCTCAATCTGTGCGATCGCCACTGACCGGGTGGTGCGGGTCGGCGGGGCCTACTATATGATCAGCCGCTCGTTGGGCCTTGAGACGGGTGGCGCAGTCGGCATTCCGCTATATTTTGCCCAAGCGCTGTCAGTGGCGCTTTACACCCTAGGCTTTGCCGAAAGCGTCGTCGAAACCTTTCCGGGTCTCAATCAGCTCTATGTGGCGCTGATTACAACCATTTTGGTGGCGGTGTTAGCGCTCACCTCGGCCAGCATTGCTATCAAGGCACAGTACATCATCATGGCGGCGATCGCTTTCTCACTGATCTCCCTTGTGTTAGGACGACCCATTGAGAATACCGAAATCGAAATGTGGGGCGCACCAGATCGGCTCTCAGAACCGTTTTGGGTTGTCTTTGCTGTCTTCTTCCCAGCGGTGACGGGCATCATGGCAGGGGTAAATATGTCGGGTGACCTCAAAGACCCGACGCGCTCTATCCCAATTGGCACGCTGGCCGCCGTGATCACAGGCTATGTGATTTACATGCTGCTGCCAGTTGTGCTGGCAATGCGCGCCGACGCCCGCACGTTGCTGTCTGACCCACTGGTCATGGAGCAAATCGCCCGCTGGGGGCATGCCATCTTGTTGGGAGTCTGGGGCGCAACCCTGTCGAGCGCGTTGGGCAGCATCTTGGGTGCGCCCCGCGTGCTGCAAGCCCTAGCGCGAGACGGAGTCCTGCCTCGCTGGATGAAGGTTTTAGGCACGGGCAGCGGCGTCAATGATGAACCCAGGCTGGGAACCGCCATTACGCTCTTTGTCGCGGTGTTGGCGGTCTGCGTTGGCGATCTCAACCTGATTGCTCCCGTGCTGACGATGTTTTTTCTGACCACCTATCTGGTGCTCAACGTTGCTGCTGGCCTTGAAGGCTTTCTGCAAAGCCCGTCCTATCGTCCAACGTTTCGGGTGCATTGGGCGCTGTCGCTACTGGGTGCGGTCGGCTGCATTGCAGTCATGTTTTTGATTAATGCGATCGCCACTGTTGTTGCCGCAATGATTGTGCTGGGCATTTATTTTTGGCTCCAGCGCCGAGAACTGCAGGTCACTTGGGGCGACGTCCGACGCGGATTGTGGATGGCTCTACTCCATGCAGGCATTTTTCAGCTCAGTGGCGAAGATGACCTCAAAAACTGGCGGCCTCATGTGCTGGCACTGTCAGGGGCACCCACCAAGCGCTGGTCGCTCATTGAGTTTGCCTATGCGCTCACCCACAACCGAGGGCTGATTACGGTGTCAAGTGTCTTGCCGACTGGGTCGCGTGATGTGAGCCAGCAGGCTTCAATGGAAGAGACCGTGCGCGACTATCTCGAACGGCGCGGCGTCCGAGCCCTAGTGCGGATTGTCACTGCTTCTGACCCGTTTGAAGGCGCACGACAGCTAGCCGAAACCTATGGTATTGGGCCACTTGTACCCAACACTATCGTGCTAGGTGATACCGAAGAGCCCAACCATCGCGATCGCTACTGTCAATTGCTAGCCGAATTGCATCGGGCGCGGCGCAACGTTGTGATCTTTCGAGAAAATCATCAGCTAGGCTTTGGCCACCGTCGCCGTATTGATGTTTGGTGGGGCGGCATTCAGGCTAATGGAGGGCTGATGCTATTGCTGGCTGACCTGCTGCGCACCAATATCGCGTGGCGTAATGCTGATATTGTGCTCAAACTCGTGGTGACTGATGAAGCTGCCGCCCAAGCCGCCGAAACGAATCTCGATAAGTTGCTCAAGCAGTTTCGCATTAATGCCATAACTAAAGTGATCGTTGCTGATGATCGCCCCTTTGAAACCATCCTGCATGAATCGTCTCGCCATGCCGATCTGATTTTTTTGGGTGTGGCATCCCCTCAAGAGAACTTTGCCCATTACTACGAAAATCTGCAAATGCGAACAGCAGGTCTACCAACGACCGCCTTTGTGCTTGCTGCCGCCGATTTTGCCGTCTCAGATGTGCTTACCGAGCGCTAAAAAGATGTCCCAGTCTCAAGAACATAAGGGCTTCAAGCGCCCAACCATGTGAACTGTTGCTCAATCTTCATTCCTTATCGCTTAGGCTTCATCGATTCGATTCAACACACCTCCTGATTGGAGCAATTGTGATGAAACTAATCAGGGTCAGGCGCGATCGCCCCATCTGTGACTAGTCTTTAAGGGTTGAAGTTTTGAACAGTGGCAATGTAACTGAAATGTAACTGGCTACAACCGGATTCATCTCTGCTACAAGTGAAGTATCCAACAATCTCATTCAAATCTCAGCCCGGTTTGAATGTCCTCTTCTCGTGCTGCCCCCACGGAGAAACTCATGCGCCCCCCCCTCTCTACCATCCTTAAGATTACTCTCCTCAGTTTCTCACTGCCCCTGCTATTTTCTGGCAATACCTGGGCAAAAATCTGCACAGACGCGGAAGTCAATGTATATCTTAGAAATGTTAATGATGCGCTATTTGACTGTGATGCAAATGTGATTCCGACACTAATTAAGGCACTCGAAAGCAACGATGAAGAAATTCGGATTCATGCAGTTTATGGTTTATTTTTCCATGTTGGGATACAAGACGAAATCGTTGTCCCTGCTTTAGTTAAAGCCTTAAAAGATGAAAATGCTGAGGTTCGACAGACTGCTGCGTCTAGCTTATCCATCGCTGCAATTAAAGCCGATATTGCAATCCCTTCCCTCGTAGAATCGCTTAAAGACGAAAACTCAAAAGTTCGTTCTACCGCTGCCCATGCACTCAGAAACTCCGGTACGCAAGCTAATATTGTACTTCCTGCTTTAATCGAAGTATTGGAAGACAGTGACGCAAATGCCCGAAGTAGTGCAGCTATTGCTATTGGAGAGATTGGTGCAGATACCAAGATTGCCATTCCAGCACTGATCGAAGCTTTAAAGGATCACAACGCTGCCGTCCGCAGTTATGCTGCCTATGCATTGAGTAGAACTGACACAGACTACAAAGTGGCTCTCCCTGCGTTGGTAGAGGCGCTTAAAGATGAATATGCCCATGTACGCAGCAATGCTGCTTTTGCCATACGGGCGATTGGTGTAGAAGATGAAACTGCTATTTCCCCATTGATTGATCTGCTTAAAGATGAAAACCCGTCAGTTCGGAGTAGTGCTGCCTATGCATTAGGACTTTTTAGTACAAAATCTGATACCGTCTTACCTGCCTTATTTGAGGCATTGAAAGATGAAGAGTTTGAGGTTCGTAAGGAAGCCGCCCGATCTCTCAAAAAAATTGCTGCTGATCAGGATCTCCACGCGACAACAATGCAGCAAGCTGAACAAGCTCTGGACATCATTAAAACCATCAGAATGGCTTTAGCAGATCCTGCATTGAAGAGCGATGTGTACGTTGAGGAGTACAGTCTAGAGGTTGAGCGATCGCTGGCATCACTTCAGAACAAGCAGCAATCATTTCTAATCCAGTCTTCTACTGAATGGCTTTCAGCCGGAAAGAATGTTTGGCTGGCTCACATTGCCTTCTGGCTGGCTCTTATCTTTGCTTACCCCAAGTCGCCTCAGATTCAAGCCATCTTTTTCTGGAATCCTTGGGTGCGGAAGATTATGGGATTGGGCTATGTCGGTTTTGCGTTGACCTGGGTGCCGTTTCTGCGGCGATCGCTGTTTGCTCCCTTTCGGGAATCACTGCTTGCCGATGCGGGGCTGGAAAACTTTAAACCAGAAGCCTACTTTGAGAACTCAGATGTCAAGAATCCAAATTCAGGAAACATTAAACCCATTCGAGAGGCAATTCCAGGATTTAAGGGACAAATTGTGCTAGAAGGCGCTTCAGGATTGGGGAAGACGATGTTCTTACGGCACCTCTGCCAGCAGTCAAAGCGAGTAGTTGTCTATCTTTCGGCAACTAAGTGTGCCGATGGCGTGATTGAGGCAATCCAAAAGAAACTGCACGGTGAGGAGATTAAAGACCCGAAATTTTTGCAGAATTTGATTTACAGTGGCGCGATCGCCATCTGCATTGACGGTTTAAATGAAGTGAGTGCCGACACACGAGCCAAGATTGTCGAATTTACCGAAAACTACTTCAAGGGCGACATTATTTTGGCAACACAGCCAATGGAATGGACACCTCCGGCGACTGCGAAACGATATGTGATGCAACCGTTAAAGCGATCGCACATTCAAGCATTCCTGCTTGCTCGCAAAACGCTGATTCCTAACTACGCGACCGTTCGGAATGAAGCCTACGAACAGGCTTGCTCTCGGTATCTAATGCAAACCCTGGACGATCAACAAGCCGCAGAGGAACTGGAAGCGATTCACCAGATTCTCTCGAATCCAATGGATTTAACTGTGATTGCTTCAATGATTGCCGCAGGCAAACAGCCTGATTTATTTCGCTTGCAGGAGCAACAATATACGGTCATGACCGAGGAATATCGAGAAAAGCATCTGGGGCAAGAATTTCCCTTGGATAGTTTTTCGGAAGCCGTCTACCAGATGCGGCTCAATGACCAGACCGCTTTGCCAGAAGAACTGTTTTTAGAAGAACTTTTGGGCATGGAACGTCACAAAATGGCGGTCACTCGTCAGTCCGTTGATAGCAAGGGAAATCCCGCTAAAGAGTGGTACTTTCGTCATGACAAAATTGCGGAGTTTTTTATCCTTCAAACCTTTCTAGAATACCCAGAGCGACAGGAGCACCACCTGGGTGATCCACGCTTTCGAGGCGTCTATTTCATGCTGGCAAACTTTCTCAAACTGGAGGATGCGATCGCCCTGCGCGAAATGCTAATTCAGTACGCGGCTGACACCAAAGATCACACGGTTAGCGATACGTTTGTCCAGTTGTTGCGATCGCGTAAAACAGAGTTAACTCGAACGGGGGCATGACGGTAGATGTTCACAATTCTGAATCTTCAGTAGAATTCTCAACTGTTTGCCAAAACGCATCAGCAGCCAACCTCTGATTGACGGACAAAACTATTTACAACCTATATCCTGCATGGGGTCAGGTTTCCTGCCCCCTACATCAGATGAAATACTGTAAGGGTGGGTTTCCGCATCCAATGCAGAATTTTTTGTCAGTTAACCAGCCCCCAACCCCCCTATTGAAGGACGGTTGCGTCCCCCAAGCCCCCAGATCGAAACTCCGCACCTGTGTTTTGAGGCTGGGGACATTTCGCTGCGCGACATGAAAGGCTCTGCTTTTGCGTAGCAAGTATCGCCGTCAATTGGAGGCATCTAAATCCTCTAAAATTGAGGGATTTTCAATCCAATGCCCCCCAATTTTTAGGGCTGGGGAGCCAAACTATCGTGAGTTGCGTAAGTCCTGCCTCTTCAAAAAGCCTCCGAGAATGTCGAGAGAGCTTCTGAGAGTGTCGAGAGAATCTCCGAGAGTGTCGAGAGAGCCTCTGAGAGTGTCGAGAGAGCCTCCGAGAATGTCGAGAGAGCCTCTGAGAGTGTCGAGAGAGCTTCTGAGAGTGTCGAGAGAGCTTCTGAGAGTGTCGAGAGAGCCTCCGAGAGTGTCGAGAGAATCTCCGAGAGTATCGAGAGAGCCTCTGAGAGTGTCGAGAGAGCCTCCGAGAATGTCGAGAGAGCTTCTGAGAATGTCGAGAGAGCCTCCGAGAATGTCGAGAGAATCTCCGAGAATGTCGAGCGGCTGGGTTACACACCTGCTATGCCTCTGCACGATGCTGCATTCATTGCTGACCAGCGGCTGCTAGGTTTATACATCTCTATCCTCATCCCATACCCCACTCCAAACAAACCGCCTGATGTGTGTTTCGAGGGTGGGGGCGAAAGCAGTGGATCGGATCGCTACCCATCTTGCACATATCTAGCACCCTGCAAGTGCTACGTGTCGTTTTTCGCAAGCGATATAAACCGTGCAATGCTCAGAAAGAAACGCTTGTCCGTTTATCATCACGACTTTCAGCAACGCCTCAATGAGAACATTCCAAATCTCAAGCTGGACTGGATATCGATTTGGGGTTCTAGCCTGTCTGACGTTTACTTTGCTATAGTAAATAGTCTGAGAGCGGATGTGGCGGAATTGGTAGACGCGCTAGATTTAGGTTCTAGTTTCTTCGGAAGTGAAGGTTCAAGTCCTTTCATCCGCATTGAGGATTAAGCGCATCAAGGGCTAAGCGCATTAAGGCAGGTGCGTTTAGTGCATTCTACGTATGCCATTTATGCGAATTTACTTATGTCTGTAGTGCGGTCATCATGTTCGTGCTGACGTTAGCTTTAGCATGTACCTCGCACATAGCTACTCTGTCGAGGAAAAAAGGCGATCGCCCAATCGAGGCAACATTAATATTGGGATGCTCCCAATTGGATCAGCCTGAGTCATCTACACAATGGAGCAAGGTCGCTCTGCCACTTGACCAGATGTGTTGGTAAACTCTGAGCAAGCTCAACGTAAACTTAGTTGCTAGACGCTTGAGCCCGACCGAAATAGGCCTTATAAATTTCGTGAGCAATGGGTAGTGCCGCAGTGCTGCCGTAACCTCCGTTTTCGACAATGGCTGCGATCGCAATTTGAGGATTATCTGCTGGCCCAAACCCGACAAACAGAGAGTGAGAGGTTTTGCCAACGACCTCAGCCGTCCCGGTCTTGCCACCCGTTAGTGGAATTGAGCCATCGTTTAGCCGACGGGCGGTGCCACTTTGCACTGCGCTCACCATCCCAGCGCGAATCACAGCTAGCACCTCAGGAGGAATTCCTGTCTCGACTCGTGCGGTCGCAGCCGTATTAGTTTGGTCAGAAAAGAGATGCGGCTTCACCCGATGCCCCCCATTCACAATTGTTGAGACGATCGTTGCCAGTTCGAGTGGCGTCACCTGCACAACGCCTTGACCAATTGCCATGCTGACCGTATCTCCGGTATACCAAGGTTCGTTATAGAGGGCTTCCTTCTGCTCTGGCGTGGGTAGCACTCCTCCACTGCCGCCATCTAGCCCCAAGTTATCGGTTGTGCCTACTCCCAGCACCTGCCCCCAATGAGAAATCTGTTGGGGGCCAGCAGCAATACCCACCTGATAGAAGAAAGTGTTGCTACTCTGGGCGATCGCCTGTGGAAAACCAATCACCCCATATCCCCGGTTGCTATGCTCCCAAAACTGAATCCCACCGACTGAGATTGAGGCTGCGGTGCCGACGGTTGAACTGGGAGAAAACTTACCCGACTGCATACCAGCGGTAGCGGTGACGAGCTTAAACGTGCTCCCAGGTGGATAGCCTTGCAACGCCCGATTGAGAAACGGCTGACTCTCTCCCTGCAGGTCTTCCCATTCATTTAGCGTCACCCGCCGCGTAAAAATATTGGGGTCAAACGATGGCCCACTTGCTAACGCCAGCACTTCCCCAGTTTGCACATTCAGAGCGACTACAGCTCCACGCCGCTGTTTGAGGGCAGATTCTGCTGCTTTTTGTAGATCGAGATCGAGAGTTAGGCGCACCTGTGATCCACTTTGGGGCGATCGCACTCCCAGCCATCGCACCTCACGCCCTTGCACATCGACCTCGACTAATCGACTTCCCCAAACTCCCTCTAGACGGTTATTAGCAAGCTGCTCCACCCCCATCTGACCGACCACCATCCCCATGGGATAATCAGGATTGGCCATCATGTCCTTTTCATTGGCCTCACCGATATATCCCAAAATATGGGACGCCAAACTGCCATGGGGATAAAACCGATTGGATTCGCCAATCACCTGCACGCCAGCCATCTGTGGAGCCTGTTCTGCCAGGGTGACAAACGCGGTCGGGCTGACCTGCTGGCTAATGCGAATTGGCAGTGCAGAACTGTAATTGACGCGCTCTAGCTTCTCAATAATTTCCTCAGCCGGAAGGTTCAACACAGCGCCGAGGCGTTTGGCAGTGGTTTGCCACTGGTAGCGAGACTGATATCGAGGCCAGATATAGACGGAGCGCGATAGGCGATTGGCGGCTAAGAGCCGCCCGTTGCGATCTGTGATATTGCCCCGATCAGATGGCACCGGCACTAGGCGCACCCGGTTTTGTTCTGCCTGATATCGGTAATAGTGGCCATGGTCTACCTGAATTTGAGCCAGCCGCAGCCCACACACAATCATTAAGGTTGTGCTGAGCAAAATCACGATGGCTCCACGCAGCGCTAACGCCTCTCTGGCAGCACCTTGCATGAGGGTGTCAGGAGTTTGCTGCCTCGTTTTGGCACGATACTGGGAAAGAGTAGAAAGCCCTCTAGCCATGGTCAATCGGTTCCACGAGAGTCTATCTGCAGCATCATTCACGCTAGATGCCCTGATAATCCGGATAAATCTCAGGTAAACTCACATATTAGTTTGATGAAGCCCTATCAGCCCGGATATCAGCCCGGATATCAGCCCAAATTCTCGATTCTGCCTGGGGCAAAAGTTACCCAAACCGAACCTGTAGCAATGACAAATCATCGTCGAGGGTCGCTTTCCCGCTCGCGGCAGAAACTTGTTGCAACAGCGCATCTAGACAAACCGTCGGAGGCTGATGGTGCAACAGGGTGATAAATGCGTCTAAGCCCCAAGCAGGCGACTGATGATGAATGGCGTGATTGACTTCATAAACGCCGTCACTGAAGACATATAGCACGCTATCTGGAGGCACATTGAGGCGATCGCAGCTATAACTCACATTAGTCATCATGCCAACCGGAAGGTTCGGCGTTTTCAGTTGCTCAAACCTGGGTTGCATCCCATCTGAGGTAATCAAAATGGCCGGAGGATGGCCAGCACTGGCATAGGTTAATTGGCGTCGTGTCAGGTTGTAAATGCCGTACCACATGGTGAAGTATTTATCATTTTGATGCGTCATTTGGAAGGTTTCATTGAGCGCCTTCAGCACAGAATCAGGTTGATAAAAACTCACATCAGGTAACGATTGCGATCGCAACAAATTCAAGATGGAAATTGACGGCAGTGCCGCTCCCAGCCCATGCCCTGAAACATCAAGCAGATAAATCACTAAGTAGTCTGGATCCAACCAATAATAGTCAAAACAGTCACCACCGAGCTGACTTGATGGAATGAAGCGTGAATCAATACTGATCTGGCCTGAAAGCGGCTCTGGCAAAATCGATCGTACATAGTCAGCCGCTTCTTGCAGCTCGGCTTCCAAGAGCCGCTTTTGCGTATGCAAATCTTGATTGAGCTGATAAAGCCGCAGCCCTGCCCGCACGCGAGCCCGCAATTCATTGATTTCAATGGGTTTCGTTAAAAAGTCATCAGCTCCCGTGTCTAGGCCCTTGACTCGATCCTCAATTTCGGTGCGTGAGGTAAGCAGAATAAAGAACGTAGTCGAGAGTTCAGGATTACTCTTGATGTGACGACACACGCTGAGACCATCCATCCCAGGCATCATCCAGTCGCAAATAATGAGAGCAGGCTGCAGCTGTTTTGCCTGATCCAATCCAGTTTCGCCATCACTCGCTACACATACGTCGCAATTTTGTTCTTGTAACGCTTTTTTTAGAACGAGTCGAACAACAGGATCATCATCAATAACAAGAATTTGCGGCATAAGGAGGGCTAGGAAAAAAACTTTAACTCATGAATGCCTTTAGCTGAAACCCGCAGGATTTTGGCTACCCTAATTTTCTAGTATCAAGCCTGTTAATACGGGAAGAACATGTAAAGACTATCAAGGAATACGAACAATAAAATTAAGTTTCATTGAAGATGCTTCTCATCATGCTAGCTTACAACTCCCCGGATTCGACTTAGATGCTTTAGTAAGATTGATGGGGGGTTTGCGTTGATTCCTCATTATGTATTGATTTTGTGCGTTGATTTCGCTAGAGGATTGCGTGCCATTGCAAGTGACTCACCAAAAGTCTCTTCAAGTCCACACGGATCTGGGCGAACTGCCCGATGTCTTGTCTTGGTTTGATCAGTTTCAGTATCCGTTACTTCCGTATTCCATCTGGCTTCAGTGTCAACTGGCATTGGCAGAAGGGTTTACCAATGCTGTTCGTCATGCCCATCGATGTCAGCCGACTGACACGCCGATCGAAATTGAGGTGAGTCTGTTAAATCATGCTCTAGAAATTCGGATTTGGGATTATGGCCCTGGATTTGATTTAGACACGACGATTGATCAAATGCCTCAAGAAATTGACCAAGACTCTGAAAGCGGTCGAGGATTGCGGCTAATGCAGCAGCTGGCCGACCGTCTGAGCTATGCACGAGTAGAAAATAATCGTAATTGCCTATTGATTGTGAAGCGTTATTCAGATACGGATGAGTGATGGAGAAGGAGCTGCAGCGCCTGAATCGATTGCACAATGTCAGCTAACAGGCGATCGCAATCCTGTAGAGATTGGTGGCGGGCTTTCTCTTCGAGCTGAACGCTGATAGCATAAATTGCCATTGCACCAACGCTAGCGCTGGCTCCTTTGATGTAATGGGCAATATGCTCGACTTGACGTGCATTGCCGGTATCAATAGACCGCTGTAGCCGCTGTAGGTAGCCTTGGCTATCTTGAATGAATAGCTGCAGCAGTTCGTGCTCAAATTCTGGACTCCCATCGGCCATAAGGCTCAGGCGCTCACGGTCGAGGTGGTTTAAGAGTGTTGCTGCAGTTGGGCTGGGGTTGGGCTGCGCTGTGAGCATGGGCTGCGCTGTGAGCACATCTGTCGTGTGGAGTGGGTGTTGCTGAGTGGCGATCGCTTCTCCCCAGTGATCAAGAGTTTTCTCTAAGACCTCTTTGGCGACCGGTTTCCCCAGATAGTCATTCATGCCAGCCGCGATCGCTTTGTCATAGTCTTGGTGAATGGCATTGGCTGTCAGCGCAATGATGACTAGCCGAGGAGAATCCGCCGGCAGGGCCTGCTCACGCTGACGGATCTGCTGGGTTGCTTCATACCCATTGAGTATCGGCATTTGGCAGTCCATTAACACGATGTCATAGTGGTCAAGGGCGATCGCATTCACAGCTTCTTGCCCATGGCTCACCGCACTCGCGGCATAGCCGAGCTTAGTCAGCTGTTTTAGCAAGACGGTTTGATTGGTGAGATTGTCTTCAACCAAGAGGATTTTGAGCTGAGAACGCTGATAGGGTGTTGCCATAACGAGTAATCGCCAAACTGAATAACGCCAGAACGAGAAGATATTTGAGTCTGATTGGCTCAGAAATCTTTCTGCACGTTTACACCTCTAGCATTCCCGCTGGGGGAGGCAGACTCACAATGCCCGATTTGCGGTGGGCTACCCCCAGTCTTCGGCCTCTTGTCGTTCGGCTTGAACGAAGCTTTCTTTTAATCCAGGCCAATCGGCACGTTCGGCAGTAGCATTATGGATGAGCCTGCCAGCTTGTAAGTAGAGCACTCGTGAACAAAACTGCTGGGCCACATCGAGCTGATGATTAATCATGGCAATGGTGATCGATTCGCTTTCTGCCAGAGATTGGAGGAGGCCAATTAATTGAGCTGTTCGTCCAGTGTCTAGGGCTGAGGTCGGCTCATCTAGCAGCAACACCTGCGGCTGAATGATCAACCCACGGGCGATCGCCACCAGTTGCCGCTGGCCAACCGACAGCTCAACGTCTCGACGTTCTAGCCAATCGCGCGGGATATGCAACTGCTCTAGCCAGTGCGCCAGCCGTTGACGAATTTCGGCCTGCGGCATCTGGCGCAAGTGCAGAGGATAGATGAGTGCCTCTTGCACCGTCATGCCGAGCAGCCGCGATTCTTGAGAGACTAACGTGACTTGTTGGCGCAGTTGCGTCGCCGGAATGTGCTGCAGATCGCGCCCTGCAAACTGAATGTGCCCCCGACTGATGTCACTCAGACGGTTGAGCAGTCGAAAGAGCGAGGTTTTGCCTGCCCCAGATGGCCCAATCACGGCAAGGCGATCGCCCTGCACCACATCAAACGAGATATCGTCTAAAATCGGCAGAGCACCGACCTTGGGCATCAGTTGTACGGACTGAAGCGAAAATTGAATGGTAGGGGTCACAGTTATTGTCCTATTGCCCGATCGCAGTCCCAATCGTCCAGATGTCAACCAGCAACAGCATGAGCGTCAGCCCCAGCAAGATCAGATACATCCAGGGTTGGGAGAGAGGCTTAACATCGGTTGTGTCAATGCCCGTGTAGGCTTCGACTTGGCGCACGAGTTTGGCAAAGCCAACTACTCGCATCGGCAGTAAGAAGGCGTCTCCAGCCTCGTTGAGAAAGTAGTAAACTAAGCCGCCTTGTCCAGTGGAGCGGGGCTTGAGGGCTGTCACAGATGACCAGGACAGTGACCAACCTCGCCGCCATAGGCGTGCCCAGGCCGGATAGGTGACACAAATGCCATCGGCATCAGTAACAACTCGCTCACTTAAGGCTCCAATGAGGGCAATGCTGCCAACCAGAATGCCCACAGCCAGCAATGCTGGAGGCACAGGAGCTTGAGTCGCGTGAGCTAAAAATGGCAACGGCACAGTCAGCGAAACATAGAGGCTCAGCAAGGTGAGCTGGATGATGGGAGATATGCGAAAGACCGAAGCAGGCGATCGCTGCACGGCCTCAAATGGCACTGAGTCAGTTGAGTTAAAGGATGGAGACGTCACGTTAGCTGGATACACACAATAAACAACCTAACGCCTACTGTAGGTGAAATTTGTCAACTTTGCTGACATAGCCTTCACGATCAGGATGCAAACAGGTTGCACGGTTGAACCCATCGCTGATGGTTTCAGACATTTGCCTCTTGCCTTCTGTCTTTTGCTATCCGCAGATCTACGGCAGGTATTTTTGCACCACAACCCAGCCTGAAAATGAAACGGCGATCAACCCGATGCACAGAGCCACGTTGGTGCCGATGTGTAGAGGGCGAGCCCAAGGGCGCTTAGGGCTGATGCGCGTTGCACTCCACCCGGATAGCACCGTCAGAGCAACCACCATTAAACCTGCTGGAAGATGAGCAGAATGCCCCAGATCGCCATAGTACCCAAGGGTACCAACAATGCCCACGGTTAACAAAAGCATCACCAATGCAACCAGCACTCCACCAATACTGTAATGCAGTGGTCTCAACCATTTGGGGCGATCGCCTCTGACATTTCGTCGATAAAACATCCAGCCGCCCGTTAGAGCTAACAGCCCATACGCGAAGACCGAAAAGCCCATCGACCAGGCAGCAATTCGCCAAAGCCATAGAAAAGACGGAAGATCCAAAATGAGAACCCTCTAGTTTACCTGATCTATTATCCCCGACTCTGAAATCTCATGATGCTCCAGCAATTCTCATTTTGGCGAAAAGCTGTTCAACCGCAACTGGGGAAATTGTGGCGATCGCCACAATCAACAGACCCGAAGGCGAT
>CAZCXK010000125.1:0-13720 GCA_964502605.1 uncultured bacterium
TAAAGAGGGGCAGCCATGGTATGAATGCGCGCTATCGCCTTGGATTTTAGAATTTGAGAGTGGGGATTGTGGCGTGAGCTAATTGACCTCAATACTAGACTTGACTTACTCTGCTCCTAAAACGCTTGCCAATAAAGCTTTTTGAGCATGAAGCCGATTTTCAGCCTGATCCCAAATCTTAGATTGCCGTCCCTCCATCACGGTATCAGTAATTTCTTCGTCGCGATGGGCTGGGAGACAATGGAGGGCGATCGCGTCAGGTTCAGCTCGACTCAGAAGCTGTTCATTGAGCTGATAGGGTTGAAAAATGGGGATGCGGCTAGCTGCCGAATCTTCTTGCCCCATGCTGGCCCACACGTCAGTATAAAGAATATGGGCTCCTTTAACAGCTGTTTGCGGGTCTTGAGTCATGGTAATCTCGACGCGATCGCCCGCTAGAGATCTAGCCTGCTCGACGATCTGCAAATTGGGTTGAAAATCGGCAGGGGTGGCTACGGTCATATTCATGCCCACTAGCGCACAGCCCAGCATGAGAGAATGGGCCACATTATTGCCATCGCCTAAATAAACCATCTTCAAGCCTTCGAGGGTGCCAAAGGTTTCCTGCACAGTCAGCAAGTCAGCTAAAACCTGACAGGGATGCTCTAAATCAGTCAGGGCATTAATCACTGGAATGTTGGCATAGTGGGCAAACGTGGACAATTCTTGTTGGGCAAAGGTGCGAATGGCAACCACATCCAGATAGCGATCGAGAACTCTGGCCGTGTCTTGAGTTGGCTCTCCGCGCTTGACCTGGGTGGCATTCATGTTGAGATCCAGCACTTGCCCACCCAACTGAAAGATTGCCACCGAAAAGCTGACTCGCGTTCGAGTTGAGGCTTTGTTGAACAGAAGCCCTAAAACCTTGTTGCAGCGAGGGGTAACCTTGCCTGCTTTCATGTCGGTAGCTAGTGATAGGAGTTGGTAGATCTCAGCCGAGTTTAAATCGGCCATACTCAAAAAATCCTGTCCATTGAGTGACGCGATGCTCATCCCTGGTTTCCCGTTAAAGATTAAGAGCTTAGCATGAAGACTTAACCACTCGAAGCGATTTACAAACACTTCAATATCACGACCATGCCTGCAGATCTTCAGCAGAACTAGCAAAATTGCTTCTATGATAATTTTGGCAGACTCTTGCAGCCTGTCTAGATGGTGCAGAATAGACGAACAAACCCCGTAATTTAGATTCTGAGGTTCTCAGTTAAACCCCTAATTTTTGTAGCCCATGGTGCAACGATTTACCTGGTTTGGCGTGCTGATAATTACAACTCTAAGTGGGCTGATTGTACGTGTGGTAGGCGATCCGCTTGTAGAGATGACCAGTCCACAAATTGAAGATTTTTTCGATGATGTGGACGATTGGTTTGAGCAAACTCGTGACACTTTGGACGACTGGTTGGGCGATCGCTAAACCGGGTTAATAGACGGGATTAAATCGTCCGCTAGAAGGCGATTCTCGCTATGCTAAAAATACAAGGCAATTATAAAGAATGCACGACTACCATTGATGGCAACTCCCGCTGGGCTTCAGACCTTCATCAAAGATCCTGAACGACTCGAAACCCGACTGAAAGAACTTCCCTCTACACCGGGCGTCTACTTCATGAAAGACGCCAACGATAATATTCTCTACATCGGAAAATCTAAAAAGCTGCGATCGCGCGTTCGATCTTACTTTCGAGATGATCACAGTCTCAGCCCCCGCATTGCCATGATGGTGCTGCAGGTGGCTGAGATTGAGTTTTTAGTCACTGACAGCGAAGCTGAAGCTCTAGCCCTTGAGGCCAATCTGATCAAGCAGCACCAGCCTCACTTCAATGTGTTGCTAAAAGATGACAAGAAATATCCGTTTCTCTGCATTACCTGGTCAGATGACTATCCTCGCATTTTTATTACCCGCAAGCGACGGCTGGGCACAACGCGCGATCGCTACTATGGCCCCTATGTCAATGTTGGCGCACTGCGACGCACTCTCAATTTGGTCAAACGCATTTTCCCGCTGCGCCAGCGCCCTCAGCCCCTATTCAAGGATCGCCCCTGTCTCAATTACGATATTGGTCGTTGTCCAGGGGTCTGCCAACGCCTCATTGCACCCGATGACTATCACACCATTGTCCAAAAGGTGGCCATGGTCTTTCAGGGGCGAACTCAAGAACTGGAAGAGATTCTTACAGTCCAAATGGAGCGAGCCGCTGAGGCTCTCAATTTTGAGCTGGCGGCTCATGTCCGAGATCAGATTCGCGGGTTAGAAGATTTAGGTGCTGATCAAAAGGTTTCGTCACCAGATGACACGGTTTCCAGGGATGCGATCGCCCTAATGGCTGACGACCAATATGCCTGTATCCAGCTGTTTCAAGTCCGAGCTGGTCGCCTCGTTGGGCATTTAGGCTTCTTTGCTGACGCCCAATCAGGCACTCCAGGCGAAATCTTGCAGCGGGCACTCGAAGACCATTACCAATCAGTTGACTCCGTCGAAATTCCGTCTGAAATTCTCGTTCAGCATGAGCTGCCTGACACCGAAATTCTGGCCGCCTACCTATCTCAGCGCAAAGGCCGAAAGGTCGCCATTTACAACCCTCAACGGCACGTGAAAGCCGACCTGATTGAAATGGTCGAACGCAACGCGGGCTACGAACTGGCACGGACACAGCGCTTTGCCGATCGCAATAATCGTGCCATGCTCGATTTGGCCGATTTACTTGACTTGCCCGATTTGCCACACCGCATTGAAGGCTATGACATCTCGCATATTCAAGGATCTGATGCAGTCGCATCTCAAGTGGTTTTTATAGATGGATTGCCCGCCAAACAGCATTATCGGCATTACAAAATTAAGAACCCAGAGGTGTGTGCCGGACACTCAGACGATTTTGCCAGCATGGCAGAGGTCATTCAGCGGCGATTCCGCAAATATGCCAAGCTAAAAGTAGAAGCTAGAACGCCAGACGTATTCATTCAAGCACACACTGCTGATCGCACCCATGCGGGCAACAGCTCTACACCCCATACACCTAACCCAACGCCTCAGTCTGATTTTCCCGACCTGATTATGATTGATGGTGGTAAAGGGCAGCTTTCTGCTGTTGTCAAGGTTTTACGCGAGATGAATCTGCTGGATGATGTGCGCGTTGTAAGTTTAGCTAAACAACGAGAAGAAATCTTTTTACCCGGTGAAGCGCACCCCTTAAACACTGACTCAGAACAGCCCGGTGTGCAGCTCTTACGGCGTCTTCGAGATGAAGCTCATCGGTTTGCAGTCAGCTTCCATCGGAAGAAACGCACTGATCGTATGCGGCGATCGCGCCTCAGCGAAATTCCAGGGCTAGGCAATCATCGTAAGAAAGAACTGCTAGCTCATTTTCGCTCAATTGACTACATTCGGGAAGCCACACCGAGCCAGATCGCAGAGGTGCCCGGTATTGGGCCTAAACTAGCACAACAAATCTATGACTACTTTCATCCCCATGCAGAAGAACCTTCTGCTTCATAACGCATTTGAGGCATGAACCTGTGTGCGCCCTAGCTGCCTGACACCTCTTTTTTTATGCCGCCTTCCAGGGTGGTAGGCTTAACCGACCGCTGCACACTAGCACGGTCACCATCCATGCCATTTCTCTGTTGCAGTGAATAGAGCAGGGCTGTGGCCATAGCAAGAAATGTCTAAATCCGGGAGATCACTGTCCAGGGAGCTGATCGGGGTCAATGCCTTGCGATCGCAAATAGGTCTCTAGCCGCTCTTTAGCCAGCTGTTCTTGGTCTGCCCGTTGGCGTTCCTGGTCGGCTCGTTGACGTTCCTGCTCGGCTCGCTGCTGTTCTTGGTCGGCTCGCTGCCGTTCTGCCTCTTCGGGTAAGGGAATCAGATCACCCTCCACAGTAAACCAGCGCAACTGCCGCTCATAAATGCCCAATTCTAGTTCTAGTTGTTCGCTGGTTAATCGACCATTTTCTGTAGGGGTAATGGGTTCATACCGACCATCGACCAAATGAAACCCAGCAAACTCTAGTGTGTCGGGGTGAAACCAATAATACTCTGGCACGCGCCAGACATCTTGATAGAGGGTCTTCTTGGTGCCTTTGTCTACTGCCGCCGTGGAACTAGAGAGCAGTTCAACTACTACATTGGGATACTTACCGCCTTCTTCCCAGATGGCCCAACTACGACGGTCTTTTTTTTCGGCTCCTAGCACCACAAAAACATCCGGCCCTCGAAAGTCTCGTGACTTGAGCTGCTGCATGTTGTAGTAAACCGTAAGGTTGCCAGAAATATAGAAGTCTTGACGCTCGCGCCACCAATAGTTCAACAGGCGAATTAAGAGGTCAATCTGGTTGCGGTGCAGATCTGTTTCCAAGGGCGGTTCATCACTGTATAACCCAGGCGGAGGCAGAATAATGGCGTCAACGATGTCTTCACTAGCTGTAGGAGGATTGGCATCAAGACGAACCATTATAGGATTCTCCAGCGAGACTGGTTTTAGTATATCGTAGGAGTCATCGAGCTTTTCACTACGCTGGTCTATTGATAGGCATTAGCGCAGCGTGCCAAACGCATCACCAGTCTAACTTTGGCAGAAATGTGGTCATGGGCTCCCTCCATTGATATTGCTCAAATGAGGCATCAGCAACTACCGCAGCGACAGTTTACAACTTAGGCGTTGCTAAAGTTGCCAGATAAACAGTAGTTTCGGCTCCTTCGTCAGCTGTGAAGAGGGCATCAGAGCCGCCCATATCGGTTTGCATCCAGCCGGGAGAATAGGCATTCAAGAAGTTTCAGACTATGCTAACTGTCAACTGGGTTGAATATCTGGTTCCGCTGCGCCTTATCCAGAGATGCGTCAGGTGGGTATGCATCAGCTGGGCAGCACTCACCTTACACTAGATTTACATCAAACTAAATCTATGGTTCGCGTTTCCCTCAAACTTCTTCATCCCTTTAAGTCATATGGGCTGGCCATCCTCGTCGATGGTGTTGCATTTTGTGTCATTTGGATGCTGCAGCCCATCATTGCACCCACTGCATTTGCCCTATTTTATCCGGCTATTTTGATTAGCTCACTCTATGGCGGATTTGAGGCGGGTCTATTGGCCACGGTGCTTGCAGCTTTAGTCACTAAATATTTTTTTATTGCTGATTTTTTCTCACTGGGGTTTGCTGAGGCCAGTGATTTCTTTCGCCTGATTGTGCTGGTGGCGATCGCCCTGATGATGATCAGCCTTAGCAGCACCTTGCGAATTGAAAAGCGGCGCGCCGAACGAACCGCCCGCAGGCTGCAAGAAAGTCAAAACCTGTTTCAGCAGTTTATGGTGCATAGCCCTGTGACAGCCTTTATCAAAGATGCGGCAGGGCGCTATCTCTATGTCAATCCGCTGAGTGAAACCCTCTTCAAGCGGGAGCTGGCCGACTGGTTGGGCAAAACGGATTATGATCTATTCCCCAGAGAGATGGCTCGCGCCATTCGCAAAAACGACAAAACGGTGATGGCCTCAGGTCAGCCGCTGAAAGTGGTTGAGGTGTATCCGCAGGAGGGGGGCGATCGCCACCTGATGTCGTTTAAGTTTCCGCTGCGCGACCAAACGGGTGAGCCCATCTTGGCGGGTATGTCAATGGATATCACCGACTCTCTTCATACCGAAGCAGCCCTGCGCGAAAGTGAAACTCGATTTAATCGCCTCGCAGATACCAACCTGATGGGGTTTATCGCGTGGACGTTAAGTGGGGGCATCACCGACGCCAATGATGCATTTTTGCAAATGATCGGCTATGGCCGCGATGATTTAGAGTCTGGCGAAATTCAATGGCGAGACCTGACGCCTGCCGAATATGATGAGGTTGATGCTACTGCAGTGCAAGAACTGCTGCAATTCGGCACCAATACTCCCTTTGAGAAAGAATTTATTCGCAAAGATGGATCGCGCGTATCGGTGATTTTAGGCAGCACATTTCTCGAACGATCTCAAACCAGGGGCGTTAGCTTTATTCTCGATATCACCGCTCGCAAGCAAGCCGAAGATGCCTTGCGCCAAAGCGAACTCAACTTTCGCACGTTGGCAAATACGGTGCCTCAGCTAGTATGGACGACGCAGCCTGACGGCTATCATGATTATTTCAATGACCGCTGGTATGACTACACTGGCATGACTCCAGAACAAACCCAGGGCTGGGGCTGGAGTCATTTGCTGCATCCAGACGATCAAGAGCGCAGTCTTGCTATTTGGCAAGAGTCTTTGCAAACGGGCAACGACTATAGTATCGAATATCGGTTTCGCCATGCGGCTGACGGCACCTATCGCTGGTTTTTGGGGCAGGCGTTTCCCTTACGCAACGAGGCCGGGGAAATCATCAGGTGGTTTGGAACCTGCACCGACATTCATGACCAAAAATGTGCCCTAGCCGAACGAGATCGCGCCTTAGAAAGAGAACATGCCGCTCGTGAACAAGCCGAGATGGCCAACCGCATCAAAGATGAGTTTTTAGCCGTGCTCTCCCATGAATTGCGATCGCCCTTGAATCCGATTTTGGGGTGGACGCATCTCCTGCGTACCCGCAAGTTTGATCAGCATGGTACTGAACGGGCTCTGGAAATCATTGAGCGCAATGCCAAATTGCAAACCCAGCTCATCGAAGACCTGCTCGATATTTCGCGCATTTTGCGGAGTAAGATGGCGCTGAATGTTGCCCCCGTTAATCTAGTGGATGTGATCGAAGGGGCGATCGAAACCGTCCGACTGGCGGCTGATGCCAAGCAAATCCAGATTCAGACTCAATTTGAGCCCGATGTTGGGTTTGTCAGTGGTGATGCCGCTCGGCTGCAGCAGGTCGTCTGGAATTTACTCTCCAATGCGGTTAAGTTTACGCCAGCCGAAGGGCAGATTACCATTCGCCTGACGCGCATGGGCGACCAGTCTCAGATTCAAGTGACGGATACGGGGCAAGGTATTCGTCCAGACTTTCTTCCCCATGTGTTTGACCATTTTCGACAAGAAGACGGCAAGATCACGCGTAAATTTGGCGGCTTGGGCCTGGGTCTGGCCATCGTGCGCCATCTTACGCAGCTACATGGGGGCACGGTTAGAGTCGAGAGCAATGGCGAAAACTGCGGCACAACGTTCAGCGTTGTGTTGCCCATTGGAGCCCCGGCCTCAAAAATCGTTACAGCTGTCAACCAGGTGGTTGATTTGGCCAGTCTTGGCCCCATCCGCCTGTTAGTGGTGGATGATGAAGCTGACATGCGAGGCCTCTTACAGACCCTACTAGAAAGTGGCGACATCACCGTCAAGAGCGTGGGATCAGCGGCGGAGGCACTCAAGGCTCTGGATGAATTTCAGCCGGATGTGTTGATTAGCGATATTGGCATGCCCGATGTTGATGGCTATGAACTGATGCGTCAAATTCGGCAGCTTGATAGTCGCTGCAAAGATGTTCCGGCGATCGCCCTGACGGCCTACGCCCGAGAGATTGACGATCAGCGGGCGATCGCCGCTGGATTTCAACGCCACTTGGCCAAACCGATTGACCTGGAAGCCCTAGCTGTGGCGATCAAACAGGTTCTGACGGATAATTTGAACGGTTGATTTGCTCACATCGGCCACGTTTTAGAGCACAATAGGGTCAGCTTGAGCCGGGGTTTATCATTCGCATTATCTTGGGTAACCCCGACTGAGCGACCGAAATTGAGCAACTACCGAACGGGCGTTATTCATGGTTCAGCAAGTTTTAAGAGTCAAAACCAATACAGTCTTCAAACTTCGCACTGAGCAATCGTCGAATCTTACAGACGAAGAACTCTTTGAGGTGAAAGCAGGCACGACCTACGAGCTGCAGTCGTATGCCTACGCCAATGCCAATGGAGAACCCTTCAATGGTCATATCAAATTCGCGTTGAAAAATGATTCTATTCGCGGTTTCAATACCTGGTTTGTTTATGATGCTCATGCTCAAGTCGAAGCCGATGGCAAAATTGTCTATCCCTTAGAAGACCAAGCAGCACTGCCCATTCTTCACATTGCTAAAGATACGCTGCTAAAGCTGCGGCCCTTGCAGTCGTCTGAGCTTCCTGCTGCTGAACTTTATGAGATCAAGCAAGGTCAAGACTTTGTTTTACACTCCTATTCGTATGCAGATGCCACAGGAGACTTTAGTAGTCACATTAAATTTGCCTTGCGTTATTCAAAAGACTACATCCGCGATCGGAGCACCTGGTATGTCTATGACCAGCATGCCTATGTCGAGTTTGACGGGGAAGTGGTCTATCCGCCTGAAGACCCGAATACCCCTGTGCTCAAAATTACGCGCGATACGCTGTTTAAGCGCCGTCCGCTGCAATCCTCTGAACTCGCCAGCGATGAGGTCTATCCGGTGCCCCAAGGCACGATCCTCAAGCTGCATTCTTACGCCTATGCCGATGCCACGGGAGCCAAGTTTAACGACCACGTTAAAATAGCGCTGAAGTATGAGAAAGATTACATCAAGTACCTCAGTTCATGGTACGTCTATGCTGGTCATGTCCAAATTGAGCGGAATGGAGCCGTCGTGTATCCCGTTCAACCGTCGCCCTCTCCAACCCCATCTCCGCCTCAATATCAGGGCAAAAGCTTTAAGCTACCCGGCAACACCAGCACCTTTTACACCGATCAGCCGATCGTGCCCGGTGGCAGCTTTACATGGGGAGAAGCAACTAAGAATGCAACACGCATTCCGGCTGATGTGTCGATTGTGAATAATATTATTGCGCTGGCTCGGCAACTGCAGCGCGCCAGAAATCAAATCGGACGACCGTTTAAGGTTAATTCATGGTATCGTCCACCTGCAGTGAATTCAGCGGTTGGTGGCGCGTCTGGCAGCTATCATCTTTATGGCATGGCGACTGACCTGGAAGTCTCAGGCTATAGCGGTCGCCGCTTGGCGAATGCAGTCATGCCCTGGTGGAGTGGTGGCATTGGCATCTATAGCCATCTCCCCAATGTGCTGCATTTAGACATTGGCCCGCGACGCATGTGGGGCTTTTAACTGGGAACCGAAAAATTGTCCTGACAAAATTGAAGATACACTGCAAAATGTATCGCCCGTTACAAATCGCTGTATGCAAGCGGTGATAGAAACGGTGAGGCTGTTGAGCAGACAGATGCACTGAAAAGGGAGGCCCGCAGTCAATGAAAAAGGTTGAAGCCATTATCCGTCCATTCAAACTCGATGAGGTCAAAATAGCATTGGTTAATGCTGGCATTGTCGGCATGACCGTGTCAGAGGTTCGGGGATTTGGGCGGCAGAAGGGGCAAACTGAGCGCTATCGAGGCTCGGAATATACAGTGGAATTTCTGCAGAAGCTCAAAGTCGAGATTGTGGTTGAAGACGACCAAGTCGATATGGTCGTTGATAAGGTGATCGTGGCAGCTCGCACGGGCGAGATTGGCGATGGCAAGATTTTCATTAGCCCGGTTGATGAAATTATTCGCATTCGCACGGGCGAGAAGAACCTTGAGGCAATTTAGGGCATTGACGCTAGCAGCGTTGTGAATGGGGGCAGCAATGTCTTAAATGCCTGTCCTCGATGGCTGGCCCAATGCTTGATGTCGGGTGTCATTTCGGCAAATGTCATGGCGCAATCAGGCACATAGAAGATCGGGTCATAGCCAAACCCGCCGTCTCCCTGTCGGCTGCGGAGGATTTCGCCATGGCAGGTGCCTTCGGCTTGCAGGGCGATCGCCCCATCCGGTTGGGCAATGGCGATCGCACAGATAAACTGAGCTGTGCGATGTTGTTCATGTTCAAGTTCTGAGAGCACCCGATCAATGCAGGCATCGGCTGTTGGTGCATAGCGAGCTGAGTAAAGTCCTGGTGCGCCGTTGAGCGCATCAACCGCCAGCCCCGAATCATCAGCGATCGCCCAGGTGTTCATGGCTTGCGCGACCTGAGACGCTTTCAGACAGGCATTTTCCATAAATGTCTGCCCGGTTTCCTCGATCTCCAACTCGTTGGGCTTGAGCAGCAATTGGCAAGGCAGATCCGTCAAATAGGCCTGCATTTCCTGGAGCTTACCAGGGTTGCCAGTGGCGACGACAAGATTGAGCATGATATAGATTCTACCTAGTTATGATGCTCCAATGGCATTGGCCCAGTCTTTGGCCCAGTTGAGGTTTTCATGGACACGCTCAAGGGTTTTGGCTTCAGAATAGAGTCGCAAGACGGGTTCGGTGCCACTAAAGCGGATCAGTAGCCAGCTCTCATCAGCCAGGTCAAATTTATAGCCGTCAATCGCTAAGCTTTTTTGCACTGCCTGACCTGCAACCACGGTCGGCGGGTTGTTGGCTAACTCGTCAAGCAAGCGCGATCGCACGTCCATACTCGCTAAGGGCATGTCAATGCGGTCATATTCAGATGAGTAGTCGGCTTTTGTTTGCAGGGCTCGATAGAGGTCGCTCAAATCCATCTTCGATTGAACGATCGCCTCCAGCAGATAGAGTGCCGATAGCAACGCATCTCGCTCGGGAATATGGTGCCCATAGCCGATGCCGCCTGATTCTTCGCCCCCCAGCAGCACAGAACTTTCTAACATGCGATCGGCAATGTATTTGTAGCCAATGGGCGTTTCATGCACGGGCAGGCCATAGAGACTCGCCACACGCGGGAAGAGATTGGAGCCGCTAATGGTTTTGACGACTTCCCCCGTATAGCCGCGCCGAATGGCAAGGTGCTCAATCAAAATGGGGATCAAAATCTGCGAACTTAAAAAGTTGCCCTGTCCATCGACTGCTGCGATGCGATCGCTGTCTCCGTCAAACACCAGCCCGATTGTGAGCTGATCAGGCTGCTGTTGGGCGTGGGTTTTGATGTGCTCTAGCAGGCGGGTTAGATAACGGGGCAGAGGCTCTGGGGCTCCTCCCTCAAATAAGGGATCGCGATCGCTATTCAGCTCATGGACACCTTCGCCTAAGAGCCGTTCAAGCCCGCTAGCGGCAGCCCCATGCATCACATCTGCAAATACGGTGAGCGTACCACTGGCGATCGCCCGCTGAATGGCATCAATATCCACTCGGCTCCGCAAGACCGTGCAGTAGCTATCCCAAGGATCAAACGATTGCACAGAGGTGTCTGTCTGACTCGCCATATCGGGGGGAGCCTGCAGCATCGCCTCAATTTTTTGAGTCACCTCAGGCGGCACCGACCCGCCAAATCCTGCTTTTACCTTCAGCCCCGAATAGGCTCCAGGGTTGTGGCTAGCTGTAATCACGACAGCACCCAGAGCGTTGCGGTCATAGGCAGCCCAGCTAAAGGCCGGAGTCGGCGCGTAGCCGTCTGACAGCAGCACATTAAAGCCTGCCGCTCGAATTGCTTCAGCCGCCACCTTGGCAAAGTCTTCCGATAGAAACCGGCGATCGTAGCCCACAATAATGGTGCGATCGCCATTGGGAGTGCCATAGGATTGCTCAAGAGCGACCGCCGCCAACGGTGCCACTGCTGCAACCCGCTCAAATGTAAAATCTGCTGCAATTAAGCCGCGCCATCCGTCAGTCCCAAATTTGATGGGCTTTGCGATAAATGATGCTGGGGAAGGGTAAACTGCCATACAACCTTAGCCTGCGAGAGTCGTGCCTCAAGTCTATCTGCTGATCAGGTGGTTCACCAGTCTAGAAGCATTTGAATTGTGTAGAAAACGATAAAGAATTTATGAAAGAAATTTCCAGATCCCACAAATCTTAGAAGAGACTCAAAAGCTAACTCATTAGAGCACTTCAACGCGATCGCGCCCCTTACACTTGGCCTGATAGAGCGCTTTTTCAGCTCGACTAAGCACATCTCTCGCATGGCGATCGCGCTCTGGCATCTGTTCGGCGACGCCAAAGCTGAGCGTCAAATCAATCGGGCCTGCGGTCGTTGTAATCGGATGGGCTCGAATGGTGCGCCGTAGCCGCTCGGCCACTTCTTTGGCTCCTATCAAACCCGTCTCAGACAAAATTGCCACAAATTCTTCTCCGCCATAGCGATAGAGGCTGGTTCCTCGTCGCAACTGCTGTTGCAGCTGATAGGCCAGCGTTTGTAGCACTTCATCGCCAATCAGATGCCCGTGGGTGTCGTTGACCAATTTGAAGTAGTCTAGGTCGCACATCAGGATGCTAAACGGTGGCTGAATCGCCCAAACAGCCTGGCTGCTGAGCTGATTGAGTTCGTTTTCAAACGAATGGCGATTGAGCAGGTGGGTGCATTCATCTCGAATGATCTCCATCTGGAGTGAATTGTTTTGCAGCCGCAGCGCTTCTTGCTTGTACCAAGGGTTTTGATAATGTTGGGCGTTGGTCAGGGCGATCGCCAGTTGGTCAGATACCTGCCGCACCACCTGCAGCTCTTGCACCCCATATGCCCGACCCGGTGCGGCGAAAAGCAGCACAATTGCACCCAGAAATTCTTCCAGCACGAATAGCGGAAACACCAGCGCCGACCCCGCACCCGATTGTGACAGCCAGCTCGAGCAGGGATCATCATCCTCAGCGTGCGGGGTGATTTCTCGATACGATGTCCCCCCCTGCAGAAACATATCAATCAAATCGCCCCAGATTGTGGAATGAGTTGTTTGCGGCATCGGCTTGAGGAGGGCATCAGGGGGCTCCCATCTCGCTAACACCTTGCTTGGCTCATGCCGCAAATCAAGCACTATGCAGCGATCGCACCTTAGATTTTGCCCCAGTTCTGCCAGAATCTGCCGAACGATTTCATCTGGGTTGAGGCTGGAGTTAATCAGGTGAGCAATGCGGCCAACCAAAGCCGTTTGTTGGTGGGCGTGCTTAAACTGCTGCTTCCAGATGAGGGCACTATAGGCTAATTCGAGCTGACCGCAGAGCACCTGAATCGCGTCCAACTCTGCTGCACTCCAGTCTGGTTCAGGTGCACCATCTGGCAAGTCTGCAGGCTGGGCAAACGGATCTATCGGCGCACTTGTCGCCGTAAGAGCCCCACCGGAGCCATCAGGCGATCGCTTCATCTGGAGCACAAATGCGGGATAGCTTGATCGGCTGGCATCAGAGGCAACTTGGGCAGATAGAGGTATGGAGGCCACCACCTCACCCCTATCGCCCCTGCTGACCTGAGGCGTGCTGGGGCAGTTTAGTAGCCAATCAGGAGATCGATATAGCCGCACCATGCGAATGGGCGGATGCTGGAGTAGGCCTATCTGCAGGCTCATCCGACTCAACGCTGGCTGATCCTCCAGCACGCGATCTGCAGGGTCTACGTCTGCATTATCTAGATCTGCATCATCTAGATCTGCATCATCTAGGATGGCCTCGTCAAAGACTTGCCATGCATTTGCAGTCGCGTAGACACATGGGGCAGAAGCGTTTGAGTCGTCTAACCCCGTCCAGAGTAGACCCTCGGCCTGATATGCTGTGGCGATCGCGTCCAAAGCAGCTTGGAAAAACCCATCACTTGATTCAGCCGTTTTGACCGCATTTCTGATAGACGGGTAGATCTGTTTCCAGAGCAATTCCATAACAATCCCCGGAGCACTGACTCTTAATCCAATTCAGTATCAACAGCACCCCTGTCGTTACATTCGGCTCAGCAATCATGATTTAGGTTGTGAACTGAATGCTCACACCCTGGTAAAGCCCCAATCAGTCATGAAAGCTTACAAACAACCCAAACTCAAAATTACACAAGCATTTGCTTAATTCAAAGCCTAGCAAATTT
>CAZCXK010000126.1:0-13600 GCA_964502605.1 uncultured bacterium
ATGGTAAAACTTTAGCCTTCTAGAAGCTTCTTAGACGACAAGAATATGTCGCCAGTAGTTTAACGACACGACTGTGTCCCGATGACAGCAACATGTCTCTGACGACATGATTGTATCTCTGCTGACAAGTAACACGTCACTGTACAAAATTCAAAGCGGGTGGGGGGAATCGAACCCCCATCATTAGCTTGGAAGGCTAAGGTTTTACCACTAAACTACACCCGCACAACCTGGGCACAATCGCCTTTTGTGGCATGATTTTGCAATCGCATTTGTAAGACTAGCACACTTTTCAGCTCACTGGCTGCCATCGCACGAGCGACAGGCTAGCAAGTTCGCAATGAAATGCTATAACTAAAGGGCTTCGGTGTCCGGCTCAGCCTGATTGATTTCTAGCTCAATGATGACATCGCTCAACTCAGGCGTCACGTCAACATTAGATGGCGCGCTATTAGATGGCGGCACAAACGAGCCGACCCACGATTGCATGAGGCAGATGGCTAATTGATTGAAGCTATCACTGCCGCCGCCGTGCAAAATTTCTGGAGGATAGTCAGGCTGCACCTGCGCCCCATCTGCAACTACTTGCAGCACAACCCCCAGGGCAATAGGCTGCCCCAGATAGGCTCGATCTTCAGCCGTTAGCAGGCAGGGAGACACCGTCGGATCAAGTCTGAAGGTCTGTCGATCTTGCCCCGGCATCAGGGTAACTGGCTGGTCAGTTAGATCAGCAGGCGATCGCGGCTCGATGCTCAAAATTCTGGCTTCGAGAGCCGCTGGAATCGGGTTTTGTGCCACAGCAACATTGGGCAACTGCAAATCTGAGTCTGCCGAACTCTGCCGGGAGCCCGACTCAGCAGGTGATTGAGCGGGCGACTGGGACACATCCGCATTGGGGTCTAAATTGGATTCTAAATTGGGAATCGCCACCGTCGGATCAAACGACTCTGGATCTAGCACAGGCAATGATGGTGGTGCCGAGCGGATCGTCTCTGGCGCAGGGGGCGAGGGCTCAGAGGGATCTGCACCAACAGCGGGGTCACTAACCGCCGCATCGGGCAATGCAGCCTCAGGGGTAGGAGAAGCTGTCACACTGGAATTTTGCGGCGTAGCCGATGCCGACTGTTCTGATGGCAACTGTGTTTGAGATGCGTCTGTTGAGGGCGCAGCAGGCGAGACCTGTGGCAGTGGAGCCGTCTGCGCAGTCGGCAACGTCACATCCATTGCAGAAATATCGGTCAATGTGGAGGTGACATCGGCCTGTGAGGTCTCTGGAGCCGCAGCTTCGTCTAGCTCAACAAACTCAATCGCAGTCAACCCTGCGTCTGACTGCGTGGTCGCAAACCGCACCCCCAAAAACCAGCCTAGCAAAATCACAAGCAGATGAAGGGCGATCGCCCCTGTAATCACCGACCACCAAAGGGTTGTATTAAGACTGGAGCTAATGTGTTGCCTGACTCCAGAGTTTTGAGAGGAGATGACATAGTTTGAATTCGTCGCCTCTTCCATATCTGATGCTCAACCCCGATGATGGTACCGTCCTAATCTGCTGACATCGCTTTACGCTAACCTGATGACGAGCCGATTGAGCACAAAGTGCCTCGTTCAGCGCAGGGCAAATAAGATATTGGATGTTTGCCTGCTCACAAACGCCTTGACTCACTCGGTTTATACCGCATTTCATCCAGTCATGCCCCAGGGCTAGCATAGTTTGCCCGCTGCGATGGGGCTGTTGATACAAAGCTTTGTATCGGTAAGTAACATATTATGAACTAATGTCGGGCCTCGTGGAGTTGAGTCCTGATCGCCATCCTGCAGACGAGCCGTATGTCTGTGCCAGAGAACAACCACCTTGAGGGTGCCTGACCTTTTCCGGTAGGGTACCTTTTCCGGGCGGGTAGAGGTCTTCACCCAGTTTACGGCCTCAGATGAAGACGTGAATATGACAGTATTTAGCCACCCATGCTTGCGGTTAATTGAGGCTGCCGCCGATCAGGTTTGGCCACGCAATAGCAACTAATCAGGAAATCAAATCGCACAGACCGATTTACTTCAAGACATTTGACGGCGATCGCCCCAGGCTCATCATCTCGCGATATACCATAAGAATAGAGCGTCAGTCTAGTTTATCAAGCCGCCTTCTGCCCAAGGGATTAAATCACCAGTCATTGGGGAGGCGATCGTGGGCGGCGGCAATCAACCGGAAAACGACGTGCGAACCAGCCTCATTCAGGTGCTACGACAGACCACTTGAGGGTTGCTTTGTTGACTAAGGTGACACCTGCCGCAACGCCACGATTGCCAAATTGCCAATCGCGTGGTGCTAACGCTGAATCGTTGCTTTGGTATGCATTGAAGCAGACTTAGCGAAACACAAATCAAGTATGTCAAGGCTTTTTCCACTGAATGCGTTCAGAGGGTTTTGGTCTAGCCTTTCATTGCGGCGACGACGAACCGTTGTAATTTCAATTCCGGTTGTATGTCTAGCATTTGGGTTGGGCTCTTGGATCATCGCCCGTCAGCACGCGATCGCCTCCAATATCGAAATTGACCAATCTCAGGCCGTGGTCAATGACACTGATCAGGTTTTGATCGAGTTTTTGAGTGCTCAAGCGGCTATTCGGGGATATTATGCCACTCGTGAGCCCCAATTTTTAGAGTCGTATGACAACAGCATTTCAGCATTGCCAGGGCTGATTGATCAGCTGCAACAAACCTTGCAAAGTCGCATGGGGCAGCGCCAGCATCTGGATGCCCTTAGTCTACTGGTGCGCAGAACGACTCAGCTTTCAGAGCAAACTCTAGAGGCTCTAGAACGGCGATCGCCCCAGGCATCTCAGGCACAGCAGGTTGCTGAGCTGATCCGCGAAGATACGGTTTTGCTGCAGCAGATGCAGGCCACGCTGCAAGATTTGAAAGACGTAGAGCAGCGATCGCTTGCAGCATCACGGCAAAACCTGCGCAACATTCGCTATACCACGACGCTTGTGATGGTTGCAGCCGTCAGCGTGGGCTTGATTGGCTCATTGGCGGCGCTCTATCTCCTGGATCAGGTAGAACGAGAGCTACATCAGGGAGAAGTGCAATTGCAGGAAAGCCGGAACCATATGCAAGCCGTTGTGGATAACGTTGTTGATGGCATTGTGACACTCAATAGTCAGGGCTATATCAATACATTTAACCCAGCCGCTGTGATGATGTTTGGTTATCAGCCAGACGAAGTCATCGGGCAGCCACTGTGGATGCTAATCGACGAACCCATCGGCCATGAAACCTCCCACGGCAAAGCCATTCATTTAATCGACAGCAATCAGATTTTGCTCGATCGCCCCTATCGCACCAAGGGACGGCGCAAAGTAGGGGCTTCGTTTCCAGTTGAGATCACGGTGACAGATATGAGACTCGACCGTCGCTTGATTGCCATCATCCGTGATGTAACCGAACGCCAGCAGGCCGAAACAGCTCTCCAAGTGCGGGCGAATGAGTTAGTCCGTCTCACTGCTACATTGGCTAAAACCAATGAAATGCTAGCCGATCGCAATCGAGAACTCGATCAGTTTGCCTATGTCGCATCCCATGATCTCAAAGCACCTCTACGGGCGATCGCCAACTTATCCGAATGGATCGAAGAAGATCTCAATGGTCACATGAGCGACGACGTGCATCATCACATGAGCCTGTTGAGAAATCGAGTGCATCGTATGCAAGGACTGATCAACGGATTGTTAGACTATGCTCGTGTAGGTCGCACCAAAGCTCCGATTGAAACGGTTAATGTCGAGACTCTGCTGCAAGAGGTTATTGACTGGCTCGACCTGCCTCCCAAGTTCCAAGTCGATATTGTCTCTGACATGCCAACTCTGAAAACCCAGCAAATGCCTCTACAGCAGGTGTTTACCAATCTGATTGGCAATGCTGTTAAGCACCATGATCGCGCTGATGGCCATATCGTCATTTCAGCTCGCGATCGCGGCCATGAGTATGAGTTTGCGATCTCAGATGATGGCCCTGGTATTGCGCTCGAACACCACGAAAAAATCTTCAACATCTTTCAAATGATTGGCACTCACGACCCACTGGAAAGCACAGGCGTTGGTCTTGCCATTGTTAAAAAAATCATCGAGACAGAAGGGGGCTCGATCACCCTGGAGTCGTCGCTAGGGGAGGGCACAACATTTTGGTTTACCTGGAGCAAGACCAGTCAAAGCAACTCTAAAAAAGAGCTTAAAATCTCTCATTATGGTGAGGTTTAGTGGAAGATCTTGTGCATAGAATGATGAACAAGCTACCTAGCCCTGATCAATACACAAACTAAATACGCGACGTTAATACCCTTGGCACTGGTGACACCCACACAAAAAGGACTGAGAAAACTCAACGTTTTACTAATTGAAGATGATGAAGTAGACATTATCAACGTTAAACGAGCGTTTCAAAAGAGCGAAATTGAGCATCCACTGTATATCGCCAAGCATGGGAAAGAAGCCCTTTCTATGTTGAGAGGAAAACCCGGAGAGTTGCCAACGGTGCCCTGTTGGCGGCGGTTGATCTTGTTAGATTGGAACATGCCCTGCATGGATGGGCGGCAATTTTTGCAAGAGCTGCGAGCAGATCCACACCTACGAACTACACCCGTAATTGTGCTAACAACCTCTGATGCCGAAGAAGATCGTCTGCGGGCATTTCAATTTAATGTCGCAGGCTATCTACTCAAATCATCACCACTAGCTGAATTCGCGACAATGATGGATATGATTCATCAATACTGGACGTTGAGTGAAATGCCATAACCTTCTTTAATACACAGTTTGAATGCCAGCAGACGCCAACTAGACGAGGCAAAATGAGGCAGATCATGCAAGATAACTCACTCAAAATCTTAGTAGTAGATGATGATGAGGTTGATCGGCTCATTGTTTGCCGAGCTCTTAAGAAAGCAGGTGTGGCTGTTGATCTGGCCGAAGCCTGTGACTACTCGACTGCGATCGCATCCTTAGAGACTGGCATCTTTGATTGTGCGTTTATCGATTATCGGCTGCCCGACCAAAATGGTCTGGCTCTCGTGCAAAATCTGCGTCAATCTGGAATTGATATTCCTCTTGTGATTCTCACGGGGCAAAGTGACGATCAGATCGCCGTTGACCTGATGAAGGCAGGAGCCTCTGACTATCTCTCAAAAGATAGTGTGTCGCCTGGGACACTATCGCAGCGGTTGCTAAACGCTATCCGCATTCACCAGGCCAATGCAGAGGCCGCATCTGCCAATCAGCGCCTGCGAGAAAGTGAAGAACGCTTTCGATTTGTGCTAGAAGGAGCCAATGATGGCATTTGGGATTGGAATCTTATTACCCAAGAAGTCTACTGGAACGATCGCCTTCTGGAAATTGTTGGCTTTCACAGGTCTGAGGTCGCCGAAACCTTTGATGCTTTCTGTCGCCTGGTATATCCAGCCGATCGGCAGATGTTTCATGGGGCGATCGCGGCTCATCTTGATCAGGGATCTCCATTTGATATTGAGCTACGATTTTGCCACGCATCGGGTGATGTCCGATATTGCATCATTCGCGCCAAAGCCCAGCTTGATTTACATCAGCGCCCCTTCCGCATTGCCGGAGTCGTAATTGATATCACAGAGCGCAAACACGCAGAAGAACGACTGGCTCAGCAAAATAATCTTCTAATGCAAACCGTGGCTGAGCGTGATCAGATTGCTCGACAGCGAGAAGACTTTGTGTCGCGCCTCACTCATGACCTGAGAACGCCCCTCATCGCTGCCGATCGCATGTTTGAACTGATTCAAGAGGGCATCTTTGGTGACATTTCAGCCGAGATGAGGCAGGTCATGACTACGATGATCAACAACAGTCAAGACTTACTACAAATGGTGAATAATTTGCTGGAAGTCTATCGTCATGAGGCAGGGCGTAAAGAACTCACCCTCTCGTCGTTTAATCTTCAGGCACTCATCCAAGATGTAATTCGAGAACTGCACCCGCTCGCCGATGAAAAAGGGTTGCTACTGGCGCTAGATACAGATCTGACAGGTGAGTCAGACACGACTTTTGTGGGCGATCGCTTGGAGCTGCGTCGGGTGATGACGAATCTCATCGGGAACGCCATCAAATTTACTGAAGACGGCTCCGTGCAAGTTGAACTGAGCACAGCCAGCCCTCCCGAAAATGAATCACCGTCAGATTCCTGGATCTCGATTGCGGTTCACGATACAGGCACTGGGATTTCGCTAGATGACCAAGCCGTCATCTTTGAACGCTTTCGACAAACTCAAGGCCGTCGCTCTGGCATTGGACTGGGGCTGCACCTATCTCGTCGCATTATCGAAGAACACCAGGGCATAATTCGGGTGCAGTCTCAACCTCGGGTTGGCAGCACATTTACTGTATGGTTACCTAAACAAGTCTCTAATCAGCCCCACTAACATAAAATACCATCCTTCATTCGATCAAAGTCCATCAAAGGAGCGAGCCAAGTTCAAACTGTAGATGGACGCAACTCTCTCTCTAGTTTTGTTTAATAGAGATAGAGTTGATTGGCAAGTTCTTTTAATTATCAAACAGAATTAGACTCTGGTTAAATTGAGTTTGCCATTGCAAACGGCTGATTTACTTTTAGGGTTAAGTTTAGACTTTTGATGCATTCATCATGATGAGTATAAATATGCTCTAACGTTTATGCTGTTACAGCTGACAAACATAGCCAATATCTGATTCTTTAAGAAGAATATGCCAACTGATCATTAGTTGATGCTTGTTAATCAGAGCCGTCAAGCCGTATTTGTGCCAACAAGATTTAGGTAGCTTGATGCCAAGATATTGGACTGCAGACTCTGGCTGGCTGACAAAACTCGTGAAAGGCTGACTCTTCCGTACCGTAGGCTTCGACTGCGATCTGCCTAAGGTATCTACAACGACGTGGATTAAGCGCAGTCAAAATCTACACTCCGAAGATCTGCCAGGCAACCAGCTGCAGACTATTGATTTAAACTTCCCAATCGTCAACAACTAGAATCACACTAAGGAGAATTTATGAGCTATCAACCAGAGATGCACCCAAACAATTCGGCGCTTAATCCGGGCGATCGCGTTTTAGATGAATCGCAAACGTTAGACGAGAAATCTCAGCAGGTTGCAGTTGATATTTGCGATATCACCACTGAACATGTTGAGATTCCGACCTATTTCATGGTCGAAGAGGCAACCGGCGAACAAAAGGCACTGCACCATGTAACAGATGCCGAAGAAATTTCTGATGTGATTCGTCAGGCTCGCACTGACGAAGATGGAAATAGGCTGTGGTGGTAGGTGATAAATCACGTCTCCTTGGTTCTTCTGAGGGGATTAATTATTGATACCGATATGTCGCGTAATTACTGTCAGGTATGGTTCACACAAAAGGAAAAATCGCATTCATTTCTGTTCATGGAGACCCATCTATTGAAATTGGGAGGGAAGAGGCTGGAGGGCAAAATATTTATGTCAGACAAGTCGGGGATGCACTAGCTCTGCAGGGCTGGCACGTTGATATGTTTACACGCCAAACTCAGCCTGATCAAGACTGGGTGATCGAGCATTCTCCAGGATGTCGCACGGTTCGTCTCAGTGCAGGCTCAAAGTCATTTGTGGGGCGTGATCAACTATTTGAATATCTGCCCGAATTTGTCGATTCTTTTCTCCAGTTTCAGCATCACAGTGAAACAATCTATCCAATTATTCATACTCATTATTGGCTGTCGGCGTGGGTAGGCATGCAGATACGGCAGCATCAGCCTGTGAAGTGGGTTCATACCTATCATTCGTTAGGGGCTGTCAAATATGACACCGTAGATACTGTTTCACCAATTGCTGAACGTCGCCTTGCAGTCGAAAAAACCTGTTTAGAAACGGCTGATTGTGTGGTGGCAACTAGCCCTCAAGAAGAAGATGATTTGCGATCGCGAGTTTCAGCAACTGGCACCATTGAAGTAATTCCCTGTGGCACTGATCTCAATCGCTTTGGCACCGTCAATCGCCATCGGGCTCGACAAGCCTTGGAGTTAAATCCGAATGCTCCAATTATTCTCTACGTTGGGCGCTTTGATCCGCGCAAGGGCATCGAAACTCTGGTGCGCGCGATGGCATGCTCACCCATGACAGATCATCTGACAGCTCAATTGCTGATCGTCGGCGGAAGCCGTGAGGGCAGCAAAGATAGTCAAGAGCGCGATCGCATTGTTGCCATTGTGGATGAGTTGGGGTTGGGCGATCGCGTCAGGCTGACCGGGCGCGTTCCTCATGATGTACTGCCAGTCTACTATGCGGCGGCTGATGTTTGCGTTGTACCGAGCCATTATGAGCCGTTTGGTCTTGTGGCCATTGAGGCGATGGCCAGCCGCACCCCAGTTGTTGCCAGCGCGGTTGGCGGGCTGCAGTATACCATCATCCCTAACGAAACTGGGCTGTTGACCCCTGTCAAAGATGAGGCCGCGATCGCCCAGGCACTTCACCGTATTATTTCTGACCCAGATTGGCGCACCCAGTTGGGGGCAGCGGGACGTCGTCGAGTCGAGTCTCACTTTAGCTGGAGTGGCGTAGCCTCTCAGCTTGAGACTCTTTATCTAAAGCATCTGCAGCAGCTTTGGGAGACGTTTATAGATCCTACAGTTCCTAGTAGTGTCAAATAGTTCCTAGCAGTGTTAAATAGGACAATTCTCATGAGCTTTAACCGTATTCTTGTAGCACTTGATCAGTCTCCGCAGCAAACGGCTGTGTTTGAGCAAGCATTAGATCTAGCCCACAAGAGGCGATCGCCCCTGCTACTGCTGCACTGTGTTGAAGTGTTGCCAGCCCTGGCTTCGCCGATGGGAGGCGTTGCACCTGTGAGTGCGCCGTATCCCACTGTGGGCATGACGCCCGACCCAATATTGATGGGGCATGCGCCAGGTGAGGCAAACTATTGGCAGCAGGAGATGCAAACGCATCGCACTTGGCTCAATGAATATTGTCAACGGGCGATCGCCAGTGACATTCCTGCCGAATATGAGTGTGTCATGGGTAAACCCGCAGATCTCATTTGCGAATGGGCTCAGCGGTGGCAGGCTGATCTGATTGTGATCGGTCGGCAGGGCCATAGCGGCATTACCGAACTGTTATTAGGCAGCGTCAGCAATTATGTGATGCATCATGCTCCATGCTCAGTGTTAGTGATCCAGAATCACGGATCAGCAAATGTTCACGCATCGGTAAGCCATCCTGCATAATGGCTGCATGAGCTATTACATGGGCATTGACTTTGGCACATCAGGCGCACGGGCGATCGCCATTAATGCCCAGCGACAGACTCAATTTGAAGATCGAATCCAGTTTGATTCTGCAGATGGGTGTGGCGATGCTGAACAGTGGCGCGGCACATTATTTAGTTTACTCGGGCGCATCCCTGCGGCCATTCGTCGGCATATGCAGGCGATCGCCATCAATGGCACATCATCAACCGTGTTGCTCTGTGATGCCTGGGGACATCCGGTGACTCCGCCGCTCCTCTACAACGATGCGCGGGGTCAATCGGTATTAGAATCGCTAACCATGCTGGCCCCACCCGAGCATCTGGTCAACAGCGCGACATCCAGTCTGGCTAAATATCTGTGGTGGGCTGCCCACATCCCCCCGCGTCAAGCCGATTATCCGTTTGAGATGTCAGGCGCAGAGGGTTTGTATTTTCTGCATCAGGCCGATTGGCTCGGCTTTTTGTTACATGGCCGCATCGGCATCAGCGACTATCACAATAGTCTTAAATTGGGGTATGACGTCGATACTCTCGACTACCCCGATTGGATACAGAGAATGCCACAGCCGTTTCGATTGCCCAAAGTTATGACACCAGGCAGCCCTGTAAGTCCGCTCAAACCGGCGATCGCCCTCCCCCTAGAGTTTCCTGCAACCTGCCAGATATGTGCTGGGACGACCGACAGCATTGCAGCATTTCTTGCTAGTGGGGCGCAACAGTCCGGCGAAGCCGTCACTTCACTCGGCTCGACGTTGGTGCTAAAGTTGCTCAGCCAGCATCGAGTTGACCACTGCCAATATGGCATCTATAGTCATCGACTAGGAGATCGGTGGCTCGTGGGAGGAGCCTCTAATAGTGGAGGGGCAGTTTTGCGCCACTATTTCACAACCGCAGAATTAGAGACCTTGAGTGCTCAAATCGATGCGACTCAGGCTAGTCCACTGACCTACTATCCGCTGCTTCATCCTGGAGAAAGGTTTCCGATTAGCGATCCCAATTTTGCTCCACAGCTGGCTCCTCGCCCTGAACAACCTGTCGATTTTTTGCATGGGCTGCTAGACGGCATGGCTCGCATTGAAGCCAAGGGCTATCAGCTGTTACAAGAATTTGGGGCGACCCTGTTAACGCGGGTTTATACGGCTGGCGGTGGAGCCCAAAACCCAGCTTGGACAGCCCTGCGATCGCGCCGACTGGGGGTGCCGGTGCTCCAATCTGCTCAGACAGAAGCGGCATACGGCACAGCATTGCTAGCCCTGCAGCAATCGCCTACTTTCTAATTCCTCAGGGCCGCGTCACCTGCGCCAGAGTTCGATAAATCGTCCAGCGATCGCCCTTAGGCTCCTGCATCTGTGAACGAGCGGGGCTAGGGTCTGAGGCTGGCGGGGTAAATTCTCGCTGACCTAAAATCAGCAGCGGCAGACTCAGCAACCCCAGCACGATTACCATTCCGGTCATAACCCAGACTACGGCCCGACTCGGACGATAGTCACCCCGCTCAATTTGCCAGAAAACCTGGTTATAACGCCATGCGGCAATCGCAATGATGCTAATGCCAAATATGACCAAACAGGCTCCTAAGGTCTGCGAGTTGAACAGTTGATGACTAGAACGCTGTTGCCCAGTGACTGCAAACTCGAGCTGATCCAAGAAAATTCCAAAGCGGGCGATCGCAAACCCAAACCCAATTAGGGCAATTGACGTCCGCAGCCAAGCCAAAAACGTGCGCTCATTTGCCTGATGCTCGCGCTGGCGATCGATTTTGGGCAGCTGTGACATCTAACCTAATCAGACTAATCGATTAACGATAATTGGTAAATTGCAAGGCGACAGGCAAATCTTCTTGCTTTAGCCGCACCATAATGTCTTGCAAATCATCTTTTGATTTACTGGAAACTCTCACGGCATCGCCCTGAATCGATGCCTGCACCTTCTTAAATTCATCTCGAATCAGCTTGGAGAGTTTTTTACCAATTTCCTGGCTAATTCCCTTCTGCAGCTTTATTTCCTGACGAACCCGGTTGCCACTGGCGGCTTCGACCTTGCCATAGTCGAAAATCTTTAGCGACAGCTCGCGCTTAGCCGCCTTAGTTTGCAGCACCGTATGCACTGCTTGCAACGTAAATTCACTATCAGTGCTAATAGTAATTAACTCGTCACCGAGTTCAACTGTCGTTTTGGTATCTTTTAGGTCATAACGACTTTTGATTTCACGGGCTGTCTGATCAATCGCATTTACCAATTCTTGCCGATCAAAGTCGCTCACAATATCAAACGAATATGTAGAAGCCATAGGCAGATCTAATTGATTTCACCGTTATCGATCCATGGGAAAAACATCTGAACGATGCTCTTGTTGCCATCCTATCAGTGCAGCGTCAGAATGGCGTGAAGACTCTGCCTATGTGGGCTAGCTAGCCTGTGATGTGAAACAAACTCAATCCAAACAATGTGCCGATACTGAGCGAGCCAATGGCAAACATCAGCGATCGCAAGATTGGAATGTTCAGGATATAAAACACCGAATAGAAAAGTCGGGCGATCACATATGCAATCGGTGCAGCGATCGCCCACATGCTATCAACTGCAGTCACATACGCCACCAAAGCCGCTGCCGCATAAAGCATAAACGACTCAAACGAATTTTGATGAGCCCAAGTTGCCCGTTGGGCATAGGGTGGCAGCTTATCAAATAGGGCTCTAGGAGCCGCCGTGTCATAGCCGACTTGCAGCCGACCATATCCAACAACGCCAAACGGCACATAAACCAGAATGGACGCTGCCACAATGGAATAAATCAAGACAACAGAAACTGAAAGCTCTTGTAGAAAAGGCAACATAACGCGTCTGATTCGGTGTAATTTAGACTACTTTCACAATCATTGTATGCGGACTTACCAGGGTGCAGTTTTTCGAACTCAGCCAGAGCCTGCCATACCCTCATCGGAGCCGCACAAACCTGGCAATTTTGTCGGAACTGAAGATACGTCAATACGTTCTGATAGTTCCGAATCTTCGCTGTTGGGTCTTGAGTTTGGTCGTCACCCTACCGCTCACAACTGAGGCTTTAAACCTCACATATTCCTGCAGATCATTACGCTAGAACCCTTAATCTAAAAGTCCTAATCTAAATAAAAGAGGGTGACAATCTTCCGCTGATCTTCCGCATCTTGACAGGTTTTCAGAAGGGTATGGCTGTCATGAAACGCAAAGCAAATGAGCTGTTGACAGCGAGAAACAATCTCTTGATTACAGAGAGAACTGGCCTCCGCCAACGACATGTCATCGTTGGCAGCATTTTCAACCAGATGGATCACCTGCTCAAGCTGCTGTCGAGATTCGCGGGGTTGCCGCCGTAGCCCTTGCGGCAAAATGACCGTTAGTAAGTTGGGGTTAGCACGCATGGCTCCACGAATGGCTGCCGAATTGGTTCCGGTTGCTCCCGACGTCAGCAGCGAGTTGCCGGCCTGCACCAACGCAAAACTCATCAGCTCAATTAAATTCTGATGGGTGATAGGCACATGACGCGACCCTAATATGGCAATCCGCTTTGACCCTGTCTGCTGGATTGTCGCTAACTCCTGCAGGAATTCGTCTACTTTCGGTAGGTCGATTGATTGGCTCAAGTCCGATCCCAGGCTCTACAACCTCGCTATTTTAGCAGGTGTCAGGGCTGAGTGTTGCGATAAGACGCTCCAGATTTAGAGTTTGTTCCTTGCTTAGGCGGTCTTAGCCCGCAAAAAATGTAGGGTTTCATCGGGAGGGTGCTGTTGAGGCTTCTCCCCATCAGATGGGTTGAGATCTAAGGGATTGCACCCAGTTGGGGGCAGTGGGCGTTGCGACGGGTGATGTCGCATATTGCTAGCTTCAATTCGTGCCAGCATCTCAGGCGACACGGTCGCTAATGATTGTGCCGTTTGACAGATAAAAAAGTTGAAGGTCAGCACACCCAACCGAATGCGATCGCCATCAACCAGCCGATGACTGCATCGAATGGGCTCACCATTGACGAAAGAACCATTGCTACTGTCTAAATCTGTTAAATAAAACGCCTGATCGTCGGTATAACGAATCACTGCATGACAGCGTGACAAACGGCTATCAGCAATCGGAACGACCACCTGCTTTGGATCTCGCCCCAATGTCCAGATGTGGCTGGGTTGGTAGAGTGCCTGAGTTTTGCCTCCCAGCAGATTCGTCATCAGATAAACTTGGTGATTCAGCACCACACCCTGCATGTAGGATCGAGTCACGCTAGCTAGAGCTCGACTTCCCGAATTTTCGAGACCCAAAATTTCATCGAGCAGACTTTTGTTGTGCTCGTATA
>CAZCXK010000127.1:0-13104 GCA_964502605.1 uncultured bacterium
GAGCAATCGATTCTGTCGTATCAGGGAGTTGCGGTGGGCACCCTGGCCGCTCGTGACCCGGTGGCAAAAGCGCTCAACTATGACCAGTGCTTTACCCGCGACTTTGCCATCTCGGCGATCGCCTTCTTGCTTAAGGGCAGACCTGAGATTGTCCGGCAGTTTCTCAAGACCACATTAGCCCTCCAGAGCCGCGACAAGCAGTTAAACTGCTTCATGCCGGGGCAGGGGCTGATGCCAGCCAGTTTTAAAGTCGTGCAGGCGCGCAATGGCGACGAACACATCGATGCTGACTTTGGCGAACAGGCGATCGCCCGAGTTGCGCCGATTGATGCGGTGTTTTGGTGGCTGTGGCTGTTGCGGATGTATACTCGCGCCACCCACGATCAGACCTTTGCTCAGCAAGCCGACATGCAGCAGGGCATCCGACTGATTCTCGACCTCTGCCTGACGGCTCGCTTCGACATGTTTCCCACGTTGCTGGTGCCCGATGGCTCCTTTATGATTGACCGCCGCATGGGAGTCTATGGCTATCCGATAGATATTCAAGCCCTGTTCTTTGTTGCCCTCCGCTCCGCTGACGAATTACTACTGCCCACTGCCGAAAATGTAGCCTATATCGATGCTGTCAATCAGCGGCTCTCCCATCTGGCTTACCATATCCGGCAGTATTATTGGCTTGACCTGCCGCAGCTTCGCACCATCTATTGCTATCGCGCCGAAGAGTTTGGAGCCACAGCGGTGAATCAGTTTAATATCTATCCAGATGCGATTCCCGATTGGCTAGAAGGCTGGATTGCTGACACTGGCGGCTATTTTGTTGGCAATGTCGGGCCAGGGCAAATGGATTTTCGCTGGTTTGCCCAGGGCAATTTGATTAGCGTGCTGGCGGCTGTGTCCAGTGAGGCTCAATCTGGCGCAATTCTCAATCAAATCGAGTCGCGCTGGCTCGATCTGGTGGCGGCGATGCCGCTTAAGGCTTGTTTCCCTGCCTTCGCCGGGCGCGACTGGCAGATAATCACGGGATGCGATCCCAAAAATGCGCCCTGGTCATATCACAATGGCGGCAGCTGGCCGTTTTTGCTAATCTGGCTAGCCGCTGCGGCGCAGAAACGAGGGCGCACGGAGTTAGGAGAACGGGCATTGGCGATCGCGGCTGAGCGGCTAGAGTCAGATGGCTGGCCCGAATATTATGACGGTCGCCACGGTCGCCTGATTGGTAAGGAAGCTCGACAGTTTCAAACCTGGACGATTGCTGGATTTCTCGCCACCCATGAACTGCTAATGTCTCCAGAAAAACTGGCATGGCTGAGCTTTGATGAGCTTGCGATCAGAGCCTGCGATGTTTAGGTTCTTCCGATGCGGTAGGGCGATCGCCAGTTGCCCCTCCAGAGCGGCTGTCTTTTCATGGAGGGGATAGGATGCAGATTAGGGATACTTCGACGATTTAGCGCATGACCTCCCATGGGGTGAGGCATGGAATCAACCTATCTTGCGGCATCCCGGTGCAGCAATCTCTTCCGTTCAGCATCTGTACCGATTTTAGAGTCCGCATCCCTTTAGAATGAATGAGCGGATGGCGAATCGCCTGATGCTGGTTTTGCAATCACCGATCACGCTCATAGGTTTATGACAGGTTCAATCGCATCACCCCGACTGACTCAGCAACTGCAGTTTGTGCTTGAGATTGACAAGCTCAAGGGCGTCTTACGTCAAACTTTACTCACCGATTCGTCTCGCCGCGAAAACAGCGCCGAACATTCGTGGCACATTGCCATCATGGCGATCGCCTTGGCCGAATATGCGGCGGCTCCGGTAGATGTAGCCCAGGTGATTAAGCTGCTGCTGCTGCATGATCTGGTCGAAATTGACGCCGGAGACACGTTTTGCTACGACGTGCAGGGTCATGACGATAAAGCAGAGCGCGAACTGGCTGCCGCTGATCGGCTGTTTGGTCTGCTTCCCAGCGAACAAGCCCAAGAATTTCGGGCACTCTGGGACGAATTTGAAACGGCCCTTACCCCCGAAGCGCAATTTGCCCGCGCCATTGACTGTCTGCAACCCCTGCTGCACAATTGGCAAACCCAAGGCGGAACTTGGCGACTGCATAACGTGGCGCGATCGCAAGTACTCAAGCGAATGCAGCCGATTCGGGAGACCTCACCTGCCCTCTGGCCTCTGGTCGAACAGATTATTGAAGGGGCGATCGCCGCTGGCCATTTACAGGACGAGTGATCTGAGGATTGGCGGACTGATATTAAATTGACGGTCGAGGCGATTTGGCAACCCGTCAAGGTAATTCGCATTCATGCAGACTGCCCTAGGAAACCGCGTTGCCGAGGGTGGAGCTTACTCTCGCAATTGTCGAATTAGCCACAGCGACGCCACCGTGTTGACGACATGAGCCGCCACCAGGTTGACATTGACTAGGGGCACTAAGATGTCGAGAACGCGGATGATTTTATCCGGCGTATAAATAGCAGCACCTTGAGGCTGAGAGAGTGCCTTACCTAGCAAAACGCCAATGCCTACTTCTGCGCCCACGAGGCCAACCAGTGCGCCGATCAGTCCTGTGGTCAAACCGACAACAAACAGACGCCTGAGCGTGGGGCGATCAGGATGCTCACTAACCGGACGCTGCCGCAACTGCCGCGCCAGCCGTGTGCAGCGGAAAGATGTGACCAAGGTGATCAGCACGATCACCAAGCCGCACCCCGCCAGCCCGATTGCGAACCCGGTGCTTGCAACTTGAGGATCGCCATCAATGCGGCGGCTGACGAGGGCGGTCACCAAGATCACCCCTGAGACGATGGCCACAACCAGCTGAAACCAGAGGTTGAGCCAGCCGGTGATGCCCAGCGTCGAGGCGAGTTTGGCGATATCAGCCGAGGGCACGGGGGTGGTGAGGGGAGCCGATTGAGACTCACGCATTGTTGTATCAGTCATGTCAGATGATGTTCCATAGTGCAACATTTGCCCTGCAATCGAGGTTGAAACAAACGTCTGAGATGATCGGCGTCCGGTTCAGGGGCATTGAAGCTGGGCATTGAGACCGAGAATGGCTGTCCATAGCCACACCATCGCCGTAATAGATCTGCATGAACTGGCGGAGGTGATGATGAAGTGAGTCCACTGCTGCAAGCGTCACACAGTCGCACAGTAATTGATTGACTCTGGTTCAACGGCCTAATACTATTACCTTCTCAGCTCAGGGGGCGATCGCACCTATATCGTCAGAGAGAAATTTGGCTCGCAGCAAGGCCATTGGCTCTGTGGCCATATCCCCAAAGCGGCATAGAGGGGGATATCGCATCATGGCTGAATTCCCTACGATACGCAGTATCCTTTCATGTCCCTCCTATATCCTGATATGACGCTGTTTTCTCCCAAACTAGTGCTGGGCTTCTCCTCATGGCTCACTGGGCTGGCGATCGCCGCAAGTAGCGTGCCTATGGCTCAAGCAGAGCTGGCTCCCGCCCCTGACTCCAACCCGACATCGCTGTCCCTGATGCAAGCAGGCATTGCTGTGGCTCAATCTGCGAATCGCACCCCTGAGGCGAAGCTTGAGCGCATGAGTTTCTTAGCCTTGCAGCGGTTCCAGGCTCATGATCAGCTCGGCGCGCTGCGATTTGCTATGCAAATAGGAGAAATGCTCCGCGATCGCGTTCATTCAGAGCAGCCGTTGAGTCAATATCCGGCGTTGATGCCAATCTTGGCGTTGCAGACGATTCTGGATCAGATGCACGAATCAGGGCGGGTGCCGCTGGATCAGCCCGTTGAGAGTCTGATGCCTCGTCCTGATGGCGCTGGATTTGCCACCCATAACTACCCACAAAATCATCTCACCCTATGGGATTGGTCAGGCCGGGTCACGCAGCAGTTGCCCGGAGCCTATGGCACCAGCTTTAGCTCCAATGGTGATACCGTCACTACTGTTGCCATTGACGAGAATCAGACCAGCACCGTGCGCCTGTGGAATGTGGCGACGGGGCAAGCCCTGGGCAAGGTTGAGCTGCCAAGCTTTATTATCCGCACTGCAACCGGGACACAGGGCGATCGCATGTTTACCCAGGCGATGGAGAGCAGCAAGCTCCAGATCTGGAATCTGTCGGGGCAGTTGGTGGCAGAGATCGATCATCAGAGCTTCATCGATCGCATTGAGGTCAGCCCCGATGGGCAGCAAATCACAACCATGAGCGGCGATGGTCGCCTAGTCATGTGGAGCATGGATGGCGCTGAGCTGGCGCGGATCGAAGAGGTGGTAAGCGCTGATTTCAGCTCCGATGGACAACAACTGCTGATCGCCACTCGTGCCGGAGCCGTGCAGATCTGGGAGGGGGGAGGGCCGTTCCGCTCCATCGCGTCCTATGAGCCCAACTCGATAAATCAGGTGACGTTAAGCCCAGCGGGCGATCGCATTGCTGTGGGGCTACTCTCAAATCACGTCCGCCTGGTGGATTTATCGGGCAATGAGATTGCCGCCATGGAGGGCACCCGCATCAACTTTAGTCCTGATGGGCGCTGGCTGGCGACGACCGACTCAAACCAGCAACTCTGGTTCCGCGACCCTGTGACGGGGAGCGTGTTGGCAGCCTCAGAGCCTTACACAAACCCACTCATTTACTTCAGCGCTGACAGCCGCCGCATGGCGATCGTCGATGCGGGTCGCCAAGTCGAACTCTGGAACATCGCCGGAGAAAAGAGCCTGCGCGATGGAGCCGGAATCTTGACGATTGCCAGGCGCGACCCGATCGATCAGTTTCCGATTGTCTCTGCCTCTGACCGTGCCGACACGATGGCCATGTCCCCTGATTTGAGCCGTTTGGTGACGTTGCGGTCAAACCAAGTGATCAGCCTGTGGGCGGTTGATCCGCAGCCGCCGCTCGCATTTCAGGTGCCGATCCCCTCTGACATCGCAGAGTATTATAATGTGCAGTCGATCCGGTTTACCCCGACCGCCAATCAGCTCATTATTGACGACTCGCTGATGTGGGATTGGCAGTCGCAGCGGCTGATGGCCAATGCGGGGCCTGTACCCCAGAGCTTTAGTGCCGATGGCCGCTACGCCGTTGACCCGATCGACCCCAATCAGCTTGCAGTCTTCGATTTGATGGGCGATCGCCCCATCGCTGCATTGACAGGCTCTCAGGCGGTGTTTAGCCCCAACCACTCAATGATTGTCACCACTGAGCCGGGAGAGGGGTTTGACGAACAAACTCTCGTCAGGGTGTGGGATCTATCAGGGCAGCAGTTGGGACAGTTTAGCGCCCCCTTTGTCTTACCCAACATTATCTTTAGCCCTGATGGGCAACGGCTAGCCATCACTGGGCTCAACAGCAACATGATTATGCTGTGGGATGCCGCGACTGCCTCGGCTGAGGGGGCGATCGCCCTCGATCACGGCTCAGGGAGCTGTTGCCTGGGCATCAGTCAGATCGCATTTAGCCCCGATGGCGAGATGCTAGCAACGACCACAGAAGGAGATGCCGTGGTGAAACTATGGCATTTCAGTGGCCCAATGCTGGCAGAACTTCCTGGCCATCAGCAAGTGTCGAGTATGACGTTTAGTCCCGATGGTGAGCGCATCGTCACCGCTGACCCGCGCACGGGTCGCCTTCGCTTTTGGAGCCGTGACGGTGAGTTGCTTGCCCAAGGAGCGGGTGATACTGAACAAGCCTGGAGCATTAAACCTCTTCCCGATGGGCAAACGTTTCTAGCCATAGGGCATGGCAGTGGTCTCGTCACTCGCTGGAGTTGGTCGGGAGAGTCGCTGGGCCAATTCTCACCGCTGTCTGACTCACCCGATACGGTGATCGTCAGTCCTGATCAGCATCTGGTGGCGATCGCCAACACCAGCCAAGACTCCACAACTTTATGGACAATAACCGGCGAGAACCGTGCCGATCTGCCCGGTCATATTGTGGCGTTCAGCGCCGATAGTCAGACAGTCGCCACTGGCAATCAAGAGGGCTCAGTGCAGTTGACAACCCACTCCGGTGAGATGATAGCTTCGTTTGCCGCCCATACGGCTGCCATCACCACGCTGGTCTTTAGTCCCGATGGGCAACGGCTAGCCACTGGCAGCCAAGATGGCACGATCCGCCTCTGGACAGTATCTGGGGATCTGATTGGCCAATGGAGGATGGCAACATCTTCTAACCCTTGGGACAATGTTGTCGGGGCGATCGCCTTTAGCGCCGATGGCACAAAACTGGCGGCAGTGAATGGTGACAACTGGGTACAGGTCTGGCAAGTAGATGGGCTGCTAGGTCTGCTTGAGCGCGGGCAGGCTTGGTTGGGCCAGGAGTGAACTCAGACGCACGCCTCAGACGCTTAGCGGTGCAGGCTGGCGATCGCTCAACAAGGCATCCTCACAATATTCGGCCAAAAACGGAGTGCGATAGCCGTCGTGTCGCCACAAAATTGGGAAGAAGGTTTCATCCATCGTGGGGTCGCCGATGCGTTTGTAGCGGCCATAGATATATCCTGCGCCCGTCGGTTGAAATTTGGCGTCGGCACTGAGCGCATGTAAGGAGAGACTGCGGCGGACTTGGGTAGGGTGTTGGTTGCTGGCCGACCCATGCCAGATATTGCCATGGTGAATGACACAGCTTCCGGCTGAGATTTCGATGGGCACGATCTCCGGTTGAACAACTTCGGCAGCCGCAGCCGCCCGCTGCATCGCAGCATGATAATGCTCGGCAGGCGCATGAAATTCGCCCCGCTCGGTGACTAAATCCCACTGGTGAGACCCTTTGGCATATTCTAAGGTGCCGATTTCCGTGGTCATGTCGTCGAGAGCAATCCAGCAGGTGGTCATTTCAGGCGGGTCAATGTAGCTGATGTAGGTGGCATCTTGATGCAGCGACACCTCTTTCGCACCGGGTGGCTTCATCCAGATGCTATCTTGCCCGACTCGCGTGCCTGACCAGCCCGATAAATTTGCAATCAAGCGCCCGAGTTCTGCCGATAGCACCACGCTGGCAATGGTGAGGTCGCTTTTCCAGGCATTGCAGATCTGCCGGGTGGCATTGGGCAAGCTCAAACCCGGACGCCAGTGCCACTCATCAGGATAGATGCCCGTCTCAAACTGGCCTGCAAATAGGGGTTCAATCCGGCTGGTGATGCGTTCAACCCATGCGTCATCAATCAGGTGTTCGATGACGAGAAACCCATCCGTCTGAAACTGGCTAATCTGAGCATCGCTGAGCTGAATGGATTCGCGAACCATGATTATGCTCTCTGCGCCCTCTAATGCGGCTGGTTCAATCTCTTCGCTTGTTATAACAAGACAGGTAGGCCAGAACTGTATTGTCTAGCACTATTTTGAGCCACATGTTCCGGCTTAATTTGGAGGGTATTCCACGTCCAGCTTGGAATTTGGAGGTTCCCAATCGGCAAACCTCCCCTGCGGAACCGGGCTGAGGCTTAATTCTAGAAATCCTATGAGTTTGACGACTAGTGTGAAGACGGTGCTCCCTGGGCAGTTGGCGATCGCCTCCAGTGACTTTTATGCTCGCCCCATGAGCTTTTTAGAGAACAACTCCCGCTTGGGCTACGAGCCTGATGTGGCTAGAGCGGTGTGCGATCGCCTGGGGTTAGACCCGGTGTGGTTTAACCTCCGTATGGAAGAGTTTTATCCCAGCCTGCAAACCGGAACCTATGATGTAATTTGGTTTAACCAGGCCATCACCGATGAGCGTCGAGCCTGGGCCGATTTTACCCGCCCCTACGGGCTATTTGATGAAGCAATTCTGGTCAAGGCCGATCGAGACATTGGGGCGATCGCCGACTTGGCTGGTCTCACCGTGGGCGGCCTTGCCGACAGCACCAACATTGCCCTAGCTGCTACATTTCCAGGCGTGCAAACCAAACCCTATCCGGGGAGCGATCAGGTGCTGCCTGAAATGCTAGAAGCCTTGAGAACTGGAGAAATTGACGCTCTGATTGATGATGAATTGGTGCTGCTCGTGGCCGCAGACGAAGACCCTAACCTCAGCATCGCATTCACAGTGCCAACGCAGGTGCCCTTTGGCATTGGGGTACGCAAGGGCCAGCCTGCCCTCCACCAGGCTCTAGAAACCACCCTGGATGCCCTCATTGCCGACGGAACGCTCGCCAACCTGTGGACAAAATGGATTCCCTGGAAACCATTTCCGTTTTAGGATGATTTTAGGATGAAGGGATGGCGATGGATGGGCGGTGGAGACGGCGCTGCAGGATCTGCAATTCGTCTAACGGTGAGCACATAGCGCCCGCGACCCTGCCGATGAACGGCGTTGACGATGGCAACATAGTCTCCATCGTGCTCTAAAGTCAAACTCACAAATGAGTTGAGATCTCCCTCGGCTCGATCGTCGTTTTGAGCAATGATGTCGCCATTGGGAGCTAATACAATCAGATACGGATCAAACTCTGAACTTTCCAGTGCAATGTCTATTTGCTGACCCATCCGTCCAGCAAAGACATGCTCGTTAAATGGGGTGCCATCTTGAAAGACCACATTGCCCCCCGGCTCCAATCGGCCATCAACTTGCAGGAGGATGTCTGATGATGGTGATGATGGGGCAGAGTCTGGCTGGCGAGGTGGCCATGGCATCAGATGGGCTGGCAGGGCGATCGCCCTGCTCAAACCAAGCCCCCCCCATCCCACCAGAGTCATCGTTGTAAGCGATAACGCTAGACATCGGCGGATGCACGATGATATCAGCTTCATGAGCGGTTTCTCATGCTTTACACCCTCTCAATGCCACATTGAACCTACCATTCATTGAGTGTCTATGCCATTTATTTACAATCGCACCGTTCGGCTTCACGACACCGATGCTGCTGGAGTGCTATATTTCGCCAACGGGTTGTCGATGTGCCACGAAGCTTATGAGGAATCACTAGCAGCCGCTAGCGTATCGCTCCCCGATTTGTTGATGCGATCGCCTGTTGTTGTGCCAATCACCCATGCCAGCATTGATTTCTTTCGCCCAATGCGGTGTGGCGATCGCCTCCAAATTGTACTCATTCCCGAACAGCTTGCACCCAGTGAATTTTTGATCCAGTACACCCTGATGCCGGAGGGCGACGATCCGGCAGAGCGGGGCATGGCTAAAGCCGTAACCTACCACGTCTGCATTGAACCCGATCAACGCAGCCGGGTCATGTTGCCAGATCCTCTACTGAACTGGCTCAGCCTTTATCACTCTACCCCAACAGAGCCCTAACCTCTGCTGTTGAGCAATCCACCGAGTCATGACGGCCTGATTGCAGGAGCGATATCCGACACAATGCACACCTATCGCATCAGTGTGGCTTACAGCAGCAAAGCCTGCAGGTGATGCACGGATTAATATTCGGCTGAAACCAGTGCAAGTGCCCCATCAGTATGGGGGCGAAAGTACATTTATGCCATTCCAAAATGAAGTCAATATCTGCTGTATTGTAGAAACCAAAAACAGATGATTGTGAAGCGGCTGCACTGTTGCTAAAGAAAGGTAATCTCAGTATCAGCTTGTGTTCGAATTTCGCGTTACTGGACTGCACGATGTGCTGTACGACAGTGAGATGAATGGTTTGCTCATGCAACTGAAGAAGGGATGAAAGAATTACCGATCGGTGAACGGATTACCTTCTGCACAGGCAGCCCTTTCAAGGTGTACTGCCAAAGAGCCTCATAATTGGCTGAGATCAATGCCCAGAAAGGCTTTTAATCATTCTCACCCATCTCTAGAAGGAAGACAAGAGTACTAAAAACTGGAGAAATTGCCCTGTTTAAGAGCATTTTAGATGTCCTTGTCTAGAGTTTTCGTTAATTTCTATCAGAATGGCTCTAGCTTATAGATGATGGTTTCTACTGCCCAAAAGACTATAATCCTCTTTCGGTAAGGGTTTAATGAATTATTAAAAGTAGCTCAATTGGCCTTGAAAGGGCTGCTTCTACACAGGTTATTCAAGTGATGATGCAGCGCGACAAGAAAAACTGTCTGCTTTGGCAGAGGAATACTAATTAAAGCCTCTTTCGGTGCTGACGCTTTATTACACTGTACCTCTGCGGATCATCTCAAAACCATATACATAGATGTCTGCAAATTTATAGCGCTGCTCTTTCTCACGCCATTCAGCGATGCCAATCTCACTTAATAAATCTGAGAACTCATCAAATACTGATGAAATATCTTGTGCAGATTCTTGCCATATAGTTTGCAATTCTTCCTTTGATAATAAAGCCTGCATACCTTTAAGAGAGTCAAAGAATTTTCTCAAATCTGGATATTCCTCTCTGACCGCATGACAACGTTCTTCCGAGGCTTTCTTTAGTCCAACCTCCAGAGATGTTCCTCGTAATAAACGGTCTGTAGGTGTCTGTTTAGATGATTGCCCTTTATAAGCTAGTTCCTGCTCTTTCGCTCCTCTCAACAAAATGCTCAAACTGCGAGGGAAGGTAGTACTACTTGAATCTGTAAGACGCTCATAAACCCATCTTGTTACATACTTAGCTTTGGTGCCTGATCTACGACGGCTTCCCCAAAGAAGTTCTAATGCGTGATCAACAGCTTCCTCACTGGCTTGATCAATACTTTCGACAGGAGAAAACCGATCGACTAAATTTTTGAATTCCTTAGATTGGGTTGCTTGGCGAAGTGCAAGCCTAAGAAAATCAACCCGATTCCACTGTAAAAGAAGATCACGTCCGTTGAAATGGCTTTTATTATCAAAGCTTAAACGATTCCAAATATCTTCTCTTAAGAAAATCTTGAACCGAATTGATGTTATCTTTCTTGCATCACAAGCTTGAATAAGTTGAAATAAACCAATCAGAGCTTGATGCCTTACCTCATCTTTTTCAGGAAAATCTTCATCTAAATCATCATACAGAAACCACAGCTTTTGGGATTGATTCTGTTTCTGTACCTGTTCATCAAAGGTATCTAGAGCATCTTTGACAATGAGAAGCAGATTAGAGTTGCTGGACAGATGAAGCAGATTTTGAGTGTGTTCATACTGCCATCTTTCACCAGATAGCTCATTAATAATTCTTTTTAAATCAGTAAATTTCTCCCCTTTTTTACCTTTGGGGAAGCTGAAGCCATTTTCTTTGACAATCCTAAACAGTAAATAAGCTCTCCAGAATGCTTCCCATGATCCATTATTTTCTTGTAAACCTCTGTGAATCACTTGGAACTCGTCACGCGATGGACGACTTTCATGAAATCTACCATGACCAGAAAGGCAACTGGTGCTATCTAACCGACCATGAGCCAGTTGTTTAGCAACATTATTATGTTTCAGTAAAAGCCAGTACAGAGCAGTTTTACCAGTTCCTTTTCGTCCTCTAATAAGACAGTTAGTATCGTCTAGAAATTTTTCAAAATCAGTGGTTCGCTGAAATAGCAAACTCAGATCTTGCTGCGGGTCAGCCGCATTAACTTCAGGAAATTGAAGGCTTTCAATAATGCTCCATCGACGATTTGAACCAGTTAAGATGGTTTTCCGTTGAAGTTCATCAGTTTCTTCGTCAATTAGGTTAGAAATTCGAGTGTAGTAATCTAAAAGTGCTGGTACAGGATAACTATCAGCTAAAGCAATTGGCGATAAGTAAGGAACCACTAATGGCTCCACTTCGGCAAATGAGTCATCTAAATCGGACTCACTTTCTTTGGATGAATCTTCAATTGTGTCATCCTCTTCACTTGCTCTATTTTTAACTGCTTCATTTAAGAACTTCCAAATCATTTTTACCTTAGCCATTCCAACTTCGGTGGTATCAGGAACCGGAGTAAATACAAAGTTTATAGATAGATCTCTAAAGGATTGAAGTGATTGTAGAAGTAAACCAATTCCCTGACGATTTTGCTCGTTTGGAAATAAAAATACGATTACTTCATCTGCTGCTTGTAATAGTGATAACGCTCCCCATTGATTAATTCCAGTTCGGGCGTCAATTAATAGAATATCTGGTTTTAACTGTTCTTGAATCTCGCGGCTAAAAATAGACCAGAGGTTTTCTCCATTATCAGTAATGGTAGTTGCTCGTAGATCATCAACTTTAGAAATGTAGTCAAGGTTAAGAGTTCCAGCAGGAACAACAAACAATCTTCCTGTAGCGTTAGGTATCTTAACTTCACCAAATATCTGAGCTACCGAGATATTAGGTTCTACCCCTTCTGGCAAATAAGAACGTTCATAAAAGTAGTCAACCATTCCATATTTTGGTTGAGGGTTTAAGTTAAAAGCTGTACTTAAACCAGGCGCTTCTAAGTCCAAATCAACAGCTACAATTTTGCGACCACGTAACGCCAGAATCCACGCAACATGCGTTAATGCTGTAGTTCGACCTACTCCTCCTTTGAAAGAATAAAATGTCACAGTTCGAGGAACACTTGGTTCACGCTGAGCAGGCTGCAATTGATTTTGGGGGTTAGCTGCTTGTAAAGCTAAATCTTGCCAAGTGGATACTGAGCCTCCATTAACAGCTTGTGGTTGGGACAGATTAAGAGATTCAGCCTCTTGTGGCGTGTAGAGAGACAAAAAACCAGGAGATAGAGAAACGTGTGACTGTTGTAAGAAATTTAATATGGTTTCCCTACGCTCAGGTATAGACAAATCAGAAAAACTATCACTCACGATAGTTAAATTCAGTAAGCCAGATGTAGAAATGTTTATATCAACCCAACCCTGGGATCTTTCTATATACTGGCTTGTAAGTTGGCGCTTGAGTGTTCCTTGCCAAGTTTCCTGCATTTCCCCTCCTTAAAGCTGAGTGGCTTGTTTCTGTAACCACCCTCTGAGCCGCTGATATGAGTCTAGCCAACGTTTGTAGCTTGCATCATCAGGCTCACTGCAAGAATAGCGCATATCTATGAAATGCTGGTTTGGATGTTCGATGTCTTGGAGCCATTTCATTACCTCTGGAAACTTCTGAATCCTAGAATTCAATCGGTTATGCCGCCTGAGCGCTTCAACATAGCTGTGTCCGGGGTTAGTGATAGTGTGTCCGGGATCAAGAGAGTCTGTCTTCCATTCCTTAGATGCGCGTCTTGGTAGCGATGCAACGATCATTGCCTTACAGCGGTTATTGCTTGAATAAGCCATAGTCTGGTAGTCTAGGCCAAATTC
>CAZCXK010000128.1:0-12965 GCA_964502605.1 uncultured bacterium
GAGTTCAGCGGCGGCTACTAACTTTGGCATCTCTGCCAACCACTTTTATTCCGCCGCTGCAACGATTTGTTATACGGCTTTCCAGGAGAGATTCGCTTAGCCCAACTCAAATTCCATGAAACCTATAAGTTCTAGAATATTTCGGGATAAGCCAGGTTCAACATTTGATTCTGAGTCGATGTGAACATGATGTGGAAAATTGGGTAAATCTGGAAAGTGTTTGACACTATCCCAGCGTTTCCTGAGGACTTGTTTAGAGGCATCCATCCATTGATACCGATAGTCTAATGTGATCAGTTGATTGTCCTGAAACGTGAAAGATTCAGCAATTTCAACGAAGTCAGAATTCGTGAGGGTAAATTGAGCACGGAAGTAGCCTCGATTCAGTAGGATTCGCTCATCCACAATCTCGACCGTGACAATGATTGGGCTGTCAGCTAGCTTAGCCTTCACAGCAGAAATATATTGCTCCAAATCCATCTTCAAGAGGCTTTAACTTGGGCAGCAGTCAGCATTTCGTAGTAGGCATTCCACTCAAAAAAGTCGATATCATCTCCCAGTTCGCCCGCCTGAAAGTGCTGGTGGAAATGCTCTGATGGCATTTGATAAACTTCCTCAAACTGTTTCAATCGAGATTCCAGGTCTTCGACTTGCTTTGAAACAGATGCTTTTTGGATTTCACGCTCCAACCATTGCCGCTCTTCATCAGATAACGAAAGAATGATTTGGGCTAAGGATTCTACTAATTTTTGATTCATGAGATACCTCCGGCTTTATCAGCAAAATGTTCCAATAGCTCTCGATGCAAAAAATGGTAGCGTCCGCCAATGCGCTGCAAAAGCCGTCGCTCAACACAGTAGTCGAGAAAGCGAGCGTAGTCCCAGGGAATCACTTTGGCGATCGCGCAGAGAACCAGCCTCATAGAAAAATGCTTGACACAAGCCATACCACCCAACATTAACCCGAACAATAATGTTGCAGGAACAAAGAATAATCTAGATTCGTCTTGCCGAACTGAAAGAAGTGTCAATGTAGAAAATAAGCAAATAGCTGTTATTAAAGAGGTTTTCAGTGAATTCCAAATCCCCTGATTTGGGCACAAATTGACTTCCTTCATAGGGAATAGCCACCCTTGCATATTTTTTATTTCTTCTCCACCTATGCTCGAAACATAGAGAATGAATGCAACCTCTATAATTGTTCCTATAGTCAAATTTATTAATAAGTGCTCCAGAAAATTTTCAGAACTATTGTGTTGCTTAAATATTTCCCAGTCTAATGTCAGCCATTCCAGGTATCCCATACATGAAAAAATGATAATCTGAACTAGTGTCAGAAGCACTATCCACACAACTGATTTTTGGTCTCTGAAATCAATCTTGTATCGTCTTTTCTGCAAACTAGAATCGAGCTGAACCGAAGAAGTCGCGCCAAGCATCAAACATATTAAAACTCCAAAAATTCCCTTAAAGACAGCAATCAAGAAATGCTCATAGAGACTTGCTGATCGTCTTTTCTGGTAAATTCGCTGCTTTGATGATGGCCTCCAGATCCTCTAGCAGTTTGAGAACTTTTGTCCCAGTTGGATTAGAACTTGTTCGGCTTGTCCCTGCTGCACTTGAGAGCCTGTAATCTGTGTACCACTAATGGATTGAGATGATGGTTTGCGAAACATGGTAATACTCCACTACGAGGTTAATGCCATTGTAGAAAATTTATACTGCAAAGGCTTCACTGATTTGCCGCCTCTTACAGAAAACCCTTAGCCATATCTAAGTAGATGGGCTTAATTATTTGTAGGATGTGTTAGCGCCAGCGTAACGCATAAAATCCCTGTGGAATGGTGCGTTACGGCTTCGCCTAACAGCACCCTACAGCATCGTTTATTTATGTCCACCTACTTAATCCATGATTTTGAGCCGTATAACAAGGATTTAGGCTGAATTCCCCTCGTTGGGTAGATAGAGGGCGATCGCCGTTTGATATTAGACTTAACGGTGTAGTCAGCAGCAGAGGCGATCGCACCGTGTTAGACGAGCAAGCCAAAAAGACAATGCTTCGCAAGATTCCACATGGTTTATATGTGTGTGGAGTCAAAGACGACGACGATATGAACGGATTCACTGCTAGCTGGGTGATGCAAGCATCATTTACCCCGCCGCTAGTGGTCAACTGTGTCAAAAATGATTCAAAATCCCATGCCATGATCAAGTCCAGTGGCGTTTTTGCCCTCAGCGTCTTGGCTGCTGACCAAAAAGAAATTGCTCAAGCCTTTTTTAAGCCGCAGCGTCGCGTTGGCAACAAGTTTGAAGATGTGGAGTTCTACATCGGCGAAACGGGTTGTCCAATTATTTCGAGTGCTCTGGGCTATGTCGAGTGTCAGGTTGTGGGGGCGGTTGAGAAGGGCGACCACACCGTCTATGTTGGCGAAGTAATTGCCGCTGGCGTGCATCGAGAGGGTGATCCGCTATTGCTAGAAAACACCGGCTGGCAATATGGTGGCTAGCTTCACTAATCAATCCAAAATCCAAAATCCAAAATCCAAAGTTTTCTACCATAGTCAGAACCATGCCGCTAATCAAAATCCAAACATCGATATCAGATCCTGAGCGTTCAGACGTCGAAGCACTGCTCAAGACGCTCTCAGCTAGCCTTGCCCAACATCTTGGCAAGCCAGAATCTTATGTCATGACGGCATTTGAGCCCCGTGTTGCCATGACGTTTGCAGGCACAACTGACCCCACCTGTTATGTCGAAATCAAGAGCGTTGGCACGATGAGCAGCTCTCAGACTCAGGCTATGAGTCAAGATTTTTGCGAAAAGATTCATCATGCGCTGGGAGTTGCCCCCAACCGCACCTATATTGAATTTGCGGATGCTAAGGGGGCGATGTGGGGTTGGAATGGGTCAACCTTTGGCTAATCTTTAGGCTCTCAGAGGAGCTGATCATTGGACATGTTCAACACCATTTTGTTTGATTTGGATGGCACACTGGCTAATACCGATCCAATTCATTTTCAGGTTTGGCACGATCTGCTGCGCCAACACGGGTTAGATATTGACCATCTGTTTTATCAGCAAAACATTAGTGGGCGGCTGAACTCAGATATCGTTCGTGACTTGCTGCCCCATCTGTCTTCAGATCAGGGAAAAGCATTTAGCCGCGATAAAGAAGCTGAGTTTCGGCAACACGCAGGGCATCAGCTACAGCCATTAGCGGGTCTGATGGATCTGCTCAGCTGGATTGGCGATCGCCATCTCAAGCAAGCTGTTGTCACCAATGCGCCTCCCGAAAATGCTCAGTTTATGTTAGAAACGCTAGGGCTTGATCAGGTCTTTCCACTGGTAATTTTGGGAGATGAGGTCGAAAAGGGCAAGCCAGACCCGATGCCCTATCAGGAGGCCTTGCGGCGTCTGGGGGCGATCGCCTCTGAGGCTCTAGCGTTTGAAGACTCGCCCTCCGGCATCCGATCGGCTACTGGAGCAGGTGTTTTTACCATTGGCGTGGCCACAACTCACGAGCCGCAGGTGTTGTGCGATGCGGGTGCCCAATTCGTAATCCATGATTTTACGGCAGCGCAATTGCACGAGATATTAGCGACTCACGTCTAGCTGCGAGAGGGTGTTGTCGAGTTTTTCGGCAAGTCCGGCAACCCAGTTTTCATCTTGTTGCGTATAGCTGCGAGGGGCGTTTGCACCCAAGATCAGGGCACCGCGATCGCCAATGGGTTGGCAAATGAGCCCCTGAGTGTTTTCAGGTAAATAATCAAACTCCACCCGGCCCGGATAGAGATTGAGATTGACGAGGTAAACAGGCGATCGCGTCTTGAGCACGCGTTGCAAAATTGCCCCCGGCTTGACGACAGCATTAGGGCTTAACATGCCCCGGCGGAGCAAAATGCGATCGTCATACCAAACTACAAGCGATCGCGTCACCGTATTGGTCAACAGCATGTGAGACGCCCAGGCCAATTCGGTTTTCACGGCATCGGGCAGATCGTCTGCCAGTTCAAACCCGTCTTGCCCCGATAGCTCGACCGCATCTGGTAATTTAGGCTGCACGCGTTCCCATAACAGCCCTGTTAAAATTAGCAAAGCTCCCATGATGACTCCGAGAGCGTCAGATCGGGCTTGTGAATCGGTGAGCGTAGGAGTCAGCAAGCGGTTGACCATCAATAGTGAACCGGCCAACCCTCCCACCACGATGGGTAGTTTTCGTAAAACCTGATTTTGATCCGGTTTTGCCACGGCTTTGATTGCAAAAGACTGACATACAAACAAACTGAGGTGAGGTAATGTATACCTGTCACCCTTCTAGTGAAGCACCAAATGGGACGTTGGAGGGCTTTGAAACGTGCTGGAATTGATTAGCGCGTGGTTGCTGTCATTGGGGTCACATCCCCCTGAGCCCCAACATCTGCGCTCAACTGATTTGGCAACTTGGGTCGATACGTCTTCTGCCCAAGCCCTGCTAGAGCCGAGAGAGGCTTATGATCCAGACGTTGTGATGGCGATCAATGAGTATCTCGGTGAGCTGACAACTGGCAGGTTCGATCCGCTCTCATCCGCTCCGTCAGACGAGATAGCCTCAGATCAGGGCGTTTGGATTCAATCTGGCCAGACTATTTTGGGGGCGCACCAGGGCTATACGCCGTTGTCTGCTGCCTCTCTCACCAAAGTCGCCACGACCCTGGTTGCTCTTGCCCATTGGGGGGGTGATCATCAGTTTGAAACCCTGGTTAAAACAACAGGCACAATTGAGAATGGCGTCCTCCAAGGGGATTTAATTCTTCACGGTGGAGGAGATCCGTTCTTTGTGTGGGAAGAGGCGATCGCCCTTGGCAATGCCCTATCTGAGGCTGGCATTGAGCGGGTTGAGGGTGATCTGATTATCACTCACGACTTTGCTATGAACTACGAATCTAACCCATTTGTCGTGGGCAGTCTCTTTCGGCAGGCGATTAATGCTGATACCTGGTCATCCGACATCTTGACTCAATATCGCGGTCTGCCCCCCGATACGCCCCAACCCAGAGTTGGCATTCGAGGTGTGGTTGCTACGCTCACCCCTGAAGAGGTTGAAGCACTGCCAACTACCCCGATCATTCGCCATCGATCTCTGCTACTAGCGCAAATTCTCAAGCGCATGAATGTCTATAGCAATAATTTTATGGCTGAGATGATTGCCGATGAGCTAGGAGGGGCTGAACGGCTGAGCCAGATGGCAGCAGAGCTTGCGACCGTTCCGGCTGACGAAATTCAGCTGATCAATGGATCTGGACTGGGCACCGCCAATCGCATTTCTCCTCGGGCGACCTGTGCCATGTTTACCGCAATTCAAGGGTATCTCAATCCTCAAGCTCTCACCATTGCTGATTTATTTCCCGTGATTGGGCGCGACATTGGCACATTGAGGGGGCGCAGATTGCCAACTCATGCAGCTGTCAAGACGGGAACGTTGGCAACGGTGAGTTCTCTAGCCGGAATCATGGCGTTGGGCGATCGCCATGTGGCGTGCTTTGCTATTCTCAATTGGGGATCTGATTTAGACCACTTGCGGACTCAACAAGATGCTCTGTTGCAGACCCTATCCCAGCTATCGGGGCCTGCAACTGAGATTCCATCGAGTTTGATGCCGTCTGCCAAAATGGATGTGGGCGATCGCCTTGGAGATTCAGAGCGCAACGAACGTCTTTGAATGTCGTCTGCAGACTGAGCCAGACATCCCGACAGGCCAAACTTCGGCGACTAGCCTTAGGATCATCCGACATCAAAATCATTGCCTTTTCTTGAGTACCGTAGAAATCATGGACAAACGAGATCTGAGGGCATTCTTGATTTTGACAGTGTTTTTCAGCATTTTACTAACTGTGATTGGCACTGCGATTTCTAGCCAAACGGCCAAAGCCGACCGGGTCAGTCGCCTTTTGCAAACGGGTGGCTGCCCTCACTGCGATCTAGACAGCGTCAGCTTAAAAAACGTTGATTTAGAAGATGCCAACTTACAAGATGTCAGTCTCCGCAATGCCAATCTCAGTGGGTCAAATTTTGTCGGCGTCAATCTGAGTGAGTCAGTTTTGAGTGGTGCCGTGATGAGCCAAACCAATCTCAGCGGCGCAAATCTTACCCAGGCGATTTTGAGCGGAGCCACTCTAGATGAAGCCAATCTCAGTCAGGCTGACTTACGGCGAGCTTACTTAGCAGATGCAACCTTAGTCAAAGCCAACTTAAATGATGCCAGTTTAAGTGATGGCATTCTCAATCGTGCTAATTTGCAGTCTGCCAATCTGATGGATGCAGATTTACAGCGCGTTGATCTGGCAGGCTCCAATTTGCGCGGCACAAACTTGAGTAATACCAAACTCAACCGCGCAAATTTGGTAGACACCGATTTGAGCCATGCCGATCTCCACCATGCCGATCTACGCCGTGCCGATTTGCGTCGCGCTAGGCTTCCTTCGGCGTCTCTTCGCTATGCCAATTTGAGTGACGCCACCCTCAATGGTGCTGATTTAACGAAAGCAGACTTGTTTCGAGCTAGTCTTTATCGAGCCTATCTGCGAGAGGCCAACCTCAGTGGCGCAAATCTAATGGCCGTTGATCTTCGCAATGCCACATTGCCTCAAGCTGTTTTGGTGAATGCCAACTTCACCCAGGCCAACTTGGCAGGAGCCAATCTTCGCAAAGCCAACCTCACCGGAGCCACCCTCACACTTGTTGATTTGTCGCTGGCCAAGCTATGTAATACCGTGATGCCAGATGGCAATGTCAACGACCGAGACTGTAATGCCTCATGAGACTGCTTGAGGTCATCCCCTCAGCCAAGGTAGGATAACAGACTATCCACATGCAGATGACTGAGGAGGTCGGGGTGGCAGCTACAGAACATGCGACAGAACATGTAATAGAAGTCGGTTCGCTGCAATGGTTCTATCGGCAATCTGAGCCTGTTAATCCTACTCGCTATGCGCCTGTCGTGTGTTTGCATGGGTTACCGGCTCAAAGCTATAGCTGGCGGCATGTTTTACCTGCACTTGCTGAGCAAGGGTTTATGGCGATCGCTCCAGATTGGATTGGGTTTGGATCTTCGACAAAACCCAATAAGCGTGACTTTGCCTATACCCCTGATGCGTATATCGCAGCGCTAACCGATCTTTTAGATGCCCTCAATATGCAAAAATGCTCTCTGGTGGTGCAAGGGTTCTTAGGATCGGTTGGCGTGCAATATGCCTTGCGCCATCCTGATCGCATTGATCGTCTGGCAATTTTTAATGCGCCGATTTCTACTGCGGCCAAGCTCCCGTGGAAGATCAAACAGTTGGGGCTGCCACTGGTGGGTGAAATGTTAACCCAAGATCCGCTGCTTGTTGATCGCACTCTTGAGGGCGGGGGGCCCTATCAAGTGAGTGACGAAGACTTAGACGTATATCGCCGTCCATTTCTCAAGAGTTCCGATGCCGGACGAGCATTGTTTACCCTGGTGAGGAACCTGCGCCTCCCTGCGGCTATGGGTGAAATTGAGGCAGGGTTGCCGTCGTGGCAACACCCAACTCTATTGGCTTGGGGGCTAGCCGACCCCTGGCTCCCCGTCGAGATGGCCGAAACCTGGGCCAGGCAGTTGCCCCATGCAGAATGCTCCCGACTGGAAGAAGTTGGGCATTATGCGCAAGAAGATTGGCATGAAAAAGTATCTGCAACCTTGATCCCGTTTCTTCGCCGTCAGATCGTTTGACTCAGATTGTTTGACTCAGAACCGAGTACTGCATCCAAGATGTAGATACCAAGCAACCCCAAAGAAAAGACCCGATGCCGTCACATCGGGTCATCCTATCGCGGTTCAAGGCTAATGTAGAGCCCTATGACAACCAACCCCCACACTTAAAATCATTCACTTTAACAACTATTACACTGCTGCTGCGATCGCCTTGGAGCCCCCAAACTCTCAGGGCTACTTAGCTCATCGATGCATGGCTGCGATCATAGCTTGTCCAAAATCCAGGATAGATTTTCCCTTGAATGCGCCCGGCATGGTGAATTGCCGATGCGTCAGGCACTCCAATTTCTTCAAACAATCGATTGAGCATGCCTTCTTCGCGCTGCGTCACTTTCACATGATGCTGAATCATCAGCGATCGCGCCCGATCTTGGATGGAAAGCGGTGGTAGAGAGGCAGCAGATGCAGAAATAGATGCTTGATTTGATTCATCCACGGGTGCTTCATAGGCGATCCATTCGTCATGAGATGCTGAAGGGGCGATCGCGGTAGCAGGTACTTGAGACGTATGCTCTTGATCCGGCAGAGTCTCAGAACCAGCCTGCGTCCTATAGGCCACATGACGATATGTCAAATCGAGACTGGGCTGCTCAACCGCGAGAGCGGTTGCCCTAGAAAATTGAATGGGTACGCCTCGATAGGCCCCAGATGCAATGGGCTCACTATTCAAGACGTCGGGCTGTGGGATGGAATTATAGGAAATACCGCGATATACGAGTTTCATAACGTCTCCTCCTAACACTGAAGCGATGTATGACGCTTACAACACATTCCATCAGGATGAATGCATCTACAGCAGGGCGACTACGACTTGATTCTGCGACGATTTTGATCGATTGGAGAGAAATGGATAATGTTGAAGGTCAATCTCTCTATATCTGTATTTTATTATACTGTTTTGGAGGTTTTTATTTAATTTACAGAAATTTATTAGGACAGGCGTTGGTTGACGAGGGGCGATCGCCCTCCTGCTCGTCTCGTGTTCGTCTCGTGCTCGTTGTGATAGGTGTGAAAGGCTGTCTGGTGTTTTCTCTGACTTCCATATCAACCAGTAAATGTTAAGATCTATGTAGATTATGTGAACAGGGTCGGGTGTAATCGCCAGATGCAATTGGCTAGGTAGACTAGCAGATTATCTATTCGCGATGCAGATGTGCGAGTTTTATGATTTCAGCCGAAGAAATTGAATTACGGTTACAGCGCCTTCAGAGTAATCAGGCTCTGATTCTAGACCAGGTTGACAATGCGATCGCCCTCTTTGACAGTAATCATCAGCTGGTTTTGTTTAATCAAAAGCTGGCTCAGATGTGGGGGCTGGCTCTAGAGTGGCTGGCTCAACAGCCTAGCTCCCGGCAGGTGTTTGCTGAGATGGCGTTACGCGGCGGCTGGACTGCCGATCAGCGTCAGGAGCTAGAGCAGGCGATCGCCCAAGTTAATCCGGTTGGGTATTCTTTCTCGTTGACCCAGCTCGACGGCATGGGGCTTGAAGTGTATACCACCATCACGTCTGAAGGCGGGCGTCTATTTAATTTTCGGGATGTTACCGCTCAACGTCAGGCTCAGGCAAATCTCAATGCCGAAGTGCGCCGACTGACCTTCTTGTTGGGGCTGACCGAACGGCTGCAAACCTCAGGAGGGCTGCGAGATATTGGCCAGTTTGCGCTGACCTATTTGGTGCAGGCCATGGGAGCGGCCTTTGGCGATGTGAAAGTCGTCACAGGGACAGGGGGCGATCGCTACGTCACCCCGCTGACCAACGAGATTTCTAGTGAGTTTATTGCCTGTCATGGCCAACCTGTGATCTCCGCAATGGAAGCCTATCTCAATCAAGGGATTCCCTACCGGCATGGGCTCTTGTGGGATGTCGTCGAAACGGGACAACCCCTCTTCATCGAAGACTATGCCAATCATCCAAACGCCGTTGAGGTTTTTCGCCACCCGGCCATTGGTCAACTGGGGATCTTTCCGATTCCGGCAGCTGACGGCTCCATTTTGGGAGTGCTGACCCTAGAATCACGCCACCTGAAAAAGCTGCAAGATGCCCCCCAACAAGATATGCTGCTGGCGGCATGCCGCACCCTAGGGGCAGCTATCGAACGCGCCCAGTCTGAAGAGCGTCTACGTTGCATTAATGCCAATTTGGAGCAGGCCTCGCGGCTAAAGTCAGAATTTTTGGCGTCGATGTCCCATGAGCTGCGAACTCCGCTCAACAGCATTTTGGGGTTTGCCGATCTCCTCCAGCGCCAGACTCATGAGAGTTTGAGCGATCGCCAAATTCGCCATGTTCAGGCGATCGACCGCAGTGGTCATCATTTGCTGCAGCTGATTAATGAAATTCTCGATTTATCGAAGGTTGAGGCAGGAAAAGTCGAGCTAGAACTACATTCGGTGTCGGTGCAAGATCTGTGTCGCGATTGCCTGCGAATGATCCAACCCACGGTTGAGAAAAAGCGCCTTGCCCTCTCTCTGGAGTTAGACTATCGGCTTGACCGGGTCAATCTTGACGAACGGCGAGTGCGGCAAATGCTAGTCAATCTGCTCTCAAATGCAGTGAAATTCACTCCAGAGACAGGGACAATTAAGCTCTCTGGAAAGTTAGCGTATGGAAGTCAACTCCAAGAAGATATTCGACCTGACTGCAGCCCTGTGAATTTAAGCACTCCCTATTTATGTTTAGAAGTAGCAGATTCTGGCATTGGTATTCCGGTTGGCAAGCAGCATCTGCTATTTCAACCCTTTCAACAAATTGATGCCTCTCTCAATCGACGGCACGATGGCACAGGTTTGGGGCTTGCCCTCACGAAGCGTTTAGCTGAGCTTCATGGCGGCACGGTTTCATTTCAGTCTGCTGAGGGTCAAGGTAGTCGGTTTCGAATTTGGTTGCCTCTGACCGAGCTGCGACAAGCTTTAATCGATCATTCAATGACTCCAGTGAGTGCAGCTGCATTTATGGTCTCTAGACCTATGCCATCTGATGCCGGAGTGCAACGAATTTTGGTGGTTGAAGACCAGCCTTACAATCAGGTGCTTGTTTCAGAATTTTTGGAATTAGAAGGCTACCTGGCTGAACTCATTACAGATGGAAAAAGCATGTCAGAGGCGATCGCCTCTGATTTGGTCACGACTCAAACTCTACCTGATTTGATCCTGATGGATATTCAACTGCCTGGAGTGGACGGCTTTGAGTTGATCAAGCAGCTAAAGGCTCATCCGTTATGGCGGCAGGTGCCAGTAATTGCGCTGACAGCAATGGCAATGACGGGCGATCGCGAACGCTGCTTTGCAGCAGGTGCTGATGCCTATCTGAGCAAGCCGTTGAATCTCGACCAGATGTTGGGCGAAATTCGAGCCCTTTTGGGCGATCGCCCCCTCGCACCGTATCAGTCATAAGCAGGCTTGCTCCTATTAAGTCAGGCCATGTTGAATCAGGCCGCATCAAGTCAGGCCGTATCAAGTCAGGCTATTCAGACCGTTCATTGCTTACGTCACTATTGATTTGCATCAACCGTGCTAGCGTCAAACATCTGAGCAGAAACAGCCGCCGCCAAGCCAGAGTGATTGCGCTAGATGGCGGTTGGCTTGGTATCTCAAACTTGACATTCTAATCCTGTCAGGGTGGCTCGCAAAATAACCTGTCCATTGTGTGTTCTTGATTGTCTTGGCATATTCTATTGATTCATGGCTATGAGTTCCACCGTTGCATACATCCTGTTAGTTGATGATGATGCTAACAACCTGTTGTTGTTAGAAGAGTTGCTCAGCGCTGAAGGATACCAAACTCGTTCTGCTCAATCAGGAAATGAAGCCCTTGCCCTTGCCCAGAGTTTGCCGCCCGACTTGATTTTGTTAGATGTGATGATGCCTGGTATGGACGGATTTCAGGTCTGTCATCACCTGAGAACCGATCCAATATTGCAAATCACGCCCATTATCTTTTTGACGGCTCTTGATGACGACGAGTCCCGGTTAAGAGGGCTAGAGTTGTCAGGCGACGATTATTTGACCAAACCAATTCAAACCAAATTGCTCGTGGCTAAAGTTGCAAACATCTTGAGGTTGAAGCAGTTGCGATCGCGCCAGTCTGAATTGCAAATGCAACAGCACTTGCAAGATCAGCTCCAGCAGCAGATGTCAACGGCTTGGGAAATGAGCGCAGCGCTATCCGAAAAATTTCGCCTGTTTGTGCCCGATCAGTTTCTAGAGCGCATTGCCCCGCAAGGAGTTGATTCAATTCAGTTGGGCCATGCAACTGAGGCTGAGATGACAGTGCTCTTTTGCGATATTCGAGAGTTCACGGCGATCGCTGAAGATCAGCACGCCCTCGAAACGTTTCAGTGGCTCAATGCATTTTTTCAGCAGATGAATGATGCCATCGCAGCCCATCATGGCTTGATCGATAAGTATTTAGGCGATTCGATCCTGGCAGTCTTTGATCGATCCTCTCATCATGCTGAAGATGGTCTCTTGGCCGCGCTCTCCATGAGGCAAGCGCTGATTGAATTTAATCGTCATCGTCAGCAATTTGGCCTCAGTCAGCCAATTAATATTGGCATTGGCGTTCATACTGGGGTTGCTCTTATCGGCACTGTCGGCTCAGATCGCCGCATGGATTCGACCGTAATCGGAGACGTGGTGAATACGGCATCTCGCCTAGAAGAACTCACCAAAGTCTATGGCTGCCAAATTTTAGTGAGCCATGCCGCGATCGCTCAACTCGATGCGTCTGAACACTTCTATCTCCGCTGGGTTGATCAGGTCATGCCCCGAGGAAAGCGCCAGGAGATTGACTTATATGAGGTGCTAGGCACTCTGACTCAGCCGATTGACCATCGCAAAATTGCCGCTCAGCAGCTATTTACTGCAGGAGTTGCAGCCTGGATACAGCAAGACTATGGACGATCGCTGTGCTGGTTTCAAAAAATTATGTTGGATAATCCTGCTGACTCGGTGGCTCATCTGTATATGCAGCGGTGTCAGGCTCAACTCCCTGCCGATGTCAAAGTGGACTGCTTATCGCTCCTTCAGTGATGATTCCTCCTCGCTCACTAGTGCTGTAATCATGGCGTGATGTGGGTTGGGTCTGCTCCGTCATCTGGCAGCCGCCTGAGATGTCATGTGACGGGTGCAGCGGATGGAGTACTCTATACCTAATACAGGTGTGGCATTATACCTCTGCAGTCTCCGTTCATTC
>CAZCXK010000129.1:0-12849 GCA_964502605.1 uncultured bacterium
CTTTCGAGTGGGCGAATGAACCTTTCGAGTGGGCGAATGAACCTTTCGAGTGGGCGAATGAACCTTTCGAGTGGGCGAATGAACCTTTCGAGTGGGCGAATGAACCTTTCGAGTGGGCAAATGAACCTTTCGAGTGGGCAAATGAACCTTTTGGGTGGGTGGAAAAACGTTTTAGCTTGCTAAAGAAGCTTATGAGCAGTCAAACCAATCTTCCAGCGGGTGAAATAAAGGATTCACGGGTGGAAATGAATGATCCGTAGGAGCGGATGGGGTGTTGGGAGTTGCCTATAAATCTTACGGGGAGCAAAAGTAGGCATACAGGGCCAGAAACCAAGTTTCTCGGTGGTGGTGCAGAGGTTAGATGCCCCTAGGCAAAGGAACTCGCTTTCTCAATCTAGGGATTCAGGCAACGGCAACAATTCTTACTTGTGTCCGGCGTTCGATTTGGTTAGGTTACTGAGCTAAAGCTGTGTGCGCGCAGCCTCGTGCGATCGCACTAAATTAGAGCCAGTTAGGTAGGCTTAGGATTGTGGGGGTGTTTCATATTTGAAGGAGATCCTCTAATGTCCCAACCTTTGGTGGTGTAGAAAACTCGTGAACCCTGGCTGGCTAACAAAACTCGTGAAAGGCTGATTCTCCCGTACCGTAGGCTTCGACTGCGATCCGCCTAAGGTATCTACAACGACGTGGATTGAGCGCAGCCGAAATCCACACTCCGAAGATCTCTCAGACAACCATGTGAAACCCTTGATATACATGGGATCTCATGAAAATAGGGATTTCTGCGAGTTGCCCATATTTGGGTTCTGACTGAACGAATCTAGGGCGTTTCAGCGGTCACTTCTGCATATTGCATTGTCTTGGTTGAGACTTGCCTGAGTTTTCTGCACCACTAAGCTTCAGGTATGAGAGCTGGGCTACAAGGAAGAACTTCCCCTTGCACTAATAGCCGCTTTATCCGAACTGAAACGATCGTTGGATGCGGATGCGGAAATGCCAGCCCCAATTCTCTTTGAGATCCTTCATCAACTTGCCATTGGCAAAGCCTCGGCCAGCCAGCAATACAACTGTAATGCCCTCTGTCAGCAGGCAGGCGGCAGATCGCAAGACCCGTTGCAGAGTCCATAACCGCACCGTACTGCTGGATTGAGCAAAAATCCGCTAAGCGATAGGAACGGTTAGACTGCGATAGACCACACCGATCCAGATGATACAAAAGCGATTCCACACTAGCGTTGTATCCACCCTCAGATACAGGCGCTCCTGCTTTCATCCGCAAAGGGCTTGCTGCAACAGCACCTGATGTGCCTCAACTACGTTGATTCTCTGATTGGATAGCCATCATCGAAATCGCCGTTGGTGAGATTGAGCGAACTTGGCACGGCTGGGAACATGCACCCCACAGCCATTGAGATGAAGAGTTTGGCTTTGGAGAATGCCAATGATCATCCAGCATAGAAGTTTCCAGTGGCCGACGTCTTGCTACTGGACTCACATTGACGCAGAAATTCGTTCAACGCATCATAGAGCTGGGACGTAGGAGTCATTATCCTGGCTCGCTCAGTACTTATACAATACCAATACTCATACACAAGATTTTACGGGTGAGTCTGATGGCAAAACATACCCAAGCCCATTTATCTCGCACAATTGAAAAACATTTGCCCCCTAATGTTAAAGAGATGGAAAAACGCAAGATGGAATACTACATGGGCGCAAAGCTTCTGGAAGTTGGAGTTGATCCCAAAGAACCTATCTATCGCTGGTCTGTTGAAGACAAGGGCTCTCGCGAAGTATGGACTTGTAGCGCTTATTGGGACGACTCGAAGGAGCAATTCTTGCAGAATGAGGCCGCAGGTAAGCAGCTGTAAATGCCATCAGTCAACTGTTTGAACTGTATCCCAGCTCAGAACTGGAGGTCTACCTATCCCAACAAAAACTCCACATCTTAACCTCGACTGCTTCCAACCATATATGGATGATGTTTGCCGTCTTTCCGGATAGCGCTGTTGAGACGAGTAAAAGGGAATGGTAGATGCACCCTGAATTCAATCCCTGGTTCCGCACCAGGGATTTTTTTGTTAGTGCTAGCTTGTTCTTAAGCATCATCGCTTTTGGCTAACCCTTCTGATAACATGCGCGTTGCCTGCTGAGCAATGGTTTCCACTAAGGTTTGGGGCGATCGCTCCAGATGACCATCAATCAGCAGCATAGCCAACCCATGAACCATCGACCAGGCAACCCGTGCTAGTTCCTGTGGCTTGCCCCCTCGAATCTCCCCTCGAATTTGCCCCTCAGCAATAACTGACACCAACACGGCAAACGAGTCACTCGCAGCTCGATTTAACGACGGATAGGGATTGACCTTACACAGATTTGCGTCACACATATAAGGCCCAAACATAACTCGATAGTGAGCTGCATGATCAACTGCATACAGCACATAGCTCACACCAATCGACTCTAGACGCCGCAGTGGATGTTCTACAGTCTCTGCCAGAGTGGTGTTAAGCGCTAACGTTAGCGACAGAAATCCCTCCTCCGCGACTGCAGCCAGCAAGGCGGTTTTGTCAGCAAAGTGGCGATAAGGGGCATTGTGCGACACCCCCACTCGCCGTGCAAGACCACGTAGAGAGAGGCTACTAATTCCCTCGTCAGCAATCCAAGCCAAGGCTCCATCCAAAAGTGCTTGGTGTAAATCGCCATGGTGGTAAACATCTTTTTGACTCATTGCCTCACTCATATCAAGTACCAGGGATGATTCCGATCGACAGACGGAACTGGATTTGACGATATGTTGACACCATCAACATATCAGATTAAAGTATGAAAGTTGGCATCGTCAACATGCGGTAGCCAGTCGGGCAGAGGTCGAGCGAATAGACCTTACGTTAGCAGGTTGTCTCAAAACGTCATAGTAAAATTCAGAATATGAGGTGTGCGATGAAATCTAGCGGCTATCAAATCAATCTGCCCGATCACCCCACCGTCACAGTGTTTGTCAATGGGTTGAAAGCACGCACATGGAAGGGATGGTTGTGGATCTTGAGTCAAGTCATTCGAATTGGTCAAGAAACAAAATCAGCTCCGGGGTGTCTCCACGTCAAGGGGGGATTCTGTAGTCATCGAGAATTGATTTTGGTTAGTTATTGGCACGACGAAAAAAGCCTGATGCAGTTTTTTAGAGGCGCGTTCCACCGAAAATTAGTGGATTTCGTGACGCAAAACCCAGATGCTCTCTGCTTATATAACGAAATCTATCATCCATCTCGCAGTGGCAAGTATCTCAACGAGCCGCAAGGATTAGCGACGATCTATCCTGCAATGTCTGGTTGACTTACAAACTGTTTCCTCTCTTCCCCAAATCTCTCTACTCCTTGTTGCTGTAGGGATTTTTAAACGCAATAATGCCTCAAAAGCCCATTGCCCTGATAGAGATGAGTCTCCTTGGGAACCATGACTACGGAAATTACTTAGAATTTGGCTCAAAATTCACCAGAATCACCAGGTTTCCACTGAATTCCTCGATTTTTCGAGATCTTTCTATCCGAGTTATCCTGATCAATGCGCTCAGGGCAGAAACAAGAAGTGGTAAATGTACCCTGAAATGATTCCCTGGCCCACCTGGGTCAGGGATTTTTTATGCGCTGCCCAGAAACGGACCGTAGGAATATGTTCGTTTTGCGCATTGACGCCATAGTATTCACGCCATACTTAGAGCCATCAGCTCATCAGCCATTTCAAAGTTTGCTGTGACGTTTTGAACGTCATCCAAATCTTCCAAGGCATCCATTAACTTCAGGAGCGATCGCGCCTGTTCGGTATCGGTTACATCTAACGTGTTGCTTGAAATCCAGCGCAGTTCGGCTTGGCTAACGCTAAGCCCTGCCTCCAGCAGAGTTTGATGTAGGATTTCAAGGTTAGTGGGGTCTGTGAAAATCTCAGCGCCTGGGGTGTCATCAATTTCTGTTAGCTCATACGACTCAGCACCGCCTTCTAGAGAAGCCTCTAGCAATGTTTCTTCTTGAATCGGGCCTGTGACTGAAACAACGCCCTTCTGTTCAAACATCCAGCCTACGCATCCGGTTTCGCCAAGATTACCACCGTTTTTGTTGAATGCAGCCCGTAAATCAGCCGCTGTGCGGTTACGGTTATCGGTCAGCGCTTCGATCAGAATGGCAACACCGCCGGGGCCATACCCTTCATAGCGGATATCCTCTAGCGTATCTTCATCACTACCTAACGTGCCTGCTCCTTTGGCGATCGCCCGTTCGATATTGTCATTGGGAATGCCAGCAGCTTTCGCTTTCTCGATGGCAGTCCGCAGTTGAAAATTGCCCGTAGGGTCAGGAAGGCCACTCCGAGCTGCCACAATAATCTGCCGAGAAAGCTTGGCAAAGGTTTTCCCTTTAACCGCATCAACCCTGGCCTTTTGTCGCTTAATGGTTGCCCACTTACTATGTCCTGACATCCGTTCGTCTGTTGAATTCGTCTATCGCAATTGATCAACTCATGAGTAAATAGCCCAAATAAATTACCGTCGTGTATTGCGGTTAGTTCTGGCTACCTACTGATCTCTTTATTCATCCTATACATTGCTGGCAGGTCATCTCCACATCCCTTCATTGAATCTCAACAGAGACTCGGTATTCCTGCGGACTTTTCCTGGCATTTTCGGGGACAAGTCAAAATCCTTCCGTGTAAATGCACTGGTTACCTCATTAGGGGATATGTCAGGCTTTGTTTAACTCACGATCTGACTTGCGATCGCTGGGTCTAGGATCTAGCGCTCCGTTGCTTGTGTCACGTTTTTAACTATCGCGCTTGCCAGCCCTCTAAACAAGTCCAGAACAGGATGTGTAGGTTCCTGGAGGCAAAACTCCACCTCTGGACATGGATTCAATCTATCTCTAAACCCCATCAAATCGCATTATCCCAAATCTCACTCTCAGGCACTCCATCTGTTCAGCCAGGAAGACTGTTATGTCTAATCAAACGCTCATTCAAACCGTTCAAACTATGATTCGCCGAACTGCGAAGTTGATCAACCGCAGCACTCAAAAAATTGCTGTCGGGCTGCTCCGTGGGTTGATGGCGACTCCTCGCTTAACTCAATCAGGTTTTATTCTGCCGACAACAGTCTTGCTGCTGCTGGTGGTCACACTAACTGTGGGTGCGATTACATTACGAACCTATAACCGCACCATTGCCACAGTCGGAGAACGTCAACAGCGAGTTATTTACAACGCAGCAACGCCAGCTATCGACCGGGCTAAATCAAAGCTCGAATATCTTTTCAATAGCCAGCGTGATCCTCGCTTCCCCGGCGGCATTCCGTCTGAAGAAGTTCTCTACGGCATGTTGCTCAACGATGGCCAAGAACACAACGGCACCACCATTGCTCAGCACCGGATCAGTCTTAACGGCGTGCTAACCGATCCCTATACCTTTCCTGATGAAGTTCAGGCCGAAACAGATGGAATTAACTTGCCCAATTTCATCAATGGTCGTCTCGATATAGATGGTGATGGTTTACCTGATAACGCCTGGGCTTTTCGCGCTGACACCGACGAAGATGGAGTTAAGGACGCAACCGTGGCCTATTCCATCATTTTTCAAACGCCCGACAACATTGTCGATATGGCAAGAGCTAATGATGCCTCCGTGGCAGCTCGGTCTAACCGTCTCCAGGTGCGTCATGCGCCACTGAGCAACTCGACGCAGCTCAATAATATTTGTCAGCTTCGTGACGGTGAAGTGGCCACAATTGAGCAAGGTTGGTTCGAAGACGAGGTTAACACCTCAGTGCTGAGAAAAAACTTTCAGGTGAATGCATTTGTCTTACCTGACAACGCCAATGGCACCGTGGCCTCTCTAGAATTTCAGCAAGATCGCCAAATTAATCGGGGTAACAAGTGGGGCGCATGGTTCCGCAATGACCTGGAAATCTTCCCTGGGCCACAGTTTAACTGGAATGGAGCCATGCATACCGAAGGCAACCTGATTGTCGGCAATGGCTCATTCAATGCCTATCTGATCAGCTCGCCCGACTCATGTTTATATACCCGCGAATCTTCTGAGATCACCGTTGCTGACGTCGTTGCAGATCCAGCAAATAATATTCCAGCCTTCCAAGGACAGATTCTAGGTGGCAAAACAAATAGCAATTCGTTTGATAGTGGGGATGTGTCATATTTCCACATTCATGGCAACCCGCCTATTCGAGCAACAAATGACACCACGAAGCTCGATCGAGACCAAGACTCAGTTGGCAGCAACAATCCTGGCCCAGCGAACTATGCGCTCGATCCAATTCGGCTCTTGACTGAAGACATTTCAGTGGCACGAAATGTCGCCAACCCTAGTGCTAACCGGGCAGGGACTTGGGCCGATCGCCAAATTGTCAAAGATCGCCGCATTTTTAACCGCACTGAGCGTGCACCCTACGTTGATGACCTGTTTCGGGCTGACAATCGATTTGGGCCTAAACCTCGCTATAAGGGCATCGTCCTTCCAGTGCCAATTGGGATTGAAATTGCAGGCAATATCTTGAATACGGGCGATAACCCCGTCTCTGATGATGATTTGACCCGCAACGCTCCTCCTTCTGGGGAAGAAACTGAAGGCACAAATTTAGGCTTAGATGGCTATTGGGAACGTCGGGCTCGGGCAACAGGCTTGCGCTTGATTGTCGGGCAGCGACTCGAACTCGGTAACTCCGTTGGCTGGAATGGCTTAAGCGCATCGGGTGCCTCGCAATATCCAGCGAATCCGCCTTTTAACACCTTAGACCCTCTATTGCCCTGGCAAGGCACATGCACCACCAACAATACGAATCGTTGTCATGAGGCTCGGCAACGCCAGACATTGAGAGATAATCTGGCAGCCGTGCAAGCTACTGCCGTCTATCATGCTGCATTTACCAACAGTGCGACAGGCTTACCCCTAACCCAAAGCCCTCCTGCGGGGAGTACCTCACCTGCAGATGAATGGCTCGACTTCCCAGTGGCCTGTTTAGCAACGACTGTCCATCCTGGCACAGCGGATACGCTCGATCGCAGTTCGACCTTTGAGAACTTAGTTCAAGATGATACTTGGAGTAGCGCTCTCAGTACTACAAATTTCCCGATTGTCGTCAGTGACTTCTTTAGCGGACGCGGGACAAACGGCTGGGAATATGAGCCGCCTGCGAGTAGCCCAGGCCAATTTAAGGACAAAATTGCTGCCACTGCACCATTAGGAATGGCACTGAGAAACCTGGCCTACTTTGCCGGTGATCCGAGGGGGGGAGCGCCTTCGTTTGAGCCTCAGCAAGACGGCAATGTTCATCCGTACCCCTATATGTCGATGTGGGGAGATTTCTCCAATCTGCGACTGGTGTTTCAAAAGCTTGACAGCGGCACTAACTATTACGACCTCAGCCCTGCTGACAAAACTACGCTGCACACGGCAGCCTGCACGGTTGGCATGTTGGCCTACAACATAGGAACCCTAGGCGGCTATAACTATGAAGGCAACAATCCCAACCTTAACGAACTAGCCTTAAGACTCAAGCAGATGGCAGAAGGAGGAGGGCCTGCTGGTGTTCCAGGTGTTCCTGCGACTGCTGATGCCTCTGCCTTTATCCGGGCATTAGAGCAGTGGCGCGATGGGGGCACAGCAGGTCAGCAAGCCTCACGCAATAAGCTGGTCTCGATCGCCAAGCTGGTAATGCTCAAAGAACAAATTGAGCGCGATCGCACGTTTGGGTTTATTGGAGGCAACCGACGAAGTTCTCGATGTGACAGTGGCTTTGCAGGAATTAATGGGGGACAAATTGTTGGGTTGAAATATCTCTGCTCAACTGCAACCAAGTTTCCTATTCTCTATTCACTGTTTCCGGGCGATTCAAAAGGTGGCCCTGGCAACTCACCTGATGGAATCGTCAATGCGATCGATAACCATGCTGATGGGCCTCAAGCACATGGGGGCAATTACTCCTACATCAACACCAATAACTCGGGAGCCGATCGCTATCAGGCAATTGACATCGACAATATTGCTGTTTTGAGACAGCTGATGGTCAAACCCAGGCGTTTAGACCTGAACGAATGGAAACTGCCACATGAACCGGCAGGCACAGGTACATCTGCACACAGCAATACAGATGTATTCATTAAAGAATGCGTTTCGAATGCTACTAGTCAGTGTATTGATCCGATTGCAGGCAACTATCCATCCGGCAATCTCGTGCGCGTGGCCTTCAAAGATGCCGCCTTTATGAACGGGCGGGAAATGATGCCTGTGCGATCGCTTGATTTACAGCTCAACTTGATGCGATTCAGCAGTGCCAACCTGGCGGGAGGCAACCACTGGCTACCGAATAGCGGCTTGGTGTATGCCTTTCGGGAAGATGCTGTGCGAGAAGACGCGATTGTGCGCCCGAACGGAGCATCTGCCACATGGGCCATCTGTGGTACTGACCAAGGGATTCAGACCAACGCTCAATGTCGGATGAATGCCATCGGGGATGCAACAGCCTCAACCGATCCGCCGCTCAGCCCAACTCGGAAAATTAGTCCCAAAGCTGTGGACTATTATCCAGATCCAGATCGTCGCCCCCATGGCTTCCGCTTGCGCAACGGAGCCGAGATCAATCGATCAGGGGATAATGGGCGGGGTCTATCGCTGATTACCGATAACCCGCTTTACATTATGGGCGACTTTAATTTGCATCAGACGACAACCTGCACAGGCAACCTCAACTGTCGACTGGAGGAGTTTACAACGCTGCTCAACATCGACACCTTCAGCAATTTCTATACTCGGAGCGGCAAAGACCAGCGCTTTGCTAAAGCCAACACCGATAAGTGGCGCCCGTCTGAGCTGCTAGCTGATGCTATTACGGTGCTGTCAAGCGATTTCTGTGATGGCAGCATCGCCGATGGCTTTGAAACTGCTAATCAGGGCAATGGTGCGACGCTAGATCCTGCCTTGATGGGGCGATATGGCTGTGGTGGCGGGAGCGATCTCCGCACGTCATTCTTGAACCAAAATCGACCCAGCCCCCAAAGCATCAACACAACTCTACCATTGAGCTTGACTGTGCTTGGCACGACCGATCGCTGGCATCACGAAAACCCTTACGATAAGGGCTCTCCGATTGCGCTCACGCGTAACGGCAACCCAATCAAAGCCAATGGTAGCGAATACGGAACTGTTAACGACAGCTATCGGCCATTTAGCGATGGTAATAAGCCTCTAATCGGCACTGGCACTAACCGGGTCAACGCCATCATCATCAGCGGATTAGTTCCATCTCGTCCTAATCAAGCGTATGGCGGCTTACACAACTTCCCGCGCTTTATCGAGAACTGGGACGCGCTGATTATTTCGGGGTCGTTCTTGCAGCTCAACTTCAGCAACTATGCAACGGCTCCGTTTAGCCAAAATGCTTGGGAGTCTGCTATTAGCAACCCGATGCCCAGCGGGGGAGAGATGATCCGATACTATAACCCACCCGATCGTCGCTGGGGTTATGATGTGGGGCTGCAAATTGCGCCAACGGGGCCCATTGCCGAACGGTTCGTTACAGCGGAATCCATCCGCAGTGAGTTTTACAATGAGCCTCCGGCCAATGATCCGTATATTTCCAAGCTCTGTCGGGCGATCGCCTCTGAAGCCAACCGCTGCGCTCCCTAGCGCGTTGTCAGCTGTTTGCTATCCTCGATTGCTTGCTCCTTAGCAGATGCATCTGGTTTGATAAAACCGAACGAATTAACGCTGTACATTTCGATGCACAGCGTTTTTTATTGAATAAATTTTTACATGTAACTGTTCTGATCAGGTGACAGACAGACGTAATTTAGGATCACGGCTGTGTAGATCTGGAACAATTGCTTCACCTGCTCATGCTCCTGCAAAAGAGTATAGATGCTGCACAAGGCGTAGCCCGCTGTGCCTCACTGATTCTTGACTGATCGCGATGATTTCAGGACTTGGTCTTTAGTATGACGTTGTTTTTTGCTTCTTGTGTTGCGTGTGTCCTATGGTTGGCCTAAATTCTGCCGAAAACTACTCCTCGACTTTGGATACCCCATTCGGAATGCCTGACTCCGAAGCGTGCGACAGCGATCAGCCTGATGGGCAAGGCTCTGATGGCGATCGCCCCTGTTTACCAGTCCCTTATGACGAGCGGCTACATTCATCTGGATCAAAGGCCAGCTTGGGGCTCTATTCCACTGGTCAGAAGTCTCGATGGCAGTGGATTTCAGCTGGATTTGGGTTAGTCATTTTGCCACTGGCGATCTGTGTTGGTGGGGCGATCGCTCCTGATGCAGCATGGGCTAACCCCACCCCAGCGCGAGATAATACTGGCACTAATGTGCGGCAGAATGGCAACCGTTTTGATATTGAGGGAGGACGGCGATCGCGCAATGGTGAGAACCTATTTCACAGCTTTGAGCACTTCAACTTAGATGCTGATCAAATTGCCAATTTTCTCTCAAATCCTGAAATTCGCAACATCTTATCGCGGGTAGTCGGTGGCGATCCATCAAGAGTTAATGGCCTATTGAGAGTGACAGGCAGCAACGCCAACCTGTTTTTAATGAATCCGGCGGGAGTGATTTTTGGCCCCACTGCTCGCTTGGATGTGCCCGGTTCGTTCACGGCGACTACGGCCACAGGCATCGGCTTTGAGAATGGTTGGTTTCATGCGCTGGGTGAGAATGATTATGCCAGTTTGGTGGGTTCTCCTACAACGTTTACCTTTGGTGTTGAGCAGCCTGGAGCTATTCTCAATGCAGGAGATTTAACCGTAGAAGAAGGCCAGAGCCTCACACTGATGGGTGGAACTGTGATCAACACTGGGCGGCTAGAAGCACCCGGCGGTGCCATTACGATCGCGGCAGTTGAAGGCGGCAACTGGGTGCGAATTAGCCAGGAAGGCCATTTGCTTAGCTTGGAAATTGAGGCAATCGCCCCCGATAGCTCCCTGCAAAACGGCTGGATGTTGCCTGTTGCCTCACTACCAGAACTGCTGACCGGGGGTGAGCTGGCCAGTGCGACTCGACTAGTTGTGAGCGATAATGGCGAAGTCCGACTGGCGAGATCGGGGCAGCAACTGCCGACACAGCCTGGATCAGTGGCGATCGCTGGAGAACTGGACGCCTCTTCAACCGCTGCTACCTCAACGGGTGGTTCAGTCACGGTTGTTGGCGGGCAAATCGGCTTATTAGAAACGCAAATTAATGTCACAGGCACCCACGGTGGCGGCATCGTGCGCGTCGGCGGTGATTATCAAGGGCAGAGCACGTTGCCAACCAGCGATCGCACCTTTGTCAGCCGCAATACCATTATCAACGCCGACGCCTTACAAGATGGTGATGGTGGACGCGTCATCATTTGGTCTGATGCCGAAACCGCTTACTATGGCTCGATTTCGGCGGGGGGCGGAGCCAATGGCGGTGATGGCGGCTTTGTCGAAGTCTCTGGCAAAGAAAATCTGGTGTTTCGGGGCGGAGTTAATCTGTCATCGCCACGCGGCCGACTGGGCACCCTACTGCTCGATCCCACCAATATCGTGATTCGCCCGGGTACAGGAGATGGGGATGCAGACGGCAGCGACTTCAACTTTGCAGGCTCTCCATCAGGCACTGAAGGGCAGGTATTGGCCGATGATGTCGCGCCCACGATTTTGTTTCAATCGGAGCTGGAAGGCGTTTTCGGCGACATCATTCTGCAAGCGACCAACAACATCACGATTGAGCCGTTGGCAGAGGGCAGCCTTGATCTGTCCGACGCGTCTGAGGGAGGCTCCGTCACATTCACCGCAGATGCAGACGGCAATGGGTTTGGCTCGTTTGTGATGCAGAATCCGAACAACACTATTTTCACGAATGGACGAGATATTTCCATCTCCGGCGCGAGCGTGATAACGGGGAATATTAATACCTCATTTTTCGTATCCGAATTTTCTGGAGATAGCGGCAATATTGAGATTGATGCTGCTGGGAACATCACAACGGGCACATTGGATACCTCTGCGTCTGGCACATCTTTTAATCAAAATGGAGATGACTTCGGCTTGCAGGCAGGCAATGTAGCCGTAACGAGCGATCGCGGCGTAGTCACAATCGAGTCTATTGATGCAACGAGTCTTGGCTTTGTGAACGGACTGGATGATGTTGTTACCCTGGTAGGCAATGGCGGCGATGTCACTCTAGAGGGCGATCGCGTCCGGGTGATTGCTACCCTGATCGAGGCTGAAGATAGCATTGATGGCTCTGGCGGCAGCACCGATGGCACGATCAACATCACCCATGCAGGCGGCCCTGAAAACATACCCTTTATTATTGGTGATGCGACCGAAAACGGTACAGCAGGCACGATCCGTTCTGGTGAGAATCAGATAGAATCCTCTCCTGCGGCTAGCTTCCCGGTGTTGCCCACAGGCGGCACTGCGGCTGGAACTCCAGCCAGAATCAATATTGCCTCGGTCAACACGCCGCCGACACTGCCACCTAGTCCGGCTCCGTTTACCACCGACGAAGGCCAATCGGTGAGCATTCCGCTGTCGGGATTTGTGGCCACTGATGTGAATACTGACGTGACTGAGCTAGTCGTTTTGGCGATCGCCCCTGGAGCCACGCTCACTCGCAATGGCGTTTTATTAGCAGTTGGCGATGTGGTGCTTACCACCGATACCCTGGTCTACACGCCCCCTACCGACGCAATTGGGTTAGAAACTGCCTTCTCACTACAGGCCAACGATCGGGTTTCTACCTCTACTCCAGTTGCGATTCAGGTTCAGGTCGAACCCTTGCCGCCGCCACCACCGCCACCGCCACCGCCACCGCCACCGCCACC